>NZ_JAZHFU010000002.1:0-854922 GCF_036541465.1 Bacillus sp. CFBP9009 | reverse complement strand
TTCACCACTGTAACCTGCACTTCATCTCTTTTGTAATATTCACGTACGGATAAGGCAGATAGCAATCCAGCGTAACCTGCACCTAAGATGACGATTTGTTTTGACATAGTTAATCCCCCGTTCTTACTGATTGAAAGTTTATCAAATTATTTTTGGTTTTTACGTTCTGAAGAGACTTCAAGAAAAGCTTGGGCGAAACGGAAAAGCTTTTGTGCTTGCGGGTCTTTCATCATTTTTAACAGACCAAAAAGACCGATCACATCAGTATTCTCTTCAGCACGATCCTTAGCTTCGATGGCATTAGCCGCAAGCCCTTTCACTGAATGGACTACAGGTGTCGCGATCTCCGAAATGGCGCTGACCGTATCATTTTTCAAAACATCATCAGTCGTAACCGATTGAGCGAAATCATAAGACTTTGTTAAAATATTCACTAACTCAGTCAGTTTTGGTAACTGCTCAACTAAAGTGTTCAATGATTCCTGAACCTCAGGCTTTAAAAGCTGATCTAGGATATCCAATTGTTCTTGGTTTGCAGAAATACTAAGTGTTTCATGTTCAGGTTTTGTGACTACATCTACCATATCTAATTCCCCTTTAAACTTATTTATTTTGATTTATGTGTTTTCCGCCGATACTACTAATCATACGACTCTAATCTCTTAATTTCAAATATTTCTTTTGTGATACGAATATAATTTTTATAGTTATAAATAAGAGTTATTAGGTGGGTTTGGAGATTTATCTTAATATTCCGAGAAAATATTAAGATTATTCTGATGATAATACCTTTTTTCTCATTTCCTATAATATAGAACACTATAATGTCCATAATCTTTGAATATGCCATGCTTGAATGAGACCCAAGAATATTTTATCTGATTTAGGGTAAATAATATTATCTGAATTGGAGATGATGCCTTTGGTAGAACGCAGGATGTTAAAGATCCGTGGTGAGAATATCGAAATATCCTCTAGGTACAATGAAAAATATAGTAAATGGAATTGTACAGCTAAAATTCCCAATAGTTCCATCATTGCTTATTGTCGTGATAAGAATAAGCTACGTGCTGAGACTGTTTCTATGAGCAGGTTATTAATTACTTATGATGACTATAAAATTATCTGAGTTGTAAAAGGCGCCCAACCTTGAAGAGGAAGTGGGCGCCTTTTTTATAGAATAATATTTTTATCTGCGAAATCGGGAATATATCTTCGCAAATGGAGATATATCATCGAAAACTCCTGATTTATCTACGAATTATTCGATTTATCGATTTTTCGACAAAAACTCCTTTTAATGAAAAGCAACGAAATTGTCAAAAAAATATCAGAAAATACTGAAAAGGAAAGTAAAATTATGTTAATATATTTAAAAAAAGTATTATTTTCTTAGAAATATTGAATATTTTATTTTTAAAGGATCTCCATTAATGGAGTGTAGGGCCTGGCCATTTATTAGCAGCAATTAGCAAGTAACTAGCCTTATAGAATAAGATTATAAATTAAATGAATGGAGTCGATACAATGGTTAATATTACTGGACATGGCAAAGCGACACAAGAATCCGTGAATAATTTTCAGGAATTTGTAGGTTTTGAAATCCCTGCAGATTATCAACAATTTCTCCTTAAGCATAATGGCGGAACAACAGCGGTCCAAAACTGTAAGTTTTATGTAGATGGATTAGACACACTCGTTTGCTTAAATGTACTTTATGGATTAGAACTTCAAGATAAAGAACTGGATTTACAGAAATGGCATGAAGAAAACAGAGATGAATTACATAAGAATTGCATTATAATAGGTAATGCTACATGTGCAGGTAAAATCTTACTGATAAATAACGAAGAGGAAAAGGGAGTTTACTTCTGGGATCAGGGTTGGTATTCAGATCCATCAAGCCAGGATGAAAATATTTATAAAGTTGCATCGAGTTTTCAATCCTTCATTGAAGGATTGAAAATCCCGGAGGAAATCTAATTTTATTGCAATCCCCTTGATTGGCTCATACCATTCAAAGTTTTTTATTGTCATGTTAATGAGGAGAAAAAGATGTATAAAATATTATTGGTTGAAGACGATTCCAAAATAGCTGGAATCTTGGTCAATTACTTAAAAAGGTATGGGTATGAGGTTTTTGAAGTGAAGCAACTGGACCAAGTCTTTGCGGAGTTCCAAGAGATAAAGCCAGATTTGGTTTTATTGGATATTAATCTGCCCTATTATGATGGTTTCCATTGGTGCCGGCAAATAAGGACGGTTTCAAAGGTTCCCATCATATTCATCTCAGCTAGGACAGATGAAATGAACCAAGTCATGGCCATTGAATATGGGGGAGATGATTATTTAACGAAACCGTTTCATTTGGAAGTCGTACTGGCGAAAATAAAGAGTGTCCTACGTAGGGTTTACGGTGAATATGCGGAAATATCCTCATTCCACCAACAAATAAAGGAAATGGATGGATTAACGCTTTATACGGAAAAAGCGATGATCGAATACCAAGACAATCAGGTAACGTTAACCCAAAATGAGTTGAAATTATTGAGTTGTTTACTACGACAGTATGACACCATTGTCTCGCGTGAAGATTTGCTTGAAGCATTATGGAATGATGATTCATTTGTTGATGACAATACATTGACCGTCAATGTTACAAGGGTTCGGAAAAAACTTGAGGATATCGGCGTCAAGCATGCCATAACAACCAGCAGGGGAAAAGGATATCGACTAAAGGTAGTGCAAGGTGAAGAAAAGTGAAGCTAAAATCCTTTATGAAAGACCGTCTTTATTTTATATTTTATACCGTTTTATTGGTAAGCCTGCTTATTATTGCTTATGCACTAGCCGTTCTGGAAGCGGGGAATCACTTATCGGTTTCAAATATCATCTATTTAATTATTCTGGCGTTGTTTATGATGCTTTTATTTTTAGCGGGCGATTATATAAGGCATTACCGTTTTCTTAATCAATTAGCAAGGATGAAGCAAGAACCGAGCTTATCATTTGAATATGTCGAAGCCTTTAGGGACCCCCTGTCAAATGAACAAAAGTTGTGGATGGATCTTTTTCAACAAATGAACCAGGTAACAATTGGACAATTACAAGAACAAATCAAACAGAAGGAGCAATATGAACTGTTGATTCATCAATGGGTTCATCAAATGAAGACTCCTGTTTCAGTCATTTCCTTACTGGTTCAAGAAGGCAACAGGACATTTTCGGATGAGCAGATGAAGGATTATCTAAAAGAGATAGAAGAAGAAAATGATCGATTTCGCAGAGGGCTGGAAATTATATTGCATGGAGCAAGGCTGCAGCGTTTTTCGGAGGATGTAAAATCGGAGCGGATTGACTTAATTAATCTAGTCAAGCAAGTGATTAACGAGGAAAAGAAACAGTTCATCAAACGGTTCATTTATCCCAGGCTTGAAACGGAGCTTGAGAATGTATATGTGCATTCGGATCGTAAGTGGCTCCACTTCGCCATTAGTCAGGTGGTCTTTAATGCACTGAAGTATTCAAGGCAGGAAAAGCATGACAGCATAACGTTCAACATTGTTGAAAAAGAGTCGGAGATTTTCCTCAGGATAACAGATCAGGGAATTGGAATTGTCCCGCATGATGTAAAGAGAGTGTTTGATCCATTTTTTACTGGAGAGAACGGGCGAGTCCAACAAGAGTCAACCGGAATGGGACTATATCTAGTGAAGGAAATCGTTAACAGACTTGGGCATGGCGTTACGGTTCAATCGACTGTATCCGAAGGGACTACAGTGGAATTTTTCTTTAAGACAAATACCTTACATGAAAGGTGACAGAATTGTAAGGGTGTTAAACGAATATGTAATAAACTTCGATGGGAGCCTCCCTCTTTATTCATTATACTTACGGTAAGAAAAGGGAGGTATTTTCGGATGTCAATTTTAAAAGCGGAACAATTATCCAAAACTTATTTTCAAAAGCAGGGGAATTTATTTCATAAAGCTTTACATAATTTCACCATGAATGTACAGAAAGGGGAATTTGTCGGCGTGATGGGTCCATCAGGCAGCGGGAAAACCACTCTGCTTAACTTAATGGCCACGATTGATAAGCCCACAACAGGTAAAGTCATTCTAAATGATCAAAATCCTAATGAATTAAACAATCAGGACCTTGCATTATTTCGCAGGAGGGAAATTGGCTTTGTTTTTCAGGACTTCAACCTTCTTGATACACTTACCGTTCGTGAAAATATCCTCCTTCCTTTAGCGTTAGATCATTATAAACTGCAGGAAATGGAAAATAGGGTAAATCAGCTGGCGAACCTTCTTGGGATAGAAGGGATTTTAGAAAAACGGACTTTTGAAATTTCCGGAGGTCAGCAGCAACGAACGGCTTGTGCAAGAGCGATGATTCATGAGCCTTCCATTATTTTAGCGGATGAACCTACTGGTAATTTGGATTCCAAATCTGCCAAGCAGGTAATGGATACCCTCACGACTCTTCAGGAGAAAAAGGGGGCAACCATCCTCATGGTTACTCATGACCCGACTGCCGCCAGCTTCTGTGACCGGGTTCTATTCATAAAGGATGGCAAGTTCTTTTCGGAGGTTCACAGCGGAGGGGAAAGACAGAGCTTCCATCAAAGGATTTTAGATACGTTAAGCGTTTTGGGAGGAGTTTATCATGAACATCCGACTTCTCGCTAAGAGAAATATCCAAGGAAATGCACAACGTTATCTAGCTTATTTTTTCAGTATTGTCCTTTCGGTCTCAATCTTTTTTATTTACGCATCATTTATCTTTCATCCAGATGTGGTCCATGCGAATATCCCTGGAGGAAAGTTAATTAGTAGGGGACTCATTGCATCTGAAATAGTGATCATCATATTTTCAGTTTTCTTTATCGCTTATTCGAATGCCGCATTTATACAGCCGCGAAAAAAAGAGTTTGGGCTTCTGACACTGCTTGGAATGTCCAAATCCCAATTAAGAAAACTGATTTACCTGGAGCAAACGATGGTTTCCCTCATATCTATCCTGATAGGAGTAGGTTTGGGGTTTTTGTTCTCAAAGTTATTTTTAATGGCAGTTTCTTGGTTATTGGCTGTAGAGCAACCAATATCGTTTGTCTTTGTCCCTGAGGCCTTTGTTTATACGATTCTCAGTTTCATCTTGTTATTTCAGCTATTATCGCTCCTTTCATTAATCCACATTGGAAATGCGGAGGTAGTCGATTTATTAAAAGATAAACAAAAACCAAAAAAGGCGCCCCTCGTTTCAAAGTGGTTAATTGCAATATCAGCCGTTTGCTTAAGCATTTCTTATTACTTGGCAGGCACGATGTCGTTGAACAATTCTTATATTCGAGTAATGCCCATTTTATTCTTCGTACTGATCGGCACCTATTTTTTATTCAGTCAAAGCATTGTCGCTCTATGCAGCAGGCTTTATCGGAAGAAGAAAAGCTTATATGGCGGAACGAATTTAATTACGCAAACAAACCTGATATTTAATATAAAGGACTATTCCAGATTATTCTTTTTGACCTCGATCATTACAGCCGTGATTTTGACAGCTGCAGGAACACTTTTCATGTTCAGTGCAGATTTAAAAAAGCAAGGGATCGATAACATTCCGCAATCAATTGGCTGGGTTGAAAATGACGCTTCCATTTATTCCGTTATTGAACCATCCGCAGTAGAGAAAACATTAAAGGAAGATGGATTCAAGATCCTATACGAAGTTAATATGACAGGTGTGCCCATTTCCCATATGTTACCCCATATGAGAACAGGAGAATCCAATGAAAATTGGTCATTATTAATCTCGGAAAGTGAGTATAACAATGCGGCTGCATTGCGAAAAATTGATCCAGCAAAGCTATCTGGAAAAGAAGCGTTATACATTTTTCCTTATGGAGGACTCGACTATCAATTCGTCCAAAAGGGTGAACAAAAGGAGCTTCAATATGGTAAACAAACCATACAGGTAACAATGATTGGTCAGCGCAATCAATCGATAGTCGCTCCCATAAAATCAGCAACGACCCTGATGGTGGTCGATGATCAGCTGTATCAAGAAATCACTACTGATGTACCTTTAAAAGAGAAGGTAAGAGTACGAGGGTATGAAGTTAAAGATTGGGAAGAATCAATGGAAACATCTGCTAAGATCGAAAAAATGTCTAATAATCCTGACCAAAATCAATTACAAACAAGAGCTCCGATTTATCAAGAAATGAAACAGGGAAGCATTTTGATACTTTTTATCGGCTTGTTTGTCAGTTTATTATTCTTTATCGTCCAAGGAAGCATGATGTATCTGCGAGTTTTTACGAATTTAGAAGATAAAAAAATCCAAATTCACGCCCTTCATCGATTGGGCCTGACAAAAAAAGAAATACAGCAAATTTTAAGTTCGGAAATACGGATTCTCTTTTTCGCTCCTTTTCTGATAGGAATGCTACATGCCATAGTCGCCTACGTGGCATTAAGCAATTTATTGGGATCCAATTTGTTTGTCTATTCGGCCATGGGCATTACAACGTATTTTCTTTTTCAACTGCTCTATTATCAAGTAACTAAAAAGATGTATGAGCGGGCAGTCATTAATTCGATTAAATAAAAGCTATCATATGTAAATGGAATCAGGGGAACAGGCTCTGATTCCATTTTTTATTCAGGAGATCTTAATGAAAAATTAGTAGATATGTACTATTGAAAGGGGGGTGGTCCACTATTTCGCACAACTTAATATAAAAAATATGAAATATGGTGTGATTTTACAGATGAAACCTCTAGATTCTTGTAATATTTTCATATAAAGGGTAAAATTATTTATTTGAAGCGAAAATATCGAACTCCACATCATTTATTTTTTCCATTTTCACATACGGAATTATATTGATATAATTATTTATGGAAATAAAATGATTTATTAGAAATGATTAATAGTTAAAGTGGTGTAGATTATAATATAAACAGTTAGATGATTAAAAAATAGTGGGTGAACTGTTAATTTCTTGATTAATTATAGTATTATATGCCTGTAATTATAGAGAATATTAGATTTTTCTCTATTTCTTTGTCACTTTATATAGTAAACTCAGAATAGGTTCGTTAACTTTTAGCTGCTAGAGATGAGGTAAGTTTAATCCTATGAAAAATAAAAAGTTAAGGGCATTTCTTTATTTGACCATTCTTTTATTGATTGTTTTCATTCTTCTAAATATGTTTTCAACATATTTAAGCATTAAAAATTCTGTGCAAAAATCCGTTGCTAATCAAAACTTGGTAGCTGCTAGATCTATTGCCGACTCGATGGATATAGAGGCCTATCAGCGTTTTCTTAATAACCAAGTAAAGAGCCGGGATTATAAGGATATAAAAGCTTACTTAGAGGATGCCCGTGAAAAAATAGGAGCATTATATGTTTATACCATTTTGATTGATAATCCGAGAGTATCAAAGTGCATGATTACTGGGTTTTCTAAAGATCATAAAGGGGATTTTCCTATCGGTGGTGCATGTACTGTTCCGCCGGAGCAGGTCAAACAGGGGTATGAAGGCAAAAGCTTCATTACCGGGATTCTAGAAGATCCGGAATATGGTGAGTATTTAACTGTGGGAGTGCCAATGAAAAATCAAGATGGCGACATTATTGGTTTTTTGGGCATTGATGTGAGCGCAGAAGATATTAATGCCATTAACGGCAAGGTATTGAAAAGCAGCATTGCCATTCTTGTTTATAATGGTGGATTTGTTATCATGCTGCTGGTTACCTTTTTTATCATTCAAAAATGGTATCAAAAGGAACTGACACGTGAAGTGGGGGATACGGAAGATACGTATCAATCGGAATTTCAATCGCTCATTGCTTCAGTCCGCTCATTAAGGCATGATTTTTCCAATCATATTCAGGTGATACTTGGTCTGCTTAAATTAGAGGAGAACGCAAAAGCACTCGAATACTTAACAGGTCTTTCAAAAGAAGTGCATTCGATTGAATCGATGAAATTGGATGTGATTCATCTGGGCTTATCTGTCCTGTTAGAGACGAAAAGGCTCTCGGCCCAGAATTATAACATCGATATTGAAATCGATGTTTCACCCGAATCCTTCAATCGGGTCAAAACAACCGATTTGATAAAATTATTATCAAATGTTATCGACAATGCTATTGAGGCAACAATTGAATTGCCAGAGCAAGAACGCCGAATGAATATTGCATGCAAAGCTGATGATGAAAAGTATATGTTTATGGTAACGAACACCGGACCAATGATTTCGGAATTAGATATGGAGAATATATTCGCCAGCGGATTTTCAACCAAAAAGGCACAAAAGGGCAAAGTTCGCGGACAAGGATTGTTCATCGTTAAAGACTTAGTGAACAGATATGATGGAGAGATTCATGTACAATCCTCGGAAAAAGAAACGGCCGTTACGATGATCATACCCGTAAATGAAAAAATGGGCTAAATTAAAAATTGATAAAAAGGCATGATTTCTCAAATACAGAAGGAATCATGCCTTTTTTTATGATTCTATTATCGGGATTAGAATCACCTGCTATCAGGAGAAGGAGATTCATTTTTCTCCAGTGCCGCAAATGGAGCTGTGAGCTTCAAATGCATTTTCGGTATTTTACACTCTAACAATCTAAGAGGTATAAAGATGAAAAGTTGAATAAAAGTACCTGAAACGGGCATAATGGGTAGATGTTTAGCTGCTTTCATCGAGATTATGATAAGATAGGGAAAAAATCATTTAAGGCAGTGAGATTGTGAAACAACAAAAAGGAAAACTTCTCGTGATCATTGGACCGACTGCTGTTGGGAAGACAAAGATGAGCATTGAGATGGCAAAGTTATTTAATGGTGAAATTATTAGCGGAGACTCCATGCAGGTTTATAAAGGGATGGATATTGGGACTGCAAAAATCAAGAGGGAAGAAACAGAAGGAATTCCTCATTATTTACTTGATATTAAAGACCCGGATGAACCATTTAGTGCGGCAGAGTTCCAGGAGCGAGCTAATGCTTGTATCGAGGATATCCAAAGCAGAGGTAAACTTCCTATTATCGTCGGTGGAACAGGATTATACATACAATCGGTCATTTATGATTATCAATTTTCGGAGGCGCCATCCGACCCTGTTTATAGGGAGGGACTCGAAAAACAGGTAAGGGAGTTAGGAATTGATCCCGTTTTTGAACAATTACGCAACGTTGACCCGGAAAGCGCGAATCGGATTCATCCTAATAATGTAAGAAGGGTGATCAGAGCACTTGAGATTTTTCATTGTACCGGTAAAACGATGAGTGAACAGCTGAATGAACAGCCTACAGAATTGAAATATGATACGTGCATCATTGGATTGACAATGGAACGTGAAAAGTTATATCAACGCATCGATCAACGAGTTGATGTCATGGTAGAAGAAGGGTTGATTCAAGAGGTGGAGTCATTTCATGAAAAAGGTTTGAGGGATTGCCAATCGATCCAGGCTATAGGCTATAAAGAAATCTATGATTATTTTGATGGAATGGCTTCATTGGATGAAGCGGTTGAGACATTAAAGCAAAACTCCCGTCGTTATGCAAAAAGGCAATTGACCTGGTTTCGGAATAAAATGGATGTAAATTGGTTTGATATGACCGATCTCAAGGGTTTTCCAAAAAAAATACATGAAATATCTGGATTTATAGCAGGAAAGCTTTTCAGTGAAGGCGAATACATAAATTTAGAGAGAAAAGAGGAGGACTAGTTCATGAAACAATCAGTAAATATTCAAGATCAGTTTCTTAACCAATTACGGAAAGATGGTACGTATGTGACGGTATTTTTATTAAACGGGTTCCAGATTAGAGGACAAGTGAAAGGGTTCGATAATTTTACCGTTTTATTTGAATCGGAGGGCAAACAGCAATTAGTCTATAAACATGCAATTTCTACATTTGCTCCACAACGTAATGTTCAGATTGATTACGAAGTGAAGGAATAATCATATATATGAATGTAAAAAACAGGTTTAGCTTATAGCGACCTGTTTTTTTTGCATGCACTTCTCTGTCTTTTTCAAAGAATCGATAATTTTACGTACCTGTTTTGAATATATATCTAGGGACGGATTATTTTCCGGGAAACCGCAGGAAATGACATTCCCCCATATAAATTGGTGAATGGGAATGGAGATTGTCGTAACACATCCTCCGAGGGAAGAATTCTGTCAGAATAAGTCGCTTTTCAGGAAGGGAATACGGCTTAATTAATCAAATTTTCCGATGGGTTAGTTATGACCATCATTAATCAATGAAAATTTGTTGAATTAGAGTAAGGGTCCAAGATGGAGAGGTGAATGCATTGGAACAACCGATCCGTATGAAAAATAACGGGCAAATCAATATTGTGTTTAATGCGGAAAACAGAAAAGCGCTACAAAAGGAACTGCCGATAAAAGAAATTTTGGTGCAGGAAATCCCCCACCAGCATGTTGCATTGAAAGAGATTGAAGATGAACTGAAATCGCTGGTCGGAATGGAAGAAATGAAAAAGATGATAAAAGAGATATATGCCTGGATTTACATCAATAAACAACGTGAGGCAAAAGGGCTGAAGACTGGCAGGCAAGCACTGCATATGATGTTTAAAGGAAATCCCGGAACGGGGAAAACAACGGTTGCACGTTTAATCGGTAAGTTGTTTCAAAAAATGAATGTACTATCGAAAGGCCATTTAATTGAAGCGGAGAGGGCAGATTTGGTCGGGGAATACATTGGTCATACTGCCCAAAAAACAAGGGATTTAATTAAAAAGGCCATTGGCGGAATCTTATTTATTGATGAAGCCTATTCCTTAGGAAGAGGCGGGGAAAAGGATTTTGGCAAAGAAGCCATAGATACCCTTGTCAAGCATATGGAGGATCGGCAGCACGAATTCATTTTGATCCTTGCTGGATATTCGAGGGAAATGGATTATTTCCTTAGCCTTAATCCCGGACTTCATTCCAGATTCCCGCTTGTTATTGATTTTCCGGATTATACAATTGACCAGTTAATGGAAATAGCCGATCGGATGTTGCAGGAAAAGGAATATCAAATGAATCGGGATGCCGAAAGAAAATTAAAAGAACATTTAATCATATTGCGTTCATTTCGGGGACCTATTTCATTTTCTAACGGACGTTATATCCGCAATGTACTTGAAAAGTCAATTAGGGCCCAGGCAATGCGGCTTTTATTGGAGGATTCATTTGAAAAATCCGATTTACTGACGCTTACCAGCCAAGATTTGGTTTTCGAGGATGATGAAAAAGAATGACATGGAAAAGCCCACCAAGATGGCGGGCTTTTCAAATTTATGTTTTAGGCACCCATTTTTTATTAGGAAGATGCCAATTGTTGGTGTAGGAAAGGACTCGCAATATCGTGATGACGGCAAAGAGCGAATAAAGCTGCCATGACTGGGATAATACACCACTGCCTAAGGCCAAGCCAGCAATGATGGCCCATACTACGTAGATTTCTTTTCTGAAGACCAATGGCTTTCTTCCGGCCAGTACGTCACGGAGTATCCCGCCGCCGCATCCGGTTAATGCAGCTGATACAATGATGGCGCTTATTGGATGATTAAGTTCCACGGCATACATCGCCCCTTGGATGGCAAAGGCTGAAAGGCCAATGGCATCACTCAAGTTTCCCCATCTATCCCAGTGCTTTGAAAGGTTTGTAGGAAAAACAAAAACGATGGTGATGGATACTAAAGCGATGACAAAATAGAAACTTTGATCCCATAACGCTGAAACGGGGACACCGATCAGCAGATTGCGGATTGCCCCTCCGCCAAAGGCGGTAATTATGCCTAAAATATAAACTCCTAAAATATCATACTCTTCTTCCATGGCGATGATGGTCCCGCTAATAGCGAATGCAATCGTACCTATGAAGCTTAATACTTCCCATGTCATATGAATGTCCCTCTATGTCTTTTTGATTTTGATGGTAAAGCCAAATTTGATTTTAGCATGTTATCGGAATTTTTAAAACGGTTAAAAGCTACGTTTTCAGGAAATTTTTATATATTTAATTTTTTTGTTATGATTAACTGAAATCCCCGAAGGTGGTGCATGTGGTTTGGAAGAAGCAATAAAGGAAACGGCCGTTTTGATTGGGTGTCAAACAACTGAGACTAATGAACGTTTTGAATATTCACTTGATGAACTGGCTTCATTGGCCAAGACGGCGAATGGTGAGGTTTTAATGACCATCACCCAGAAAAGGGAAAGCGTCGATCCAGCTACATATATAGGAAAAGGAAAAGTGGAGGAACTTCGGAATCTGGAAGAGGAGCTTGAGCCGGATCTATTTATCTTTAATGATGAACTTTCCCCGAGCCAGATTCGGAACCTTTCGAAGCAATTGGAGGCAAGGATCATTGACCGGACACAGCTAATATTGGATATATTCGCTCAGCGGGCGCGATCCAGGGAAGGAAAGCTGCAGGTCGAACTTGCTCAGCTCCAATATTTATTGCCGCGTTTGGTCGGACAGGGGACGGCAATGTCCAGGCTGGGCGGCGGAATCGGCACCAGAGGACCAGGTGAGACGAAGCTGGAAAGCGACCGCCGCCACATTCGTGGGAAAATAGATGAAATCAAGCAACAATTAAGTGGCATAGTGAAGCATCGTGAACGTTATCGTGACAGAAGGAAACGTAATAAGACCTTTCAAATAGCCCTTGTGGGATACACGAATGCAGGTAAATCAACACTGTTCAACCGTTTGACGGAGGCGGATTCTTACGAAGAGAACCAGTTATTCGCTACACTTGATCCCATGACACGAAAGGCGATTCTTCCTAGCGGATTTACCGTGCTGCTGACGGATACGGTTGGCTTCATTCAAGATTTGCCGACATCTTTAATTGCCGCATTTCGCTCGACCCTGGAAGAAGTGAAAGAAGCGGATCTATTGCTCCATGTGGTGGATTCGTCAAGTACCGATTACTTTAATCATCAGAAAACGGTGCAGGATTTGCTAAATGACTTAGATGTCCCTTCCATTCCACAGCTAACGTTGTATAATAAGAAAGATAAGGTTCACGCTGATTTTGTCAGGTCAGCCAGTCGTGCTTCATTAATGATCAGTGCCTATGAACAATCGGATCTGAATGAAATCATGGAAGAAATTGAAAAGTACGTGATTGAAGAAATGGTCCCGTATCATGTTTTCCTGCCATCGAGTGAGGGTAAACTATTATCACAGCTGAAAAATGAAACCGTATTGCGCACTCTCTCCTTTAATGAAGAATCGGAAAGATATGAATGCAAAGGTTTTTGTCTAGCTGATCATCCAATAACCGGGCAGCTGGAGAAATATTCATTATAAAGGGGAATTTTGATGTATCAGCAGTTAACAAATGGAGAAGTGTTGAAAAACATTGCACAGGAAGTGGAAGCAATGATTTCTCCATTACATAAGCAAGTGGACGAACGAATCGAAGAAAATCAATTTCGTGTATTACAAAGTTATCAAGCACATAAAGTGAGTGATTCCCATTTCATCCCGACTACAGGGTATGGATACGATGATATGGGCCGCGATACGCTGGAATTGATATACGCAGATGTTTTTGGAGCGGAAGCTGGATTGGTGCGCCCCCAAATTATATCAGGCACACACGCCATCTCCACCGCTCTTTTCGGCATATTGCGCCCAGGGGATGAATTGTTATACATAACTGGAAAGCCGTATGATACTTTGGAAGAAATCGTCGGTATCCGGGGAACGGGTATCGGATCTTTACGTGATTTTCAGATCAGCTATAAAGCCGTTCCGTTAGCGGAAACTGGAACCGTTGATTTCGAAGCCGTCAAACAAGCCATTCAATCAAATACGAAGATGATCGGTATACAACGGTCAAAAGGGTACGCCACCCGTCCTTCCTTTACGATCGATGAAATAAGGGAAATGATTGCCTTTGTCAAAGGCATTAACCCGGAAATCGTCGTGTTCGTGGACAATTGTTATGGAGAGTTTGTTGAGACACAAGAACCATGTCATGTCGGAGCCGATTTAATGGCTGGTTCACTCATTAAAAATCCTGGCGGCGGGATAGTGAAAACCGGTGGATACATTGTTGGTAAAAAGGACCTGGTTGAAGCTTGCTCTTATCGGTTAACATCACCAGGAATAGGGGCTGAAGCAGGTGCTTCGCTTTATAGTCTGCAGGAAATGTACCAAGGATTTTTCCTTGCACCGCATGTCGTGGGCCAAGCTGTTAAAGGAGCCATGTTCACAGCTGCCTTTTTAGAAAAGCTCGGTATGAATACATCTCCAAAATGGGATGCGAAGCGAACTGACTTGATTCAATCCGTCCAATTTGATGACCGTGATAAGATGGTTGCCTTCTGTCAGGCCATTCAATATGCATCACCAATCAATTCACATGTGACACCATATCCTGCCTATATGCCGGGATATGAGGACGATGTAATCATGGCTGCGGGCACCTTTATACAGGGGGCCAGTATTGAACTGACGGCAGATGGTCCGACAAGGGCTCCATATGTTGCCTACGTTCAAGGCGGATTGACATACGCCCATGTTAAAATAGCTGTATTGACTGCTGTGAATGCGCTAATGGACAAAAAGCTGATACAATTGTAATTGAAATTAAATTAGTATGTAATGGGAATCCAGATACAATTGGATTCCAGTAAAAACAATAGTCATAATATTTGTGTAGTAACAAATCATTTAATTTTTCTGAAAAAAACACGTCATAAAATGTAACATCATATTGACAAGTTTAATAACATGATATAAGATTACTTTAAGATAAACAAAAGGAGGATGCTAAGAATGAGCGGCAACAACATTCGGCGTTCGATGCCTCTTTTTTCCATCGGAATCGTCATGCAGTTAACTGAGTTGTCTGCACGCCAAATTCGGTATTACGAAGAGCATCAACTTATTACTCCTATGAGAACAGATGGAAATCGGCGGGTTTTTTCATTAAACGATATCGATCGACTGCTTGAGATTAAAGATTTAATCGAACAAGGAGTCAATCTGGCCGGCATTAAAAAGATTTTCACTGTAAAGGAACAGAATTTACCTAAAACTCAAGAATTAGAACAAGCGGAAAAAATAAGGCATGACCTTAGTGACGAGGAGCTTCGCAAGCTTCTGCGTTCCGAGCTTTTACAAGGAAGCAAGCATCGAACATCTCTTAGACAAGGGGATATGTCCCGTTTTTTCCAATAAAAAATATGATTTATGAATTATTAGGGGGAATAGAAATTGGCAAAGTTCACACGTGAAGACATCACTCGTTTAGCGAAAGAAGAAAATGTTAAGTACATTCGTTTACAGTTTACTGACATTTTAGGGACAATTAAAAACGTTGAAATCCCAGTCAGTCAATTAGAAAAAGCACTTGATAATAAAATGATGTTTGACGGATCTTCCATTGAAGGCTTCGTTCGTATCGAAGAGTCTGATATGTACCTATATCCTGATTTAAACACATGGGTTATCTTCCCTTGGACTTCCGAAAAAGGTAAAGTGGCACGTTTGATCTGTGATATTTACAATACGGATGGAACACCTTTTGATGGAGATCCACGTGCTAACCTAAAACGTGTTCTTGCAGAAGCAAGAGAAATGGGCTTCACAGATTTCAATCTTGGACCTGAACCTGAATTCTTCCTATTCAAACTGGATGCAGCAGGCGAGCCGACGCTAGAATTGAACGATAAAGGCGGATACTTTGACCTTGCACCTACTGACCTAGGAGAAAACTGCCGTCGTGATATCGTTCTTGAGCTTGAAGAAATGGGATTTGAAATCGAAGCATCCCACCATGAAGTAGCTCCAGGACAACATGAAATTGACTTTAAATATGCAGATGCAATCTCAGCTTGTGATAACATCCAAACATTTAAATTGGTTGTTAAGACGATTGCCCGCAAACATGGTTTACACGCGACATTCATGCCAAAACCATTGTTCGGTGTTAACGGATCTGGTATGCACTGTAACGTTTCTTTATTCAAAGGCAACGAAAACGCATTTTATGATAAAGAAGGTAAATTGGAATTAAGCAAAACAGCTGAGCAATTTATCGCAGGTATCATTAAGCATGCTCCAAGCTTCACTGCGGTAACAAACCCAACTGTTAACTCATACAAACGTCTAGTTCCTGGTTACGAAGCTCCTTGTTATGTTGCATGGTCCGCTAAAAACCGTAGCCCATTAATCCGTATCCCAGCATCACGCGGAGTAAGTACTCGCGTTGAGGTACGTAGTGTCGATCCAGCAGCGAACCCATATTTGGCACTTGCAGTTCTACTAAAAGCTGGTCTTGACGGTATCAAGAACGACTTGACTCCACCGGCTCCAGTTGACCGCAACATCTATGTTATGAATAAAGAAGAACGTGAAGAAGTAGGTATCGTTGATCTACCAGCTACTTTATATGCTGCATTGGAAACATTAAAATCTGATGAAGTCATCAAAGAAGCATTAGGTGAACACTTACTTGAACACTTCGTCGAAGCAAAAGAAATCGAGTGGGATATGTTCCGTACACAAGTTCACCCATGGGAACGCGAACAATATATGTCAATGTATTAATATCTCAAACCCTTGGCACCTCTGGTGTCAGGGGTTTTTTGTTTGGTGGGCAAATCTAAGTTGAATAAATGAAATAGATATTTGCCCACCATTTGCCCACCAAATTCAGCAAAAAAATTTAATCGATTATTCCCTTGGTGTATTCCTCAAACTTGTCTATGTTTTTCTTTTCGAGTTTTTTGCTTATATGTGCGTATACATCAGAAGTTATAGCAACGCTGCCATGACCTAATCTTTTCTGAACATATTTCATATCTGCTCCAGCTTCTAGCTGGAGCACTGCATGTGTATGACGGAGGGAATGGATGGGAAGGGAAGGCAACTCAGCCCTTTTTAAAATGCGGCTGAATGCGTTAAATAAGGTAGACTTTGGCATGAAGCTGCCATCATCCCTGCAAAGAACTAGGTTTAGATCATGGTGATATAAATCATTTAAGGCTAGTTTGTGTTGGTTTTGATGCCGTAGGTGATGTTGAAGTACTTGAGTAAGTGTCTGGCTAATGGAAATAACCCGCTTGGAGTTAAATGTCTTTAGTATAATCCTCAAAATTACCCATGGTATCTTTCTCGATTTTTTTAGAGATATGAGCATATGCATCAGCTGTAATTTGAGTGCTTCCATAACCTAAACGTTCCTGAATATACTTCATTGTGGCTCCAGATTCAAGTAGTAAGACAGCGTAGGTATGACGTAAACAATGTATTGAATTTCCGGAATACGGCGCGTTTTAGTATCAGAGAAAAGGCTTTGGCATGTGCCTAGTTTAGAGTGAATAAACAATTGGGAATCCTTGCCTTTTAGTTGAATATAAATAGTATGAAAACTAAGGGGGAGAATAGGTGGATATATTTGATGAACATGCGAAAGTGCTAAAAAAGATGTTTGATAATAAAAAAGCCCAAAAAGAAATTATAGAGAAAATGCGAAACGGCATAAATTCAGAGTTGGAGAATCAGTTGCAAACATTAAAAAAGGAATACTGCGTTTTGAGCAAATTAGAAAGAACATATGATAATCGCTATGAATTTAATTAAAATAGAGCACTTATACATTTAGGTGCTTATTATTAGCAGGAAAACGTCTCATTTTTGTCGTAATGGTTAAACGAAGGGGATGACAAAAAATGAATGATGATTATGAGAAAATCGGTATTTTATTGTCCAATATGACGAACGAATTAGTGTCGAATAGAGTGAGGGTTAAAGCTATAGTAGAATTACTGATTGAAAAAGGTCAGATAACCTACGAAGAGTATGAAAAAAGTTTTGAAAAAGTGTTTGAAAGAGATGCAAAGTCATTTAGAGATGATTTAATAAAAGACGTCAAGAGTAGTGAATAAAAGCAGAGGGCATCCATTAATTTGGGTGCTTTTTTATCCTGCCGATTGCGAGTGGTATTTCTTATACGGCTTATCGCCTATTTTTAGATACTCAAAGGGGCATATTTGGGAGGTTTCACTCCATGCCGATTTCGCGTTCCACCGTGCTGTGGGGGCATGTGCTGACCTCGCTGGTATCCAACGCCTTTTCCGTTGTCGTAATCATTCTCGTTGCTTTTCATTATGGGCTTTCGATCATCGGCGGGGGTGCGCTCGCCGTAGTCGGTATTCTCGCGTTGTTTACGCTCGCCCTCTTGCGGCGATTGCCGGACTGTCCGAAAATCAGTGGACAGTGCAAGCGTCTTTTCCATCCGTTAGTCTTCCTGCCGTTTATCTGCTCAGCGTTTGTACCAACCGAGTCGATGCCGTCGGCAGTTCGTGCCTTTGCCGAAAATCAACCGGTAACCCCGATAGTGGGATCCATTCGTGCGTTGTTGTCAAGTCAGCAAGTGGGGAATGATATATGGATTGCTCTTGGGTGGCGCTTTGGGATTCTGATAGTGGCTTATACCTTTGCAATAAGGGCGTATAAAAAGCGGGTATGAAGAATGTGAGGGAAAATATAAAATTAGCAGAGGTCAGCTACAGAGAGGGAAAAATCGGTTCCTAAACATAAAAAGAATTGCATGTGCATGGCATTGGAGTTTGCGGAATAACGAAGCGTTTTAGTATCCGAGAATAGACATTAAATAATGATGATTATGGTATGGAATTACCGTCATTTCTTTTAAAGCACTAAATTAAATCATGATGTTACAGTTCTGCCAGGGCAAATTTATTTTGATTCTGGTATTTTTTATGGAACTCTAATTCATTCGAGGTATATGAACTGCTTCAAGGGGATAACCGGGGCATTTGGTTACTGTATGATAATTGAAATCTTACTCTTCCTAATTTAATTATAGCATATAAAAAATGGTAAATATAGACTATTTATTCTTAATTGCTACTGCTAAAATACAATAGACCTTTATTGGGATTTGTGGGAGGGATATAGAATGGGTTCATTGGTTCTCGGTTTTCAGGAAATGGAAAAAACACAGCTATTGCTCGTTGGAGGAAAAGGATTAAATTTAGGGGAATTATCAAAAATTGAAGGAATACAAGCACCAGAAGGATTTTGTGTTACAACAGTGGGATATCAAAAAGCCATCGAACAAAACGAAACGTACCAAGCTTTGTTGGACCGACTGACAATTCTAAAAGTAGAAGATCGTGAACAAATTGGTGAAATCAGCAGGAAGATTCGACAAATCATTATGGATGTAGAAATTCCTTCCGATGTTGTGAAAGCAGTTACTCACTTTCTCTCCCGGTTTGGTGATGAACATGCATATGCAGTCCGTTCTAGTGCGACTGCGGAAGATTTACCACATGCCTCTTTTGCTGGTCAACATGACACTTATTTAAATATCATCGGCAAAGAAGCAATCTTGCAGCATATCAGGAAATGTTGGGCTTCCCTATTTACGGATCGCGCGGTAATCTACCGTATGCAAAATGGATTTGACCACAGTCAAGTTTATTTATCCGTTATCGTTCAAAGGATGGTTTTCCCACAGGCTTCAGGGATTTTATTTACAGCTGATCCGATTACTTCTAACCGAAAGCTGCTATCAATCGATGCCAGTTTTGGACTTGGAGAAGCACTGGTTTCTGGCTTGGTTTCTGCCGATTGTTATAAAGTACAGGAAGAGGAAATCGTCGATAAGATGATAGCAACGAAGAAATTGGCTATCTATGGACGAAAAGAAGGCGGAACAGTGAAACAACAAATCGATCCGGATCAGCAAAAGACACAAACACTTACTGATCAACAGATTTTACAACTGGCACGCATCGGAAGACAGATCGAAGCTTATTTTGGTAGCCCACAGGATATCGAATGGTGTTTGGTTGATGATACATTTTATATCGTCCAGAGTCGTCCAATCACTACTTTATACCCGATCCCTGAAGCGAATGATCAAGAAAATCACGTCTATGTATCTGTCGGTCATCAACAAATGATGACCGACCCCATGAAACCATTGGGATTGTCTTTTTTCCTCTTAACGACTCCTGCACCCATGCGTAAAGCTGGCGGAAGGCTGTTTGTTGATGTCACACATATGCTGGCTTCACCTGACAGCAGAAAAATGTTATTAGATGCCATGGGACAACATGATCCGCTCATGAAAGACGCACTCATTACCATAATAGAGCGAGGAGATTTCATAAAATCTTTACCAAATGATAAGCAAGAACAGAGTTCCGGTAAAAGCAATAAAAGTGTGTCGTCTACGGATTCTAGGGCACAAATCGAAAACGACCCGACAATCGTTTCTGATTTGATTAAGAACAGTCAAACATCGATAGAAGAGTTAAAACAAAACATCCAAACGAATTTAGGGTCGGATTTATTTGATTTTATTCTGGAAGATATCCAGATATTAAAGAAGATTTTATTTGACCCTCAAAGTTCAGCTGTGTTTATGGCTGCTATGGATGCTTCATCATGGATCAATGAAAGTATGAATGAGTGGTTAGGTGAAAAAAACGCAGCAGATACGCTTTCTCAATCTGTACCAAACAATATTACTTCGGAAATGGGTCTGGCGCTATTGGATGTCGCAGATGTGATTCGTCCTTATCCGGAAGTCATTGATTATTTACAACATGTAAAAGATGATAAATTTTTGGATGAACTGGTTAAGTTCGAAGGTGGACAAAAAACGCAAGAAGCTATCTATGATTATCTCGGCAAATACGGCATGCGATGTGCCGGAGAAATCGATATTACTAGAACTCGTTGGAGTGAAAAACCAATTACTCTTGTCCCGTTGATTCTGGGTAACATCAAAAACTTTGAGCCTAACGCTAGCAAGCGGAAATTTGAGCAAGGGCGACAGGAAGCTTTGAAAAAAGAACAAGAGTTATTAGATCGATTGAAGCAATTACCGGATGGTGATCAAAAAGCCAAAGAAACAAAACGAATGATTGACCTGATACGGAATTTCATCGGTTATCGTGAATATCCAAAATACGGCATGGTTAGTCGCTATTTCGTTTATAAGCAGGCTTTACTGAAAGAAGCCGATCAACTCGTACAAATAGGCGTCATTCATGAAAAAGAAGATATATACTATCTCACTTTTGAAGAACTTGGCGAAGTAGTACGCACCAACAAACTGGATTACCAAATCATCAGCAAACGAAAAGACGAGTACAAATTATATGAAAAACTAACTCCACCGCGTGTTATCACGTCTGATGGTGAAATCATTGTAGGTGAGTACAAACGAGAAAATCTCCCAGCCGAAGCGATTGTAGGTCTGCCTGTTTCTTCCGGTGTTATTGAGGGAAGAGCACGTGTCATCTTAAACATGGAAGAAGCTAATCTAGAAGATGGAGATATATTAGTCACTTCCTTTACTGACCCTAGCTGGACACCATTGTTTGTATCCATAAAAGGCTTAGTCACCGAAGTTGGTGGACTGATGACCCATGGAGCAGTTATCGCACGTGAATATGGCTTGCCAGCAGTTGTTGGGGTGGAACATGCGACCGAACTGATAAAAGACGGGCAACGAATTCGTGTGCATGGGACAGAAGGGTATATCGAAATATTGTAATTGTTGAATACCTTACAGGATAAAGGATGTTATATTGAAATTCTTATCGAATAATCATTTTTATGTTCTCTAAGTCCATTAAAATGCCAAAAATCCCTGCTTTTTTAATCAGGGATTTTTTTCTATGTTAAATGATTGTAATTGATTTAAAAACACTACAATGGAGTAACACTTCATATGAGATGGATATCCTAAGTTGTATGGATTAATCTAACTGGAGTTGAATAAGAAACGTACTAAAAAAACATACAAGGTGCTTATAATTTTAACTAGTGTGTTACTTTTTTGTTGAAAAACAGTTTAAATTTCTATAATGGTTCAAACTTCTATTATTTGACATTACCTTGTTGAGATTGCATGATACGGTCCCTTTGTCATGCAACCATACAGTTGCTTATGATTGACAAGCAACCATACAGTTGCTTATGATTGACAAGCAACCGTAGAGTTGCTTATAATCAATATATGAATTGGGACAAAGACGCTATATTCAAAGCACTAGGCGATTCGACTCGTCGACTAATATTAGACGAACTATCCGAACGCAACGAGTTGACGTTGTATGAACTTACGGTACGTCTCATTATGAAGCACGATCTTTCCATTTCGAGACAGGCGATAGCTAAACATCTTTCTGCATTGGAAGATGCAGGGCTCGTAAAATCTAAACGAAAGGGAAAATATCGTGTACTTATGTTCAACAACGAACCACTTAAAAACTTGTTGAAAGGATGGATAGAGTAATCTTTTCGGAACAGGACTTCTGACGAATGTGGGTTGTATTGCTTGCAGCCAGATTGTTAGCAGATCACCATACGTCGCAAATATCCAAGGAGGCAAAACATTATGAAAATCATTGTTACCAGTATATTCGTTCAAGACCAAGACAAGGCACTGGAATTTTATTCAGAAAAGCTGGGATTTGAAAAAAAGCATGACGTTCCCATGGGGAAATTCAGGTGGATTACGCTTGTTTCTCCCGATGATCATGACGGTACCGAGCTTTTACTCGAACCGAATGAGCATCCTGCCGCAAAGGAGTATCAAAGGAAGATATTTTCCGAAGGCATCCCAGCAACAATGTTTGGCGTTGCAGATATTCGTAAAGAGTACGAACGATTATTGGAAAACGGCGTGAAGTTTACTATGGAGCCGACAAAAATGGGCGAAGTCACAATAGCTGTCTTCGACGATACATGCGGCAACCTTATTCAGATAATGCAGCAGTAACTTTGACGAAATGGAAGTAATTGGTATATGAGAGTAAAGCTTTTCTTGTTCAATAAAATTAAAGGGCACGATTGTGGAACGAGTAGTAGAAAGGGTGATACAAATATGTACCACCCTTTCTTGGCGGGGAAATAATCGTGACAAATCTACAAGGTAAGCATGATTTTGAAGTAAAATGGAAAGAGCTCAATCTAAGAATTCAGAACATACTATACAATATTGTGTATTTGACGTAATCTATCATATTGGTCAAAAGGTAACACAAAAGATACTCGATGGATGTGCGGGAATAGCCCAGCTTAATTTGATTTAGTGAAACAATAAGGGCTTGATGGAATTGTCCTGATGAAGGTTTAATAAAAAGGACGTTGAAGTAGTAATCAAACATAATGAAAAGTTATAGAGAGCGGGAACAAAAACTAATGAAATACGAATGGAGAAAACAAGAGAAGAATTTATATATCCCAAAACAAAAATCTGAACTTGTAACAATTCCAGAACAGAAATTCTTTTCGATAAAGGGAAAAGGAAATCCAAATGAGCACGAATTCGCTGAAAAGATAGGTGTTCTTTATTCATTGGCTTATGCGATCAGAATGATGCCGAAGCAAGGATACACTCCAGATGGATATTTTGAATATACCGTATATCCATTGGAAGGAATATGGGGTTTAACAGAAGAGGGAAGAAAAAAAGATACTTTAAATAAAGATGAATTATTATATACGATCATGATTAGACAACCAGATTTTATAACAAAAGAAGTAGTGGAGAGAGCATTTGAACATGTAGGAAAAAAGAAACCACATCCATTCCTAAATGATGTAAAGTTCGGTACAGTTCATGATGGATTATCTGTCCAAATGCTTCATGTAGGTCCATATGATGATGAACCTCAAAGTTTTAAATTAATGAATGAATTCATAAAAAATAATAATCTAGAAAGAACTTCATTACAACACAGAGAAATATATCTTTCAGATTTTAGAAAAGTCGAACCTGCAAAATTAAAAACTGTTTTGAGATATAAGGTTAAGCCAATAGAATAGGATAGTCTCTTCAGTTTCTAGACAAATGGGTTCTATCAAAAATTAAAAAAGTTGATTGGAACTGGTGTGTGTGAATTACTGCGGGAAAAGCGAGTACCTGTAGAGGAAATCAATGTTCTTTCATTGAGGTTGTCTACAGTCTGAATCTTTTAACTCCTTTCATTCATTATTATTTAATATTGCAAGGATTGTTAAGGCGTGTAATTAAAGTAACAGTTCCGTTATTTCTTTAGGATGCAATAAAAGAGACTATAAAATAGAACGGAAACCCGAACTATATATGTCAATGTATTAATAGCTGAGAGTTAGGGGCTTCGCCTTTTATTAAACTAGGATCGATTATTGTATTAAATAAATAGTTCCAATTTTCTTCTGCCGCAGCTTCTGAAAATCTTCATAAATACTCTAATCTGCTCCATTGAAATGGATAGGTACCGGATATAATTACTGTTTTATGGTAGCCCATTCCTCACCCAATCTTATTGCATAAAATAATCATAAGCCAATAAATTGAGAAGGAGGTAATAACTTGGAAGAAAAACAAGGATCAAACACCTCTTCTAATAACCATTCTCACTGTTTTGAACCATTCATAAGTCCAAACCCCATTACTTCATTTAATCCTGTTCAAATCTTTCCTAAAATTGATAAAACTGCATTTATAAGTCAGTTTTCCAGTGTCATAGGTGATGTTACCATTAGTGACAATGTCTATGTAGCTCCTAATGTAAGTATACGTGCAGATGAAGGAACTCCTTTTTATATAGGTTCCAATTCAAATATACAGGACGGTGTAATATTACATGGCTTATTAAATAATAGAATCCTAGTTGGAATAAAAGGGTATTCAATATTCATTGGAAATGAAGTGACCATTGCTCATGGTGCCCTTGTCCATGGTCCTTGTTATATTGCAGACAAAGTATTTGTTGGCTTTAATTCCATTGTTTATACCGCAATTGTAGGTAGCGGTGCATTTATTTCTTATAATGCAGTAGTAACAAATGGCGTTCGAATACCACCTGATAGGTTTGTACCACCTGGAGCTAATATTGATTCACAAGAAAAAGCGGATGCACTTTCGCCAGTACCAAAGGATAGTAAGGAATTTGTACATGAGGTTCAAAGAGTCAATCAGGAATTCCCCGCATCTTATCATTTGTTATTCGGGAAAAATCGCTGTTCCTGCGGATTTGCCTATGACCAACATTAAAATGTGAAATCCGGATAACAATATTTTTCAATAGATCACGCATATTGATTTTAGTTGCAATAAGAAATAAATTGTACTAATGGGACACCACATCCGGGGTGACCCAATTGGAAACGGGGAATAGCTTAATATCAGAGCTGGCTTAAGGCAGCCTTTCTTTATGACACGATCGGGGAAGGTTTGTTGAAGTAGCAATTCTACATAAATGAGAACTCTCTGAAATAATATAAGATAAAACCAGGAAAATGTTTATTGTAGCGCCATATGGTTTGATTAAAGATGGCATGATGATGTTATAGAAAAAGGCATGATTTACAAATAAAGAGATGGAAATATCACTGCGCTTACAATAAATCGGAAATGTTAATGAGTCAGAAGATTCTTAAAAAATATAGTATTTCTACGCACCACTCAATGAGAAGGAAAAGAGTGTTAATCCTTATTTGATCAACACTCCCGTTCGTGCAGTAGCATTCACTTTGTTTTTTGATTTGATTAATAATGAAATCTGTTGCTCTTTGGTATTTGGGATTTTTTCCAGTTGCTAAACAATTAAATTTTGTCTTTGCGATGGATGATTTTGACTTAACTTTCCTTTCGCTTCAAAAGTCCATGTTCAATATTAACGGTAAATGAGTCGCGTAAGGCATTCCATTATGATTAAGAAAAAAGGGTCGCCATACTATGTTCCTTCATAATGTCGAAGGCAAGTGTTGGGTCTTTAAAATTGTGCAGGAATATACATTTTTCATTTAATTATACAGAAATCTCAATTGAATATGCAGTTAGGTTTTTCCTGAAACAGCTCCGTTTTTTGATACAGGAGCATTTTTGCCTAATATAACAGAAAAGACAACAATCACTGCTATTACAAGAGTGAAAATTGTGATGGATTCATCTAGAAATACTGTTGCAAAAAGAATCATTAAAAATGGTTGTAAGTATTGAATCTGACTAACTCTTGCTATCCCGCCCATAGCCATTCCGCTATACCAAGCAACATATGCTAGAAATTGACTAACCACTGAGAGATAAATGAAACTGATCCAAGCTTGTAAAGGGGCATGAAGCATTTCAGTTGTGAGGTTTAGCCCAACCGGAATAACGAAAAATGGAGCACCGATCATAATTGCCCAAGCAATCACTTGCCAGCTGCCTATTTCTTTCGCTAATTCCCCTCCTTCTGCGTAACTAAGTCCAAGTATGATCACTGCTGTCAGTAAAGCTAAATCAGCAAATTGCAATTGGCCGAATCCAAGATGAAGTGCATACATAATTACCGCTAAAGAGCTGATTATACTTGAAATCCAGAATTTGAGAGATGGGATTTCACCTGCCCTAAATATAGCAAATCCGGCTGTTGCTAACGGTAACAGAGCTAATTCCACCGCACCATGAGAAACAGGCAAGGATTCCATTGCCCAAGAAGTGAGGAGAGGAAATCCTAAAACTGCACCAAAAGCAACTATAAGTAGACGTTTGAATTGGCGAAGAGAAGGTAGCTTTTCTTTTCGAATAATTAATACCACGGCTACTAAAATAGCGGCAACAACCGTTCTTCCTAAACCAACGATCGTAGTCCCAAAATATTCTACTGCATTACTTGTAGAAGGGAGCGTTAAGCTAAAACAAATGACCCCCACTAATCCCAAAAATAATCCGAATTTTTCTCTTGTTTCTCCCTGCATCTTTTCCAACCCCAATCTTAATACTTTGTACCAAATCTGTACCATTTTTCACTTATCTTAAAAACAGTTTTGATATAATTAACATACTATGAGTACATTCAATGAAAATAAACCATTTTTTTACCTATCTGTCCTGGTACAGATGAAGGGGGACTAATATATTGAACTCAAAATATATAAAGATAATGGAAGACATTAAGCTTCGACTTGAAGATGGTTCGCTAATTGCAGGCAGTAAGCTTCCTTCGGTTCGTCAGTTATCCGAGTATTTTTCATGTAGCAAAAATACGGTCATTAAAGCATATGTAGAACTTGAAAAAGAGCATTTAATTTATTCTGTTCCTAAGAGCGGCTACTATGTTGTGAATGAATATCAAAAAGAGGCAGTAGAAACTGAGGTGATTGATTTTTTGTCTGCAGGTCCAGATAAAAATGTTATGCCTTATGTGGAATTTCAACATTGCATGAATCAAGCAATCGACCATTATAAAGAAGAGCTTTTTACATACTCTGATCAACAAGGGATTTACTCACTGCGGGTACAGTTGGTGAAATATTTGCAAAATTTGCAGGTGTTCACTCAACCGGAGAGATTAGTGGTTGTTTCTGGCTCGCAGCAAGCCCTTAATTTATTAGTTTCTATGCCATTTCCAAATGGAAAAAACAATATTCTAATTGAACAGCCTACTTATTTCGGAGTCATTGAGTCAATCAATCTGCATCAAGCTACTACTTTTGGTATTGAATTATCAATGGAAGGGATTGATCTGGATCGACTGGAATACATTTTTCGAAATAATGATATAAAATTTTTCTATATTATCCCGAGGTTTCACAATCCACTTGGACATAATTACACGAATAGCGAAAAGAAAAAAATCGTTGAGTTAGCTGAAAAATACGATGTATATATAGTGGAGGATGATATTTTAGGAGACCTTGATCCAAATCCAAAATCAGATCCTTTATTTTCTTTTGATCCTTCTGGGAGAGTGATCTATATTAAAAGCCTTTCGAAAATCTTTCTCCCAGGATTAAGGATTGGTACTGTCGTTCTTCCTGGATTAATGATTAACAATTTTTTGCGATATAAATTCAGTTCTGATTTTAATAGTTCAGCACTTTCACAAGGTGCGCTAGAAATCTATTTAAAAAGCGGTATGTTTAATAGTCATCTCAAAAAAGTAAAAGAGTTATACCGTACTAAAATGCAAATCCTTCAAGAAGCATGTGAATTATTGCTGCCGGCTAATACATCTTTTTCTAAACCGAATTCCGGATTCTATCTTTCCATCAGTTTGCCCGAGAATGTGAAAGCAAAACAGGTGGTTCATATGCTAAACGAGCAGCATATATATGTTGATGATGCCTCCAGAATGTTTTTAGCAGAATATAAAAAGGAAAATCTCGTTCGATTATGCATCTCTCAAGTGAACGAGAGTCAAATTAAACTAGGGGTAGAACGATTGGCTCACTGTATTGCTTTAATTGACAGAAGAAAAAACCATATTACTCCAAATAACTTTTTACTCATTTAGAAAGTGTCGGGTTTTTCCCATCACAACCTATTTCAATGAAATATAACCACAATAGTTATTTAGAATAATGTATATTTCCTTAAATGATTTTAACTTGTCCCTTACTTAAAAGCTTGTTTATAAGAGGAGGTTCTGATAAGATTGTTTGATAAATTTTTTAAAGGGTTTAGAGAGGGTGAGTCAATTGACTAAAAACCTTAGACAATTGAAAAACGTTTCGGTGTTCCAAACGCTTCTAACTTAGAAAATAATTTAGAAGCGAGGAATAATTATATGAAAAATCAAAGAATCTTTAATAAATCATTTCTTTTTTTATTTATAAGCAACTTTTTAGTTTTTATTGGGTTTGAAATGTTGCTTCCTATTTTGCCTGCCTATTTGTTAAGCATGAATGCATCTTCCATTCAGGTTGGTCTAGTAACATCATTATTTACGATAGGTGCTGTTTTAATCAGGCCTTTTGTAGCTTACTATTTAATTGATAACCAGAGGAAAAGTCTAGCCATTTGTGCAAGTGCAGCTTTAATGATATTACGATACTATATCCGTTTCTAAATATTATATGGCTTCTTCTATTGTTACGACTTTTCCATGGTGCAGCGTGGGGGGTATCAACCACAGCTAATAGTACAATAGTAGTGGATTTGATTCCTAAGACACGCTTAGGAGAAGGAATAGGGTATTTTTCTATATCCACAACAGTAGGGGCTATCGTTGCACCGAGTATAGGTATCCTTATCTATGACTCTTTTTCCTTCGATATTTTGATATGGTCATCAGTAATACTGAGCTTGTTGGCAGTAATTGCGCTTCAATTTGTATATTCACCTACTATTGTAAAGCGTGAGAAGAAGCCATTGCGCTTTTTGGATATGATTTTTGAAAAAGACGTATGGTTTCCAGCATTACTTACAGTTATTACAACACTTGGTTTTGGGGCTGTCATTACATTTTTGGTTCTTTTTGGAAAACAAAGGGAAGTGGATCATATTTTTCTATTCTTCCTTATCAATGCAACTGTCTCGACTTTACTACGTCCGTTTACCGGAAAATGGTATGACAAAAAAGGACCTTGGTCTATTATCATTATGTCAGCTGTGCTAGGATTTTTTTCACTTGTTATCCTGTCATATACGACAAATGATTCTCAACTTATCATTGCGGCGATTTTATTTGGGGCAGGTTATGGAACTGTAATGCCATGTTTACAAACATGGACTGTTCAAAAGGTAAGTGAAGAAAAAAGAGGAGCAGCCAACGCAACCTTTTTTTCCAGTTTTGACGTTGGTGTTGGAGTTAGCGCATTTGTATTAGGTATTTTAGCTGAATGGATCAGTTTAGAGATGATCTTCAGGTTTGTTAGTCTAAGTTTTATTGTTGTTGCTGTTTTAGTCTATAAGGATTATTTAAATGAAAAGATCAGGCATAATTAATCGATCTAAAACAAATCCACCTCTATTTTAATAGAGGTGGATTTGTTTGCTGGATTATAATAATAACAATACGACTATAACTGGAATGCATCTAGTTCTACTCGTACGCATATAAGGGATGTATAAAAAAGCAGCTAATGACCTAGTCAGCAGGACAAGTGTTAAAAATCAATGATTCCTTTTTTATTTGCCCGATTCTACAGTGATTTTCTTGCCAGTAGAAGTGCTTTGATTTTCGAATTCCACGCTCCAAAGCTATATCAAATTTCCCAGGTGCGAAGTTTGAGTTATAATAGTAAAAAACATCCGTCTATATAGGATGGATGTAAGTAAGCTTCTTGATTAATACATAAAAAGGATTGGTGAATAAAAATGGCAATTGTTGATGTAACAGTTATTCCTGTCGGTACACAAACTCCAAGTGTTAGCAGCTATGTGGCAGATATTCAAAGAGTATTAAAGCAATATGAAGATAAGGGAGAAATCCGTTTTCAACTGACACCCATGAATACAATCATTGAAGGCGACCTGCCTAAATTGTTTGAAGTGATCCAAGCGATGCACGAAGTACCTTTTGAAAAAGGTCTTGCTAGAGTCTGTACGAATATCCGAATCGATGACCGTCGTGATAAAGAACGCAAGATGGAAGACAAAGTAAAGCGAGTAAAGGGCATGCTTGAGGAATAACAGGTTTTGTAAGTAATAGGGTCTCGCAGTGAAATTAGTTCATAGCTGTTTGGAACCATGGGGAATCCTTAAGGAGACTTCATGCGGAAACTTTCTCGGAGTAGTGAGCAATTATACAAACCAGTCCGTGCGGCAAATCCTGGTCGCATGGACTTTTCTTGTGGAAAAAAATTATCCAAATACAGATATACCTCGATTTTCGTCTTTCGTCGATATATTGCTGTTTTCGGAGATATATCCTGATTTTCGTCGATATATTGCTGTTTTCGGAGATATATCCTGATTTTCGTTGATATATTGCTGTTTTCGGAGATATATCCTGATTTTCGTCGATATATTGTTGTTTTTCGGAGATATATCCCGATTTTCAATTAATGTCAATGTATTAATAGCTTTAAAGCCTTGGTATTACTGATTTCTCAGTTACCAAGGCTTTTTTTATTTATTATTTAATGAAAGGGAGCCAACTGGCTGACCCATTTCATAGATTTCCATATTCTATCTTGCATAATCTCTGTATTTGAATAACCATTTCACTTTTTTCTTGTAATTAGCATACTACCGTGTCCTCTTTACCGGCTTCCGTCTGCAAAACTGCATGAGTTGAGGTAGTGAGTGTAGATAATTTATAAACGTTCGCCATAAAGTTCTTTTTCTTCAATTGGATGAAAAAGAGTGAATCCTTTTGAACAAAATACAAACCTTCTATCTATCTCGAATCCAGCCTTATTCAAAATTTCAACAGTTCCATGCGAACCTGTGCCAGCATACCCGCAACTACAACCTGATAGGTGTAGCTCATTTCCTTTTTTGTCTATAAGGATGAGATCGCTATCAAGCAAATTATTATCTTTATTAATTACTTTAACAATTTTTGCAATTTTAAAACGATCAAAATGATCTTTAACTGCTTCGAATAACGAAATACTTTTATTGGTAACACCGCGGTTTTCACCGTAATCTTTTATGACGAATACTTCCCGCTCATAAGACTTCTTATATAGTTTGTATTTTTGGTAAGTGATGTCATTAATTTTACATATAAGTGGACTATTACTATCCAGTTTTTGATTAAACATTGCACCCCTCCTAAATAGTTAGTTTATAAAGTTTATTAGGAGAAAAAGAGATTAGTACTAAGAAGCTGTTAATAGGCAAAATTTTTTCATTTCTGATAATTGATAGGGATGATGCGTGATACCTATAATGGTGTGAATGGAGCTGTTAGGGGGATGTGGAAAAATTAAAAAAACACCTAAAGGGTGCTTTCAGGTTGACGACAAAAGGAGGTTCGGAATCCTCCCACCCCGAACTAGGATTTTAAAAGAAAAATTGATTATCGTTCATGTTCTTATATTAGATTAAACGAGTGAAACCCTCACTAGATTGAAGAAATTTGCGACACTCCTGCCGAACAACTGGCTAGCCGAGACCCCACAGACGATTGGCAGACAGTCGGCAGAAAGGGCGCTGATTTCTGAAATCAACTGAAATTTATTAAAAGAAAAAATTGAAAATAAACAGGTTCTCTCTATATCTTCAGTCTGGATGCACCTAAAGTGTGCTTTTTAAAAATATGACTTTATAAAATAATGGATAAGCATAATGTTCATGAAAATTTCGGCTATAGCAGTAATACTGACATCGATAATATTAGTTTCCTCGAATGATAAGGGCAAAAATGACAATATAAATAGAACCAATGATAGTTAAAAGCATGGTCCATAAGCTGTTGCGTAAAAACAGTGAAATCATTAAGCGAAAAAAGGGCTAAAACTTTTCCACTCCTCTTCAAGCGTAGACCCCAACTGAAAGGGGGGAGATGAATGGCGGTTGGCATAAATAAAGTAATCTTTTTACAATAGTAATATAACATCATTCCTAGAATATAACGTAACCGTCTATCCATGGGCGGTTTTTTATGTTATTAGAAATATGCATTTAATAAGTGTGTGCCTAAAACCTTTTGGATGTTTTTATAAATCATCGAAAGGCACTCATTGTCTGGGTTCTTTAAAATGTGTAATTTAATTATTATGGGGACAAGCACAAGCGAAATTTAATATTAACATAATATGAAGCACAGCATGATATGGAGGTGAATCACATGGGAAAAGAAAAAGAGGAAAAAAATAATAGTAAGAAAGATAAATATTATAGTAATAAAGATAAAAATAATAGTAAGAAAGACAATAAGTCTAAAGAAGAAAAATGCAGTTTTAAATTGGAATATAGTTTTAAACTAGAGAAATGCAGTAATAAAGAGGATAATAAATGTTGTAAGAGTAAAGATAAAAAAAAGCAGCAAGAAAAAAGAAGATAAAAATGGCAGCAAGAAAAAAGAGGATAAAAAATGATGTTTTGATTGCAGTAAAAACAAGAAACAATTGCTAACACCATCAAGGGTTAGACCCCATTTCCTTGGAGCATCCATTCATTGGGTGCTCTTTACTTTGGGAAATAATGTGAATTGAGGGTATCATACAAGGGTAGGAAAGTTCCTCATACGCATTCAGCTAAAAACATAATTTCGGAAAAATTTAAGTTATTCTATATGTTTTAGAAGAAGAGGGTTACCTCTTGAAACTCATTCAGTTCCAGTTGACGGAAAGCAGTTTTATTAAATAGGAAAGACATGATAACGAAGAATATGACAACCCCTCTTTGTCATACCCTTTATAAAAAGATAAGGGTGTGACAATGCTGATTAGGAAGAAAAACAACCAAATCGTTTTTTATATAATAAAAGGCTCAACAATTAAAAGGTTTTTAATCCTAGATCTAATTATTGGATCTGGAATTTTTTATGTAGTCAAATTCATTTCTTCAAGCATATTAATAGCGAGTGCAAGCAGTTTTGTAGGAACGGAAGGAATTAAAAAGGCTCCGAAAGTTCTAAAAAATGCAATTGGATTAATATCCTAAAGGATTATGCATTCCACGGAATGGAGCTTTGTTAACAAGAAGAGAATACATATTATAAAAGTCTGATATGTATTCTCCTTTTATAATGACACAACGTTGGCGTTCTCTACGTATTTTTCCATACAGTTGCATACTTCTTTTGATATTTTGCATCCTCTTCTTTTTCAACTAAATTCAGTGCGATTTGCTTTATTTCTTCATCTTTTATTTCATTAAACAAGTTCCTAAGTCCTTGAATAATATCAAAACGAATTAACGTGTAGTTTTTTTCATGAACGCAATTTAAATACCGATCAACAAGACTTCTTATTACCATTTCTTTTTGCTCAGTGCCAGCTAGACCTATTTTCCATATAGATTGTAGGCTATGTCTTGCGGTGACGAATTTTTTATCTTTTGTCACTTCCCAAACCAATGGGAAATCCTTTAGCATTCTTTTCTCAGGATCACTTTTCGCCAAACTGCTAAGAAATTGTGCCGCCCTTGATCTTCGGTGGTTATCAGAATGAGTCAAATCCTCCTTCAATTGGTCCCATACATCATAAGCCCAGTCCACCTCTTCTTTGGTAGAAGCAAGGATATGATTGTAGGCTTCGTATTGTAAGTCCTTATCTTGAGAAAGTAAATTTTCAAAAGAAGTTTGTATAGTACTATCCATTAGAAACACTCCTTCTTAAAATATGATAGGCAGCCTCTCATCACTGTTGTTCTGTCCCGAATAGCCAGTTAGTCCAATTTTAATTATTTCAAATAAAAAATATAGTTACAATAACTTTCTCGAGAAGCGGCTATTTTTAGCCGGCATAAAGCTCGCCTGTATTTGAAGTTAAAATTCAATAACCTAATTAGGCTGTACCGAACGTATACATCTATAATGATTCATTTTAATTAGGGGGGAATTATGACAAATCCACATAAAGTGAAACCCTATTTATTGACACGTAGTTTGCAGCCGGAAAATCAGGAGACACCGATTCATTTCATCAATAATGATAGCATGGAAAATCAATTATTTTATAGAAGGAACCACTTTTCTTATCCGACTCTTTCCTATTCAAACTATTGGCTCCCTATAAATGGGTTAGTATCCGCTCCTTTACTACTGTCCATGCAAGACATTCTTCAATACCCATCAAAAACAGTGGAAGTTGTCCTTGAATGCTCGGGTGACAAGCGTAATCTCTTCGAACCTAAAATATTTGGAGAACAATGGGGAAAGGGAGCTATTAGCCAAGGTAGGTGGAAAGGTGTACCATTACGGAGATTACTTGAATTATCTGGAATAGGGGAAGGGGCAAAAGAAGTTGTCGTGGAGGGTTATGATTATGGAAATAGGAAAGATCTAGATGAGATTTATACCTATACCAGGAGTTTGCCTATCGAGAAAGCACTGCATCCAGATACCATTATTGCATATGAATATAATAACCAGCCAATTCCTTTTAAACATGGTTATCCACTGAGGTTAATAGTTCCGCAGTGGTATGCAATGGCATCAGTTAAGTGGATAAAGCAGATAAGTGTTATTGATTCTACATTCAATGGGCCGTTTCAAACAATTGATTATGTGTATTATCCAAATCAAGACAATGATAAAGGTGCATTTCCAGTTACTACAATAAATATTAATTCGACTATCCAAAAACCGCTGGATATGGAAATTATAAATACTGGTAATCATTTAATAAAAGGAATTGCATGGACAGGAAAAGGAGTAATTACAAAGATGGAAATTAGTCTTGATGGTGGCTATACATGGAGAAACGCCGATATATTACCTCGTCAGAATATTGATTATGGATGGGTTAGTTGGTCATTTGAATGGACTATACTTGAAAAAGGTGAGTATACGATTAAATCCAGAGCAACAGATTCATTTGGTCAAATTCAACCGAATTTTCCTTTTTGGAATAAAAAAGGTTATGGGTATAATGCCATTGATCAAATTAAAGTTAAGGTAGAATGACTATTAATTAATTTTTAGGGAAAGAAACGGGAGAATAAATTATTGAAGAAGAATATAAGTGATCCAATCGATTATTGGAAAAAAATCAGCCGTGATTATCTTTGAAATTGGTTAAATCAATTTAGTTAATCGTTGAAAATTACCAGTAACGTATGAAAAAGAGTCGCTCGCTTCCGTAACAAGAAACTCCTCATATAGTGTTAAGAAAATGAGAAAAATCGTTCATGGATTTGGCCAAATAGCGGTTTTGTGTTACAGAGAAACACCCTTCCAAAAGAGTTTTGGAGGGTTATTTGCCATGGCCAATTAAGTACTGAATAAGAGAATTGTCAGCCTATTTAGCTGGTTAGTTGAGAGGTGTGGTTCCATTTGGAGATTATTCCTGACTAACGGCAGGGTAGGTTCAAGAAGTGTAGTAGTGCAACGGACTGAGGCTAAAAGCAGTATAGAATTCTCTTGTCTCCAAATAGTAAAGTAATGGATTTTAAATGTGAAATTACTTTGGGACTAAAATGCATAGAAAATTTTAATAGGAGTGACCCCGATGAGGTTAACAAGAATATTTTTTATAGCAGTATTTCTTTTTACTTATTTACACCTTCAAACTTACTCTTATGCAACAGAAATTAATATTTCTGAAAAAAGCAGAGTTTTGTTAAAAGTTAAAGATACTAAAGGGATTGGTTATAATGTTTATTTTTTTGCTCCTAAAGAAACTAAAACAGACTATTACCTTTGCAGCACAGGCGACGAAGTATTTATAGGTAATTATAGTTTTCTAATTCGAAAACAAGGTGAAAAAGAAATAAAAACGACATCCATCATATTAAAGGATTATCCTTATAACCAAACCCAAAGAACCGTGTTTCCGATAATATCTAAATCTTATCCTGATATCGTGGTGGTTTCAAATCAATTAGACTGTAACACAAAGGCAGGCTATCTGTAATATGTTGATAATGAAAAAATAGTATCAGTAAAGAGTGCTTTGTTCTATACTTTACCACCAAGGTTCAATGAGAAAAATAGGTTAGAAACAATGGGTTATTACAATCTGGAAGATTTACCTTGGGTATTAAATACTTATGAATTGGATTTAAAGAGTAATTCATTGAAAATGATAGATAAAAAATCTTTGTCTTTTGAGGAAGGTCAGAAGATGAAAAATAAATGGAAATGAATTAATTCATTGATGAACTACAGTTGTTACTGTAGTTTTTTTTAGTGACTGTAAGGGATTTCCAATGGTTTGTTAAGGAGAGTTAACTTTCAAAATATTAATTGACGGTTATTCGTAGAAATATTATGATAATTCTATTAACGACTATTTAACGACATATATTTTTGTTTTTAAATAGTCATCAAAATAATAGATTCATGAAAATTAATAACAAAGGGGATGCTTTATGAAAAAAGAAATGTCATTCGGAGTTGCAATAATACCGCTCGTCGTCATGATTGTAATGATGGCAATTACGGTGGTTTGGCTGGAACAGGGTCCGCATATTCCGCTTATTGTCGGAACATCAGCTGCTGCTATTGTTGCTTGGTATTCTGGATATAAGTGGAATGAAATTGAAGAGTCCATGTACAAGGGAATACGTCTCGCTCTGCCAGCAGTCGTCATCATTATTCTGGTAGGGATGACAATCGGGGCTTGGATGGGCGGAGGAATTGTTGCCACCATGATATATTATGGTCTTAAAATCCTCACTCCTTCATTTTTTCTTGTTAGCATCTCCGTTATTTGTGCAGTGGTATCATTGGCAATCGGCAGTTCTTGGTCAACGATGGGGACAATCGGTGTTGCTGGGATGGGGATTGGTCTTAGTATGGGAATACCAGCGCCAATGATTGCGGGGGCTATTATTTCAGGCTCATATTTTGGTGACAAAATGTCACCGCTTTCAGACACGACCAACCTTGCATCCGGACTGACAGGAACAGATTTATTCGTGCATATTCGCCATATGCTTTACACGACAATTCCAGGATTTATCATTGCCTTGGTCGTATACGCCATTCTTGGGAAGGATTTTGGTAAAGGAGATATGAACGCTGAGAATATTGAACAAACGATGCGTATTTTGCAGGATAGCTTTTTCATTTCTCCATTCTTATTGATCATTCCGTTAATCGTCATTATCCTTGTTGCTAAAAAGGTTCCAGCCATTCCAGCGTTGATTATAGGGGTGTTGCTCGGCTTTTTATCACAAATATTCATTCAAGGTGGCAGCATGGCTGATGCAATAGCAGCGTTGCAAAGCGGCTTCGTGATTGATACGGGCGATAAAATGGTCGACAAGCTGTTTAACGGCGGCGGGTTGGATTCAATGATGTACACCGTGTCCATGACGATTGTTGCGATGACATTTGGTGGAATCCTTGAAAACACAGGCATGCTTCAAGCGATTGTAAAGCAAATATTAAAATTTGCAAAAACATCAAGAAGCGTCGTTGCGTCAACTGTTTTATCATGCTTTGCGACGAATGTAACATGCTCAGAACAATATATTTCCATCGTTATTCCTTCACGTATGTATGTAAAAGCTTATCGTGATAAAGGACTTCACTCGAAAAATCTATCCCGTGCGCTTGAGGATGGCGGAACACTGACTTCAGTATTTGTTCCTTGGAATACTTGCGGAGTATTCATTCTGGCAACACTTGGAGTGCATGCATTCGATTATGCACCATATGCAATTCTGAATTTTATCATCCCGGTTATTTCTATTATTTACGCGATGACTGGCTTTACCATTACGAAATTGACAGAAGCCGAAATTCAGAATATCAAGAAAGAAGAGGAAGCAACCTTACCTATTTGAAATACTTGCCAAATTTTAAATATGACCTGCAATAAAGCAAGAGAACTCTAGCGAAGAAAGGTTCCATTTGAGAGAACCTTTCTTTACTTTAAATCTAGTATACTGGCAAATTAAGTTGATAAACAGCTCTAGGGCGTCCCTTCGAATAGGTCATTTCTTCGCCGACGATGGTAACATGACCATGATCGGATAGCTTTTTTATAATTCTTTCTGTGGTACGACGGGTCACCTGTAAATAATCCTCTAGTTCTGCAGCTGTGAATTGGACGGATTGGCGGGAATGACTGAACTGGATGATTTTAGATATGTTTGCAGGGCTCAATTTTGTCTGTTTGGCAACCTGAAGAAGTTCGGGATGATCGTTTTTCAAGCGTTGCTGTTTGGTGTGCTGTGGAAACGGTCCAAGCAAATCCTTGTCTTCCGTGAGAATGTATCCGCATTTGTACTCACCATGTTTTTCAGCAAAACCGAGGGCAATCTTTGCATGGCGATCTGCATCCAAAATGGTTGAACCATATCCGAAACCAATCTTACTCTTCTTCTTGAATTTGGCAAAAATATGATTCATGCCGTTTTTCTTTATCAACGATTCGATATCACCACGAGTGCTATACAGGATGAAATGGCAGTCTTCCAGCAGCTGGACGGAGGCTTGTATTTCATGTGCCAAACCATCTATCAGTTCATGAGCGTTCGCATCTTCAGATATGACATAGCAAACGGCAATCTGTGAAGATCTGCTTTTAATTAGTTCGGTATAGGCTTTAATATCATGCAGCGCTTTAAAGATGGAGCTTCGGGGATCAACCATGCGCATGGCAGGTACCCCAATAAGCTGCAGTTGATCAAATACAGAATGTATGCTTGTTAGTGCAAGATCAATGAAACCATCCTTCCAAAGTTTATGATGATAAGAAGTGATCATTGAAATATCAAATGAGTCATCAAGCATCTCCTGGTAATCAATGATATAGCTTGGCTCCATCTCGATTTCAAGGTCAGTTAATACGTTCGTTACGATCGAGGCGTTGCTAACATCGATGGAAATTCGATGAGGAGACATTTTTTTTTGATAAAGCACGGATAGTAAGGAAGAAGCGACCGACATTTCATCTTGTGCTAAATAAAAAGAAGGAATCGGAAGGTGCTCATGATATTTTTTTGAAAAGTAGTACGGCAACGCCCCTGAGAACAACACAGCATCACACGGCTTGAGTGTCTTTACAAGCATACCTGCCTCTGTAGGTTTCTGATATACATAGGCGTCGAAATCAATATCGGCAATCTCGGATGTGATGGATTCAATTCTTTCGATAAATTCAGTGGAACCAATGACAGCAATTCTTGTATTCATTGTTAACCTCCAAGTGAAAGAGCTAATGTATTCTAAATAACGGTTTATTAACGACAACTATATCAAACTCGTACAATCTTGTGAATCGAAAGGGAGTTTTGGAAATGAAAATTACAGCGATCCACCTTTATGCAATCCATCTGCCTCTTAAAGAGCCATTTGTGGTCAGTTACCATACCTACGAATTTATGCCATCGATCCTTGTCAAAATGGAGACGGATGATGGGTTTGTGGGGTACGGGGAAGGTGTGGCAGACGAGCATGTGACAGGTGAAACCTTGGAAGGGACCTACCAGGTGTTGAAAAATACGTTGGGACCCATACTGTTGGGCAGGAATCCATTTGATATCGAAAGTCTTCATGACTTGATGGACAAAGCGATTTATGGTGCCCCTACAGCTAAGGCGGCCATTGACATTGCTTGCTTTGATATCATGGGTAAGAAACTGGGGCAGCCTGTCTACCAGTTAATCGGGGGACGTTATCATGATGAGTTCCCCATTACCCATGTCTTAAGTATAGCTCCTCCTGAAAAAATGGCGGAAGAAGCGGCAGCTATGGTAGAGCAGGGCTATCGGTCATTTAAAATGAAGGTTGGCACCAATGTCAGTGAGGATGTGGCACGCATTCAAGCTGTCCGCTCCATTGTAGGTGATAAAATCGCTATACGTGCAGATGTTAATCAAGGATGGCGGAATAGTGCGGTAACTCTTGTGGCGATTGATCAATTGCGTGATTGCCAGCTTGATTGGCTTGAACAACCGGTAGCTGCTGATGACATCGATGGGATGGTTGAAATAAAATCAAAGTCTACGATTCCGCTGATGATTGATGAGGGATTAAAGGGCACACGGGAAATGCGTGAAATTATCCAGAAACGAGCAGCCGATAAAGTGAATATTAAACTGATGAAATGCGGTGGTATATATCCGGCAATAAAGCTAGCCCACCAAGCAGAGCTTGCTGGGTTAGAATGTCAGATTGGTTCAATGGTAGAATCATCTATTGGTTCTGCAGCAGGCTTCCATGTCGCATTTTCCAAAAAAGTGATCACAAGCGTAGAACTCACTGGTCCATTGAAATTCTCTAGGGATGTAGGGGATCTTTCTTATGATGTACCATATATCAGATTGACCGAAAAACCAGGTTTAGGTGTAGCGATAAATGAAGAAACGCTAGTTGATTTAACAGTTTTTCATGATGTCATCCAATAATAGGGGGAGTAACTTTGGAATTGATTTATGAGGGTACCATCAAAAAGGATAATAAGTATAAACGCTATGAGGTCAGAAAATTAGTGTTGGAGGATTTAACCGGTATTTTGCAAGTTCAAGAACAGGTCGTTCACCATTTGACGGATAAAGGTGTGCTTCAACCGCTTACTAAGGAAGAGTTTCAATATATTCTAGAAGGAAATGGGATCATGATTGGAGCATTCGTTTCTGAGGAACTCATTGCATTCCGGGCGTTGCTGGCTCCTCCTATTGATGGGGAACATCTAGGGAGAGATTTCGGATTGATGGAAAACGAGCTGTCGGAAGTTATTTATCAGGAAATTTCAAACGTACTGCCTGCATACAGGGGAAACAAACTGCAACAGACACTTGCAATGTTGATCATGAAGGAGTTGAACAAGCAGGAGTCGCCTTATCGATATGTATGCTGTACAGTTGCGCCTTTTAACATCCCAAGCTTAAAAGATAAATTTGCCCAGGGAATGGAAATTGTAGCATTAAAGGAGAAATATGGTGGGCAATTGCGTTATATATTTGTCAAGGAATTGGCTGTAGTGGATGCATCTCCTTGGCAGGAAATCCAGATCATTGAGATGAACGAGATAGCATCACAGCAAGGAATTATCGCAAAAGGTTGGCGTGGATTCAAAATGGAAGAACAGGAAGGAAAACAGTTAGTCTATTATGGTAGTAAGCATACGAGTTAATAAGAAAACTGCCAATAGGTCTAGCGATTATCTATGAGTCTGTAAAGAAACAACATTGCTCTTTTTCTTGTTTTGGACAAATGTTGCGAACATGACTTTATTTTAAATATCCTAAACAAAGGACAGTAATGCAATTCCAATTAACAATGGATAATAAAATCAACTTAAAAAGATAATCGAATTTAGATTAAGTGTTGCAACTAAGTTGTTTTTACATACCAAACCCAGTAGGGCACCATAGATGTTGCTGAAGGGATTTACTTCCAAAAGAAATTACATAGAAGTGAAGGACACCATCTGACGCTTGGAGGGGCTACGTTCAAATTGTTCAAACCGATAAAAAACTGTAGACAAACTCGATTTTCATCGAGTTTGTCTACAGTCTGAAACGCCTTAAATGGTGTTTTGTTAATGTTTGGGTTTATCCCCAAGATTTCTTAAAAAAAGCTGTAAACATACAACACATAAAACTTCGATTACCATTTGAATAAAAAAAGGAGTATTCTGCTCCTAATCTAATTTAAAAGGTGAGATGGAAATTGAGTGCCTGGGTTTTTAATCGGTCTATTCCGTTTTAGTCTCCAATTCACCATTAACTCGATATATCTTTCTAGGTCTTCCTTTAGCTGTCGGTGCTTCTTCACCAATTATTTCGGCAATCTCTTGCTCGACTAAACCATTAAGTATTCGCCGTGCGTTCCGGGGTGTCATTTTTAACCATTCTGCAAGAATTGATGCTGTTATAGAGTGGTTCCCCGTTCTTTTTTGTACAGACAAAATCTTGTTAAGTGTTGTAATCGTGACGCCACACTGTTTAAGTTTTTCACTGATTTCCTTATTCTCCGTTCGATAGCCAAAAGAAATGCTTTCTTGTTCTTTAAGAGGACCTTCAATAATCCCTCTATCATCAACAAGGAATGCACAAAAAGAATCGTAATTTTGTGCATGATTCAAAGCAAGTCGTGCATTTTCCTCTGCAGCCAATGCAGTTTCTCCATAGCCGATTCCAACGTTCGATGGTAATTCTGAAATTAGAGCTAATTTTTCCAAAAGATCTCCAATTTGTTGCCCGGTTTCTTTGATGGAACCTCTCGTGGAGAAAACTACAAATGTTCCAACGCCAAGAGGTACAAAAGTGCCGAAAATAGATTCGGAAAAGTTTAATACAGCATCTTGTACTTTTAAGTTCAAGCGATGTAAATCGTAGGATATGGTGTGGTGATTCATGTTTGTATCCATGTTTTCCACTTTGATAAAAATAGCAGCAATTTGTGATTGTTTAAAATGAAGGGTTTCCCATTTTTGGATCGCTGTTTTTAGCGTTTCACGTATGTTGCTGCGTGTAGGGGTAACTCGATACACAGGAATCCCTTGTAACTTCAATTGTTCGTATACAAAGTATAGACAGGTAATGCAAATATCAACTTTTCCCTCTTTAAATAGTTTTTGATGAAATTTAAGAAGATCCTGGAGAGAAGTATCTTGAAGATATTCATGTACATGAATATCTTCATATGAAATGCCGAGATCATGATAAGTCTCATATACATCACGTTCTTTAAGCAAATCAATACTCATCCGATTGAGGCTTTTAGAATCTTTATAAAACACTTCCACTAAAGTTTTTGTTAAGCTTGCCCCATCTAAGTTAAGATAAAAAAATGGTTGTTTGGAACCGCTTTTTTCAACAAAAGGATAGAGAGCTGGACCTGCAAAAATCCAAAGGTCGACCAACTGTTGATTTTGTTTCACGATATTTGTCGCCTCTTCGGCATTTTGATATCCAAATGGAATCGGGTACAGTCTGTCTGAGTATTCATTTGCAATATCGCATATAATCTGTACATAGTCACTTGGACCAACAATCCCGGCTTTTATTTTCATAGTTGAAACACCACCTAATAGAATAACTTGCAAATTTTCCAAAAACGTTATGTATTATTTCAGGCAATAACTTAATTAATCGAATAATTCCTGCTTTTTTATGCTTACAGTTTCTTTTGGATCTTCTTTAATCGATTATAACAATTATAGTAAACATTAGTATATATGTTGAATAAGTTGCTCTATTGCAGCAAGCAGTATCCTTACCTTTAATTAATGGATGATCAAGAAAAATAAAACTATAAGAATTGTTAGAAAATTCAGTTGACAATCCGCTGGTTTTTTTTTATGATTTATTTAAGGAACACATTGAGAATAATTCCTTAAATATAAAAAAGGGGGATGCATTTTATATGAGTAATATCTCTTCTGATGATAATCAATCGTTACAATTAGTGAGTCCTGAATCATTTAGAAATGTAATCAGTCATTTCACCAGTGGAGTATCGATAATTACCGTAAGGGAAAGTGAAATAGATTATGGGATTACTGCCAGCGCAGTTAGTTCCGTGTCTCTTGAACCTCCAATGCTACTTGTATGTGCCAATAAAAATACAGGAACATGTCATGCAATTTCGAAAGCAGGTTCATTTACTGTAAACATTCTTGCTGAAAACCAGGGCGCGCTTGCGATGCAGTTTGCCAGGTCAAACACTGAGAAGTTCAAAGGTGTGGAAATGTCCTATGGCGAACTGGGTAACCCTGTTTTAAACAACACGCTTGCCCAGATTGAATGCAGGGTGGTCGAAGAAGTAACGGGAGGTACTCATTCCGTCTTTCTGGCGGAGGTTCAAAAAGCCGATGCACTCTTAGGGGATCCACTCGTGTATTTCAAAGGAGAATTTGGTTCGTTCAAGAAAGCTTAAAACTGAAGTTAAAACTAGCTGTGTGTCTAAGTCATTATGATAATTAATCAACAAATCATCTAAAAGGAGGAAATTTTATGGCTTTAATGACTGGTAAGCAATATCGTGAATCTTTGAATGACGGCAGGGAAGTATTCATCGATGGGGAAAGGGTCACAAATGTAGCTGAACACCCATCGTTTAAACCGATAGTTGATGTGAAAGCAAGAATGTATGACATGGCCTTTGACCCTGAAAATAAGGATAAGTTAACAACTCGATTGGAAGATGGCGAAGTCGTTTCACGAGCGTATAAAGCGCCAAAGACTAAAGAAGATTTGACAGGAATCCGCAATCACGTGGAAACTGTGCTTGATGATCTTGGCGGAGTTGTATACCGTGTTGGTGATGAAACGATTGGTGAAATGTGGTCCTTATATGACGCGCAGGATAAATTAAATGAAATTAACCCTACTTACGCGAAAAATATTGCCAATCATATCGATCGCGTGGCAAGGGAAGACTTGTTCCACGTTTCCGCTAATACGGATCCAAAAGGGGACCGGAGCAAACTTTTTAGCGGAAAAGATGGCGGAACCCTGCTTCATGTTGTTGAAGAAAACGATAAAGGAATTGTCGTAAAGGGTGCGAAGTTTGAAACGGCTGCCGCCTATGCTCACCAGGCGTTTGTTAAACCGACCATCTTGAACTGGGAAGCCGGAGAAGAAACGATGGCCCCATTTGCTTGTGGGTTCATCGCTGATATGGGAGCTCCTGGATTAAAGCACATTTGCCGTACGTCCCTCGGTACAGGGAAAAATGATACAGATTATCCAATCTCCACAAAATTTGAAGAAATTGATACATTGCTAATATTCGATAACGTCCTTATTCCATGGGAAAACGTCTTGTTCCATCGTTCATTAGCCTCTGCTGCGTACATTCGTTCCACTTTGCATCGGTATTCTGCCTTTAACTACGTCCTTAGAGTATTGCGCAGAGCAGATTATTTGCTAGGAACGGCTTTATTGAACGTTGAACAAACAGGTCTGACAAAGCTGCAGGCAGTAAGGGAAAAAATATCTCAGCTTATTAATTACCGGGAAGGAATTAATGCTCATTTAACAGCTGCTGTTGCAAATGCGGAAGTCAGCCCCGGCGGTTTAATGATGCCAAATCAATCTCTTCTTTACACTGGCCGTGTATTTGCACTATCCAATTTCCCGGCGATGGCACATTTAACGAGGGAACTCGTAGGAGGGCAACTTGCCGTTACACCAGATTCCGAAACGTTTGCAGATCCAGCGATTCAAGAATATGTTGATAAGTACTATTCCGTTGGGGAGTGGAGCGCAAAAGAACGAGGGAAATTACTATACTTTGCGAGAGACCTATTGAATTCTTCTTATGCAGGGCATAGAACTACCTTTGAATTGTTTGCTCAAAGTCCTCCATTTGCTCAACAGATGTCAGTTTTCAATAGCTTTGATATGAAAGCACAGCGCGAAATGGTTCGTAAAGCAGCAGATTTAAACTCAGCTATTACTGTTACTAATCAGTAATCTTATATATAGAAAGGGGAAGATTTCATTGGAAATACATACACAAGGAACCTTACAGCTTTCTGCATCGGTTCTGTCGATTGGTGCACTTGACGGCATCCACATGGGGCATCAAGCATTGCTATTAAAGGCAAAAGAACGGGCCATGAAGCTTGGAGTTCCTTTTGTTGTATATACTTTTGATCCTCCTCCAAAAGTCTTTTTTAAAGGCTGCCAACTGTTAATGACAGTGGAAGAGAAGCTCCATCGCCTCGAAATGCTAGGAGTTGACCATGTTATAGTCGGTCCATTTGATGAAGCGTTTACTCAAAAGGAAGTTTCGGTATTCATTAAAGAATTAAAAGAGATAAGTCCCATTGAAATCTGGGAAGGCCCTAACTTCCTATTCGGAAAAAATAGAAAGGGCACCATCGAAGTATTACGCCGCTATTTTAGAGTGGAAGTGTTACAGCCCCTGACATGTGAACGAGGTGAAATGATCTCTTCTTCACGCATTCGCAAGCTTTTGCAACAAGGAAACTATCCTCAGGCAAAAAAGCTGCTAGGGGTCGATTGTTTTACTTTGATTTCAATGTGTGAGAACCAAAATGCCAGAAAAAATAGTTTGGAAATTCATTAATAATAAGAAGCAAGGGAGAATTCGAAAATGGAAATTAAAAGATATCGTAAATTTGAAACGAATAAATTTTATCCAGCTGATATGGGGGAGAAATCTCATCACGTGGCAAATGAATTTTCTATGGTCGTTCGTGCGGGAAACCGTATTTTTATGAGAGGGCAAACTGCATTTGATCTGGAAGGTAATTTTCACGGAGAGAATGATGTGACTGAACAGACAGAGAATGCTTGTCGCTGCATCAAGCAGTTGCTTGAAGAAGCAGGGGGGAAAATGGAAGACGTTTGCAAACTCACAACTTATGTCACTGATCGTTCTTTTCGAAAAGAAGCCTACGCTGTTATTGCTAAGCATTTTAAAGGCGTATACCCAGTTAGTACAGGACTTGTCGTCAATGGGCTGGCACTTCCTGAAATGCTCGTGGAAATAGACGTCGAAGCAATAATTAGCGGTAAGGAATAAAGGGATTCAATAAATATCATTTAAATGTATGGAGCAGCAACGATTGGAAAAATCATGTTGGTTGCTCCTTATTTTCAAGGGAGGAATAAAAATGAACATAACAAGTACGTTTTCTGTGGCAGGACGCTGCTCTTCAACAGGAGCCCTAGGAGCTATTGTCACTTCCAGCAGCCCCGCTGTTGGCGCAAGATGTCCCTGGGTCAAATCGAATATAGGTGTCATCCTGACACAAAATGTCACAGATCCTAGACTAGCAGACATAGGACTTTCAGCTTTGGAAACAGGTTACGGTGCCGAGGCATCGATTCGGACAATGGTGGCTGCCTCGGACTTCCCTGATTTTAGACAGCTGGCTGTTGTCGATGCTAACGGGGGATCAGGCGTGTTTACAGGTGAAAAAGCGCTTGGAGTATACGGGGACTATTATGCCACTGATGTTGCCAGCATCGGTAACCTATTAAGCAATCCAGAAATCCCAAAAGCGATGGGCCAACATTTTCTTAAACAGAAGGAACTCTCTTTACCCGAGCGGTTAATTTCAGCTCTTGAACTCGGTTTTAACATGGGAGGGGAGCTTGATCAAGAACATTCGATTGCACTTTTGGTCTATCATCCGGATACGCCGTTCGCTTATGTAGATCTGCGTGTTGATTATAGCGATGATCCACTAAATGATTTGAAAAAACTATGGGAGATTTATAGTCCGCAAGCAGAAAATTATAAATCCAGGGCAATTGAGCCGGAACTCGCACCTTCCTATGGGGTAAAAGGTGACGAATAAAGAAGTTGCTAGGAGAAAGTGAGGGAGTGAGCAGCTATGAAAATCAATATTAACCGATTACTGTCGGACATCAAGGAGTATGCTGAATACGGAAAAGATGATCAAGGAGGAGTGACAAGACCCAGTTTTTCACAAGCTGATCATGAAGTGCGAGCACGGTTTATTAAGGAATTAGAGAATATGGATTTAAAGGTCACTATTGACGGGGCCGCTAATATTTGGGGAAGGCACAAGGGGAATGGAAACAAACAAGGCAGTATCGTTATTGGTTCTCACCTTGATTCAGTTCCGAATGGAGGCAAATATGATGGCCCGTTAGGTGTACTTATGGCGAAAGAAATTATAAAAACACTAATTGAAAATAACGTGATTCTTGACCATGACTTGGAAATCGTTTCATTTACGGCTGAAGAATCGAATGATTTTAACTTATCGACGTTTGGAAGCCGTTCTTTCGTCGGCAAATTAAAAATCGAAATGCTGCAAGATGTCTTTGATTCAACAGGTGCCCGTCTTAGTGATGAACTCATTAAAGCCGGGGGAGGCCTTGATAAATTCCCGATGATGACGGAAATGGGAAAGAACAAAAAGGCTTTTATTGAACTGCACATTGAGCAGGGACAGCGATTGGAAAGTGAAAATATAGCTATGGCTTTCATCAACAGAGTTGTCGGAACTTATCGAAGTAAAGTAAGGGTTATCGGGCAGTCCAATCACTCGGGTACGACATTGATGGAACATAGAAAGGATGCATTGACTGCTGTAGCTGAAATGATTCTTGAAGTGGAACGTCATTGCCAAGGAAGTGGCAGCAGTGTAGTTGGAACGGTCGGCAAATTGACTGTCTTTCCGAATGCGGCAAATATTATTCCAGGACAAATTGATTTTATCTATGAAGTCAGAGGAGAAACAGAAGAGAAGATTCAACATAAGGTTAACGTTATACAGAGTGCTTGGGAAGAAATAGTGAGAAAAAGAAAGGTGGACGTTCAGCAACAGATTTTTCTTGATCAAAAACCAGTTGTTTTAGATGAGGATATTGTTCAAATATTACAAAGCACAGCTAAGGAGATGGAAGAGCCTTTTATGACGTTCCCCAGTATGGCAATACATGATGCCGCTCATATGGCAATGATTACAAAATCAGCTATGGTCTTCGTGAAAAGCATTGATGGGAAAAGTCATTGTCCTGAAGAATACAGTCTGCCTAAGGATATTGAAAAAGCCGGAAACTTAATTCTGCAGGGAATTATGAACATTGATCGGGAATTGACGTAGAAATCCACCGTTTATTAGTTCAAGTTTTCATATAGTAAAGCAGCTTTACATGATGGCACCGACTATTTTTATGAGGGACCTTTGCATTTTTAAGCAAATAAGCTCCTTGCTATTGTGGCCCCTAAAAGAAATATTGCTCCGTTCCTTTACGGAAAATGATAGAGTTATGACCTCTATTATTTAATAAGAGACAAGGTGGAATCAGCATGCTTAAGGATAATGGGCGTATTGAAAAAGACTTTCTAGGTGAAAGAGAGGTGCCGATGCAGGCGTATTACGGGATTCAAACAATACGTGCAATTCAGAACTTCCCTATTTCTGGCTATCGCATTCATGAGGAATTAATAAAAGCGTTTGCCATGGTAAAGAAAGCGGCAGCTATGTCCAATATGAAGACTAAGCGATTATTCGATGGTCTTGGTAAAGTGATCGTTCAGGTAACAGATGAAATAATGGAAGGTAAATGGAACGACCAGTTTATCGTTGACCCCATTCAAGGGGGAGCAGGGACATCCATGAATATGAATGTAAATGAAGTGATCACCAACCGTGCACTTGAATTACTCGGTCATGAAAAGGGATCCTACAGCCATTTAAGTCCCAATAGCCATGTGAATATGTCGCAATCAACTAATGATGTATTTCCAACAGCGATTCATATTGCAACGCTTAGTCTATTAGAAAAGTTACTAGAAACATTGCAGTACATGTATCTGGAATTCAAGAAAAAGGCGCAACAGTTTGATCATGTCATTAAAATGGGACGTACACACCTTCAAGATGCCGTTCCGATTCGCCTTGGGCAAGAGTTTGAGGCCTATAGCCGGGTACTGGAGCGGGATATTTACCGTATAAAGAAATCACGTCTTCATTTATATGAAGTGAATATAGGAGCAACGGCAGTGGGGACGGGCTTAAATGCAGATTCGCTTTATATTGAGTATGTGGTAAAGTACCTGACGGAAATTAGCGGGTTTCCATTAGTCCATGCAGAGCATCTTGTAGACGCTACTCAGAATACAGATGCTTATACAGAAGTATCCGCTGCATTGAAAGTATGTATGATCAACATGTCAAAAATTGCGAATGACTTACGTTTGATGGCATCTGGGCCACGTGCAGGCTTTTCTGAGATTTCACTTCCAACCCGTCAGCCAGGTTCATCCATTATGCCGGGTAAGGTGAATCCAGTCATGCCAGAACTCATCAATCAAATAGCCTTCCAGGTCATTGGAAATGACCATACCATTTGTCTTGCTTCAGAAGCTGGCCAATTTGAATTAAATGTAATGGAGCCTGTGCTTGTTTTTAATTTACTTCAATCAATCAGTTTAATGAATAATGGGTTCCGTGTATTTACCGGATATTGTCTTTCAGGTATCGAGGCAAATGAAGATCGCCTAAAAGGATATGTAGAAAAAAGCGTAGGCATTATTACCGCAGTTAATCCTCATATCGGATATGAGGTTGCCGCACGCATCGCAAAAGAAGCAATCGAAAATGGAAAATCCGTTCGTGAATTATGCCTGCAATATGATGTCCTAACAGAAGAAGAACTAGATTTGATTTTAAACCCTTACGAAATGACCGAACCGGGTATTGCTGGTGCAGTACTGTTAGATTTAGAGTAAATCTGGATTGACATCCAAGATTTATTACCGAGCAATTGTTAACTCTCAGCTGAAACTATAAATAAATAGATAGTGGCATCAGGATAATAGTAAGGTAGCTTTTGAAATGAATATACTTGTAGGTTCATCTTCTTAATTCATCGAATTGCAAAAACAATCTGGAGATTTCATAATCGGATAAAAATGTATGGCTTTAGAGAATAATTAGAGTTAAATTCTATTATGGTAGCTTTTTAATTAAATGAAGCTAAATTTTAAAAAAGTCAGGGGGATTGATTAATGGCATTTTTAACTGACAAACGCTCATTTTAACCGTTTAAGATTGTAAGCGCTATCAACTTTTAAGAAAATTCTTAGATAGTAATCGAAACTTGGAGTTAAAAAGTAAACGGGGAGTGAAATGAGTGAAACAGGAAAACAATGTGAATGTGGTAAAAACCCCTTCTATATGGCTTGCTTTAATACCAATCGTGTTTATGGCGTGTGCCCTGGCAATCGGAATTGGTGTTTATGGTGCTGATCCACATGTACCCCTTTTAATAAGTACGGTCGTTGCTGTAATCGTCGCTTTGAAACTAGGTCATAATTGGAATTCAATTGAAGAACACTTAGTAAAAACAATTAGTGTATCAATCAAAGCCTTATTGATTCTGGTGATAATCGGGGCGTTCATTGGAGCGTGGATGGCATCTGGAATTGTGCCCTCGATGGTTTATTATGGATTAGGCGTCGTATCCCCAACGTATTTTCTTGTTACAGCCTGCATCATTTCAGTTCTAGTCAGCATTGCTGGAAATGCCTGGTTCGCTGCCGGTACGATTGGAGTAGCGTTAATGGGGATTGGGCAGGGCTTGGGTGTTCCATTACCGATGGTTGCTGGTGCAGTCGTCTCAGGTGTTTATTTTGGTGATAAGATGAGTCCTTTATCGGATGTGACGAATTTCACCTCGGCGGTTGTGGGTGTCGACCTTTTTGAACACATTAGGAACCTAATGAACACTACTGTCCCCACACTCATTATTTCGCTAATGTTGTATACGTTACTCGGGTTCGAATTCCGTGGAGAAGGTGCAGATTTATCACAGGCTGAAAAGATTCAAGGAATTCTTTCAGATCAATTTGTTATCTCACCGTTTTTATTAATTCCGTTACTTTTTATTGCGTTAATTTTCATTTTGAAGATACCGGCAATTCCTGGGTTGACAGTCGGGGTCCTTATTGGTGGGGCTTGTTCCCTAGTTGTCCAAAAAACTTCGTTAGGTAATATGATTAACATCATGAATAATGGTTATTCTGCCGAAACCGGTTACAAAGTTACGGATGAATTGTTAAACCAAGGTGGAATTCAAGATATGATGTATACGGTATCTTTAATCCTTATTGCTTTATCATTTGGCGCTATTCTCGAAAAGGCGAAAATATTGGAAACTCTTCTTGGGTCGCTGCTTAGGAAAGTAAAACGGACAGGCAGCTTGATCACAGCGACTGCTGGTACGTGTATCGCTTCAAACGTCGTTGGGTGTGACCAATTCATGTCCGTTATTATCCCTGGACGCATGTATTTGAATGAATATAAAAAACGGGGGCTTCATCCGAAATTGCTTGGACGTACATTGGAAGATTGCGGGACAGTGACAGCAAGTCTTATCCCATGGACCACTTGTGGTATTTTTATGTTTTCCGTTCTGGGTGTTTCTCCGGTTGAATATGCTCCGTATGCATTCTTTTGCTATATCAGTACTTTTGTCGCTATCGCTTATGGATATTTAAATATAAAAATTAACCGTTTAGAAGTTGAAGAACTAGCTGGAAAAAGGAGTGACAAAAAAGGTCAAGATCTCGAATCTTCTTTTCCAATGGAATAAAAACATAAAATAACCACTAGATTGATTATTCAGATTATTGACAATAATCTAATTATACTATATATTTTTATTTAAGGAATAATTCCTTAATTATTCTCAATATAAACTTTACTAGGTTAATAGTTGAAAGTGTTTGAATTTAAATAGTTATTACATTGGGAGGTATGGAACATGGTTGTTTCTAAAACCGAGTCGAAAATCGAAAAGTTAATTGAATCAGACAAAAAGCATTATCTTCATCCAACGACTGTACCTAAATTGTTTATTGAAAATGGCCCGAAAATAATTTTTCACGAAGGGAATGGGATCCGGGTAACGGACATTAAAGGTGATACATATATTGATGGCGCTTCCATGCTTTGGAATGTAAATTTAGGGCATGGAAACAAGGAACTTGCGCAGGCTTCATATGACCAGATGGCCACTCTTGCTTACAGTTCTTCATTCTATGGCTACTCCAATGAAAAAGCTGTTCGCCTGGCGGAAAAAGTAGTTTCCATTGCACCTGGAGATTTAAGTGCCATATTTTTCACATCCGGTGGGTCGGAATCAAACGATACAGCTTTTAAACTAGCACGTTTTTATTGGAATTTAAAAGGTCGTCCAACTAAGAAAAAAATCTTATCGATAAGCCGTAGCTACCATGGTGCAACGGTTTCTGCTGGAACAGCGACTGGCATAGATGCTTTCCATAGTTTTGCAGGTTCAAGGGATGCCGATATGGTGATGGCAAAATCACATTTGACTAATTGTGAGCTTGGCGATAAAAATGATCCGAATTATGAAGGATGCATTCGTGATGTCATTGAAAAAGAAGGAGCGGAAACCATCGCTGCCCTTATCCTTGAACCAATTCAAGGTGCAGGAGGTGTTCACGTTTCACCTGATGGTTATTTAAAAGCAGTTAAAGCCCTATGTGAAGAAAATGATATCCTGATGATTTCTGATGAAGTCATTTGTGGATTTGGCCGTACCGGTAAAATGTTCGGTGTCGATAACTGGGACGTTGTACCTGATATCATGAGTGTAGCAAAAGGGATTACGAGCGGTTATGCACAGCTTGGCGGCGTGTTGGTTAATAAAGAAATCAGAGATACTATCGTTCAATATGATCAAATATTAGGTCATGGCTTTACTTATAGCGGACATCCAACAGCTTGTGCCGTTGGATTGAAAACGATTGAAATTCTTGAGCGCGACAACATTCTTGATAACGTTAACAACATGGAGAAGGAGCTGAAGAAAGGGTTTGACTACTTAACGGATAAACACCGGTATTTCACGAAATCAAGGGCGGTCGGCTTGCTTGCCGGATTTGAGCTTCAGCAGGACCGTGATTTAGATGCACCATTTGCAGAATCAGTCAAACCAGCTTCGTTTGTCGTTGATCAGTGCTTCAAACGCAAATTGATTTTAAGAGCTGCAGACTTTGAAAAGGGCAAGGATATTGTTGCCATTGCTCCGCCGCTTATCATAAATAAACAAGAAATTTCGGAAATGATCAATATCATCGATACAGCAGTAACTGGATTTAATAAAACTATTAAATAAATCATTCATACAACATGCTAGAGAGCTTGAAGGCTTAGCGGCTCGGTCTCTGGCATGTTTATTTTTAGACTGGAGGAACCAAGAATGGCGAACCAAACACTTGAAATAAGCAATAAGGTGAGTGAGTTTTTAAAAGATACGAAAAAGTTGTACATCGATGGAAAATTTGTGGAATCGTGTTCTTCAAAAACATTTGAAACAATTAATCCAGTTACTGAAGAAATATTGGCAACAGTCTATGAAGCGGAAGAAAAAGATATAGATTTGGCAGTTAAGGCAGCAAGGAAAGCATTTGATGAAGGACCATGGTCAAAAATGGGTGCCGCTGAAAGAACAAAGCTCATCTTAAAATTAGCTGACCTTATTGAAAAACATCAAGAAGAGCTGGCACAGTTAGATACTTTGGACAATGGAAAGCCAATAAATGAAACACGGACCGTCGATGTACCAGGTACGATTGAAACGTTCCAGTATTTTGCTGGTTGGGCGACAAAGAATATGGGGCAAACAATTCCTGTTTCCGGTCCATTCTTAAACTATACTCGTCACGAACCAGTCGGAGTTGTCGGACAAATTATCCCATGGAACTACCCTATTAATATGGTTTCTTGGAAAGTGGCCCCGGCCTTAGCTGCAGGTTGTACGGTTGTTTTGAAGCCCGCTGAACAGACTCCGTTATCGGCTCTTTATTTTGCTGAACTTGTTGAAAAGGCAGGTTTTCCTGCAGGTGTTGTTAACATTGTTCCTGGATTCGGTGCGAAAGCCGGTCATGCAATAGTGAATCACCCAGATGTAAATAAAGTTTCGTTTACAGGCTCGACGCCTATCGGGAAGCAAATAATGAAACACGCTGCAGATTCAATGAAACGGTTGACGCTGGAGCTTGGAGGAAAGTCGCCTAATATCTTACTCCCGGATGCGGACCTTTCAAAAGCGATTCCCGGCGTGTTCAACGGCATTATGTTCAATCAAGGGGAAGTTTGCAGTGCTGGATCGAGAGTATACGTTCATAAGGATCAATTTGATGAAGTCGTTTCCGGTATGGTTTCCCTAGCTGAAAACGTTAAGCTTGGAAATGGATTGGATACAGATACAACGATGGGGCCACTTGTTTCTAAGAAACAACAAGACCGCGTCTTTGAATTTATTAACATTGGTAAAGAAGAAGGAGCAAAGGCAGTGACAGGCGGGAGAAAATCGGATAAAGGTTTCTTTGTCGAGCCGACTATTTTTATTGATGTAGAAGAGAATATGACGATTGCAAAAGAGGAAATCTTCGGACCAGTCGTCGTTGTCATGCCTTACAATACTGTGGATGAAGTAATTGAACGTGCGAATAACTCTCCATACGGTTTAGGTGCAGGTATCTGGACAGAGAACGTGAAAATGGCACATAAAGTTGCTAATCAATTAAAATCAGGAAATATATGGATTAATTGCTATGATGTAATAGACCCAGCTTCTCCTTTTGGAGGATATAAACAGTCTGGTTTTGGTAGGGATTTAAGTGCCTATGCTTTGGAAAGTTATACCGAGGTGAAGAGTGTTTGGGTGAATTTGGAGTGAAAATAGTAAATGGTGAAATCTCGTATCAAGCCGAATATCGCTATTGAAAAGAACAAAGATATAAAAGAAAAGCAGTTTACAGATTGGCTTAATGCTTTGGAATCTATATCAGTCTTCGGTTTTTTAGAAAATAAAGAACTAGAGGAAAAAGTCGCAGACTTGCTGAAGAACTATTATGACAACAAAAGCGCCGGAGCTAGGATTCTTGCTCCGGCTTTATTTCATGATTGATATTGTGATGAACTGATCTGCCTAGGGGGAGTAAATCGTTCATGGTTTGTTATCAAAGGTAGAAAAATGTTAAAGAAACCTCAGCTATTATTTTGGCAGCCAGCTGCTCATATATGCATCATCTTCTATAGCGTGTGCTTCTTTTACGATATACAGCGGACGGAATGTATCGACCATGACTGCCAATTCACGCGTTTCTTTTTTACCGATACTCGCTTCAATTTTGCCAGGATGTGGTCCATGTGGTAAACCGCTTGGATGAAGGGTAATCGATCCTGTTTCTATGCCGCGGCGGCTCATAAAGTCACCATCCACATAATATAGGACTTCATCACTTTCCACATTGCTGTGGACATATGGAGCAGGGATGGCTTCCGGATGATAGTCATACATACGTGGTACAAATGAACATAGAACATAATTATGTGCTTCAAACGTCTGATGTACTGGCGGTGGCTGATGAACACGTCCGGTTATTGGTTCAAAATCATGAATGCTGAACGCATAAGGGAAGAGATAACCATCCCATCCAACCGCATCAAGCGGATGAAAATCATACGTATAGGATGTGATCATGCCTTGTGCCCGCACTCTGATTTCATATTCTCCTTTTTCATCTTTAGGCTCCAATTTTTCTGGTGTCCGGAAATCACGTTCGCAATAAGGTGAGTGCTCAAGAAGTTGGCCAAACTCATTGCGATAGCGCTTTGGCGGTACGATCGATGAATTAGATTCAAGGATGAAAAAGCGAGCTTCTTCTGTTTCCAAGACGACGCGATACGTTGTGCCAATCGGAATGATTAGGTAGTCACCTGGCCCAAAGCTTAGTTCACCGAAAATACTTTCGATCTTGCCTTTTCCTTCATGGACAAACAACATTTCATCACCTTCACCGTTTCGATAAAAGTAATTCATTTGCTGGTTAGGGCGTGCAACGCCAAGTGCTACATCATCGTTTGCCATGAAAATTTTGCGAGATTCAAGAAAATCGCCGCCAACTTCCGTATTCCATGTCCGGAAATGACGATGTTTTAATGCATCTTTTTCTTCATATTCATAACGGACATCGCGAATTTTTTGTGCTTTTTTTACTTGTGTTGGCTGATTGATATGATAAATGAGTGACTGAATACTAGAGAAACCTTTCGTACCCATCAATTGTTCATAATATAGGCTTCCGTCCTCCTGACGAAACTGAGTATGACGTTTATGAGGAATGCGACCCATTTTAACATAATGTGTCATTGCCAAAACTCCTTCCATGTAACTGTCTTTTACATTTAGTATATTAGTTGCTACATCTTCACTTTTTGGGTACCTAAAATCTTTGCCTCCGAAAGGGCTGGCAAAACTTGACCGCTTACTTCACCAAATCCAATTCGATACCCATCTCCTTGACACCAGCCACTGATAGTCAACTTGTCCCCATCCTCAATCCAGCTTCGTTCGCCCCCGCCTTTAAGTTTAAGCGGTTCTGTGCCGCGCCATGAAAGTTCAAGGAGGCTGCCTCGTTCTTCACGGCTTGGACCGCTGATAGTTCCAGATCCATGCATGTCACCAGGACGCATATTACAGCCTGTAATGGTGTGGTGAGCCACTTGCTGAGCGATTGACCAATACATATAGCTAAAGTTGGTATTCGTAATTCTGGTTGCTTGTTCTGTATTTTCTGGTGTCAAATGAACTTCAAGGTTAATATTAAATGCCCCATCTTTTGTTTGCTGCAAGTAGGTAAATGGTTCTGGATCCTGTTGGGGTCCAGCAGTACGAAAAGGTTCCAGTGCTTCTAGCGGCACAACCCAAGGCGAAATGGATGTAGCAAAGTTTTTAGAAAGAAATGGGCCAAGAGGCTGGTACTCCCATGCTTGTATATCACGTGCACTCCAGTCATTTACTAGAACGAGCCCGAAAACATGATCTTCAGCCTGAATAACTGGAATTGGTTCTCCAAGAGGATTGCTAGGTCCAATAAACCAGCCCATCTCAAGTTCGAAATCAAGCTGTATAGAAGGACCAAATACTGGATAATCTGCATCCTTCGGTTTGCGCTGTCCCGAAGGACGCCGCACCTGGGTACCACTTGGAACGATCGAACTTGCCCGTCCATGATATCCAATCGGCAAGTGTGTCCAGTTTGACATGAGGGCATTATCTTTCCCTCTAAAAATTGTCCCCACATTGGTTGCGTGCTCTCTGGAGGCATAGAAATCTGTATAGTCTCCAATGTCTGCTGGCAGAAGCATCTCTACATCTGCCAATGGGTGAAACGCTTTCAGACGAAGCTCTTCATTATCTCGTAAATCAGACGTTTTCGAATCCAAAAGATATTGAAGTTTGGTACGTACAGCAGTCCAAACCGGACGGCCAAGTGACATAAATTGATTAAGCGAGGAAGAGGAAAAGATATTTTTTCCTTCTGCACCTGTCCCACTTAGCAATCCAACTTCATCGATTACAGATAAATCAAGAACATAATCACCGATGGCTGTACCGGCACGGGGGCTTTGCCCTTTTTTTTTGAAAATGCCGTATGGCAAGTTTTGAATTGGAAAATGTGATTCTGGTGTTGTCTCAATAAAGGAATGTTTCATCTTACTGCCTCCCCATGAAAAATAGTAAGCTCTCCTAGTTCCTCCCGAGGCTCGTTAAAGCTGCAGCTTCCATAGGAAGCTGCAAAGAAACTGCGTGCTTTGATGATCTCGGCCGAACTGACCGTCAAATCGCGCCAGGAAAGCGAGTCTGTTGTAAATGAAAAATTTGTTGGGTCTTTATCAAGTAAAATGGCTTGAATGGTTGCTGTATTAACCGAACGGCTATATGCCATAATAGAAGCGGTAAATACGTTAACAAAACCATGCATATGTGTTTTTACTTCTGTTCGGTACTGGCGTATCGGATGGTGCAGACCAGCTGTGAATTTAAGTGGCAGTTCTCGTTTCTGGCATTCGTGAATAACAAATGCTGCTTGATTGACAGTAGGAAACAAATTAGCCGTGATTCCACCCATGCGCATTTTGATACCTATACGTTTTAGGGATTTTTGGTTAATCGAATTGATAGTATCCAATGTGTTTAGAAGTTGATCATTCATCCCTGTCATTTCGCAATAAATGGGATAACTCCCAGTTTGTTTTTCAAGATTCTCTAAGAATGAAGAATTAACCTGTATTGGAAGCGGAAATTCGATTGCTTCTATGGATCCAGCTGTTTTATATGTTTCTAAAAAAAGACGAATAGCTTCCATTTCGGTTTCGATTTCTTCGAATTTCGTTAAAATAACAGATAACCGAAGTGGATATTTGTCATTAAATAGAGCTTTAAATGATTTAAGTTCACTCAATCGTGAAGCAGGAATAACAAACGGGCCAAGCATCCAGCTGTCCGAATCATGGATGTATGCATGAAAATTTGAAATAGCTTCTGGAAGAGGAAGTGCAGCCGGTGGAAATAGACCTGCATAATCAATGAGTTCTGTCATAAAATGACTGACCGCTTCTTCTCTCCACTTTACATTTACTTTTGTTAACAACAACCTCAACACCTCCTATAAAAGGAGGCCATACCGCGAGAGACAACGGTATGACCGTTCCCGATCAAATATTTCCGCGAAGTTCTTGCTCGCGTTCAATCGATTCAAACAATGCTTTAAAGTTTCCGTCGCCGAATCCAAGTGCACCTTTACGCTGTATGATTTCAATAAACAGTGTTGGACGATCAACAAGTGGTTTAGTAAAGATTTGAAGCAAGTATCCTTCATCATCACGATCGACCAGAATATTAAGTTCTTGAAGTCGTTTCACATCTTCATCAATATCTCCTACACGATTGGCAAGTTCTTTATAATAAGTCTCAGGGGTGTTTAAAAATTCCACACCATTTTCTTTGAGTGCAGCCACCGTGCCGATGATATCGTTTGTCAAAAGGGCAAGATGCTGAACGCCCGGTCCATTATAGTAATCTAGGTATTCTTGAATTTGAGACTTTCGCTTTCCTTCCGCAGGCTCATTAATTGGGAACTTAATGCGTCCTGTTCCATTCATCATAACTTTTGACATTAGGGCAGAGTACTCGGTCGAAATGTCTTCATCATCAAAATGCTTCAGAACAGTAAAACCGAATGCCTTTTCATAATAGTTTGTCCATTCTTCCATAACTTCCACATTACCAACAAGGTGGTCAACACCAATTAATCCGGTTGGTTGAGATCCAAGGGTGTTCTCGCGAGCTTCAAACCCTGGCATAAATACGCCTTTATAATCGACTGATTCCACAAGCGTATGAATTGTATCCCCATATGTACCTAATATCGCTTTTTTCACCTTGCCGTTTTCATCTTCTTCCACCCATGGTTCCCGAAGAGCGATGCCACCTCGTTCAATCGCACCCGCATATGTTTTATCTAGATCCTTTACGAGGAGGGCGATATCTTTTACACCCTCGCCATGAAGTTTTATAAACTCGGCAACGTCTGTATTGTCTGATAGGGTACCTGTTAAAATCAATCGGATAGCGCCCTGTTCCATTACGTAAGATACACGGTCACGGGAACCTGTTTCTAATCCTTTATATGCTACAAGTTTGAAACCGAAAGATTTCGCATAGTAATAAGCAGCCTGCTTTGCGTTTCCTGTATAGATTTCTACGTAATGAACACTCTTTACCGGGAACAATTCTTCTTTTTTAGTTTTAGGTGATGCTACCATTTTTTCGGCCATTTTAACCTCTCCCTTATCATTTTTAACTTTAAGAAACAGAATTTTCAAAATTAGATTCTGTAATGTTTCACATCTTAATCTATAAAAATTCATCGCGCAAATATGTGTTTTAACGCGTTTAGTATTTATGGCATAAGTCTTTTAAACCGTTAAAGCGAATATGCGTTTGAGTGTACTCTTGCAAACTTTTGGTTAATCCAATTAAAATGTTGGCAACAAAAACCGAAGGGGAGGGGAGTTAACCATGAAAATTAACGTAAAGTTCTGTCCATGTAATTTCGAAGACGAGTTGGAAACTATGAAGGGAAAATTAATTGAGCGCACCGATTTGGAGGTTATTGAGGAAAGGTGCTTGTTATATTGCGGCCAATGTTTGATGGAGCCATTCGCACTTATAAATGGTGAAAATATTGTCGCAGACGATCCGGATGAACTTTATAAAAAAATCGATCAATATGTGGCTAACATTAAACTAGGGGAAATCGTGTAAAACAGAAAGAAAATAATAATTGATAGATGTTTTGATCGAGAATTATATATTTAGAGTTGTTACTGTCCGGAAACTTGAGGCCTTCAGAAGGAATCTATATATGATAAAATAAAAATAAGCCCTACTCCAAAATGCATGATAGTAGGGCCTTATTTTTATTCTGAAGGGAATTCATTATGACTGCATTAATTGGTAAAAAGTTTGAAAATGGTGTTTTTATTATGGCTGATAAAAGAATAACCTATAGAGGAACCGAAACCTTTAGTGATGATGAAAAAAAAGTAATAGCATTAAATCAAAATGTAATTTTTGCCTTTGCGGGTGTTAAAAATATCATCGATACGTGCATGGAAGAACTAAAAATGTTTTCTCTTGGAACAAATTCAATTGAAGAAATCGAGGCACAATCTCAAAAATTATTTAGAAATTCATTGGAGGCGTTCCAAAAATTATATCCTGAACAGGATTATGCAACTGTTTATTTATTGGCAGGGTTTACAGCTGATGGTATACCTCGTGTCACTTACTTCTCATCAGATGATGCTTTTCAAAAAAGCAATCCTCTCGATTTTTTTTATAAAACATTTCCGAATACAGAAATGATGTATCTCCGGAATTATTTAATAAATGAAGTGGATGCCACCAGAACAGATCTAAAATATTTTATCATTAAATTTTCTTCTGCCATCCGACAGATAAACAATGAAAAGGTTAGTAAGACTGCGTATTCTATATTCTTAACCAAAAATGGCTTATTTGAGATAGACATTGATGAGGATGGAATGATTAAGATTGTACAAATGAATCTCGATTGTTAAAACAAAGGTGATAATGCTGACAGCAGATTCATTTATTTTTAGATTAAAGAAGCTATTTAACTTTAACGCGGTGAAAGCTAGCCGTTTTACAGAATATATGCTTTAATGTATAAGCTTGCAGTAGGGGGAAAGTTATAATAACATTTAGAAAAATTGTGAAATTAGCGAGGGAATTGTTCTAATTACACTATTTTCACAGTGAAGGGTAGGTGCAACCTAAAAAAATCGAGTCTTTTGTTATGAAGCTGCAGAAAAAAATATCACACTATAGTCAAAAACATCCATTTGATTTATGATAATGTAAACAAATATTTTTTTGTATACATTATCTGAAAATTATGACTATGGGTGTGATAAAATTGAAGTTAAAAACAGTACAGTCGCAAACTCTACAAAATCAAGTATATGAATATTTACATGAACAAATTGTAAGCGGCAACATACCTCCTGGCCAACGAATTGTGGAAGGAAAAGTTTCTCAGGAGACAGGTGTCAGCAGAAGTCCAATCCGAGAAGCAATCCGCAGGTTAAACAGTGAAGGTTTAGTTTCCGTCAGTCCAAGAGGCGGAGTAAGAGTGTACCGCGCAACCTTTTCAGATTTTAAATATCTTTACGAATGCCGGCTAAGCCTTGAACCTACAGCTGCGTTTTATGCAGCTTCACGTATGAATGAAAAACAGCGTAAACAATTGTCAGATTTAGTTGATAAAATGAACCTCATGGTTGATAAGAAAGAGCTTGGAAAATTAAAGATCCTAAGCAGCCAATTTCACTACCTGATTGTGGAGGCTAGTGGTAATCCTTATTTGATGAAAATGATGAATCAGTTAAATGCATTAATTTCTTTTTATCGAAATGCCGTATTGAATATCCCGAAGAGAATAGAAGCAGGTGCCGATGAACATAAAGCGATATGGAATGCTATTAAAAATGAGGATGGGAAAGCTGCTGAGGAGTTAATGAAGGCACATATTCAACGTGATTATCAATTTTATGTTTCCATGTACTCAGGTGTTAAGGATGACGAATATTAATAAAAGGAGAGTGAAAAAAATGATTTTTCCAGAAAAACTTAAAATTCGTGATGTTACATTGAGAGATGGCCTGCAAAATGAACCTGTATTTGTAGAAACCGATCAAAAGATAAATAAAATTAAAAATTTAATTGAAGCAGGATTTGACCGCTTGGAAGTCACGTCCTTTGTTCATCCAAAGTGGGTTCCTGCTATGAAAGATGCGGATGAATTAGGACAAAATCTGCCAATGGCTCGTGGAGTAGAATATGAAGCCTTGGTCCCAAATAAACGAGGATTAGACAGGTTCCTAAATTCAAAGATTCACAATGCGCTTTTTTTCCTCTCTGCGAGCACCCAGCATAACCAGGCAAATTTAAATAAGAGTTCTAATGAATCTTTAATTGAAATTAAAGATTTAATTGAAGAAACGACTAAGGAGGGTAGAAAAACAATTGGTGCAATTTCAACGGCATTTGTTTGTCCGTTTGCCGGGATCGTACCATACTCAGAGGTGGAAAGGATTGCAGAGTACCTCGTTAATAATGGGGTTTGCGAATTAGGCCTGGGTGATACAATCGGCAAAGCAACGCCGAGACAGGTATATGAATACTGTAGCCGTTTGGTAGAGAAGTTTCCGGATATTCCTATTGGGCTTCATCTGCATGATACGTATGGATACGGTTTGGCAAATGTTATGGCTGGGATACAGGCTGGTGTTCATTTAGTTGATGTAGCCCAAGCTGGACTAGGAGGATGTCCATATGCTCCTGGGTCTCCTGGGAATATTCAGGCAAGTCGTGTAGTAGAATTTTTAGAAAAACAGAATATCAAAACAGGTTTGGATTTGGAACATTTAACGACATTAGATACCGAATTTCCCCAACTATTAGGAAACAGTAAAGAATTAACGAAAACAGTATAAAGTTAATTCAAAATTAGGAAAAACCACACAGTTAATTGTATACGTTATTAGAATATTCAGAAAATTAAAAATGAAAGTTAGGAACCAGGTAGGATATGTTAATAATTGAAGGGCGGGAATACAATGAGAAAACCTTTAGAGGGTATTAAAGTTTTAGAATTAGGTAACTTTGTAGCAGCTCCGTTTGCCGGGAAGATTTTTGGTGAATTTGGTGCTGAAGTGATCAAGGTTGAGGATCCTAATAAAGGGGATTCTTTACGAAATTGGAGAGTGATGCATAACGGAACTTCCCTGTGGTGGTACGTGCATGCAAGAAATAAAAAATCTATAACTCTTAACCTTCGTGAAGAAGAGGGGCAGGAGATGGTTCGGGAGTTAGCAAAAGATGCGGATGTAATTATTGAAAATTTCCGTCCAGGAACGTTGGAAAAATGGGGAATTGGCTATGAAGATATTAAGAAAATTAATCCAAGTATCATTATGACAAGGATTTCTGGTTATGGCCAAACAGGCCCTTACCGAAACAAAGTAGGATTTGGCAGCGTTGCGGAATCAATGGGTGGCCTACGGTACCTGACAGGATTTCCTGATCGTCCCCCAGTTCGAGTTGGTTTAGCAGTTGGTGATTCTATAGCAGGTTTATATGCTGTGAATGGTACGTTAATGGCATTAAGAGCGAGAGATAACGATCCATTAAAAAGAGGACAATATGTGGATGTCGCTCTAACTGAAGCGGTATTTTCTTTGCTAGAAGGCGTGCTGCCAGAATACGATTTAAAAGGAATAATAAAAGAAAGAACAGGTGCTACCTTGGAAGGAATTGCTCCTTCAAATACCTATATATGTGCAGATGGTAAATATATCGTCATTGCGGCAAATAGCGATAGTATTTTCAAAAGATTTGCGCATGCGATAGGACGGCCAGAATTTGCGGAAAATCCGACTTATTTAACCAATAATGGCAGAGCTGAAAATGCAGAATATCTAGATCAAGTCATTGAAGAGTGGACTAGGAAACACTCACAAAAAGAAGTCCAAAAAATATTAGATGAGGCTGGTGTGCCGGTAGGGCCTATTTATAATATTGAAGATATTGTAAGGGATGAACATTATCAAGCACGTGATATGCTTCAGACGGTCACTTTGCCGGGTGGGGAGCAGGTACTAGTTCCAGGAATTGTACCAAAACTATCTGAAACTCCGGGCAGCATTGAGTGGATTGGTCCTGAACTAGGACAACATAACAAAGAAGTCCTTGGGGGAAAAAAATTGAATCAGCAAAAATAGTTTACTTTATCCTTGCTTGCCAAACCTTAAAACATATCATGCCTGTCTGTTGGCTTACACAGGTAAACAGGGAATGAAAATCTTTAAGATAAAAGGGGGTTATAATGCTTCTTTTCTGACCTGAGAAAAAAAGATATGGTTACAGTAAATTTCCAGGCATATTTGAAAGCGGTACCAATAACGAACCTTGGGGAGGAACTAAGTTTATGTTATCTATTTTAGGATTTGCTATGATTTGTACCTTCTTATTTTTGATTATGTCAAAACGTATATCTCCGTTTATTGGCCTAACAATTGTACCTATCATTTTTGGTTTAATCGGAGGATTTGGACCAGAATTAGGGACGTTGATAATGGAAGGTATTCAAAATGTAGCGCCTACCGCTATTCTTTTGTTATTTGCCATTTTGTATTTTGGTGTCATGGTAGATACAGGGTTATTCGATCCATTAACCTCAAAGATTATAAAGTTAGCTAACGGAGATCCACTAAAGATTATTGTAGGAACTGCTGTGTTAGCGGGAATTATTGGATTTGATGGTGATGGATCCACGACGATGATGATTGTTGTAACAGCTTTTCTTCCTCTATATAAAAAAATGGGGATCAGTCCTATCATATTGGCCTCCATTACAATCATGCAAATTGGTATCACAACACTGGTTCCGTGGGGGGGACCTGCTGGCCGCGTAGCGAGTGTGTTAAATCTTAATCCAACGGAATTATATCTTCAAATGTTGCCTGGAATGCTTGTATGTTTGCTGTATGTTATTGCCGTTGCTTATTTTATCGGTATGAAAGAACGAGCTAGATACAAAAAGGAAAATACAGAATCTTTTTCTATCCCTGAAGCTAGAATAATAGATGCTGCAATCGAAAGCGCTACAATAGAAAATATCTCACCAAAAAACACAAACATTAAGCGTCCTAAACTAATTTGGATCAATTTCCTTGTATCAATAGTTATCATGGTTGCCATTGTACTAGAATGGTTACCTGCTGCCGTACTCTTTATCATTGGTACCGCACTAGGACTACTCATTAATTATCCAGTCTTAAATGATCAACGAGATCGGGTCGCCGCTCATGCACCTAATGCAATAGCAGTGGTTGCCATGGTTTTTGCTGCTGGGATTTTCTCAGGAATTTTCAAAGGTACTCCAATTTCTGAATCTATGGCACAATCGATTGTTTCAATTATCCCTACAGACCTTGGTCCATATCTGGCTTTAATAACTGCGGTTGTTAGTGCACCTGCCATCTTTTTAATTGGTCCTGATGGATTCTACTTTGGGATTCTGCCAGTCCTGGCTGAAACTGCTTCTACTTACGGCATTGATACTTTATCAATTGGAACAGCTGCATTATACGGCACTCCTTTTGGTATTATGGGTCCACTCGTAGCATCTGTTTATTTATTGATTCACATAACGGGTATCAGCCTAGGTGATCTTCATAAATATGCAGCAAAATGGTCTTTAGGGATTTTGCTTATTTATATCATCGTAGGAGTGATTTCAGGGACAATCTCTTTCTAAAAAATGAATTCTAAACAAAATCATTGGAGAGAAGGAGGACAATCCAAAGGTAGCTGCATATGTGGAGACATATAAAGGATGGAACCGTGGCAGTTGTATGCAGGGGCCAGATTTAAGATTCTTATACTATATTAATAGTGTTTAAGAAAGGCTCCGAATAGAGGTTCCTTTGGTTTTATTATGGAATAATGAACATATTTTAAAAGGAGGAATAAAGAATGATTCATAAATTTAAAGGACACTTCCCCAATGTACATTCAAGCTCATATATAGCCCCAGGAGCACAGTTGATTGGAAACATAGAACTTAAGGAAGATACGTCCGTTTGGTTCAATGCCGTTTTAAGAGGGGATAATGAGAAAATAACGATAGGAAAAGGATCAAATATTCAAGACGGTGCAATAGTTCACGTGGATCCAGGTTTTCCAATTAAAGTCGGTGAAAATGTTACTGTCGGGCATAACGTGGTTCTACATGGCTGTACTGTAGAAGATGGCGCGTTAATTGGTATGGGCGCAACAATTTTAAATGGAGCAGTAATCGGAGAAGGCTCTCTAATCGCTGCGGGGGCTCTAGTTCCAGAAGGAAAGATAATTGAACCGGGTGTTTTAGTAGCCGGAGTTCCCGCTAAGGTCATCAGAAAACTTACACCAGAAAACATAGAGCAGGCAAAAGAGGGAGCATCACAGTATATCAAAAATGGCGCTCTATATAAGAAAGAGAACATAAGCGTAATAGAGAAAGCATTCAAATAATTAGAATGCACTTGTACGTTAAAAGTGAGAAGGCAGGCTGTCCGCAAGATTGGACGAGTCTGCTAAATTATTAATAAAACGGTAGAAAGATTTGGAGTAAAAAGCAAAAAAACCTTTCTGCATTTTTATGTAAGGCCTTTTGAATGGGAGTTGCAAGGTATATATTGCATTTCATACCTGCTTCCAAGTGTGATTAAAGTGTCAGTCAGTTGAAATTGGTTCCCGATTTAGAATGGGGAGGCAATAGGAGCGCATCCTCAATGTGAAGATAAATATTATTTTGAAAACTTTATTGGAGGTCAGTTATGTACAAAAGTAAATTGTCTGAAAAAAACATACAACAATTATTTAAGGCTATCCTTTCTTTACGGACACAAGAAGAGTGTATGGCTTTTTTTGATGATTTGTGCACAATGAATGAAATAAAAGCTTTTACCCAAAGACTAGAAGTTGCCAGAATGCTTCGGGATGGCTTTACATATGAAGGAATCGAGGCAGAAACTGGTGCCGCTTCAGCTACTATTTCAAGAGTTAATAAACTATTGAATTATGGGAGTAATGGTGGGTATCAGATGTCGTTAGATCGCATGGATACTACTAAAAAATTGTAAGAGTAACTGCAGTTGGGTTTGACTTTTTGGGTCTAGGTTCATCTTTTATATATAGAAGAAACGCGTCAATAAATAGCTTTTCATTTTCTTTTAAACATACATCACTTGAGATTGTCATTTACAGTCTCTTTTTTTGTTTGAAAAAGTGTAATCGAAGATAACTTTTATAAGTTAGAAGGATACACTTACAGGAAATGGGGAGTTGCATCTTGTTGTAGAAGAGGGAGCATGAAGATGGATTATGTCTTTTTTCGCTATGTCTAAACGCATAGTTATAGGATGTGAATTCCGGTACTTTTAGACTGATTACTTTACTTGATATGGCAAAATTGATGGTTGAATAGATGGTTAGCCCGGCGGTCAATTTGTTGTTAATTTTTCGCTTAAGTTAAATTTAGTAGGAATACAATATTAATAATTCTTTTATCTGAAGACACAAGGGGAGGGGTTGTTGTAATCGTTATATTAATAGGAAGAAATACGTCTTTATAAGAAATAAATGCTGCAAATGCTTGTTTGCAAAGTAAGTAAAATAGCAATTTTTCCTTATTGGAAAAAATAACTTCATTGTTAAATTATTGTTATTACCTTATAATTTTCTAGAAACATATGAAATGTTATGAATAGGAGAAAAGTATGAAAAAACTGTGGGCGATTTTAGTTTCATTTACGTTGTTAATTAGCTTATATCCGCAATTAGCATCGGCAGCACCAAGCAAAAATTTTGAGCAAGAACTTACAAAGTATTTAAAAGAGGTAAGCCTTGTCAGGGGTTTTGAAGTGACGAAGGATGATATTGAAACATCTCTTTCTTTTTACGATGAAAGTATTAAAAACTTTGAATCTATTGGTGATTTAAAAGAAGCCTTGGGCGAAGTCATTAAGGCAGATTTAAGTAATTTAGATGCCATTTATGAAGATTATAGTCTAACTAATGAGAGCCTAATTAATCTATTACACGAAAATGGCGAAGAGCTAGACGATTATATCTTTATCTGGGACCTCGATGAAGCTGTTTATTTCTATACAGAAGAGGGCGATTTTGAACGCGATCCAAACTTTGACAAAGAATTAGTAAATTATTTAGCCAAGGTTAGCAAGGAAAGAGGCCTCGAAGTAACAAAAGAAGATATCGAAGCGTCATTGGAACTTTATGATTTCAGCCTGGAAGAATTTGAATCTGTCGAAGAACTTAGCGAATTCTTGGGTGACGTCATAAAGGCAGATCTAAGCAACTTAGATTATTTTAATGAGAATTATGAATTGGATAAACAAGCCTTGCTTCAAATGTTGGAAGAAAATGGTGAAGATATTAACGATTATATATACATAGATAATCTTGAAGAAACTGTTTGGAACCTTACTGGTGGCGGGATGGATGGTGAGGTTGCCGATGATCTGCTTCCCATTTTCGAGGAAGAACTCGGTTTAACGGAAGAGGAACTACAGCGGCTTGAAGACCACTTAATGTCTTTGGAAGAGCATCTTTCCAATCCGGAAACAGTCAAGCAACTAGAAGAATTGGGCAACCGCATGATGGCTTTCGAGGAATTTGATGTAGCAACCGAGCTTACAGCTGAACAGATAGCTGAAATGGCATCAATTTATGAAGAATTCCTTTCCATCTTTAAGCTTAATGTATCCTATTCCCTTGTGAAAAGTGGCTCGGAATCACCTGTATCCCTTATGGATTTAATGAAATTGGAAGAATTGAAGGGTGCTAACCTGAAAATAGCGATATATAATACTGACGGGAAGTTCTTGGCTGATCTTTTAATAACAGGTGAAATGGTCGATTCTGACACTCTTACTAATGCAGGCTGGCAAATAAAGGAATCTGCAAAAGAGGTGCAAAAAACCAATGAAAAGGCACCAGTTGCTAAACCAGTAAAACAAAAGATCAGTACTCATACAAATTCAGAACATCAAACCGTAAAAGGAGCTAAACTGCCAAATACCGCTTCCGATTATTTGCCTAGCGCCCTTTTAGGACTATTTCTTGTCTTGTTCGGAAGCTTGATGTATCGAAAAATTAGGAAAGCTTAATATGAAACAATTAAAGAAAAAGCGGTTGCTGCTGCTTTCTTGTACAATTGCCATCATTTTATTTGGGATTTGGTTTTCCACATCCAATCTGTATAAGTTTGCAAAAGGCTACTTTCTTTACAAGACTCATGCTCCAAGTAGCCAAGTAAATGAAACAGTACAGAAAACACCAAGTGATAAACCAGCAAGTAATAAAACAACAAAGAAAGATCTATATCCTGTCCGCCCTGAAACGGGTGAAGAAATCGGGGAACTGTATATACCCAAACTAAAAACAAAACTCCCTATTTTCCATGGCACAAACGAGGATGAATTGGAAAAAGGCGTTGGTCACTTTGCAGGAAGTGTGCTACCTGGTGAAAATGACAATTCCGTTCTTTCCGGTCATAGAGATACGGTATTCCGTAAACTCGGGCAAGTTGGCGAAGGAGATTTGTTGATAGTAAGAACATCGGCAGGAGAGTTCACATACAAAGTCAACAAAGTTCGAATTGTGGATGAGGATGATCGAACCGTAATCGTACCAAAGCCACGGGCAACGCTAACCGTCAGTACCTGTTACCCCTTTGATTATATCGGGTCAGCACCTGAACGCTATATACTTGTCGCTTATTTGTCTTCAAAAACAGTAAGTTAATCATCTAATGCTCAATTAAAAGAGTCCCAATAAGGAAACCCTATTGGGACTCTTTTAATTTCTATTTAGAAAGGTAAACGAAGATGAAAGCATATATCACTCCTTCCTCTTTTTAACCAATAGATTTAGCTATGCTTTTCTGCCCTCTGTACCTTCAAGATATCTCTGTACGGCTTGTAGCTGTAAATTTGGCCATAAAGAAACTGCACCTCCAATTGTTGGAAGTGTCTAACAATTGGGGTGCAGTTCATCATCGGTGTTTTTTCATTGCTAATTTATTTATATTGTTAAGCTATCCTTATTGCTCGATGTGCTCGATGTAGCGGATTTTAACTATTTTATGATGATAAATATAAGAGCCGGCTATCAATATATATCCGATAATGAAAAGCAGCCATTCACTGGCAGGGTCGCCCACTGATATGCTTGAATACATAGCACCAGTCAAATCAAATACAAAACCGGCATAAGCCCATTCCTTGATTCTCGGAAAGCCTGGAATAAGTATAGCCACGACACCTAATAATTTGGCAATTCCAATAAAGGGTAGGAGGTAGGTAGGATAACCTAAATGATTAAATAAAGCGACTGCATTGGGAACAGACATTATATCCGGAATAGAACCCAAAACCATTAGTGCCACTAAAAGCCCTGTAAAAATCCAATATATAATTTTTATTTTTTTCATTTATTCTCATTCCCTCCCTTAGATTGACATTCTAATCATATTCCACTTTCCTTTTTTTAATGCATTCTAAAAATATTGAACTTCAACAGTAATATCACGAGTGCAGCATGAAATCACGAGTAAATATGCTGAATTCACGAGTAAATAGCCAAAACTCACGAGTAAACGGCGCAAACTCACGAGTAAAACAGTAAAATTCACGAGTAAACGGCGCGAAATCACGAGTACAGCACGAAATCACGAGTAAAACAGCAAAATTCACGAGTAAATAGCCAAAACTCACGAGTAAAACAGCAAAACTCACGAGTAAACGGCGCGAAATCACAAGTAAAACAGCAAAATATACAGTAAACGGCGCGAAATCACGAGTGCAGCACGAAATCTCGAGTAAACGTGCGACTGTCTGCCAAGCCGCATCAAAGCAAGTGTCTTCGGGAACTCGGCTAACCAGTTTTTCGGCAGGAGTGTCGCAAATTTCTTAAATCAAGTGAGGATTTCCTCCGTTTGATCTTTTACATCCTTAAGAGAGGGTTGATCACAAAATCATGAATTGTCCAATTGTTCTAGTCTAAAAGTCCACTGCTTGAAGGTAATTTGGAGTTTTCTTTAATGTAAAAGGCAGTGGCTACTTTAACCACTGCCTTTTTGATAAAATTTCAAGAATATTCCAAGAATAGCTTTGCTGCTTTTATCCCTGAAGTGTTGGTCGATATGTATAGTGAACATTGCGAACACTGTATTTGACCCTTTTACAGCTTTATCTTGTAAAAAAGTTTATTGATTTAAAAGAATTGATTAAAATGACGCATAACCCGACACAGGAAATCGTGATGAGGGAATACATTAACTTTAAGTCTTTCAATATAATAATTCCGGCAATTACTATGAGAGAATCAATGATAAAAATAATAATTCCAGGATTAGTTGCTGTAGCTTTAGAGATTAATAGTGCTAGTAAATCCACTCCACCGGGGCTAATATGTTGTCTCAGCATACAACCGACACCAATCCCAATCGTCATTCCGCCGATAATGGCACTTGTTATGATCGGTAGATGAACCAAACCGTTTAGTGGTGTTAGCCAATCAATAATGGTTGATGTAAAAGCTAACCCAAGGATGGCATTAAAGAAATAAGACTTATCGTATAGAAGAGATAGAAGGTATATGGGAATATTGATCATGATCATGGTATGCCCAACCTGGATTCCCCAAACATATTTGATTAACAAACTTATTCCAAATATCCCGCCATTTATTAGATGAATGGGAACGATAAACATGTTAATACCAATTCCAATGCAAAAACTTGAAAAAAGCAGGGTAACTAACTTTTTCATTAATACATTCCCCTTGTCCAAATCATTATCTTAAAATATATGAGAGGAATGTAAATATATACTCAGCATATTGAAAGTACCAGTGCAATTTGTGAATTGTTGGCTTTCTTTAAATGATGTTCTGAAATTTAGCCGTATGAGAGCGGCAGGATCAAAATACCTGGGGCCAGGAAGTAATTTGGGCAAAAAAAGAGACACTCATAAAAAGTGTCTCTTTTTTTGGCATTTATATGTCTTCATGGGGCAAGTCAGTTTAATAATATAAGAATTTTTTTACCTTGGAAAATAGGTTGAATTTAGCCTTGATTATTCAAGCTGCTTTTTTTTGATAGGCGATTTGTAATGGTATCTTCTTGCGGTGATGTTTGCCGTATATAGAAGGCCAGTATGAATGCAACTATGGTCAAACCTGTTGCGATCATGAATGCATCATCCACTCCCATTACGCTGCCTTGTTTAATGGCCATCGCCATTTGTGATGTATTATCTGGTGATATATTCCTTTGAGATAAGATTTCCTGTACATGTTTCGTTCCCTGGTTTGTCATGATGGACACAAAGAACGCCATGCCAACTGCGCCTGCTACCATTCTCAATGTATTGACCATTGCTGTTCCATATTTATTTAGGCTAAGTGCCAATTCATTTAATCCAGCTGTGAAGATAGGCATCATCAGTATCGACATTCCAAACATTCTAATCGTATATACCCATACCACATAAGAATAGGACGTATCTGTTTCAAGCCGCGCTAAAAGATAGGTTGTAATGATAGTGATGGCAAGTCCGCTCACCGCAAGCCATCTTGCACCAAATCGATCAAACAGCTTTCCGGTGATAGGAGACATGATCCCCATTAAAATCCCGCCAGGCAATAGCATGAGACCGGATTCCATCGGAGTAAATCCACGGATATTCTGCATATAGATTGGCATGATGATCATTCCGGAGAACATACCCATAGTTGCGATGATGTTGATGATTGTCGTTAAAGTGAACATCCGATACCGAAAAATTCTAAATTCCAAAATAGGATGAGATACAGTGAATTGCCTCCAGACAAATAAAGCTAAACTGATTCCTCCAACAAGGAACATCGTCAGTACTTCGGGACTGCCCCAGCCCTTGGTACCGCCTGTAGCAAATCCATATAGAACTCCGCCGAATCCGATAGTGGATAGAATTACACCCAGTTTATCGAGTTTAGGCCGGCTGGTTTTCCCTACTTTTTTAATGATGAAAATGGCAAAGATGAAGTCAAGCAGGGCGAATGGGAAAATGATAAAAAACAGAACTCGCCATGAATAGTTTTGGATAATCCATCCTGATAATGTCGGTCCTACAGCTGGGGCAAAATTCATCGCGATACCAAATATGCCCATTGCGAAACCTCGTCTGTTAGGCGGAAATAAAGTGAAAATTACATTTGTAATCAACGGGAACAAAATCCCCGCACCTGCAGCTTGAACCACACGTCCGATCAATAAGACGGAGAAGCTGGGGGCAATTCCACATAAAAAAGTTCCTAATGCAAAGAGTCCCATCGAAGCAAGATATAATTGTCTTGTATTGAATCGTTCCATTAAGAAAGCGGTAATCGGGATGACAATCCCATTGACCAATAAGAAGATTGTAGTAAGCCAATTAGCTGTTGCAGCTGATATGTCAAAATGAGTCATTAATTGAGGCAATGCGATATTGATTAAAGTCTGATTTAAGAAAGCGACTAGAGCACCAGCCAGCATCACCGCAAACATGGGGCCTGTACGAATTTTAGTGATGGCTGTTTTGTCGTGATTCATTATTATGGCACGTCCTTTCCGCTAGGGCAGTACAAATTCTACTGCCTGCGATTTTTTCAAGTTATAGAAACTAATTCGTCTCACGAAGTATTAGTGTAAACTAACCTATATTTTCCAATAAAATACACCATTTAAGGAGATTCATCTCAATTTACGGCTTTTTTGAGGTGTTTATTCTTTATTAACCACTCACTTGACAATAATTCAGGATACATTCTCTTGGAAATCCCCCAGGTTAACATCCATTCTACAGGTATATCATATTTCAAACAATAATCACCAATATAATACTTACAATGTACCAGAGAAATTTTTGCACTAGGTTTAAATACTTTAACATTCTATCATTCGTAGTCACTAAAAAATAGTTAATTGATAAAAAGGTGTGATGAACAATAAAATCACGACTTTTCCGTATTTTGCGAATTAATATTTTTTAAATATTCGAAATAATTATTGCAATCAATGTATTGGTTAATTATAATACAAAACATAACAAATAAAAAGTCGTTTTAAGGGGGTGAAAGAATTGAATATTGCAGGGATGAATATCACTTTTAGGCATTTCCCTTTTCATTATTTTTTGGATTGCATGGACAACCTTGAGATTAAAAGCATTGAATTATGGGGTGGGGAGCCGCATTTGTATGTTTATCGCAACATGCTAGGAAATATAAGGAGTTTGAGAAGGGAAATTAAATCTAGAAATATGAAAATCATCTGCTATACTCCAGAACAATGTATTTATCCTTATAACATTGCATCCTCGGATGCTCATTGGCGAAAAAAAAGCATTGAATATTTTATGGAAAATCTTTACGCCGCGCTGGAGTTAGACACAAACATGATGCTTATCACTTCTGGAATAGGGGACTTTTCTGTTTCACAAGAGGAATCATGGAAGTATGCAAGTGACTCAATCTTTCAATTAACCAAAGTAGCTGAGAAGGAAGGTTTGATTCTTGCTTTACAGCCATTGACAAAATATGAATCCAATCTGGTAATTGACTCTAAGGGGCTAAAGAAAATGTTAGAGGAAATCCAATCTCCTTCGCTAAAAGGAATGATAGATACAGTTTCCATGCAACTGGCAGGTGAAACACCTGATGAGTACTTTTCCTTTCTTCCCGAATTAAGCCATTTTCACCTAATGGATGGAGATGGTCAATCAGATACGCATTTGGCACTAGATGATGGTGTTTTAAATTGGAGAGAATATTTAGCGAGCCTTAAAAGCCATCGTTACAAAGGAAGTTGTACTCTAGAGATTATGGGATCAAATTATTATCAAAATCCAAGTGATGCAATCATGAAATCTATTGAAAAAGTAAGGGAATTGGGAATTTAATCATCTAATTTGGAGGAACTCTTTATGAGTAATGGCACACTTACACGAAAACTGGGTTTTTGGTCTGCTCTAGCTATTGCTGTTGGAACTACTATAGGATCGGGTATTTTTGTCTCATCTGGTGATGTTGCAAGGGCTGCGGGTACTCCTTCCATTTCTATTCTAGCCTGGATAATAGGCGGGGTGATTGCCATACCGCAAGTAATGGTGCTGGCCGAGTTATCGACAGCATACCCCCAAAATGGAAGCGGTTACGTTTATTTAAATAAAGCTGGGTGGAGGCCTTTGGCATTTTTATATGGATGGGCCACTTTCTGGGCGTTGGATCCCCCATCCATATCGATTATGGCTTTAGCGATTGTTTCTTATTTAGCAACCTTTTTTCCATTTTTCTCAGGGTTTGCCGGGAAATTATTGGGTATTGCGATCATCCTGCTCATCACATCGATTCATTATCGAAGTGTGAAAGAAGGAGGTCTTTTCCAAGTTATTATCACGGCTATCAAGATCATTCCTTTCCTGATCGTCATTGTGCTGGGAATAATGTATATGAACCCTGAAAACTTTGCTTATACTCCAGGACCTGATGCCCAAAAGTCAAGTTTAATAGGCGGTGTATCTGCAACCACATGGGCATATACGGGGATGGCTGCGATTTGTTTCATGGCTGGGGAGTTCAAAAATCCAGGGAAAATACTTCCCCGAGCTCTTATTAGTTCGGTATTCATCGTGTTGGCTTTATATACGCTGCTAGCCATTTGTGTCATCGGCTTGATGCCATTTGAAGAATTAATCAACTCCAATGCGGCTGTTTCCGAAGCTGTAAAATATATTCCGGGATTATCGGATATTGCATCATCATTTGTGGCCATTACGGCGATTATTGTTATCTTGGGTTCGTTGAGCTCTTGCATAATGTTTCAGCCCCGCCTTGAGTATGCAATGGCAAAGGATGGACTATTCTTTCAACGCTTTGCGAAGGTCCATCCTAAATATGAAACTCCAAGCTTCTCCATCATCGTTCAGGTTACGTATGCATGTATTCTTGTGTGCTTCAGTAATTTAACGGTGTTACTTGGCTATTTCACACTGATTCAATTGGTTATTAACATTATGGACTTTGCCGCTGTTTATAAATGTCGTAAAAGGGATGATTATAACCCAATCTATCGTATGCCAATGTGGAGATTAACGACGGTTTTAGCTATTCTTGGAGCATCATGGCTGGCTTGGGGAACTTTTACTTGGGCGCCTATTCAAGGAGTGATTGCAGCATTGATCGTCATCGCAACAGGTCTGCCGGTTTACTATTATTGGGAAAGGAAATATGGATCCAAGAAAAATAACGACTGCGATATCGTGGCTTAGCAGAATGTTAAGGGAAGTTGGGCCTTCTTTTGACAAACGCACTAAAATTTAAAATAAAACAATTGTATAAATTATTATGTTTAGATATAATACAAGACATAACAAATGAACGGGGATAAGGGAGGAAGCTGTTGATGCTAAAGTTTGATGAAGAGTTATTTCTAAATCTTGTAGAAAAAGAGGGCCTTGCTTTTAGAGGCCAGATTGAAGAAATCGTAGATGGAATCACAAAAAGGGGCTACAGCAATATTTTTCTGATCGGCGCTGGTGGCACCATAGCCATGATGTATCCTTATGAATACATTTTAAAATCAAATTCTACCATCGATGTCCATGCAGAAATTGCTGCTGAGTTCATGGTGATGAATCATAAGCATTTCAGCAAAGATTCAGTCTGTATTTTTACATCTGTATCCGGGACTACTCAAGAAACTGTTGCGGCGGCTGAGTATTGTAAAGAAAAAGGCGCCACTACAATCGCTTTAGTTGCAGAGCCAAATACTCCGTTAACACAAATTGCGGATTACTGTATAACGACAGGTTCTGAAACGCACTCTTTTGATACTTTCTTTATGCTTTTGTACATGGTCGTCTTCCGTTTCATGCATAACAACAATGAATTCCCGCAATATGAACAATTCACGAAGGAGGTTTCTCTACTTCCGCGTGCAATTCTAGATGCCATTAAATCTTTTGACAAAAAAGCAGAGGAATTTGCCATTGCACATAAAGACACGGATTACCACATGATGGTCGGTTCTGGTAACCTATGGGGAAACACTTATTCATATGCCATGTGCATTTTAGAGGAAATGCAATGGATCCAGGCGAAATCCATCCACGCTGCAGAGTTTTTCCATGGCACGCTTGAACTTGTTGTAGAAGATACAAGTGTTATTTTACTAAAAGGAGAAGATGAAACTAGACCGCTGATGGACCGTGTAGAGAGATTTGTAGAAAATATCTCGAAAAATTTAACGGTTATTGATACCAAAATCTTTGAAATGGAAGGTATCAGCGAAGAATTCAGAAAGCACTTTTCTGTTAGTATTAACTGGTCAGTATTAAGTCGAATCAGCGTTTACCTTGAGCGTGAAAGAAATCATCCATTAACACTTAGAAGATACTATCGCCAAATGGAATATTAAGATATGTGGAGCACTACTTAGTAGTGCTCCTACTGTAGACAAATTAGAGAAATATCTGTTTTTTTCTTAAAAAAAGTTCCAACAGATCAAAAAAACATTCCAGTTGATTGGAACGGAAGGTGCGAGACTCCTGCGGGAAATACGTGTCCAAGGGAGACCCCACAGGCGCAAAGAGCGCCGAGGAGGCTCCCGGACCGCCCACGGAAAGCGAGTCCCTGGAGTGGAAATCAACGTTCAAATTTACAAACCCTCAAAAAAATTTCAGATTATAAAGAAATACACTCCCTTTCCACCGACTGTCTGCCAAGCCTCATCAAAGCAAGCGCCAGTGTGGTCTCGGCTAGCCAGTTATTCGGCAGGAGTGTCGCAAATTTCTTCAATCTAGAGAGGGTTTCGTTCTTATAATCAAGTAAAAAAACATGAAGGATTCCTTTGACGTCAAAATGGAGCACTACATAGTAGTGCTCTTAAGTTTAAAGAAAGCGGGGGAAAATGATGAGAACGGTTACAGTCGGAGATAACTGTATGGATGTCTATCAAAAGAGCGGGGAGGTCTATCCTGGCGGTAATCCTTTAAATGTGGCTGTCTATTTAAGAGGGTTAGGTGCTGAATCTGCTTATATTGGCTGGGTGGGATCCGATCAAAACAGTGAAAAAATGGTTAAAGCGATTCAGGAAAAAGGTGTTGATATTTCTCATCTTTCGCGGAAAGAAGGAAAAACAGCTGTTACTTTTGTTGAAATGGTAGGAAATGACCGCAGGTTTGGAGAATACGACGAAGGTGTCATGGAACATTTCAGTTTAACGACGGAAGAACTCCATTACATTCAAACATATCAGCTTATACATTCAGGGATTTGGGGACATGCGGATAAGTACTATTCCTTTTTTAAAGAAAAAGGAATGCTCACGTCTTTTGATTTCTCAGATCAGCTAGATCATGATCTGGTGAAGACTTTACCTCAGTTTGTTGATTATCCTTTTTTCTCTTATACGAAGGATGATGCTTTTATCCGCAAATTTTTAAAGGATGTAAAAAGTCAAGGATCTAAAATTGCGGTCGCCACTTTAGGTGAAAATGGTTCACTTGCCTATGATGGCATTCAATATTATCAATGCGGTGTCGTTGAAGCGAATGTGGTCGATACGATGGGGGCGGGGGATTCCTTCATTTCCGGTTTTATTTATGGAATATTGAAAGGCCAATCCATCGGCAATTGTTTAGAATTGGGCACTGAGTCTGCTGCGAAAACAATTAGCTATTTCGGTGCGTGGTGACTGGGACTGGAAATAATGTATAATAGGTAGTAAATAATAAATTTTGACGGATAAGGATGAATCTAATATGAATTTAAATCCTTCAACCCCCCAGCCACTATATATGCAAATAAGGCAAATGTTGAAGAATGATATTCAGAACGGTAAATACAAACCAGATGAACAGATCCCAACCGAAGCAGAGCTTTGTGAAACTTATAACGTTAGCCGCATTACCATACGAAAAGCAATAGAGGAATTGGTGAAGGAAGGAACACTGACACGTATTCCGCGCAGGGGTACCTTTGTTGCATCTAATAAGTTTCATAATGAGTTGTTATCCATAAGTGGATTCTCGGAGTTTAGTCATCAGCTTGGGATGATACCTAATTCCCGGATTTTAAGAAGTGAGATCATACCCGCACCAAAAGATGTTGCAGGTCATCTCCTCATTGAAGAAGGTAGCCCCGTTCTTGAACTTGAGCGACTCATGTATGTAAATGATCGTCCGCTTTTCTACGATACCGCTCATTATTCGTTAAGTCGTTTTCCGGATTTAGAAAAGAAGATTGCAAGGGATGAATCGACTTATAAAATCCTTTTGGAAGATTACCATACAGAAATAGTCAGTAACGATAAAATTATCGACGTGATTGGTGCTACAAAAAACTATGCTAAATTTTTAGAATGTGATATTGGCGCAAATTTATTTAGAATAGTGAAGATTGCTTTCGATGCAAACGATCAACCTGTGCATCTCTCAACGTTCATGTGTGAAACCAACAAGGTCAATCTGACTGTTCATCGGGCAAAATAGGTCATGCCAATAATTTGGCATGACCTATTTAAATATCTAGTTTTGATTTTCCTCCTCCAATCTTTCTTCTTCGGTCATCGCATATAAAATATCCTTACAATTAAAACATAAGATTTTCTTGTTATCTAACAGAATGCCGTTCAGAAAACCAGCCGTACAATATACATCACGTGTACAGCGAACGCAAGGGCCAACTAGTTCATCCATCTATTAATCTCCTTAATCAGGAATCGGGTATAGTTTGGTGTTCTATTTTGAATAAAGGTAAAGGCCAAAATCTTGCATAACGGAAGTGTGCCCCATTTGCCGCAGCATGGTTGCTATATTGCCACGGTGATATGATCCGTGAGTGACAACGTGTAATACCGATTCGGAAATGGAAGTTTCAAGCAACCCTGCATATGGGTTATCCACGACAATTACCTTTTCCATATCCTCTGTACTCAGAAGTTCTTTGTTTCTTTCGGATAGGTCTAAAAATATTTTTTTCATTTCCCCAATACTTTTCTTTTCCACCCCTTCTCTTAATTGATTAGCAGATGCCATTGCTTCATTCATACTTTTACCTGAGATAATGTCAAACCACGCATAATCTGTGAGATAAATATGAGACAACACTTTGGATACCGACGAAAAACCAGTCTGAATTTCCTTATGGTAAATGTGCTGTGGAAGTTCATTTAGCCGATCGATGATGACTCCATTTGCCCACGCGTGATAGTTATACATTTCTAATACTGGATTGGGATGATTCACTTAAAAAACCTCCATGTATACTAGTTTTTCGTATTGAACAATGTATGCAGGAAGAACAAAAAAATTCAGGTGTTTTTAAAAAAGTATAGTTATAAATATGTAGTTCTCTTATATATATAACAATTCCTTCTAATGATTCTATCGGTATGTCTGCTCATCGCGAAAGTACCATATTTAAAAAAAGAGGTTTTGAGATAATACAAACTGCTTAACATTCTGGGTATAAAAAATGAATTGTTAGTGGAGCACCACTTAATGGCATTTTTTCTTGCAGGAAAATAGCTCCTTATATCGAACTGATAGTAAAGGAGATGGTAATATGAATCTAAGGATCAAATATAGGCTTTATATCCATGCAGAAGGAAAACTTATTCCAGAACAGTATGACCGATACGAGATACTAAACGTCAGAGAAGGTATAGATCCAAATGATACTAAGGATTACCAAGAGCTTATTAAAAAATTGAGTAAGTCGATTAATCGGCCTGTAAATGAATTTGAAATAAAAAACTATGAAACAATGTAATGGCATCCTTTAGGGGATTTGATCGGTCTATTTAAATATGGTCAATCTGGTCGAAGAAGCTATTGCTAAGATGAAAACAAGTGCTGCACCAGTGCCTGTCATTCTCGTTGGAGGTGGAAGCATCCTTTTACCTGAGGAATTAAAAGGTGCATCTGAAGTCATACGCCCATTACATTCAGGTGTAGCAAATGCCATTGGGTCGGCCATTTCCCAGGTTAGCGGGCAGATTGAAAAAGTATATGCACTAGCTGAAATAGGAAGGGAAACAGCGTTGGGACAGGCAAAGGAAATAGCGATGTCAGAAGCGATCAGTGCAGGAGCCGATCCACAAACGCTTGTTATTGTTGACATAGAAGATGTACCTTTAGCTTATATGCCTGGGAATGCAACCCGTATTCGTGTAAAAGCAGCTGGTGATTTAGCCCAGTCTGAAATGAATGAAATGGTGTAGTCGAATCAGGGGGGAAAGTAGCTATTTATTGTGCAAAGGAAGCTTCTCTTTAGTTAGATAAGTGGAAAAGCAAAGCGCTAATGGTAGTGGAATTGACGAATTATTGAGCTAAAGTTAATTAAATATGACCCTATATTTATTTCTTCTCCGCTGTAATTTTTACAGAAAAAGGTAAAAAATGCTTCCGTTTCATTGGGAGATGGGGATGAATTAATTGTATGTTAAATTCCTTTTAAGAAGGTTATAGATTGTTTGTTTCAAGAATGAAAAGGTGTAAATATTTTGGTGTTACTCGGCAGTTTAGCTAATGCAATAGGTATAGTGCTCGCAAAACTAATTGGACTTTTGTTCAGAAGAATTCCAGATCATATGTAACAAACGGTGATGGTTGCTATTGGTGTGGCTGTTATAGTTCTTGGTCTTGAAATGGCTTTGAAAAGTAACGACTTTTTTATTGTAATTGTTAGTTTAGCAGTGTGCGCTATAAATGGGGAATGGATGAGACATAAAACTCCGCCCAGAACAATTATTATTTATAGCCACATTGATAATTCTATCTGTTTAATAAGATCAATGTAAAACTCTCTTGTATCAAGAGAGTTTTTTTTTGCATGAAAAGTTAATTAGCTAACCGGGAGCTTTGTTAAAGAAGAGCTAAAAAGAGGTTCAAAAGGGTGATATGTTTGAATAAAAAATTTTCACATTCTCTTTTATAGACTTACTTTTACTTGTTCCTGTTTGCGGGTTGTTGTTAATACTTATGAAGATAAAAGCTGATGAGTTGGAGAAATAAGAGTTGATTTACAAAATCTTAACATTTGGTTTATGTGGAATTAATGTTTTTTGATTATGATTAAACCGTAATAAACAGTAATAAACATTAAAGATTCCACACTAAATGGAGGCACTTTTTATGAATCGCACATTCAAGAAGAAATGTTACAAGTCTATTCAAGCTGTGATGTTAGGAGTGAGTGTACTGGGATTAGCTGCTTGTGGAGCTACTAATGAGGAGGCTGCTCCAGTGGTTAAGGATCCAAGTTCGTTAACCTTGAAAGAAATTGAAACAAAGGCAAAAGAAGAGGGGACTATTAATAGTGTCGGTATGCCTGATTCATGGGCTAACTGGGGAGAAACTTGGAATGAAGTTATGAAAAAATATACATTGGAACACAATGATACAGATTTATCCAGTGCCGAAGAGATTGCCAAAATGGAATCTGAAGGAGAGAGTGCAACAGCTGATATCGGCGATGTAGGGATTTCCTTTGGGCCAATCGCGGAACAAAAAGAATTAACGATGCCATATAAAACTTCCTATTGGGACGAGGTACCTGACTGGGCAAAAGATGACAATGGAGATTGGGTTGTTGGCTACCAAGGAACGATTGCATTCTTTACTAATAAAGAATTAGTAGATAACCCGCCAAAATCATGGGATGACATATTAAAAGGAGATTATAAAGTAACAGTTGGAGATGTTCAGCGTGGTACACAGAACCAAATGGCCGTTCTTGCTGCCGCTATCGCTAACGGCGGTGATGAAACAAATCTCCAACCAGGAATTGACTTTTTTGCTAAGCTTGCCAAGCAAGGCCGCCTTAGCTTAACTGATGCCAAGCCGGCTAACATCGAAAAAGGGGAAGTGGAAGTTGCCCTTGTTTGGGATTTCAATGCTCTAGGTTACGCTGACCAAATTAACCGCGATCAATTTGACGTCACCATTCCAAGTGAAGGTTCAGTCGTAAGCGGCTACGCAACCATTATTAACAAATTTGCAAAGCATCCACATGCGGCGATGGCAACTAGAGAATATATCTTAAGCGATGAAGGACAAATTAACTTAGCTAAAGGATTTGCCCGTCCAATTCGCGATGTAGAACTTCCGAAAGAAGTAGCTGAAAAAATGGTTCCGGAAGAACAGTACAAAAATGCAAAACCGATTGAAGATTACAAAGCTTGGGAAGAAACGTCTAAAAATTTACCGCAGCTTTGGCAAGAAGAAGTGTTAGTCCATGTCAAATAAAGTAATAGCAATTGTTGTTGATGGTATGAGATATGATAAAGCATGTGAGACACTTGGATTTATTCAACATCTAGTTGAAACAAATCAGGCAGCACTTTACAAAGTAAAGTCGGAACTCCCAAGTCTTTCCCGTCCATTATATGAAGTGTTACTAACGGGTACACCGGCATCAGTGAACGGAATTACGTCCAATCAGGCCGTTCGCATATCTACAGAGAAAAGTCTCTTTCATCTTACGAAAGAAAATGGCTTAAGAAACGGAACGGTATCTTATTACTGGGTAAGCGAACTTTATAATCGCGCGCCATTCCATTTTATTGAAGATCGTGAGCAAGAAGATACATCCAATCCTATTCAATACGGAAAATTTTATTGGGACGATGACTATCCAGACAGTCATGTGTTAATGGATGCAGAAGCTTTGCGTAGAAAGTATGACCCACACTTTTTATATATTCATCCGCTCGGTGTAGATGTAAAAGGAGAAATTTTTGGCTCGGAATCAAAAGAATATCGTGAGCAAATCCTAAAAATGGGAAGCTTGTTGGCACAACTTTTGCCAATTTGGATCAAAGAAGGTTACCACATATTAATTACATCGGATCATGGCATGAGTGAATATGGCAACCATGGCGGCATAACTGATGGTGAGCGTGATGTACCGCTATTTATCATTAGTCCAAAAGTTGAGCCTGGCGTTTACAGTGAAGTGGTTCCGCAATTAGCTTTTGCACCGCTCGTTTGTGAACTTTTAAATATTGAGCCGTCCGATAAAATGATTTCATATCAATTTCCAGGTCTGAAAGGAAAAGTTACCCTTTAAAAAAGACACACTATTCAACATTAAAATGAAGAATGAAGGTTGACTGGAATTGGTTTAACGAACGTACTGTTAAACCAATTCCCAAATTGTTAGAGAACATAGAGGAGCGAGAAGTCTTGCGAAAAATAAAAAAACAAAAAATTTACTTATTAGCTCTTTTACTGCCATTTATTTTGTTTGTGATTGGATTTGAAATAGGCCCATTAGTGGCAATGATTAAAAATAGTTTTTATGCAGACGATGGAATTCAAGTTACGATTAATCAATATATCACCATATTTAAAAGTGAATTTTACTTACAAGCCATTCAAAATAGCCTTGTCATTTCTTTAATTTCTGCTGTAATTTCAGTGATTGTAGCAGTCATTGTAGCCTATTCGTTTACAAAGTTCTCACAAAAAATAAAAAATCGCTTACTGATGATTACCAATATGGCGTCGAACTTTGAGGGGATTCCCCTTTCATTTTCATTTATTATTTTACTTGGAAACAATGGGTTGTTTACGTTGCTTTTTTCTAAGATTGGTGGGGATGTGTTTGCGGATTTTAATTTATATTCATGGACAGGCCTCATTCTTGTTTATATATATTTTCAAATTCCGCTTGCTATTATGCTCATCTACCCGTCTTATCAAGGAATTAAGAAACAATGGAAAGAAGCCTCTTCACTATTAGGAGGATCAACATTATCATTTTGGCTTCACATTGGGATTCCAGTTCTTTTACCTAGTATTGTAGGTACATTCAGTATTTTGTTTGCTAATTCGATGGGAGCTTACGCTACAGCCTATGCATTAGTAGGCAGCAACTATAACTTATTGTCATTGCAAATTGCCTCACTAGTTGCTAGTGACGTTGCATTAAAGCCACAGCTAGGTAGTGCGTTGGGAGTTCTTCTAGCAGCGACAATGATAGGGGCGATGTGGTTCAATGAACGAATGATGCGCCGCATTAGGAGGGATTTACGATGAAATCTTCATTGACTTTTCATAAAGTGATTGTTGGGTTACTAGTTATATATTTATTAATTCCGCTTGTAGGAACATTTTTATTCTCGATTGCCGGTAAATGGGATCATACCATTTTACCTGAGAGTTATACAATGAAATGGTATATTGAATTATTTCAAGATGAACGGTTTTTTGATGCTTTTCGACGAACGCTGTTTTTAATTGTCATGTCTGTAGGTCTTAGTGTTGTTATTATGCTTCCGACTATCTTTATCATCACGGTATATTTCAGTAAATGGGAAGGATTGCTTCAAGCAGCAGCTATGCTTCCTTATGGAATTCCTCCCATTGTTGGAGCTGTTGGATTAATCAAGGTATATTCAGATGGACCGATTCAAATTGCCGGAACACCCTGGATTTTAATAGGTGCTTATTTCATAACGATTCTGCCATTTATGTATCAAGGTATTCGTAACAGTCTTCGTACGCTTAATGCTGTGCAGCTTGTTGATGCAGCTGAATTACTCGGTGCTACAAAATTCCAGGCATTTCGCACAGTGGTGTTTCCAAATATTATATCTGGTATTTTAGTGTCTACCTTATTATCAGTCGCTCTTTTATTTAGTGAGTTTGCTTTTGCCAATTTGCTTGTCGGGGGCCGATTTGAAACCCTTCAAATTTATCTTGCCGACAAACTAAACAGCAGTGGTCACTTAACAAGTGCAATTGTTATTACTTATTATTCAATGATTTTACTTTTAACGGGGACTGTATTAAAACTTACGTTTAAAAACGAAAAAAATCCTGTCGGGTCAAATAAGAAGCGAATTCTTTCATTTTTAAAAAAACATAACTGTAATAAAAATACTGCTTTAGAAGGTGAAAAATAATGAGCTATGTAACCATCGATCAAGTGACTAAGGGGTATGAAAATCAAGTCGTTTTAAATGACATTTCTTTAACATTAAAAAAAGGAGAATTTGCTACACTTCTTGGGCAAAGCGGATGCGGAAAAAGTACATTATTACGTTCCATTGCGGGGCTTGAAGGTGTTGATGTAGGAAGAATCTTAATTGATGGAAAAGATATTACTAATTTATCACCGCGTCAGCGTGAAGTCGGTATGGTGTTTCAGTCTTATGCGCTTTTCCCGAATATGACCGTTTTTGACAATATCGCGTACGGCCTTAAAATGAAGAAGGTAAAGAATATTAAATCAAGAGTGAAAAAGATGATTGATATGGTTGATTTAATAGGAAAAGAAGAGTCTTATCCTCATCAGTTATCTGGCGGACAACAGCAGAGGGTTGCTCTTGCCCGAGCGCTTGTCATGGAGCCGAAAGTACTGCTTTTGGATGAGCCGTTAAGCGCATTGGATGCTAAAATTAGAAAAAGTTTGCAAAAAGAATTAAAGAGAATACAGAAAGAATTAGATATTACAACTATTTTTGTTACTCATGATCAGGAAGAAGCAATGACGATGTCTGATCGAATTTTTGTCATGAATAAAGGAAAAGTTGTACAATCCGGTTCTCCATCAGAAATTTATACTTCTCCAGTCAATACATTTGTTGCAAAATTTATCGGAAATTATAATGTCTGTAATATGGAAGTTTTCCATAAACTTGTTCGCAGCACAGAATTAATAGGGAATGAAGTCGCCATTCGTCCTGAAGTTTTACAATTAGTTTCTGTTGTTGAGGATAGCTTGGATTTACAAGAAAGCTGGGGAATTAAAGGGTTTATTAAAGATATTACTATGACAGGGAATGTTTTAAGATATGAAGTAGAAACAGAGGAGTCCGCTTTTCATGTAGACTATCTTCACCACCGTGGGGAAATGTTTGAGCAAGGAGCACGCGTTCAAATTCTTGTACCTAAGAAAGAATGCATTATTTTATAAATTATTAATGATCGAGGTGGAGAAATATGTCTGTTTTGCCCGAAGAAAGAAAGAATGAAATTTTAAAAGAACTTAACAAAATGGGAAAAGTAAAAGTTATAGAATTAGTTGATCAATTTAATGTTTCAGAGGAAACGATTCGACGCGATTTGATGATATTAGAGGAAAAAGGGCTTTTAAAGAGGGTTTACGGTGGAGCGATTAAAACAGTCTTTGAATTTGAGGAGCCTCCATTTACACAGCGTACAACGGTGAATCAAGAAGCGAAAATCAAGGTTGGGAAAAAAGCAATAGAACTCATTTCTAACGGAGATGTGATTGCCATTGATGTAGGGACAACCATGCTTGAATTTGCCCAGTGTATTGAAAATAAAAAAGACATTACGATTTTAACCAATTCTCTTCCTGTGTCGTCTGTGTTAACCGAATTGCTCAATCAAAATAAGTTTACAGGACAAATTCTATTACTAGGAGGACAAATTGATCCAAAGCATCAATCTATATGCGGCGGTCTCACTGAACAAATGTTAAATCAATTTAATATTGATAAAGCGTTCATTTCAGCTGGTGGTGTTTCCATTCAAAGTGGGGTTAGTAATTATCATTTACGTGAAACATTAGTTTCACGCAAGATGGTCGAGGTATCAAAGCAAGTTATATTGCTAACGGATTACTCTAAAATTGGTGTCGACACATTTTGTAAAGTTTGTCCTCTAGAAAAAGTCGATGTGATTGTCTGCGAGCAACCATTTCCAGAGGAATGGAGAAATCATTCAAAATTAGAGGAAGTCAATTGGATTCAAGCATAGCCCATAAAAGGACATATCGAGATGGGAGAGGGAGTACTCTCTTTTTTGATTAGATATTTATTGATAGCAGGTAAAAAAGCTAGAAAGAGAATTTAATAGATTGAATGAGAAAAGGAGCTATATAGCATGAGTTTCATTGCGATAGATTTAGACGGAACATTATTAAACGACCAGAATGAAATTAGTGAAGAAAATATAAAGGCTATTCAATATGCCCAAGATAGAGGCTTTGAAGTAGTTATTTCAACAGGACGGGCTTATTTTGACGTTCAAACAATTTGTGAAAAAGCCGGGATTTCCCCATTTGTAATCGGGACAAATGGCGCAACCATTCATTCAAAAAGCGGAAAGTGCATTTCTTCTATTACGATAACTAAAGATCGTGTCGAATCTATTCTCCAATGGTTAGATGAACGGAATTATTATTACGAAGTGTTTACTGATAAAGCCATCTATACTCTTAATAAGGGAAGAGAACATTTTCATAATGAGATTAAAAGTTTGAAAAGCGCAGATTTGAATACAGATATGAAAGAATTAGTTGAAGTAGCGGAAAGGCAATTTGACCAGTTTGGATATGTTTTAGTTGAAAACTATCATGATATCTTAAAACAGGAGGAAGAATTCTATAACATACTAGCATGTTCTTTTGATAAAAAGAAATTAGAGGAAGCATGGAACCAATTCAAAAAGTTTGATGAGTTGATGGTTGTTTCATCTGCTGATCACAACATTGAAATTACTAGTAAAAGAGCTTCAAAAGGAATGGCCCTTGAAAAATTGGCTTTCTTGATGAATGGTTCATTAGATAAGGCTATGGCAATTGGGGACAGCAACAATGATTTATCCATGTTTCAGAAAGTTGGATACAGCGTAGCGATGGGAAATGCAAAAGATGTCATAAAAAATGCTTGTACAACGACAACCCTTAAAAATGATGAAAATGGGGTAGCTTATGCGATTTATCGATATATGGAGAACTTCGTGGTTCAAAAATAAGTGTCAATGCCAAAGGGGAGAGCGATAAAATGGCATGGATATATATCATAATGGCAGGACTTTTGGAAATTGTCTGGGTGATTGGTCTTAAATATTCACACGGATTCACCAAAATTATACCTAGTACAGTAACGGTTGTTATTATTATCTTTAGTTTCTTTTTACTTTCAAAAGCTTTACATTCAATACCCTTAGGAACTGGTTACGCCATTTTCACTGGATTGGGAACAGTGGGAACTGTAGTAACTGGGATGCTTTTTTTGGGTGAGACCATTAATCCACTGAAAGTATTTTTTATGGCTTTAATGATATTGGGCATAATTGGAATAAAAGTCAATCCAGCAAAACCTAAACATTAAAGGAAATGAACTGATATACAAGGTTAGGGGATGATTCAATGGCTTGGTTTTTTCTTATTATTGCCGGATTTGCCGAGATTGGTAGTGTTATAAGCCTGAAACGTGCAGACGGGTTCAAAAAATTGCTCCCCTCTGTAGCGTGTCTTTTTTTGGGGAGTTTAAGCTTTTATTTTCTATCCTTGTCATTAACTTCTCTTCCAGTGGGAACTGCTTATGCAATATGGACCAGTATCGGCTCAGTTGGAAGTGTTTTAGCAGGAATGATCTTTTTTAATGAACCCAGAAGTTTAAGATTAAACCTATTCATAATGTGTATCATTACAGGGGCTATAGGTATCAAAATGACTTCTGGACATTAATCAAAAAAGACCTTTAATTTAAGAAGCTAATAGATGACTTCCATATGTTGCGGGAGTCATTATATTTAGGCTTCATTGGTAACAAATTTTATTCTTCCATATTCACTTAAATTGATTAGTATAACTATTCAAAATAACCAAAATGGTATGTTAAGCGGACCGGTAGAAATAAGTGGTGCAGCAGTTTCTATAGCCTGCTTAGTTGGATATGCCCCTTCTATGTTTGCATTTATTCTATATGGAAGCATGTTAGATCGATCACCAGGAATAGAAGGCAAAAGACTTGTCTTTTTGAAAATGATTGCGTTCGCAGTCAAAGGTTTTATTATAAGCAGCTTAGTTAAAATCGTAAACAAGAAAAAAGAAACCAACAAAATTTACAAAAAAAACTTAATACTTAATTAAAGGTGGGGAAAAAATGAAAATTGGATTAGAAACAGAAAGCTATCACTTGCAATTTATTACAGGTCGAATGGATATTTTCGGTTTTATCAGAAAAACAGCTGAATTGGGATTAGACGGAGTCATGATCAATATTGTTCCATGGCCAGGGTTGCCAGGATGGGGCACTTTAGAATCATTTGAACCGGAATATTTAGAGAGAGTAAGAAAAGAAATTCAAAAGTATGGATTTTTCGCTGAAATAGACACAAATGGAAGCGATCCGGAACATCTAAAAGAGGTCATTGAGGCAGCACATAGAATCGGAGCGGATGTGATTCGCACGTATACATGCTTAGGAGAGTATGATCCGGAAAGATTGAAAAAAGCACCAGGAGATATCAAACAAATTGTACCATTATTAGAGAAATACAGGATAAAACTAGCTGTGGAAAATCATGAGGAAGAGTTAACAGATGAGGTTATTCAAATTATTAATGAAGTCAACAGCCCTTGGGTTAGGGCTCATTGTGATGTGGGCAACGGAATGATGGCATGGGAAGATCCGGTTGAAGCTGTAAGAAAATTAGCACCATATGCATTCACAACCCATTTTAAAGATCATATTATCATTCATGATGGCGAGGATTATAGGGTATGTGGTGTACCAGTAGGCACAGGTAATATTGATACAGAAGAATGTTTTAAAATACTGGTTGAGAAATCTACCCTAACTAGAATCAACGTTGAAATGTGTTTTCCATATTCCATCAATTTTAAGAGAGAGCTTGGTGCAGGCGGAGTCTTTGCGGTTGGGGAAGGAGCATTCAAAGTTGAACAACCTCCTTATGATTTAAGTGTCATTAAACCATTGGATTACTATTATCCTCCAAAAGAACTTTTAGAACAAATGATTGAAGATCAAGAAAAAGGTGCAGTACAATCGGTTAAGTATACCCTGGCCTTACGCGATAAATATTGCCGATAAATAATATGTAGAAAGCAGGGTTCAGGAGTAAACTTCATTGCTTTACTCTTGATCATTTACAGAGTGAAGATTATCCAATAATCCAATGTTAGTTTTTCGAAATAGCTGATTGTTGTATAAATTTGTTCATATAAAGATGTTTAAAATTACTGCAGCAGTTCCAGCAGATACTTGCTATTGTGTTGATAAAGAGCCTCTTTTGATTGCCAACATTACTGTCACTTTGCTTTACGAATTCCGACACACGGTTCTTTAATAAGTGTCGCATGTCTTGTTAAAGTAACGGATACGCAGTTCATTATGACATTAACCAGCCCCTCTCAATTAAGAGAGGGGCTTTATCTTATTCTCAAGTGATTTTTGACTGATTCAGTAAATACTTATGATGTTTCATCCTGCCGTGAATTTTTTTGTAAAAGATCACGGATTTCCTTTAAATATTGCTCGGATGCCGGTACCGCTTCCAATACCTCTTCCTCGGTCGCTTGTTTTTTTCTAATAAGAGAATTTGCTACCTTCATAAACATGAAAATCGCAAATGAAATGATCAAGAAATCAATCACAGCTTGGACAAATTCACCGTATTTAACAACTGCGTTTCCAACTGTGATAGATAACGAAGAAAAATTGACCCCTCCTAATAAAATTCCTATTAGCGGTGTGATAATATTATTGACTAGTGATGAAACGATCTTCCCAAAAGCAGCACCCATTACTACAGCTATTGCAAGATCGAGAACGTTTCCTTTGGTAATAAACTCCCTGAATTCCTTTATCATCGTAACTACACCTTTCTTTTTTCAATTGATAAAAGCATATCAGAAACATGGTGAAAATTGAATAGAGTAAAAGGCATCGATAATTTCAAAGATAGGACAATCCATCCGTTTAATCATTTGATCCGTTAATATAATGCAATGACGGCACTCCGATCAAAGGAGATAGAACGCTATTTTCCATTCAAAAATAGCAGGTCTTATTGTAGAAGAATTTATGAATTGTCATAGAACAAAGCAAAAAAGTAATTGAAGGCAGAGCGGGGACGACTAAGGCGTCAATTTTCAATGTCTAGAAGGCAGGTAAAGCCGTTCTCATCAACTTGAGGAAGGGGGTGAATATAAATGTATTTTTTTGGCGATAATTATATTATTGTACTACCCCCTAAGTGGTACTCCTCCATTGTTAAAAGCCCTTCTCATAATTGAGAGGGCTTTTTTTGTCTTTGGGATTTGTTAAATGGTTTTTGTTAATAGGAGGTATTTGGACTGCATTTAGATGGATTTGAACTTTTTATATTTCTGTCCAACCAAAAATATCAGCGGGGAACCTATAATGCTTGGAAGAAACCAAAAAATTAATGGGTGCCATTCATTCAAGATAGTTATTTTCGATACATTTACTACAAGAATTGCAGTACAAATAGCGATATAGGAACCAAGCATCCCGCTAATATGAGATACAATCCAATTTTTCCATTTCTTCTTACCAGCTACATAGCCTATAAATGCGAAAGAATATGAAAATATTCCAATGAAAAATAAATATGCGCTGCTTTCCCAATTCAATATTGCCATTGTCAGGGATGTGACAAAGACTACAACATATGCACTGTGATAAATTTCACCGCAAATTGTATGCTTACCACTTTTTTTCTTTGAAGACATAGCACCTATTCCACTAATAAGACATATTGATCCAGCGAAAATATGAATGAACAGAATGATCTTAAAGATAAGCAACTTTCCCTTCGTTAAATAATCATTATCATAACGTAACATTAAATATTTATTTTATTATAATACAAATATTTACCAAAAATATGAATGTTAATTTGCAAAGAACATTAAAGGGTCAGTGCAGTACTCAAAAGGGAAGTGTGGATCGTCCTTTTTAAGGAAAAAGGAGGATTTTTCGTTTCGTTTGAAGAATGTTTTGACGAATGGGGGTGGAATAATTGCGACAACATAAAGAACACGACTTATCTAAAGAGGACATTTTTAGAATGATTGTTAAGCACCTTGATGTATTTCCATTGACAAGTCTAGAGGCTATCAAAGAAGTGATCAGAAGTTCATTAAAACAACGAGGCTTTATAGGGGGGATAACCAAACAAACAGGAGCCGCTCCTGTAATATATAACCGGAAAATATCAGACCAGGATATCCAGTTAATAAATGATTGTATTCGAGACCTTTTAAATAGCCGCGTTATCCAACCTGGTATTAATGATGATAATCAGGATTTACCATGGATTTCTGTTTCTGATAAAGAGAAACTTAAAACATTGGTGAACTCCCTGTCTTAACTTTTTACATATAAAAGCCCTTCTCTAAATCGAGAGGGGCCTATTTTAGGTTAGAATTTCTTTATCCGATAATTGCAATTTTCTATATCCTTCATACTCAATTAATTGTATTTTTTAACCTGTAAGATGGGATTCAAACATATCGATAATTTCAAGGAAACGTTCGGCCTCACGGAAAACGTGATCAGCCAATAGTGGATGAATGATGCTCTTGATTTTGCATTCTTCGATTAAATCTCTGGCGGTTTTCTTAAAGTCTCGAAGTGATACGACGGAAACACGGTTCTGATCTAGAAATTGAACCAGAAGAGGGGCCGTTTGAGATTGCGGTTTCATGGACTCTAAGTCTACGGCTTGAAAGACTAATTGATCGAAATCATTACTAAAGTTTCGCGCCATATCCACCAGCTTTCTTTCCGATGGATCAAGGAGATGTCCAATGAATTTTGCATGATCCGCCATTATTCTTAAAAAGAAAACATTTTCTTTGATGATGGCATCTGCAAGTGGTTTCAATTTACCCTCATTTAATTCTTTTAATCGTTTTCTAAAATAATTGGCTTCTCTGCTTGTATGGTCGACTAAAAGTGGGAAGTTGTTTGCACCAGGCAATTTACAGGTGAGTATTAATCCTAATACCTTCCTTTTAAATAAAAATATGCCTGTAGCAGCTTGGTGCACCTCCGCGTTAAATCTCCTGATCTGTTCTGGATCAGCTTGATTTGTAAATGAATGGGATTGCTGTTCTATCCGTTCAAATAAAAGATAAAACTGATTAGCTTCCTCAATTAGCTGTGTATCTTCACATCTAAAACCTAGTCTTAGAAATAACGAGTGTTCCTTCATTATTCTTGACCAAAAACGAATCTCATCTAAAGAGCGTTCAACAAACATTCCAGAGTTTTTCCTCATATTTTCCTGTGTGTTCTCACTCATAACTAAGCCCCCCTCTTAAAACATAACCATCATTCAATCTTATTAACAAGGGGGCATTAGTATTCTGCTCAATTTGTAAATCAAATCATTTACTAATATCCTTTTAGCACCTCAAACCAATTGGTTCTTGATGGCCAAGGTGTGTAAAAAATTCCTGAACGATCGGAGACTGTACTTTCTTAGATATTCTATAATACTTCGGCAGGACTCCAGGGTAATATCTAAAAAAAAACCCTTAGAATTAATTCATTCTAAGGGTTATCATCCAGCACATTAAGTTACAGTTGATAGTCATTTGTCACCAAGTTCGTTTATTTTTTTCGTAAGCTCAGTAAACTTCTTATCGAGTTCTGTGTACGCTTTATCGTTTGGCGTCATAAAGCTAAGCTTTCCCAAAACTTCCTGTCTTTCTGTTTCAAGTGTTAATCGCAGTTCTTCCAAATCATCTCTTTTTGAGGATGATGGTTCATACAATTGCTTTTGTATGCGATTATTCGAAATGACAAGTTTGCTGCTAGTCGTTTTTTCGAGAAAATATCGATCATGCGAAACGACGATTAGTGTACCAGTATACTGTGCTAAGGTTTCTTCAAGTTGTTCCCGTGAAGCTAAGTCCAGATGATTTGTCGGCTCATCCAAAATAAGCACATCTTTTTCTTCTAATATATACTCCATTAACTTACACTTCACCCGTTCACCCATACTCATATTCTTAATGGGTTCTGTCCAATGAGACGCCGTGAAGCCTAAATGCTTCATTAAAGTTTGAACATTCCCTCTCGACTCGAATGTATCTTTATGAAAAAGCTGGGCGGGTGTTAGTTCAAGTGGTAAATCAAACACTTCTTGCGTCAAATAGCCTATTTTTGCAGATGGTGAAATCCATACATCGCCTGCAAAAGTTTCATGTCCAAGAATTATTTTTAATAATGTCGTCTTTCCGCTGCCGTTGGGACCTATAATGGAAATCTTCTCACCATGCTGAATCGTGAAATTGACGTTTTTAAACAGTGTTCGCCCGCTAAAAGTCTTAGTTAAATTCTTAACTTCCAAAAAACGTTTTCCCGTCTTGTTTTTTGTTTTAATTGAAAAGCGTACAGTATATTCTGATTCAACAGGTTCAGCTTTTGCTTTTTCAAGCTCTTTTTCAAGACGCTTTTGTTTAGATTTTACCTGTGCATCCATTCGCTTCGCTTTCACGCGATAGTATTCCTTAACTCCTTCCTTTTTCGTCGATTGTGAATGGGCTTTTTTTGACCAAGAAGTGATTTCATTCATTTGTCCCTCGATCCGTTCAACCATTTTTTGCTGTTTTTCATATTCACGTTGTTGTGTAAGTCTTTTCTGTTTGCGAACCTCCATATAACTAGAATAATTCCCTCTGTGCTCAATTAGCTTTTTATCTTCAATCGACCAAATTTTCGTTGCAACAGCATCCAAAAAATAACGATCGTGCGAAACAAATATAATGGTACCTCTATAATTTTTAATTTGTTCATTGAGAAATCCTAAACTGGCCTCATCAAGATGGTTCGTCGGTTCATCTAATAGTAAAAAGTCTGCACCTTTAGAAAGTCCTTTTGCTAGCCGGGCTTTGAGTTTTTCACCTCCGCTTAATTGTAGGAAGTCATGGCTTGGTACATGCATTTTATCTAGTAATTTAACTTCGGTAGGCGTCTTATCTTCTGAAGAATGCGAATCGACTTCTTGTTCAACCATAAAAACTTTCAAGTCTTGCTGCAGCCATTGGATTCGTCCATGTGCAGGCTCTAAATCATTGTTAATTAATTGCAGCAACGTAGATTTACCGGCACCATTTTTGCCAATGATACCGATGATCTCCCCTTGTTGAACACTAGCATTAACATTTTCAAAAATGTTATGGTCCAATACTTCAAAGCTGATATTGGTTAATTTTAATAGTTCTTTCATATAATTATCCCTCTCCTTAAAGGGAGGATAAAAAAATCCTCCCAGTTCATATGGAAGGATTAGCCGTACCTGTGCATTATCAAATAAGAGCTATTTTCATAATAGCTCTACAATATATAGAAAATGGGCAGACTAATCCTATTTCGTATGATTTGAAATATGTGATTTCAAATTTTGAAAATAAGATTAGTTAATCATAGGCCACCCATCATCCCTTCTGATATTAATAAAATCAGTATAACATAAAATAATCTTTGAAAACAAAAGGAAGCAGCATAATACTTTTACTTTCTATAAAGATTTATAATTGTTTTAACTCAATCAATTATTTTATTATAAGGTGGGTAATAGGACTGAATATTTCCTATAAAACTCATAAATATTTACCACCATAGGATTGTTTCCTCGAGGAGGTCATTAAATTAATATGGAATATATAAAGGGAATCGATGTTTCACATTGGCAAGGCGCTATTAATTGGGAGGAAGTTGCAAGGGCAGGCGTGAAGTTCGTGTTCATTAAAGCAACAGAGGGAACGAGTTATTCAAAGCTATCCTATTTCAAAGAAAATGCACCAAAAGCATTTGCAGCGGGATTGAAAGTCGGGGCCTATCACTATGCAAAGTTTGCAACTGTTGCAGAAGCAAAGGCTGAGGCTGCTTATTTTTTAGATTCTATCAGCTCTTTTGCTTTAAATTATCCTGTTGTTCTTGATCTTGAAGAAAATAAAAAAAAGGCAAAGAAAAAAACGCTGACCGATGCAGCAATAGTTTTTTTGGAGGCTATTGAAGAAGCTGGATACACGTCTATGCTATATACTGGTAAATACTTTCTCGAAAATACTTTAGATGAATCAAGGTTGACGAAATACGCTTTGTGGATTGCCAGATACAACAGCAAGTTGGGACGTAGCACAGATATTTGGCAGCATTCTGATTCAGGTAAGGTAAGTGGGATCAGCACAAAGGTGGATTTGAATATAGCCTACAGGGATTTTACAAATACAATAAATACTTTTAGGACGCACAACTCCCGTGCATTGAAAACTGAAACAACCACAACTTATACTGTAACAAAAGGCGACACACTTAGCTTCATTGCAAAAAAACATAAAACAACGGTAAAATCTCTTGTTAGTCTTAACGGAATTAAAGACCCCGACAAAATTTATATCGGTCAAAAATTAAGGTTGAAATAAGTAAAGGCTCTTCTCATTACGAGAGGAGCTCAGTTTTTAATAGGTATTCCTTAGATTTCTTTAAGTTCGTCAATTGCTACGTCTGATCTTTCCTCTAATGGGCCTCTTAGATGTACTGTAGCCGTTCTTCCATCTTCATTTAAATTATCAATCCATACTGAAGTGCCATTATATCTCACCTCAATGTCAGATGAAGAAGAAAGAATCTGTTTTATACGCTTAGCATCCATATAAATCCCTCCCTTAATTAGTCTACCTATTATTTGGGAAAAGCATTGATTTTATTCATTTTTTTAATATTGGGACTAAATCATTTAAGGCGCAATGATGTTTACCCTTCCATGTTATCCGCCGTGCCTATTTTTTAATTAAGCTTATAAGGTAAAAGTGAGAATTCTTAATCTTAAAAATATTGAGTTTATCTGATAGAATGGATAGGATTGTAAATGAATTTTTGAGGTGATGAATTTGAAAAAACGCAGGCTTCTGGCAGCCTTTTTAATACTTATTGGCGCCTCCGTTCTATTTACATGCATGCAGCAGCCAAGTGGAGCCAATGCCGCCAAAGATAAACTCAATATTAAGAAGCTCGACGTCGATGAATTTTTTGCTGAACGTGAAGGTACTTTTATATTACGTGAAGTGAAAAAAGGTAAGACTTTTATCTATAATAATGAACGGGCCGAACAAAGATTTGCGCCGCAATCAACTTTTAAGGTGCCTAATGCACTTATCGGATTGCAGGTCGGTGCCGTCGAGGATGAATATGACATTAAATATTGGGATGGCGTGAAAAGGGAAATTGAGATATGGAACAAGGATCATACGCTTGGGTCTGGTTTAAGGAACTCCGTTGTTTGGTATTATCAAGCAATGGCCCGTGACATTGGAGAGAGTCGAATGGAGGAATGGATTCATAAGATTTCTTATGGCAACCAAGATATTAGTGGAGGGATAGATCAGTTTTGGCTAAGCAGCTCACTCAAAATTTCTCCTATTGAACAAGTGGATTTTATGGCAAATTTATATGGAGAGAATCTTCCTTTTGATAAGGATGTCATGAAAACCGTTAAAAGGATGATGATCCAGACTGAAGGGGACAGCTATACACTTTACGGAAAAACAGGGCAAGGGACAAACATTGGCTGGTATGTTGGTTTTATTGCAACAAAGGGAAGTGACTATGTTTTTGTAACGAATATCTCCGGCACATCGGCTGAAGCAAGGGATATCACAAGGGGCATTTTACAGAAATATCATTTAATGGCAGAATAGGTATTGAGTTGGTGATTGCCGAAGTGTGAGGATATAAATCCCAATGTGAACTAAGGCTAAGTAAAAAAGAATACATTATAGAGCTAATGGATGCTTTTCTATCAATAGGGGAGTTGCTTCGTTCAAATGGACCTAATGGGACGGTAGGGTTGAATAAGGAAGTGGATACAATGGGACAATATTGGAGGAGAAAGTGTTGTATGGTTTGAAGTCATATACGCATTCTTATACATGCTTTTAGGGGGATATCATGGAACTATCGTTATTATTGGAATATGGCTGGGTGTTAATTATTCTAATTTTTTTAGAAGGTTTATTATCTGCAGATAATGCATTGGTTTTAGCCATCATGTCAAAGCATTTACCAAAAGAACAACAAAAAAAAGCGATTAATATTGGGTTGCTTTTGGCTTTTATATTTAGAATTGGTGCAATCTTCATCATTTCGTACCTTTTCCACGTTTGGCAAGTTCAAGCAATTGGGGCTGCATATTTGATTTTCATCTCATTAAAGCATTTACTAAAAAGGGACCACGGTGACAAAGAAAAAAAAGGGAAAAGCTACCGTATGACCGTTGCGCAAATTGCATTAGCTGATATTGCTTTTGCTATTGATTCCATTTTAGCTGCAGTCGCTCTTGTCATTGCCTTGCCAGATACACCAATGGGTGATATAGGAGGTATGGATGGGGCTAAATTCATCGTTATTTTGTTAGGAGCAATTGCAGGTTTAATCGTCATCCGGTTTGCTGCAGGATACTTCGTGAAGATACTGACGGAGCGGCCTAGCCTCGAAACGGCAGCCATGTTGATCGTTGGTTGGGTAGGGGTTAAGTTATTAATGCATACCCTTGCACATCCAGCCGTGCACATTATTTCTCACGATTTTGTTGAAGGACCGATTTGGAATATAATCTTTTGGTCAGTCATGCTTCTTATTGCAATATGCGGATGGTTTTTATCTGGAAAAACAGTGAAAAACGATAAGCAAAATGACTAATGTTATCAGAATCAAAAAGAGTTGAAATAGTTCATTTAATTCCCTTATTTTAACAAATGAGCTCCTTAGGGTTATTTTTTGTTAATGTTATGTTTGCTAAATAAGAATTTGAGACCGACTTCAAATTTGAACTGCACCTTCAATTGTTAGACATCATTCTAACAATTGGAGGTGCTTTTTTGCCATTGCTGCCATTTACCAGGGCCTTCCCGGCGGCAGTATTGCCTTGTTTGCCATAATCATTATCACCCTTATTTTTTCTTTCAGCTACACTAGACTCTTCGTCATTCACATTAGCAAGCGCAGCATCAAAAAAGTTGTCATTAGATCAAGAGCCAGCTGGATGACACAAAATATTTTGGGCTTTGGTCATAGAACTTGTAGCGTTTTCCATGATGTTTGGTGGAGGACTGCATGTTCTTCAATCAGTAGTAGTCATTACCTCCGTTCCACTCATCTTAATTATGGCGGTGGCATCGATATCTCTCATTAAATGGATTAAAGAGGATAAAGCAGAAAGCAGCAGTATAGAAAAAACTATCAATGAAGAACCTACAATCTTAAAGTATCATTCATACTCGGAGGATACAGTATAAGGGATAAACGCCAACAGGCACCAGCTAAAAAACAGCTGGTGCCTGTTGGGCGTTCGATGAGACCGTACAAAACTTTTCGGATTTGTAAACAAAAAATGCTTCTAAAATTACTCATCGCAAAGCCGAAGATAAATGGCATTTGATTCAGCGGAACTTATTGACGGGAGGGGACGTTCAATTACCTATCTGTCCATTAAAGAAATGATGCACCGTATGAATAAAAACAAAAATGGCTTCTCATATTAAAAGAGAGGGGATGTGTCACATGATAAAAAGTATATCTACTTTTCAAGCAACAATGGTACTGATTCTATCTATTGGGTTGATGAACCATGTTATCGTTTTGCCTTCACTGCTTGGTGCATCCGGAAGAGATTCATGGATAAGTACTTTAGTCACCGGGATGCTTTTTCTATTATGGCTTCCCATGGTTTATTGGATAATAAATAAAACAAAGCAACAGCATATCATTGGTTGGCTTCATACTCACAGTCACCCGCTCGCCGCCTGGTCCATAAAACTCCTTCTTTTCTTAAATATTTTATTAAACTTGTTTGTCACTTTATATAGCACATTTTCCTGGGTAAACAGTACTTATATGATTCAAACGCCAGAATATATATTATTTATACCTTTCATTATCCTATGTTTTATTGCTGCGGAGGCTGGAATCAAAACAATAGCCATTGCCGGGGGATTGGTTTTACCCCTTGTTGTGGTACTTGGATTTATGATAATGACCGCAAATATACAGTATAAGGATTACTCCTTGCTTTTCCCTATTTTTGAAAATGGGATTACACCTGTTTGGGACGGTATCGTAATACTAGGTGGAGGTTTTACAGAGATATTTCTTCTCGTTTTGATTCAACAGTTTGTAAAGACAGAAATAAAGTTCAGGAGTTTACTTTTTTTAGGTTTATTTCTTTTGTTTATCAGTATGGGACCCATAATAGGCTCCATTACAGAGTTTGGTCCGGTACAGGCTGCAAAAATAAGCAATCCTGCATACGCTCAATGGCGGTTATTAACCATGGGTAAGTATATGAACCGCCTGGATTTTTTATCAATATACCAATGGCTTTCAGGTGCATTTATCCGTGTATCGTTATCGATATTCCTAATGGGGGAACTGTTTCAAATTAAATCAAAAAAAATAAAAAATATTGTATTGCTTGCTATATCAGTCTCCTTAATCATTGCGCTTTGTATACCAATCGACATTCCAGCATACAGGGATTTTACGGAACGATATTATTTTAAATTGAGTGTGATTAGCATTTTGGTTATAACCTTTTTCATTAACATAGTCATTTTTTTGAAAGAAAGGGTGAAAAAGAATGGAGCCTCTATTGAACAAGGCAAATAAGGGGAGTTCTTCGGAGATCCAACTAAAAACGGAGTATTTCAATGAATTATTCGGAATGAGCTCGGATGTAAAATTCAAAAAGCATACCATTACTTCTGAAGGGAAAACAGATCCGCCCCTTATTTGTACTTTGATTTATTCAGAGGTGTTGGTCGATGTCAAAAAATTGTGGGAATCAGTAGCACGGCTTGAAGGTAATGTATTCATAAATTCTAAACTGAAGGAAGAAGAGGGTATAGAGGATCCTCAAGACGAATTTAAAATCAGTAGGGTTTTCCCTTCCTCCACTATAAAAGAAGATGTGGAGGAAAACGTATTTTCCGGGATGGTCCTGATGCTATTTGAAGAATTGGAATTATTATTTATGTTTTCCCTACCAAGCATCCCAAATCGGAGTCCCGAAGAAACAAGTAGTGAAATTTCCATCCGAGGTCCACGTGATGGATTTATTGAAGATATCTCTGTTAATTTAGGGTTGATCAGAAAAAGATATAAAACGGCATCACTCGAAAATCAAGCATTTACCATTGGGAAAAGAAGCAAGACAAAAATCAATTTATTATATGTGAAGGATGTTGTAAATCCAGAAACCATTGAAAAAGTAAAGAGGAAAATCACTTCAATAAACACTGATGTCTTGTTGGGAACTACTGAACTTGAAGAATTTTTATCAGGCAGGAAATTCAACCTAATCCCGTTTTTTGATTACACAGGAAGGCCAGATTATACTGTGGCCAGTATAAATAATGGGCGCTTTGCCATTTTAGTGGATGGGTCACCAACTGCCTTAATTGGACCAGGTAATATTACATTATTGTTAAAAGCCGCGGAAGATCGTCATACTCCATCTTACTATTCAAATTTCGAATATTTCTTTCGCATTATCGGACTAGTTGTATCAATATTTCTGCCAGGCTTTTATATAGCACTAATATCATTTCAATTAGACCAGCTTCCCTTCTCATTTTTGGCGACGATAACCGTATCTAGGTTTGGGTTGCCTATATCACCTCAACAAGAGGCTTTCTTGATTTTGGGTTTATTTGAGTTGTTTCGAGAGGCAGGGATCACACTCCCAAAAGCAATCGGTCAATCACTGGCTGTTGTGGGTGGATTAATTATAGGGGATGCGGCAATTAGAGGCGGGATTACATCCCCGACGATGCTGGTTGTGGCAGGTACTACTGCGGTAGCCACCTATACATTAATTAATCAATCTTTAGGTGGAATTGTAAGCATAGCCAGGTTTTTTGTATTATTTCTCTCTTCTGTTTTAGGTTTATTCGGATTCTTTCTCGGTGTTTTCTCTATTGTCCTTTATTTATCAAGGCTGCAGATTTATGGTTTACCCTACTTAGCGCCTATATCACCAATATCCTTTAAAGATCTTCTAGGGGGCGGTGTCTTTGTGAAGCCATATCTCTTTAGAAAGAAACGAGCCGAAATGCTGAAAACTAAGGACAAAACAAAAGGAAATCGCTAATGAAAATGATCCTTAGATTTATACTATTTGTAATGAGCCTTGCTCTTTTAAGTGGCTGCTGGGATGCTAAGGATATTCAAGATATTCAATATATAAGTGCAATGGGAATAGATTATCAAAATGGGCAGTATGTCATTTATGTGCAGGTGACGTCTTTTGCAGGTGTGGCTAAACAAGAAGGCTTGGAACCAAAACCAACACCTGTTTGGGTCGCCAAAGGGCGAGGGAAAACGATGAACGAGGCCATGAATGACATTTATAAAAGGTCAAACCAGTATATTTATTGGGCTCATGTTAAATTGATCATTTTCTCTGAAAGCTTACTAAAACATGGATTGGACAACGTAAACGATCCCATTTTAAGATTTCAGCAAATTAGGGAAACAACTTGGTTATATGGAACCGATGATTCCCTAGAAAAGATCCTCTTTGTCAATAGTTTATTCGGCTCTTCAGTGCAAACAAGCATTTTCAATCCGAATGATATTTATAAATTAAGATCCTTTGTCGAACCCATCCGGATCCAAAGATTTTATACACAAAATTATGAAACAGGAATGACAATAAAACTACCGAAGATTTCGTTAAAAACTGAGGTGTGGAAAGCAAAAGAAAAATCACAGAACACCGTAAAACTATCAGGGTCCTATTTTATTAAAAATAATCAGCTAAAGGGGGAGATAGCAAATAAACATCTTGGGGGGATGAGATGGTTAACAAAATCAACGGTAAGATCCCCAATTGGAATAAAAATCAACAAAAACGACTATGTTCAATTATCTCTAATCAGGCCAAAATTCAATATAAAGCCAATCTATGTAAATAATAAAGTCGAATTCGATATTTTAATTAAAGTAGAAGGTGCCGTAACGGATATGGAAGAAAACATTTCCTTAACCCACCTTAAAGAAAAAATCCAGAGGGCATTAGAGAAAGAAATTAGGGATACCTACAAATATGCTTTTGAAAAAAATATAGACATTTATAATTTAGAAGGAGTTATCTACAGAAAGGATATAAAAAAATGGAAAGAAGTTTCTAAAGAGGATTTTAGCCTTAATGAAGAATCCATACGTAATATTCAGGTGGAAGTTGCTATTAAAAATACAGGCGATTATAAATATGAGTACATGAATTGATCCTTCAGAAGTGGATTGCAGGCTGCCATTACAGAATCTTTCTTCAAAGCCGTTTCCAATGATTATGATATGGCAGCTAATGTAAATGATATATTCAATAACTAACTATGTAAGGTATTATTTTGACTTACATAACGATTAAAGGAAACTCTATTTTACTTTAATAGACCTAAGCGAAATCCATAGACTACGACTTGTGTACGGTTCTTGGCTTTAAACTTTATCATAAAACTGCTTACATAATCCCTTATAGTATGCTAGCTTAATTGCAATAATTCGGCCATCTTTTTATTGTTATACCCCTCCGCCAGCAAATTTAAAATCACGGATTCCCGTTCCGTCAATTGTAGATCGGTATAAATAGATACCTCATCATCCTTTCTTGATAAATATAAGCCTAACAGTTTTCCGACCTGTTCAAGTAAAGTCAGTTCATCTTTTGAATAATCGAATTCCTCCCCTGATGGCGAAACAAAATAAAGGTTCAGTCATAAACGCTTCTTCCATTGCAGGCTTGATTGGCGCCCCTGGTTATGTTTTATACGGTGCAAGCAAGGGAGCGGTCCGGACAATGACTAAAGATGCTGCCATCGAGTATGCTTCAAAAGGGGGCCGTGTAAACTCGATCCATCCAGGATATATCGATACCGGGATGGCGGACTATGCATCTGAACAAACGGGCAGTACAAAAGATGAATTGGGTAAAGAATTCCCGTTTGGATATCTGGGCAGCGTCAACAATGTGGCGAATACAGTGCTTTTCATTGCCTCGGACGAATCTTCCTATACGACGGGTACTGAATTTGTGATAGACGGCGGAGCGACTGCTCGCTAAAAACCCTACCTTTCTAGCGGATATTAGAAACTAAAGACTAAGGAGTGTTTAAATATGAGATTAGAAAATAAAGTGGCAATCGTAACAGGGGGAGCAAGCGGGATTGGAGCAAGCACGGCTCAATTATTTGCAGAAGAAGGAGCAAAGGTGGTCATTGCCGATTTTGCTGATCATGGACAGGCTGTGTCAGAAGAGTTAAATGGAAAAGGGTATGATACTCTTTTTGTTAAAACTGACGTGACGAATGAAAATGACGTAAAGAATATGATCGAAGAGACGGTTAACAAATATGGAAAACTGGATATCATGTTCGCAAACGCAGGAATTGCAAGAGACGGAAACATTCATGAGTTAAGCTATGAGCAATGGCAAAAAACAATTGATATTAATTTATCCGGTGTCTTCCTATCCGATAAATATGCGATAGAGCAAATGCAAAAACAAGCTACTGGCGGCGCCATTGTCAATACAGGCTCCATCAATAGCCATGCAGGGAAACGGGGGTAACAGCCTATTCTGCTGCAAAAGGCGGGGTCAAACTGTTAACACAAACGTTAGGTTCGACTTATGCGAAAGAGGGCATTCGGGTCAATGCAGTTTGCCCTGGATATATTGATACACCACTTATTGCCGAAGCACAAGGTGAAATAAGACAAGGTTTGATCGATTTACATCCAATCGGCCGTTTAGGCAGAGCGGAAGAAGTGGCGAAAGCCGTTCTCTTCCTTGCAAGTGACGATGCATCATTTGTTACTGGCACAAGTCTTATTGTCGACGGCGGATATACCGCAGTATAAATTTTAAGGATTATTCGCTCGGTCTCTCAATCAGTCAAATTAGGTTTGAGGTGCCAATTAATAGAGCTTCTTCTGTAAGATGAGTGGTGTTCGTACACCCAAATCATACTGGAGGGCTCTTTTTTTACATATAACGAAAAATTCCCGGGAACACTAATGAAATTTCAAACGATACAAGCAGTTTTATTTCGTGAATTTTAAGTTGAAAATCAATTTTTCGTAAAATTAAAAATGATAATGGGACATATGTCCTTTCTCTGGACTCCACTTCCGTATTTTAATTATAGAAGAATCTTATAGAGGAGGAGTCAGGGTGAAAGGTATCATATCTTCCATAATTGCAGGAGTGTTTATTTCGTTGCAAGGAGTGTTTAATTCAAGAATGAGTGAGGAGTTAAGTGAGTGGCACACTACCGCGATTGTCCATCTCGTCGGATTTATTTTTTCCATCATAATTTATTTATTCGTCCGTGATGGAAGAGCGGAGGGGTTTCAGGAGGTTCCCATTTTATACTTGCTTGGAGGAATGCTCGGCGTCGTGATTGTGTTAGGAGAAATGACTGCGATCAATCTAATAGGCGTGTCTTTCGCAATAGCAACCATTTTAATTGCACAGCTTATATGTGCTTTCATTATAGATACAAGGGGTCTATTCGGAATGATCAAGATGAAGGTGTCGATTCAACAAGTTATTGGAATGGCTATGATGTTAATGGGTGTAGTCATATTTAAACTGTAAAAAGGTGATAAAACATTGAAAAAATTAAAAAATAGTTCAGGTCTTAATAAATATCTCGAACAATATGAGCTGAATATGATTTTTTCCGAAGAATTGAAGGAGAAAATATCTCTCTATCAATTCCATAATGGAGAAATTTTATGTTCAAAGGGTGAGGATATTCATTATATGTATTTTCTTGTAAAGGGAAAGGTGAAGATTTTTACAACTTCACCCGAAGGAAAATCGTTAATTGTTCGGTTTAAAACTCCATTGGCTCTTATTGGAGATGTGGAATATATAAAAGGGATGGAAGTACTGAATACAGTCGAGGCGGTCAGTGAAGGTTATGTAATCGGTATTCATTTTGATGATTTACGAACGATGGAAACGAACCGATATGAGTTTTTGCATTTTTTATTGGAGATTGTTACACAAAAATTTTACACAGAATCCCATGCCGCAAGTTTGAACAGGCTCTACCCTGTCGAGGTACGTCTTGCAAGCTATCTGTTATCTCTTTCATCAGAAGGGAGCGGCTCCATGTTTCACAAAGAAATGAACACTTCGAATCTGACCGAAATAGCAGACCTCATAGGAACAAGTTATCGGCACTTAAATCGAGTCATCCATAAACTCTGTGGAGAAGGTATCATTCAAAGAAAAAAAGGAATTCTTTATATTAAAGATTTATCGCGGCTGCGGGATAGGGCGGAGGGCAATATATATGAATAAGTCAGGAGGCTGTATTTAATGCAAGGAATTATGTTTGCCGTGGTAGCTGGTGTCTTCATCAGTCTGCAAACGGTCCTTAACACTAGAGTTAGTGAAAAGGTAGGAGCTTGGGCGACAACCACGATTGTTCTCGGGCTTGGTTTTATCTCATCACTATCCATTTTCATTATCATGGATGATACGAACCTGTTAGCGATTGGGCACATAAACAAGCTGTTTCTATTGAGCGGTGTCTTGGGAGTTGTGCTCGTCTACTGCATCATAAAGGCAATCCGGCTCCTAGGACCGGCCTATGCCATATCAATCGTACTTGTCGCGCAACTGACGATAGCAGTTCTGATTGACACCTTAGGGTGGTTCGGATTTGAAAAAGCCCCGTTAACCCTAAATAAATTGATCGGAATCGGGATCATGATATCGGGAATCATCATGTTTAAGATGAAAAAGAACATTGTCCAACAATTGAAAGAGAGTTCCTTTTTCAAATAAGCTCAGAATCAAAATAATATGGCACATAATAGGAATAGTTATGTAACATTCAAAAATCCTCTCTTTTTAGGGACATATATCTGTGTGAAAAGAGGGGTAAGGTCGTATTAGGATAAATATAGGAATTATGCTGCCTATTTTATTAGTTGAATATTATGAGATGAAGTCCTATCAAATATGTGAAACCTTAAACGACTGGATTCCAGTTTTTTTTAGGTTAAATAGCATTTATAGCCGAATAAAGCATCCTATATTTATTGTTATTTTTAGAAAATATTGAAAATTATAAATTTAAATGTTTTAATGTAACTATGCCTTTTATACTGGTTCGGACGACGTGATGTTAACACCACTAGTAAAATGGGGTAAATCTATTGTTTCATTAAAGAAAGGATGTGTCATTCTACTCCTGAGTGACTTGTAAATATTTGCCCTATCTATTCAGTATTTCCATCTGTCAGTTTGCCAAGTTAGTACTATGACGAAATGAAGTGGATTTAAAACCAAAAAAAGGGAGGGACTTTATTTTATGATAAAAATCGATCTTTTATTTAAAAATGCAAATGTGCTGACTCTAGATAACAGGAATCGTCGGGCTAGGTCAATTGCTGTAGCAGATGGGAAAATTGTCGGGATTTGGGATGAGTGTGAGCCACCTAAAAGTGCAGTGGAGATTACAGCAAGTACTGATGTTGTAGATTTAAAGGGATCCACCCTAATTCCAGGCTTTATCGATACTCATAACCATATTTTAATGTATGGATTAACGATGGGACAGGTGAACTGCGGTACACCGCCCAATCAATCCATAAAAGATATTTTAGAAGTAATTGGTGCAAAAGCAAAAGAAACTCCCGATGGCGAATGGGTAAGGGGATATGGCTATGATGATACGCTTTTGTATGAAAAGCGCCATGTTACACGGAGTGATTTAGATAAGGTTTCGCCAAATAACCCTGTAGTCATCACACACACTTCAGGGCACCTATCCGCAGTAAATTCGCTTGCTTTGCAATTCGCAGGTTTAACTGATGATGTTTCTGATCCCCAGGGCGGACATTATGGACGGGATGAGAACGGAAGACTTAATGGGGTAATCTATGAACCAGCGGCAATGGCACCAATAAATAATCACATACCACAAATGACAATAGGGCAACAGGTTGATATGTTAGGAAAGGCTTCAAAAGATTATGTAGCTCAAGGAATTACCACGAATACAGATGCTGCTGTCGGATTTAATAATTTGGAAGATTTAGAGGTTCATCTTAAAGCGGCTGAACAAAAAATTAATCCGATGCGAACGAGACTAATGATCATGCATCAGCAGCTTCGTGAAGGAGAGCCATTCGGGGGTTATTCTCCAGCTCAACTGGACCTGGAACTCAGGGAAAGGTCTAGGGGACGGGTTAAATTAGATAGCGCAAAAATGTTTCAGGACGGCTCCATCCAAGGATTAACAGGAGCTTTACGTCTTCCATATCATCAAAATCAAGATGTATACGGAGATCTCATTCATCAGCAGGAAGCATTTAATGAAGAAGTCTTAGACCTGCACAGACGAGGATTTAGGATCACAACGCATGGAAACGGGGATCGTGCGATCGGCTCGATATTAGCGGCATATGAATATGCTTTATCCAATAGCCCTCGTACAGAGCATCGCCATAGAATCGAACATGTCCAAACCGCAACCGCCGAGGACATCATGAAGATGAGAGAACTTGATGTAGCCGGATCCTTCTTCATCAATCATGTATATTATTGGGGAGACAGGCATAAACAAATTTTCCTGGGTCCGGAGCGTGGAAGGCGAATAAGTCCGTTAGCTGAAGCTGTTGCACACAATTTATTGTTCACCCTGCATTCCGATTGTCCAATTACCCCAATCTCACCCCTATTTTCCGTATGGGCTGCAGTTAATAGAATAACGAGAGAAGGTCATGTTTTAGGCCCAGAACAGCGCATTGATGTAGAAACTGCTTTAAAGTCGATGACTATTTTTGGCGCAAAACTAAATTTTGATGAGTCACGATCAGGCAGCATAGAAATTGGAAAACAAGCAGACTTTACCATTCTCGAGACTGACCCTACAGCTGTTCATCCAGAAGAAATTAAGGACATAGCAATTCTGGCCACCTTCATAGATGGAAACCCAGTATATGGACAAGAAAAGGTAATGACTACTTAGTTTCTTACCGGAAATTTACTGCGTCTAATAATAATAGAAAATCCTATATGTTTGACATAAAGGCACCGATAATCTTTGAACCCGCATCCTCGACCCATGATCCTGTTTTCTTAAAGTTGTGATGAAAATTAAAGCTAAACTAGGGGGCTATGCTAGTGAACAAATTAGCATTCGGTCAAAATCCAAAAATGATTTTGTTATTACTTTTTGCAGGTAATTTGTTCTCGGCACTGGATCGCTTTGTCATTAATTATGGGATTGTCCATATATCCGATGACCTCCAATTGAGCGCATCCTCCACAGGTCTGATATTAAGCGTCTTCTTTTTAGGATATGCGATAATGCAGATCCCAGGCGGCTGGATGGCCGATCGTTTCGGCGCTAGAATCGTTCTGATTGTCTCTGTCTTTAGTTTTACCATTTTTACCAGTCTGACAGGATTGGCCTGGTCTTTTGTTTCGTTGCTGGTCATTCGTTTTATGTTCGGATTGGGGGAAGGAAGTTTCTTTCCTGCTGGGGCCAAAATGATAGCAGTGTCCATTGCGGAAGAAAAGCGATCCCGGGCAATGTCTTTGTTTCTTTCCGCACTCACTGTTGCAGGTGTCATTTCACCCATTCTCGCAGCCACTCTGCTTGTTAGTATCGGATGGAGGATGATGTTTGGCATTATTGGGATTTTCGGGTTTACGATTGGGTTGCTATATTTGTTCTTTTTAAAACCAAGAGTAGGGAGTCAGGGCCCGCGAGAAGTAGATTCCTTAACGGAAGTTCCTGTCAAAGGTTCTTTTATTAAGCTGTTTAAAACCCCCTTGGTCCTTAGTTTGATGGCTGCCTCGTTTGCATATGGTTTCATCAGCTGGGGAGTGATGTCATGGATGCCGACTTACTTGGTGCAGGAACGTGGACTGAATTTAATTTCCATGGGTCTTTTACAGATGATCCCTGCAATAGCGTCGGTGGCTTTCTATATTATCGCCGGTTATGTATTGGATAAAGTGAAAGTTGGTCGGGAAAAATGGATAGGGGGCTTTAGTGGATTAGGTCTAGCATTATTCGTGTATCTCATGTTTCATGCAGAAACGGTAACGGGAGTTATCATCTATCAATCCATTATACCTATATTTTCCGCAGCCTTATCCACTATCATTTTTAGTCTGCCGCTGAAGTATTTACCGGAAGCAATCGGAGGTTCTGCAGTGGGAGTGGTCAATTTAGGGATGCAAGTGGCTGGCTTCATCGCTCCTTTAACGATTGGTTTTGTCATAGACGCTTTCGATGGATCGTTTAATGGAGCTGTTTGGTTATTGGTTTCATTCGGAGTCGTTTGTTTTATCGCTTTTATGACCTTGAAAGCGGTTAAGGAAAATTTCAAATCAGAAAATCCACAAACAATTCCTGCTGTAAAATAGATTATATAAATGAAGGCAAAAGTGGGCGTTAGAATTTATAAAAGTTTGTTCGAAATGGTATATAGAGAGTGAAATAAGTCTGCCAGCTACTATCTTGAAAAGCCTGATGTTACTGAATTCAGTTAACAGGGCTTTTTATTTTTTTATACGATATTATCAATAATATTATTAAAAAACAGTATGGCCTGGGTATTTTCCATGATTAAAATATACAATTTTTCTAATGTGCTGAAATTAATCTATTTGGTGGAGTGTAAGACCTATATCCGGTGAAAGGGCAATGGATGTACCAGTATCGTGCACTGGAGTCCGAAGGAAGCACTGAAATCTAAGTTTTTATTAATGTATAACTTTGGTAAAATTAGTTTATAAAAACAATCAATGTTCTTAGGGAGGACGCAAATAAAGGTAAAAAAAATACATCATGTAGCAAAAATTTGTTCTGATTATGAAAAGTCAAAGAACTTCTATGTAAATATTTTAGGGTGTGATATCGAGAAGGAAACATATCGGTCAGAAAGGAAATCGTATAAATTGGATCTAATTGTGGAGGGGAATATCAGCTGGAATTGTTCTCATTTCCTGATAGCCCCCATCGTCCTAGTTATCCAGAAGCTAGAGGGCTTAGACATCTTGCTTTTGAAGTAGAAGACATTAATCAAGCGATTGAAGATTTAGAAAATGAAAACATTCCAGTCGAATCTATCCGTGTTGATGAGTTAACAGGAAAAAGGTTTACTTTTTTTTGTGATCCGGATGATTTGCCTCTAGAAATATATGAAAAGTAGGAATTACAAGCCTAGATAGGTTGTTGATGAGAGAGCTTTAAGGCATGAAGTTTGATAGAAGAGGTAAAACTTCAAGAATTGAGGTAAACTCTTTTTTGAAATTTGATTTGTATAGATGAATATGATGATTTAAAGAGGTTACTTATGCGAATTAAACATGAAGATTCCCTTTAATATGTCGATATTATTAAATTTATCTCCACTTGTATTCCATATTTCGATTAGAGCTGAAATAATCAACAGCTATAATATCTGTAGATCGGTCATTTAAATATGTCAGGAGATAAAAAAATGAATGTTTACAAATTTACACTGTTGATACTTTTAACGACATTTTTGATGGGTTCTTCTTTTGCAGTAGTTAAAATTGGTCTACCTTATTCATCCCCATTATTATTAGCAGCATTACGCTTCACACTTGCCGGGCTCATAATGGCGATGATCGTAATCTTTTTTAAAAGACCGCATCCAAACTCTAAAGGGGATTGGATAAAAATCCTTATTATCGGCACTTTTCAAACAGCCGGAGTAATGGGGTGCATTTTCCTGAGTTTACGCACTATTACAGCAAGTGAATCCTCAATTCTTACATTCACGAACCCGTTACTTGTTGTTGTATTCGGTACTATCTTTTCACAAACACGCTATAAACTATATCAATGGATTGGTGTTTTATTAGGATTAGTTGGAGTAATTATAACGATGGGAGCGCAACTTGAATTTAAGGTCGGTATTCTTTTCGGTATTCTTTCTTCTGTTTTCTGGGCCATTTCCACTTTATTGGCGAAAAAATGGGGGGCGATTTCCGATACATGGGTATTATCTGCCTATCAGATGCTTTTTGGCGGTTTACTGCTTTTACTAGGCAGCTTTATTCTTGAAAAACCATTTTTCATAATGAATGGCAATTCGTTGTTCATTTTATTATGGTTAAGTATCATGTCATCGATCGTTCAATTTGCTGTTTGGTATTACCTTTTACAAAAGAGTGATCCAGGAAAAACAAGTGCCTTTTTATTTTTGGCACCTTTCTTCGGTGTTTTATCAGGGTGGGCACTATTAGGTGAACCGATATACACTTCACTCCTAATTGGCGGACTGTTTATTATCATTGGCATCTATCTTGTAAATAGCAATTTCCAAAAGGAAAATAAATTCGTTAAAAGTGCTTTATAGTAATCGTATTGATTGTTCTAAGCTGCTAAAGACAGAAAATCCCTCATAATGAAAAAGAAAAGAGCCTCTTTCTTTTTCACCATGAGGGATTATTAAATTATACCTCTATACAAAAAACTTCTTTAAATCCTTCTTTCCCTTTAGGTGTGACTTTTACTGCGCGAATAGATGGAACACGGACTATCCAGCCTAAATCAAAAAAATGTGTAAGAAGCCCATTTCCTAAAGCTCCGCCAAGATGATGGTGACGTTCACTCCAGTCTAAACATGAGTGGGAAAATGAACGGCGTTTTCTTCTTAAATCAAGTAAATCGATGCCGAATTCAGAAAAAAAATGATCTCCTTTGGGTGTAACTGTAAACTCTCTCTCTACTTTTTTCAAATATCCGGCTTTCAACATCGATTCAGTTAATTGGACTCCTAGTTTTCCTGCCAAATGATCATAGCAAGTTCTGGCTTCCTGAAGCATTTTAACTTGGCTTGATTGTTTTAAAGACCGAACTTGCGGAGGTGGGGAAATGGCAAGAAACGATTCTAAAATGTGCGCAATATCTCCATTTGCTAGCTGATAGTAACGATGTCGTCCGTGTTTCTCAACTTTAACAAGGTTACCTTCCACTAATTTAGAAAGGTGAAAGCTGGCGGTCTGAGGTGTTATTACAGCCATCAATGCTAATTCACCTGCAGTATGAAAACGCCCATCCAGTAAACTTGCAAGTATTGTTGCACGTGACGTTTCCCCAAGGAGGGAGGCTATCTCCACCATATTTGGATTTATACTCACAATAATTACCAACCTTTCTAACCGATATTTTAGTTGAGTTATAGTTTGAATAAGCTGAACGCATTAAAAATATGTAAACTTATACTACTATTATACAGTACCGCTGCCCTGGTGATATTCTGTATATTCACGATTCCTGCTTTTATATTTGAAAAAGGATATTGGACCCTTAGCAGAAAGATGACGGCCGATAAAATAGTCCAAATCGCAGTGCAGGGTGAAATCATAGATTAAAAGATTTGGCCTTTCCGTGAAATCTTAATCCGCTGGCACTCCCGTTTGAATTTCACTTCAACAAAAAAGCTTGAACGAGTAATTATAAAGGTTCAATTGTTTCCTGAATACTGGAAGGTATTTGGCGATCTATATTCGAAGGTTTTTTATAGATGTAAAAGGAAGATTCTACTTCAGAGGCGGCATTAACAGCCAGGGAAAGTATACTAATTAAGTGGCATTAAAGCAATGCATATGAAAAAAGGACAACTTCACCAACCGGTGAAAACTGCCCAAAATCAAAAAATTCTCTATAAATTATTTAGATGCTAGTGAATCCTCACTCGAAAGAAATTAATGGTCTATGCTTTTAGTGAACGTTTTTTAACATAACTTTTTTAAATTTTGAAGCAGGAGAAGTGTTTTTAGCCCAACTAGAAATAATAATGAAATGGGAAAGGGTAAAAGAACCAGGTATCAAGAACATTACATTTTGAGTCGTTTCTAAAGGGTTTTATTGATAAAATGAACGAGATAAATTGGGGGCATCCGTTAAATTGCGTGCTTTTTTTATTGAGGAGAGATTATGAAATCAGGAGAGGTTAAAAAGAAGACTGTAAAGAAGAAAGACTGTCTATCCTTTGGATAAGCGTTTATTAATGAAGTATATTCTTTGTAAACTAGGCATACATTCTTACATGTTCACTAACAGTAAATGTTCCTTAATAGTCTTGGAATAAATACCGGTGAATAGTCCCTTTTGTCGAATTTAGTAGTCAAATAGGAGGGAATGAAGAGTATGAAAATATCAGACGTTGGATTTAAAGGTCAAGTTTTTGGATTTATAAAGTTCACACCTTTTGTGGAAAGTTTTTTGTCTGGAGATTTATATATGAATAATTTCAAAAAGTATATTGATATAGAAAGTGCTTCAGGAGAAAAAGGTGTAGGAGACAAATTTGAAGCAGCACATGTTTTTACGGAATTAACAATGAATTTCTTTACTCAAGATACCAATGAATTAATAATGTCGGGACGAACTAAAAAAATGAATTTCAGAAAAAATATAAATGAAAAAAGGCCATTATATTGTATGTTTGCAATTGTTGGCGATATGTTGAAAGTGGTTAAGGAGGATGAAAAGTATTACTATACCAAATTTGATTTACCTAATGAACAAATCGATAAAATGATCAGGGAGTTCGGAGATAGCTTAATTTTTGTTACCCCATCGCAATTTATTGACAGAATTACTAGAACACTCAATGAAAAAGGTTATGCTTACAGAGGGGGCTTGGTAAAATATGATGATTATAACATCAATTCCTCAGCTAGGATGAGCTCTTATAAAAATCAAGGGACTGATATTTATTTTTGGAAAGATAAATACTTTGAAAATCAATATGAATATCGCATAGTTCTCACAGAACAAGAAGTTGATGAAGCCTTAATTGTGAACATAGGTGATATTTCAGACATTAGTACTATTTTTAATGCAAATGAATTTTTCAGTGATAAATTTGAAATTAGATTACGAAAGAAAGGAAATCTAAGCATCCATTAAATTGGGTGCTTTTTATTTGCAGGAGGGAAAAAGATTTGAACTTTTTAAAGAATGAAATAGTAGAGTTAAAATAACCGCGATTACTAGGATTATCACTTATTATATTCAAAAGCCCAGCATGATTTTGCTACGTATCTCCATCTTTATATTTATAAAACCTACCCGTGGTAAAGACCTAATTATCTTCTGAATATGGAATAATTATAAACCACACAGTTCAAACCAATACTAGTGAATGTAAATGAGTTTATTATAATTCTTGTTTTAGTAATTATTCAAAAAAGAGAGCGCCGTTCAATAGAGTACAAAATTCAGTAAAACCACTCTGAATATGACGATTTTCTTCTATTTATTTGTAGGGTAAGTAAGTATTTAATGCCTAAATTATTGCTTTTATTTTTAACAGCAAATTACTGGAAATCTGATGTAAATTCGTGTAATCTACAAAAGTATGTTTTTTTCCAAATCGTAAAGGGGGACCATAATTGAGTTCAACAAATCGTAAACAGACAACAATTGTTGCTCTTTTGCTTGCGGGTACATTCATTGCGATCTTGAATCAAACATTAATGATTACCGCCATTCCTCCTGTAATGGAGGAGATGAATGTTACGGCAAATAGTGCACAGTGGCTAACAACAGTTTTTATGCTGGTTAATGGGATCATGATCCCTGTTAGCGCGTTTTTACTGGAGCGCTTTACCACCAGACAGCTTTTCCTTTCCGCGATGGGGATTTTTGCTATTGGTACATTGGTAGCGGGGCTAGCTACAAATTTTGGAATGCTGCTGCTAGGGCGGATGATTCAGTCGAGCGGAGCCGGAATTATGCTCCCGTTAATGCAAACAGTCTTCCTAATGATTTTCCCTGTTCATAAACGGGGTGCAGCTATGGGACTGGTCGGACTGGTCATTTCCTTCGCGCCGGCTATTGGGCCCGCTTTGTCGGGCTGGGTTACGGAAACCTACTCATGGAGGGTGTTATTCTTTATCATTCTACCAATTGCTATTATTGATATCATAGTTGCGTTCTTCGCTTTAAAAAATGTAACAGAAGTTACACGGCCAAAAGTGGATGTGCTTTCGATTGTCTTATCTTCCGTGGGATTCGGTGGATTATTGTATGGATTTACAGCTGCTGGTAATTATGGCTGGACAGACGAGAGTACCATCATATCCCTAGGCATTGGGACAATTTCACTTGTTTGGTTCATCAAAAGGCAATTGCGATTGAAGCATCCAATGCTGGAGTTCCGTGTGTTCACGTATTCATTATTCCCGATTGCTATCATTATTGGAGCCATTACCTTTATGGGTCTGATAGGTGCCGAAACGCTCATCCCGCTATTTATGCAAAACATGCGAGGATTTACTGCGTTTGAAGCTGGATTAGCGATACTCCCTGGAGCACTTATTACCGGAATAATGTCCCCGTTCATTGGACGAATTTTTGACCGGATTGGGGCCAGGTGGCTGGTTATTGGCGGATTACTCCTCATAACCGCTTCCTCCTTTACTTTTATAGATGTTGGTCCTTCGACAAGTTTTACATTTATAATGGTAATGTACAGTATACGGATGTTCGGATTAGCCATGGTTATGATGCCTGTTTCAACGGCCGCCTTAAACCAGCTGCCTAAACGGTTAATTGCCCATGGTGCAGCAATGGATAATACGATGAAAATGATTGCCGCATCTGTAGGTACAGCAATACTTGTTACTGTGATGACATCAGCTACCGAAAATGCTCAGCAGCGTCCCGAGATAGTACATCCTGATATGTATGGCGCGCAAATCTCATTTATTGTCATCGCTGTACTTTCGTTAATTAGCTTCCTCATTTCTTTTAAAATAAAGGATAAAAAATCAGCAGGAAAAGAATTCGGAGAGAAGAATTAAATATTTGAATCCGAAGAAGTGATACAGAAGATACGGTCAACTAGGGATTATGAGCTCCTACCTTTCGCTATTAATGAAGCAGAGGAGCAGCGCAATGCTCTTTTTGCAGCCGGTGTGCAATTCATTTCTCAGTGCAAGCATTTTCAGCTTGAACATATTTTGCAGGAGTAATATGCTCCTGCTCAGCAATGCCTTCGGCAATCAGCCACTCCAAAAATAATTTATAATCAAGAACGTAATTCAATAGGGTGGAAGGAGATCGAATATCCAATTTATTGTCAACATATTCAACGATATAGAAAGGCATGGACTTAACCAGTTGTTCCAATTTCTGCTTATGGACTTGATGTTGTCTGGTATTGGCCATTGTTTTACTCCTTTTTTAACTTTAATTTATGCGTAAAATTCAATTTTTACGCATAAATGGATACCTCTAATCAGAGTGATATTGAAATAGTTAGTTAAAACCTTTCAGAAAACCTTTGACTAACGGTACTTTAGTTCTATACAAAATGAGTGAAGGCCACAATAATATAAGACGGGGGAAGAATTGCTCGTGGTGATTGAAGAACAGCGAAATAAGTTTATAAAGCTCGTCCAACAAGATCTGCTCGATGAAACAATTTTCGGGAGATTTTCATAAGAGTAGGTTTTTTCGAGGTCCTCATTGTGAGGGCTTTTTTTGCAAATATAAACATCCAATTAATTCTAGGTATTTTGGGAGTAATGAGCGTATACTGTATTGGATGCGCTTGAAAAAGAGTATTTTAAAAATAAGCCCATTTTACTAGGTTGGTTTGATATACTAGAAATGGAAAAATTGAGAGTGTCATTTTAATGAGTAGGGAAGTGTAAAAAATGCTCTGGAAAATTTACTTTTGGCTAATTATAGCTATTTCGATAGCTTCAATGTTTGTAGAAGCGGTTCATGGTCCGGTGATAGAAACTACGGATACTGTAATCAGTATTATTTCCACAATTGGATTTTTTGGTTATGTATATAACAAACAATTGTTATCAAAGTCATTCTGGAAATTCATATTTATAATTACTGTAATTGAAGTGCTTGCATACACAATGTTGGATGTGCTTAATGATCCAGAACTTGGAGTAGGAGGAATGATTTTCGTTACAGCTTTCACACTTATCATAATGTATCCTTTCTTTCTAGGTTTATATAGATATGGATTCCGTAAGCAAAATTTAGCTTAGTGACTTCATAATAGCAGGTGCATTTGTTTGAATAAGGCATTAAAAAAGGAGACCATAAAATATGTTAGCAGTCGATAATTATATTGATTCTATTAAAGCTAACCTTGAGAAACATTCAGATTTGTTAGTAGGTAACCTTAAAAATATCATTACATACAACTATGTACCAGTATCGTGCAGTGGAGTCAGAACGAAGGATTGAAATCTAAGTTTTTATTATTGTATAACTTAGGTAAAATTAGATCTTAAAACTAACAACATCTTTTAGGGAGGAAGCAAATGAAGGTAAATAAAATACATCATGTAGCAATAATTTGTTCCGATTATGAAAAGTCAAAGAACTTCTATGTAAATATTTTAGGGTGTGATATCGAGAAGGAAACATATCGGTCAGAAAGGAAATCGTATAAATTGGATCTTATCGTCGGAGGGGAATATCAGCTGGAATTATTCTCATTTCCTGATAGCCCCCATCGTCCTAGTTATCCTGAAGCTAGAGGGCTTAGACACCTTGCTTTTGAAGTGGAAGATATTAATCAAGCGATTGAAGATTTAGAAAATGAAAACATTCCAGTCGAACCTATCCGTGTTGATGAGTTAACAGGAAAAAGGTTTACTTTTTTTTGTGATCCGGATGATTTGCCTCTAGAGATATATGAAAAGTAGCAAATTGCAGTATTGAAATATATATTTCAATATAATAAAAGAATTCATCAATGTGCCCTAAAACATTTAAAACGAAAATGGAATCATTTTGTGATTTCCGTTTTAGTTTCTGTATTTTTAACGTCATAAAATCGAATTATATATTAAATTTTATCTACTTAGTGCTTATAAATTTCATTACCTAGATTAAAGATAGGATTTAACATCTTCTCCGGCAATTGCTTTCCAAATAATCAAATTGTATGGTCTTGATTATGTGTAAACATTTGATGCAGCCTGTTACTGTTAAAAATGATGGAATCTCTTTGATCAAATGCCACGCCATATACCCTCAGCATAAATTCATCCGATATGAACTGTCGGAAATCTAACATTTTCTTCTATGTATATTCCTATTCCTTTACCTTCAAGCATAGTATAAAAAATACTTTCCCCTTATTGTCTGCATGCATGCCATCAGTTGTTGTTCCCTTAACGGAGTACTAAAGTTTCTCAGTAAGGCTGTGTCGATAGCATATAAATTTCTTCCTATAAACTGGAAGTAGTTCAAAGTAGAGCGTTCCGCAGACAATGGCTCACACTTAGGGACAGTACCAGCAACACCATTTTTAAATTCATCCCTAGGTTGGAATAGTGATTTATTCAAGAGGTAACATCTTTTGAGAACAATTATTAGGAGAAAACATCGTTTCATAACAAAATAAGAGCGTCCAGTTACTTTTTATTAACAATCAGGTTAACAAAAAAGTAACCATTAACACCATAATGCTAGATTATATGAGCATTGACTGCAACATACTACAGCATCAGCCTCACTAAATTCTAGTTAAAATCTTAAGATTTATGAGGAAATATGGTTTTATACCAGTCTGCATATGATAGCTGTGGAGACGGTAATGAAGCAAGTTGAATTGATGGAGGAGAATACGGGCTTTTAGTAAATCAATAAAGCCCTTTTATAACATGTGACCCAAAGTGTCTTTGGCTTATAAACCATGACCGCGATAAAACTCCGGCCTTCTGTTGGACAAATAATTCAAAACTCCTTTCGACCGTTCGGTCTCTTCCAAATCGATTTCAACGACAGGCAGTATTTCATTGTTATCTGCCTTGTATATTGTTTTCCCATCCGGCGCGACAACCTGGCTTTCCCCAAAAAAGATGTTATCAATATGCAATCCGACTTTATTTGTCACTGCAGTAAATAGATGGTTTTCAATAGCCCTAGAATGAACAAAAGCATTTTGATATATTTGGTAGGGAACCATATTGGCAGACAAAATAAAGATGATCTCTGCTCCTTGCAGTGCCAGCAAGCGCGCCATTTCAGGAAACTCGAGATCATATGTGATTAATAAACCGAACTTGCCTTCCGGAGCCTCAATCACCACACAGCGGTCTCCTGATGAAAAGTGCTTTTGTTCTTCATGATAAAGATGCGTTTTTCTGTACACATCGACTATCTCTCCGTTTTTATTAATGAAAACAGCCGAGTTATATAAACAATCATCTTGTTTTTCTGGAAATCCAAAGATGACGCCTATCTGATACTCTTTCGCACAGGCACAAATTGCTTGTACGCTTTCTCCTTCGACAGTTTCGCCTAAATCTTTGATTTGTTCATTCATAATATAGCCTGTTAAAAACAATTCCGGAAAGAGCACATAATCTGCTTGTTTTTGTTTTGCTTCTTTTATCATTTCTATAGATCTTTTCAAGTTGTATCCTTTATTCAACAGTTCACACTTTAATTGGGCAAGTGCTATACGCAGTGTCCTGGCCATTTACTTTCCTCCTATAGTAGATCAATTTTCACTATTATATTTTTTTAGCTTTTTTGAAATCGTTGATTGATCAACATGTAAGTATTGAGCTGTTTTATATGTGTTTTGAAAGACCTGGTAAGTTTGTAAAATCAGATCCTTTTCGAGCGCTTCTTTTGCTTCTTTTAAAGAAGTAAAGGTAGCGGCGTTCCGATAGCGATCAGGATTGTAGGTGAAAGCAGGCAGGTTCCTTTCCTTACTCTCATCATGTGATGGTGTATCTAAGACTGAAAAATTGGTAACCACAAGTCTTTCTATTGTATTCTCCAGCTCCCTGACATTTCCTGGCCAATCAGCATCCATTAACCCTTCCAACAATTGCTTATCCAATATGTAGTTTCGGTTATATTTCCGATTGAAATTTTGCAAGAAATTTTGAGCGAGTTCCGGGATGCTCTCTTTCCTCTCTCTCAAAGGCGGAATAGTTAATGGAATTACGTTTAATCGATAAAATAAATCTTCTCGAAACTGTCGCTTTTGAACTAAAGAGGAAAGGTCTTTATTTGTTGCTGCGATGAGACGGACATCAATCATCTGGAACGTCGTCCCTCCCACTTTCCGAATCCGACTTTCCTGAATAACATCAAGCAATTTAGACTGAACATTCAGCGGTAATTCTGCTATTTCATCAAGAAAAATGGTCCCCTTTTCAGCTGCTTGAAACAAACCTGTTTTCCCTTTATTTTTTCCGCCTGTAAAAGAGCCGGCTTCGTATCCAAACAGCTCAGACTCCACCAAATTTTCAGGCAGTGTACTGCAATTGATGGAAATGAAAGGACCTTTATTCCTTGTGCTCTTTTGGTGAATCAGTTTGGCGATCGCACTTTTGCCAACTCCTGATTCTCCCAGCAGCAAGACAGTAGAATTCACATCAGATACCTTTTCAATGATATTGATAATTTTTTGCATGGACGGGGAATTAATAATCAACTCGGAAAAGGGTTGTTTTCGCTGGGAGACCAACAAATTAACGCTCGATAAATTAATAAAGGTAACCAACTTGTTGTTCTTCAAAGGATCATGAAGTGATAGGGAATGAACGATCACACTTGTCCCTTGAAGAGTTTGAAGAAGCTGAACGTCTTGCTTCAGGTCACATCCTCCAATAAAAAGGTCTCGCCATTTCACATGGGTAAAGTTAATTCCTTCTGCAAGCAGATGGCTGCTTTCATCCAGCACTTTACTCAAATCCCCAAACATCTTGATAATCATCCCCTGATCATTTAGTAAACAGCTAAAACTATTCTTATGATCCAAAATTTGCTCACTCCTTTCAATGATGCGAAGATTCATCTTTGATGATTAAATTCATCGAAATGATAAAGATTTATCTATTTTAATGAAAAAATTCATCATTTTTCTATTATTAAAGCATTCTTTGTTTAATAAATCAATATTGCAATAATTGGCACAATAATTGCAATTAATAAAGTAGAAAGGGTGATTCAAATGAAAATTTCATTAGCACAGTTCAAACCAAAACTAAAAGATAAACAAGCGAATGTACAAAAGATAGCAGCCTATATGAAGGAAGCCAAAACGGCAGGGGCCGATGTGATTGTGTTTCCGGAGTTGGCTATGACAGGTTATCTGTTAAAAGAGGATGTTAACAAATTTGCGGAAGAGGAGAACGGTCCAAACATTCAAACATTACGGGCAATTTGCAAAGAGTTGTCGCTCGCACTAGTTCTTTCCTTTCCTGAAAGAGAAAATGAGTTTTACTTTATATCAGTTCTCTATATTGATGAATATGGAGTCATTCTCGGAAAGTATAGAAAAACACATTTATTCCATACGGAAACGGACTATTTTTCAAGAGGAACGGAATACCCCGTTTTTTCTACCAAGTTTGGAAAAGTAGGGATGATGATCTGTTATGACCTTGAATTTCCGGAAGTGGCAAGAATTTTACGAACAAGCGGAGCTGAAATTCTCTTTATTACAACAGCCAATATGAAACCATATGAAGAAGCACAATCCATTTTCTTAAAAAGCCGGGCAATTGAAAATGAAATACCTATTGCAATTTGTAACAGACTTGGTAGAGAAGAAGAGTTAGAGTTTTTCGGTAGCAGCATGATTGTTGACCATACAGGCCGAGTGATGGCTGATGCGAAGGGTAACGAAGGTATCATTTCCGCGGCCATTGACTTAAAACCCAAAAAAGACCCCCGGTTAAATTATATTGGCAATGTAAACAAACAAATCTACTCAAAATTGACTGATTTACATCAAACGTCCGCCCGATCTTAATAACGGTCTCATCAAAAAGAACAAGGCTATTTAAACGAAAAGGAGGATTTCAAATGGAAAAGAATCGTGTTTCATTTAAACGAACATTAACATTGTCGCATGTTATATTATTTGGTCTTGCTTACATGACACCGATGGTTGTCTTTGGGACATACGGAGTGATGGCTGAGCTAACAAAAGGCCTTGTACCTGTTGCATATATCATTGCTTTAACTGCCATGCTCTTCACTGCTTACAGCTATGGTGAAATGGTGAAAGCCTATCCAGTTTCAGGATCAGCCTATACGTATACAAGGAAATCAATTAGCCCGCAACTCGGCTTTCTTATAGGCTGGTCCGTTTTATTGGATTATTTATTTTTGCCAATGGTAATCTGGCTAATAGGAAGCGTTTACTTGAACGCCGTTTTTCCATCTGTTCCATCTTGGGTATGGATCGTTGCCTTTATAGTTCTCACCACAACAATAAATTTAATCGGAACAAAAGTGATGAAGAATGTAAACCTTTTAATGATGGTTTTTCAATTACTTGTTCTTGTCCTATTTCTGGTTTTGTGTTTCTTGAATATTATCCAAGGCACTGGAGTAGGAACCCTGTTTTCTATGGAGCCATTTATGAGCGGTGAAACATCTTTCTCCCTATTATTTGCAGGAGCTTCTGTTGCCTGCTACTCATTTTTAGGGTTTGATGCAGTTTCCACTCTTTCCGAAGAAACGATTAATCCGAAAAAAACAATTCCAAAAGCAATTTTGCTCATTACGTTTATCGGTGGAGGGATTTTCATCTTCTCCTCTTACTTTCTTTACCTTGTTTTTCCCCACTATACAGAATTTCAAAATATTGATTCCGCAGCTTTTGAGATTGCCAAACTAATTGGTGGGAATTTTTTTAGTGCCCTTTTCCTCGCAGGATTAATCATTGCACAATTTGCTTCCGGTTTAACAGCTCAAACAAGTGCGGCTCGTCTTATGCTCGCAATGGGAAGAGATTCTGTTCTTCCAAAAAAGCTTTTCGGATATATTCATCCAGAATTCCGTACACCAGTGTTTAATTTATTTTTCATTGGCTGTATAGCTTTATTAGCCTTGACCTTTGATATAACGACCTCAACTTCTTTTATTAACTTTGGAGCTTTTGCTACTTTTATATTTGTGAATATTTCAGTCATTGCCCATTATTATGTAAAAGGAAAAAAACGCAGAGGGAAACATTTTTTACTTTATTTTCTCTTACCTGGCATCGGAGCTTCCCTTGATATTTGGTTGTTTTTGAACTTGGATAAGAACGCTTTACTACTGGGCAGCCTCTGGGCAACTATCGGTTTTGTTTATTTGCTGTTCTTAACAAACTTTTTTAAAAAGCAACCGCCTGAAATAAATTTTGATGAAGCGGAAGAAGCAGTTTAATTTTTAAATTATGCCTGATAATAATTTGATTTTATAATAAACTCGTAAAAACTATTAATTCCATATTTCTTTTAATTTTAGCTAGCCCGAAATGTTTGATTTTAAAAAGGGACTTAAGCTATCTATCTCAAAATAGGAGAGGGTAGAAGTAAATAGTACTTTCAATTTAGATAAAGAAAACAAGATAAGTTAATATAATTCTGAGTTATCGTCTTTAAGTTAATTACTAGGATTCTTGACGACAAAAATATTTGAAAAGGGAAACATGATTTTCAAACCTGATTCAACTTTGTATGAAGATTTCCTTGCCAAACTTTATCTGACTATACCACTTCACAGCAAGATAGGAATTATATTGAAGTTCTCCCGTATCCATGATACCTTCAGTTTATAGGGAATGGTTGGGAGGAATAGGTTTTGAACACAAAGGCATTTTTATTGGCATCTATTACAGTTATTATTTGGGGATCTACATTCGCTGCTATTCGTGCAAGCTTACATGGCGGATATTCAGCTGGCCATTTGGTACTTGTTCGTTATCTTATAGCTTCAGGAGTTTTTGTCCTTTATGCTCTTTGGCCCGGGGTGAAATTTCGACTCCCGAAAAAAGAGGATTTGTTGAGGATATCGATCCTTGCATTTATTGGTATTAGTATTTACCATATCGGGGTGACATTCGGGGAACAAACAGTTTCGGCGGGAACGGCTGGAATGCTGATTGGTTCAGCACCTGTATTCATCGCGATCATTGCTGCGTTCGTTTTAAAAGAACGCCTCGGCCTATTCGGATGGATTGGTTTAGGAATAGGATTCACAGGAATCACCTTAATAACATTAGGTACTGCAGGCCCTTCACTGAATATTTCTGAAGGTGCATTTTTAGTGCTGATGTCTGCTATTGCTTCTGCGGTGTTTTTTGTTTTCCAAAAGCCGCTGTTTAGCCGCTATAATCCGATTGAATTGACAGCTTATTTCACATGGATCGGAACAATACCCTTTTTTATATTTTTTCCTGGGTTATTTCAAGAAATTCAACAAGCTACATTGGAAGGTCATTTATCAGCGATTTTTGTTGGTGTTTTCCCTGCGGCCATCGGTTATGTAACTTGGGCAATCGCACTATCGTTAGGAAAAGCCAGTTCCGTATCTAGTTTGTTGTACATTGAACCTGTTATTGCCATTTTCGTCGCTTGGGTTTGGCTGCAGGAGGTGCCCAGTACCCTTTCAGTCATTGGCGGCGCAATTGCTATATTAGGGGTTCTTGTCGTTAATGGGTTAGGAAAGTATAAATCAGTGATGAAAAAAGCAGCATGAAAGATGCTTAAACAGACTAGTATAAATCGCAGCATTCTTGATTCATTATGGAGGATGTATGACTAAACACAAAGGGAAGGCACCCAAAAAAGGAATTCACCCAGGTTGATGAGGTCAATCAGATACACCTGGGGAATTGGATTTTTCCGCCTCTCTGAAATTAAATCTTTTTTTAAAGTCCCAATCTAATTTAAATGAATTATTTTCACCTGTTAAAAATTTATAATCGATATAGGATTTTTCTTTTTTGGACATTTCATCGACAAATGGCGAATAGGTCCGGAATAATAATACATTTTTCTTTTCATCAAATTCTACAAGTCTTAGCCAGCCATTACCCCCTCGATAATTCGTTTGGTAATTGACCAGCATTTGAATGACATCATTTCCTGCTGAGTTTTGTTTTACCCGATGTGCTATCCCATAATAATGTCCATTAACCGTCATGAATACTTGATTATGGTACTTTACGAGTTCATTCCAAATCAGCCGGCCATTAGACGATTCGACGGCAATGGTTTTATCATCCTTAATCTTCGGGAATATAATATCATGCGAGACGAGGATTGTCGGTTTATCTTTATGCTGGTCTAGAACTTTTTTTGACCATTCCAGATCCTTATGCAAATTTTTCATATCCACTATCAAGATTAGATATTCATAACTTCCTGCCTTAGCGATTGCATATGAACTATACCCAGAGTGAGACGACCCCTTATAGTATTTTTTATTCAAAAAACGCTGCGGCCCATAATGCGTTAAGAAAGGATCTCCGTCCGCATAGTCATGATTCCCAGCCGCCATCATATATGGAATTTCCTTTTTATCCAAATGGGAAATGGCTCCGAGGGAATTCTGCCATTGTTTTTCTGAATCACTATCGACAATGTCCCCAACAAATGTATTCATGATGATATTGTTCTTCTTGGTGTTATTGGAAATCCAGTTCATTTGGCTATTGAAAATCTCTGGATTTTGGCTTGAATATTTCTGGGTATCCGGGACAAATAGAAAATTATAATTCTTTTTATTCGTTAGAAAGGGTAAAGCTTTGTTTGATCCTTCGAATGGTTCATCGTCACGGGCATCCTGTACAAGCCATTCTTTTTCAGTTAAAGCCTTATTGGCAATTCGTATTTGCTGGATATTCCCTTTGAATAGTGCACTAAACTTATTTCCCCACTCAGATGCTCCGATGTTCCAGCCTTTCCCTTTAACTGCTGCAATACCGATTACTTTTTCCGATTTTCCGTAATCACTGACGCCATTCAAAGTCAGAGTAGTCGTGTCACCATCATTAACAACCGCCAAATGGTACCATTCATCAGCATTTAATGATCGAGACCAATTGCTTACATTATAATTTAAATTAGATGGATGGCTTGTCCAGTGGATTTTTTGATCACTGGATACAGTTAAAGCAGAAAGGATTTTCTTCTCGCCTTCCATTTTATTAAGATCTGCTGCCTGTCCTTGTCTAGAAAAAAGCCCCATGACATTCTTGGAATCGCTTGGTAACTTGAACACCGCTTCAATGGTAAACCCCTTATCGAATTTCTCCGAATTGATAGGGGAACCCTTTTTGGTTTTAAAATATCTTCCTGAAGGGGCGTTTTCATAATTAGCGAATTCCAAGCTATCCACTTTTTCTTGATCATGATAATCTTCTTCGGACCATTGAATCGTATTTTTTAATTCAGGCGAGGCAGGATCCCCTATCGTCACTAACTCTAAATCATTTCCATGTTTGCTTGTATCTTCTATAATTAAATTACCTTTATCGATTGAACCGCTTTTAACATGTTGTTTTGTGAATTTCCAATTTGCCACGATATTGCTTCGATTATTTTCAGCAACGGAATCAGCCGATTTGGCAATACCAGGAACAATCATACATAAGAGTGAGAGACCTATTAAAGCTTTTTTCATTCTCATAAACATCACCCCATTACATTTTGATTAAGCGATATACATTTATCCTTTTTACTACCTGGATTAATTTGTAGCTTACTAAGCCAAGGTAGATTCCGTTCAGCTGCAATATGGTATAGTTTGCTTATCTTCTCGATAACTTATTAAGGATGAGTAAAAAAGTCTTATTTCTACAAAATCCATTAGGGAATAAGTCCTAATGGTTTGTTTAACTTGTTAAATCAAGGTTTACAATCGATAGAAATCAATATGAAGAGATGTAGTTTGAAGGAATTTGAACATCAGATGGGGAGTAGGAAAACAAGCATACTGTTAATTGGAGTTAATGGACAAAACGAAGAAAAAGCAAAAAAAGAGACAGCCATAAGCTGTCTTTTTTTCACCATCTACAAATCCAAGTCCAACCAAATCCGGGAACCCATACTCTCCTACAGCGTGGAATCCATTGTCCGTGTTCCCAATGACCGCCGCCATGACCACCACCGTGTCCGTCCCAATGACCACCACCACCGTGTCCGTCCCAATGACCGCCGCCATGACCACCACCGTGACCGTCCCATTGACCACCGTCCCATTGACCACCGCCATGACCACCGCCATGACCACCGCCATGACCACCGCCATGACCACCGCCATGACCACCGCCATGACCGCCGCCATGACCACCGCCGTGTCCGTCCCATTGACCGCCGCCCGGGCCAGGTATTCGTTCTCCATCTATATAATAATGCACATTATTAGGGTAATAAGCGTAATTATAATTATACATTCAAGAAATCCTCCTTTTTTGTTTACCCTTTCAGACTATGTACAAAGGGTGGGAAGGGTCCTATATGGACAATGATGGACAACAAAACAGGGCTGCCTATTTATTGTTGTCAAAATAAAAGACAACAATATTAATGGCTGTTTTTTTTTTGCCTCATATTGAATTTTAAACACTATTAGTGCTTAAGTTGTTTTGTAATAATAAGAAAAAATTATCACTTTTTGACTTAACAAAACTTTTGTTTTCTCGGTTGAACATCCAATCTTTACATCTCGCAACGAACAAGCTTGGTATGTAGATGATCACGGAAATCATCTGCATTGGCCAGTTGACAACTATCAATCCGAAGGTGTGAGAGAAACAACCTTCTTAACCGAAAACGTAGTAAAGTATCATCGCACGATTTCAACATATATGAATGACTTGATTTGTGCTGGTTTCAGCATTAAAGCAGTAAAGGAACCGATGCCTTCTGATGAAATGTTAAAAAGTGTTCCTGAAATGTAAGATGAAAATCGAAGGCCCATGTTTTTAATCATTTCAGCAGTAAAGGAAACAAAAAATTCTTTTAATGAAGGAATTAAATAAATGGGAAAAAGGCGTTTCTACGAAAGTAGGGACGCCTTTTTAGTTATTAACATTAATTTTTAAGCAATAATGCGTTGATTATCTGCTTTAATTAGGTAATGATTAAAATAGTTAAATATGGAAAAGGGGATTTAGAGGAGGGAAATTGGATGGAGAAGGTATTTCCGCTTATTGAAACAAAACGATTGATTTTAAGGGAAGTAACAATAGAAGACGCGAATGATATGTTCAAATATCTATCTGATACGGATGTAGTGAAGCCAATGGGGTTAGATCCATGCCAAACCGTAAATGACGTATGGGATGAAATTAAGTGGTACGAATCTATATTCGAAGAAGGTTCGGGAATCAGATGGGGAATTACATTAAAGAATTCCGGTAAGGTTATAGGAAGTTGTGGTTTTCTGAATATGGTCTCCAAACATCATCGAGCTGAAATTGGATATGAATTAACTAAAGATCAATGGGGAAAAGGCATTGCGAGTGAAGCGTTGGAAGCCGTCGTTATGTATGGTTATCGTCACTTTCACCTTGAAAGGATTGAAGCCTTGATTGAACCGGATAATCTCCCATCCCAAAAGCTAGTGGAAAAGCAAGGGTTTAGAAGAGAAGGATTGCTAAGGCATTATGAATATACCTGTGGCAAATTCGATGATTTATATATGTACTCACTCATAAAAGAAGATCTTAACGGCATTATTCATTGTGAAGACCGCTAAGTACGAGGGGTCACATTTTGTCGATAAAGTGGGTTTCGGAATGCATTCATCCCAAAACCCTTTCATGATTTTACGGAGGGAATAATTACCACTTTTTTAAAGGGGATTTTAGCGATCTCAGGCTGAAGACAAACTCACTGGAAAGCTAGAACTAAAATTTATGAATTTTCACCCATAAAAAAACCGCTTTTACTTTTTTAGGGTTTGTAAATTTGAACGTTGATTTCCATTCCAGGCACTCGCTTTCCGCGGGCGGTCCGGGAGCCTCCTCGGCGCTCTTTGCGCCTGTGGGGTCTCCCTTGGACTCGCTTTTTCCGCAGGAGTCTCGTACCTTCCATTCCAATAAACTGGATTTTTTTTACACTTTAGGATGTTCATCCCAAACCGTGTTTAAGACTAGTTTCCATTATGGGTTTTTACTGTTTTATGAAACAGATTGAAGAAATTTACTATACTCCCAGAGAGTAACTGGCAGATACCAAAGACGCTTGCGGTTAGAACGATTTTTTAACTGAAGTCATTATTTGCTTGTATAATCTCTTTCAACCTTACAAATTCGGGTAGTGTATGACGAGTACCAATCTTTCATACCTTTTTCTTGTGCCTTTTTGTGAGCAACATTTTCCTTCCAAAGCCTAATGGCATCCAAGGACTTCCAATAGGATACGGTAATTCCTAACCCGTTTTGATCTCTTACGCTTTCGACTCCTAAATAGCCGTCTTGTTGAGCGGCAAGTTCATCCATGAATTCAGCGGTTGAATTATAGCTTGCGGCGTCCTTATCGCTTCTTTGCGAAGTGAAAATACAAGCGTAATAGGGCGGTTCGGGAGTATTTGCAAAAAGCATGAAATGATGCCTCCTTTTAACTTAATATTCAAAATAATACCACACAGGCGAGAATGAGGATAGATTCCCGGTAAAGAGGTACTCAGCAAAGAAAACAAGGAGGTAAGAAGCAGTATATATCACTGACTCGGAATTCTACGGAAGGGATTTTATTCTGATTCACGAATATATATTACTTTGACGCTTTTACAAAACAAGGAGATGGTTTTGAGTGCGGTGGATTCGTTAGCAAACATTATAGAAAGAGATGCATTTTTACCGAAAAAACGCAATATTCTATAATCACTTTTGGAGGGATGCTAAGTGGCAGAATTGGTATATCATGTAGCCGTTTCACTTGATAATTTCATTGCCGACCAAGCAATGTTGGAAGGGGATATCAATCATTCTTTTTTCTTATTTGAAGGAGATCATGTCCCGGACTTTTTATCCGATATCCAGCAATATGAAGCGGTGTTGATGGGAAGTAAAACATATGAATTTGGATTTCAATTCGGAGCTAAACCGGGTGAACCGGGATATAAGGGTTTGAAACATTATATATTCTCGAGCTCCCTTCAGTTTGAATCGAATGAGGAGGTAGAGCTTATCGAAGGAAACGCCGTTGCGTTTATTGAAAACCTCAAACAGCAAGGTGACGGAAAGCTATGGCTTTGCGGGGGCGGAGAACTGGCTGGATCGTTATTAAAACATAAACTCATTGATCAATTGGTGCTGAAAGTGAATCCAGTCATAATCGGTGAAGGCATTCCTCTTTTCGGCAGCGTTAAGCCAAGTCTAAAATTAGATTTAGTTGAAATGAAACAATATCCAAACGGTGTGATTAAACCGACATATAATATTATTTATACTTAGGGCTGCGCTGGCGCAGCTTTTTTAATGCAAATCAATGGACATTAAAAGGTGAATTTTTCTTTATTGAAAATATACAATGAAAATTAATTAGAAATTTATTTTTAACATATATCCTTTCAGTATAACTTGAAAGGAGTTTTCTATATGAGAAAAATGTTGAAAGTATCAAAGAATATATTTTTCACCTTCATTGCTATTATCTTATTTGTAGTATCAGCTGTTTTTATTTACCATAATTATCAAAAGGGCAAGGAAGCATCAATAATTAGTGTAGGAACATCCGTTGATTTTAATAACAAAGAAATTAATGTATATACGGAAGGAAGCGGGGAGGATACATACGTTTTTATGTCCGGTTCCGGGATTGCTGCTCCTATTTATGAATTGAAGGGATTATATAGTAAGTTTGCAAAAGAAAATAAGATTGCGGTCATTGAAAGAGCTGGATATGGATACAGTGATGTTTTTCATGATGATAGGGATATTGATGTAATTTTGGAACAAAGCAGGAAATCGTTAATGGAAAGTGGAAATAAACCTCCTTATATTTTGGTACCACACTCAGTATCAGGTATTGAAGCTATTTACTGGGCACAAAAATACCCAAGTGAAGTAAAGGGAATTATTGCTTTGGATATTGGTTTACCGCACCAATATGTAACTCATAAAATGGGCATGGTTGATTCATTGACAGTAAGAGGAGTGAATATTTTAACGAAAATGGGTTTGCACCGTCTTGTCCCTTCTGCTGTTTATAATCCCGAAGTGATTCGGCAATCATTCTTGACTGACCATGAAAAAGAAATGTATAAAGCACTATCATATAAACAGTTTTTTAATGATGATATGGAGCAAGAGCTTTTACAGAGTTACAATAATGGTAAAAAATCTGTTAACTTGCCGATTCCAAAAGAAACACCCATTTTATTTTTAGATGCGATTGCCGATGAAAATAAAAATTCAAAATATACAAAACAAAAAAATGAAGATTATGAGGAGTTTGCAGAGAAACTATTAAAAGCGGATGTAATAAAACTGAAAGAGACGCACAGCATTTATTTATACGCGCCAGATGAAATATATGATCTTGCAATGGAATTTATCAAATGAATATAGAAAGGCCCTGTGATGAAAAGATATAATATTTTAATTGTTGAAGATGATTTGATGATTGGTGATTTATTGAAAAAGATTTTGCAGCGCGAAGAGTATAATGTATGTTGGATGAAAGAAGGAAAAGGAATTATAGATATAATCCATGAGATGGATCTTATCATTATGGATGTTATGCTGCCAGGAGATGATGGCTATCAAATTACCAAGAAAGTAAAAAGTCTAGGATTAAATATTCCAGTTATTTTTCTATCCGCCCGAAATGATATGGATAGCAAACTTCAAGGTTTGACAATTGGTGAGGATTATATGACTAAGCCTTTTGATCCCAGGGAGCTATTACTAAGAATGCAGAAATTGCTGGAAAATCAATATGGTACTTTCACACAAATTAAACATTTATATATTGATGCCGAACACAAAAAGGTATTCAATAATGACTTGCATAATGAAGTGGTTTTTACTGCGATAGAGCGTAAAATATTTTTCTATTTATATGAAAATAGGAATCAGATTTTAACGAAGGAACATTTCTTTGAATATTTATGGCAGCTCGAAGATAGGAATCAAAATATCATTAATGTACATATAAAAAAAGTCAGAACAAAAATCAATGATAACACCGCAGAGATCATCCAAAATATATATGGAGAAGGGTATAGATTGAATACCTATATAAAGAAATGAAGTTAAAGAAAAAATACCAGCTATTGTTATTTATTGCCGTTATTAGCGTGCCATTTATATTGCTGTTCATCAGTATCCTTATGTCACTAGTTTATGATATGGCCTTTAAATCCAATAATAGTGACATTCCTTTTCATGAATCTTTTGCATATCCTACAATGCTGGGAGTATTTATTTTATCACTATTATTGTTAGCCTTCTTATTTTCCAAATCTATTAACTCGCTATTAAATAAAATAAATATATTGAATGAAACCATCAGGAATTTAGCCAGTGATGAGGAGATTCCGAATAAATTAGAGGTAAATAGCAATGATGAAATCGGGAAATTAACTAAATCGGTAAACTTACTAATTGAAAGAACGACCTATCGGGAATTGGAACTAAAGCAACAAGAGGAAATGAAAAAGGAACTCTTAAATAAATTAAGGCATGACATCAATACACCTTTAACAGCAGTAAGATTACAATTATTCTATTTAGAAGGTCAATATACGGATCAAGCTCCATTATTACAATCACTATATCAACAAATAAATTATATTGCCGAATTAACAAATGAATATAATATTCAATCCACAGATACGCTCGATAATTCCTATATATTAAATGACGAAGTGGATATGCACGATTTAATAGAAATGATGGTTAAAAAATGGGCCTATTTGTATAACATGCATGGTATTGAACTAGTATATCGGCCTTTAAATGAAGAGTTGGAATGGATAAGTAATGACTTGTGGCTCCAAAGGTTATTCGATAACGTTTTCCAAAATGTGTTGAATCACTCGAGGGCTGATAAACTTGTGATAACCATTGAAAATAACGAGGTCAGTATCAAGGATAATGGGGTTGGTTTTGATATCGATAGTAGTAAGGGGCTTGGCTTAAAAATAATCGAGGATATAGCTAAGACACTTCATATAAAATATAATTTGCAATCAAATGAAAGCGGAACTTTATTTTGTTTTACTTTCGAAAATACAAAATGAATCTCATTTGAATTAAGTTATTTTGCGGGGATGACATCCGTGGATTTTGTCAGGGACTCATGAATATCATTCTTTTCAGATAGTTTGCCTTATGCAACATAGTTATATATCACTTACTTATATAAAGCGATACAAAAAGGTTGCTATAGACCCACCCATTTTTAAGTTGATATGATATTCAGGTACTTAATTGTGGGGGGAAGTTGAATGGAAGAACAAAAATATAATGACCTCAAATTAGGCGAACGAGGAGCAATCATCAGTATAATTGCTTATATTTGTCTATCGATCATGAAGCTGGCTATCGGATACATAAGCGACTCAGCGGCCTTGAAAGCGGATGGTTTGAATAACACGACTGATATTATCGCGTCCATTGCCGTACTGATCGGTTTAAGGCTAGCTCAAAGACCCCCCGATAAAGATCATGGTTATGGTCATTGGAAAAGTGAAACGATTGCATCGATGGTAGCTTCATTTATCATGTTTGCTGTTGGTGTACAAGTATTGATAGATGCAGTTGCTTCCATGCTTAAAGGTGGAAAGGAATCACCTGACATTATTGCCGGGTATGTGGGTGTTTTATCAGCAATAGCCATGTATTTTGTATACCGATATAATAAAAAGCTTGCTATGAAAATTAACAGTAAAGCCGTTATGGCAGCTTCGAAAGATAATATTTCCGATGCTTGGGTAAGTATCGGAACAGCTATAGGGATTTTCGGCTCCCAATTAAACATGCCTTGGCTGGATCCCCTTACTGCAATCATTGTTGGATTATTAATATGCAAAACAGCCTGGGATATATTCATTCAAGCCTCGCATGAACTTTCTGACGGATTTGATGAAAATAAAATTCATCTATATAAGGATGTAATTACAAATGTCGATGGAGTCAAGGGGATAAAAGAAATCAAAGGGAGAAATTACGGGAACAATGAAGTGATTGATGTTGTAATCCTTGTCAATTCTACCTTGGATATTAAAGAAGCACATGATATAGCGACACATGTAGAAAAAGTGATGATGACAGATCATGGAGTGTATGATGTTCATGTCCATGTAGAGCCCAATTAATTTTCTCTTTTTATGAATTAAGAAAAAAGGGTATAAATCTGCTTTACAAACATATGAATAATATGCAATCATTAATTCATTACATTGGAAGGAATAGGTACCTTATACAATGAAGCAGTAATCTTATCAAATAAACAGTAAATCTAAATCAATTTCAATGGGTGTTATCGGTTAGATATATTCAATGAAAATACGCGTCACTTTGTTTGCTTACCGTATTTATCGGTAAGTTAAGTGAATTCACTTTTTCATTTGAACAAGAATCTTTTTAGATACCCATGTGAGATTTTTAATGATTATGTTTAGAGATGGGATACGTCTGTTCGTTTATAGGTACTAATTCATATACAACTACTTTTTCTGTTATCAAATCAGATGAGGTATATTTGGTTTATGTATATTAATTTAGTAGCAGGCGATCTCTCTCTAGAAAAATGGAGGGGGATTTTTTTATGTTATTTTTAAAAGCGAATGATTTAAAGAAAAGCTACGGGAGCCGTGAAGTTCTTTCTGTAGATACACTTCATCTTTACAGTCATGACCGTGTTGGTTTGGTTGGCAGGAATGGAGAAGGTAAAACGACCCTGCTTTCTATACTAGCGGGCGTGAGGGCACCCGATTCCGGTTATATAGAGAGCTATGGAACAGTCAGCTATATCCCGCAGATTGAAGAAACTGAACAAGAAATAAGCGGTATATTAACGAGCATATGGAAATTGCCCAATGAGGAGCAAGAAAACATAAGCGGCGGCGAACGTACTCGAAGAAAAATCGCCGCAGCTCTGTCTTCCAATGCAGATGTATTGATTGCGGATGAACCTACCAGTCATTTGGATATGTCCGGAATTGAACAATTGGAAAAGGATTTAAAATCTTTTAATGGCGCTATTTTGCTTACTTCACATGATAAAGCATTCTTGAATCATCTGTGTACAACAATATGGGAAGTTGAGCAAGGCAAGGTAACGGTATATGAAGGGAATTACGAAGCATATAACAAACAAAAGCAAGCAAAAACAGAAAAGGAAAATAAGCAATATGAAGAGTATACCCGCGAAAAGAACCGGTTGAAACAGGCTGCACAAAACCTCCAAGCCAAATCTGATTCAATTAGGAAAGCCCCTAAACGAATGGGTAATTCAGAAGCAAGGCTGCATAAACGCAGCGCGGGGAAACAGAAGGCGAAATTGAACCGTTCTGCCGAAGCGATCGAAACTCGGATCGAAAAATTAGCAAAAAAAGAAAAACCGAGGGAAGATCCTCCTATCATTTTTGATATTTCAGAATTTCCATCTTTGCATAGCAAAAGGGTCATTCGATTTAATGGCTGTTCCCTGAAAGTTGGATCAAGGATGCTGAAGCAACATATTTTTGGAGATGTCCAACTAGCTTACAGACTCGCCATCAATGGTCAAAATGGATCAGGAAAATCGACATTACTGAAAAAGATAGTAGAACGGCACCAAGATTTATATGTCGCGAAGCCGGCAAAGATTGGATTTTTTGCACAACAACAAGAAAATTTGAATGAAAGTAAAACGGTTCTTGAAAATATATTGGAGGACAGTCCCTACAATCAGGCTTTTATTCGTACGCTATTATCACGATTAGCTTTTAAAGGAAATGACGTTCACAAACAAGTATCACTATTAAGCGGTGGGGAAAGAGTCAGGGCTTCCCTAGCTAAAGTTTTTTTGGGAAATTATAATGTACTGGTTTTGGATGAACCTACAAATTACCTGGATATTCATACTAAAGAGGCTTTAACCGAAGTGTTAAAAGCATATCCAGGAACCATCGTTTTTGTGACTCATGATCGTTCATTGATCCAATCGCTTGCAACACATTCACTTTCATTTGAAGATGAACCTTCGAGAGTATGTGCCATCAATCAGAAATCAACTAAATCGGCTACGCTTAAAGATGGTCATCAAGATAAACAGGCTGAACTTCTTATGATTGAAGTGCAAATCATTGAGACACTTGGGAAACTGTCCAGTGTTGTGAAGGAAGAGGAAAAGGAGGAATTGGATAGGGAATATCTTCAACTCTTGAACAAGAAAAAGGAACTTGAAGATTAAGTGCAACCCATAAAAGGCCCTTCTCAATCGAGAGGGGCTTTTTGATTGATAAAGAGCGGTTAAAGTAGAGAGATATATTACACTTTAAATACCAATAAAATGGATTAGTGAAATTAATGAAAAAAAAGATGGGGGATGTTAAAATTAACCAACTGCATGAAGGAAAGACTCATCTTGATTGGGATTCAATTAGATAAAATATATGAAATTTAGAAGGAGAAAGTAAGTAAGAAGGGGGACAATCATGAAACCGCGTATTACTGTCATTACATTAGGTGTGGATGATTTGGAAAAATCGCTGGAATTCTATCGGGATGGCTTGGGATTTCAAACAGAAGGAATAGTTGGCAAAGAATTTGAGCATGGAGCCGTTGCCTTTTTCGACTTGCAAGAAGGCCTAAAGCTTGCCATATGGAATCGAAGGGATATAGCTCATGAGGCCAAGGTTCCTTTGTCTCCGGCAACCCCTACTGAATTTACCCTTGGTCACAATGTAGGCAGTAAAGAGGAAGTGAATATTGTGTTGGAAAAAGCAAAAAAAGCTGGAGCGATCATAACCGATCCGGCACATGACACTTTCTGGGGAGGATACTCTGCACACTTTCAAGACCCTGATGGACACCTTTGGGAAGTCGTTTGGAATCCGCAGTGGGATATTAAAGAATAATGAAAGCCTGTTTGGCAGCGTCATCTCCAGAATAAGGAGAATGCAGAAAGCGAATGAGGTAAAAAATTGAAAAAAGCACTTTACCTAGGGGTTAAGTGCTTTTTTTTTTGCAAAAAAGCATGACTTTTGGTTGGTCCCTCACACTGTCAAGGTTTCCTAACATTTTTATCAGTTACGGCGGCATCTACGGTTCCAGCTTATTTTTCTTCTTTTGTAATCGCATATTTCGCCAACCTGCGCATAAATAATGACTGAGTAACGCCCAGTGCTTTTGCCGCATCGCGGGTTGTTTTATGATGATGGAATGCTTGTGTGATCATTCTTTTTTCGACGCATTCCAAAACTTCATGTAAAGAATTTCCTGCATTTAAAGAGATAGAAACCTCTTCGGAGACTGAATCGATCAAGCGTTTTGGCAAATCCTGAATTGCAACTTCATCCTCTTTTGCCATAATGACAAGCTGCTCAATTATATTTTCCAATTCCCGTACATTTCCAGGCCAATGATAGTTTTGAAGCACTTCGACCACTTTTGTAGAAAGCACTCGTTTATGGTTATGCAAGTAATTAAACTTCTCCAAATTATACTGAAGGAGACAAAAGATGTCTTCCTTCCGCTCACGAAGCGAGGGTATGCGGATCGGTAAAATATTGAGGCGATAATATAAATCAGCCCGGAATTTCCCTTCTTTGACCATATCCTCCAAATTACAGTTGGTAGCTACAATGATACGCACATCGGCTTTTACCGTTTGGGAAGCTCCAATCGGCATGTACGTTTTATTTTGCAGCAATTGAAGGAGTTTGGGTTGTAAAGAATGTGAAAGTTCGCCAATCTCGTCTAAGAAAAGGGTGCCTTTCTCCGCAAGTTTGACAAGTCCGGTTTTGCCGTTTGCATTTGCTCCGGTGAACGCCCCTTTTTGATAGCCGAACAGTTCGGATTCCAGGAGCAATTCCGGAATCGCTGCGCAATTAATATGGATAAACGGACGATCTTTTCGGTCACTCAGATGATGAATACGTTCCGCTATAAGCGTTTTTCCAACACCTGTTTCCCCTGTAATAAGAACGGTCGTTTCCACACAGGCAACTTTTTCAATTGTTTCCTTGAGCATATCATAGACCCGGCTTTGTCCGATAAAAAAAGGGACTTCTTTGGTCCTTACAAGTTTCGCTTTGAGTTTTTGTAATTCGTGTAAATAAAACTGAAAAGCAGAATCCAATTCTTCAATTTTAATTTGAGAACTGTAACCGACGAAATCCGGAATATCATAACCCAATGCGACTGCATATTTTGGTTTATCATGTTCGTCCAATATAAGATGGCCTGTAGCCACTCCTTTTCCTTCTCCAACTTGTTGGATAATGCTGACGTTTTGTTTCTTATCTAACACTATTTTCGTAACAGACTGATTGAAGATCCCCTCTTTTTCCAATTGAGAGACGTTTTTTCCGATTAGCTCATCTCTCTTTTTCCCAAACAACTTACAGCTCATGTCGCTAACAAAAAGAGTCATTCCGTTCTTATCGGTTATATAAATAGGTTTATTCATGTAGTTCATGATTTTGAATAAATATTCCGGTTCGATGGTTAACATATTCTGATTCATCACTTGCCTTTCCTTTAATGACGGATGGATCGACCGTTTATTTTGAATCGAAAATAATTCAAAGTTCATCATTATTGTGAGTAGCGTTGATTCAATTTCGATTCATTTGAATCGATTCATAATAATTATAACTATAATATTTAGAAATTTCACACAATTACACCTATTTGCGTTATTTTTTCATTGTAAAGTGATCTTTTTCTTGGCATAAAACTTGCATAAATAATTTGGTGTAAAGGAGGAAATGAGATCCATCAGAAAACAAAAAATAATGCATTTGAGTTAGTGAATTTTTAATGGACTAAATTGAAGAATTGTCGGCAGAGGAAGTTGCATTTTTACAGAAACTTGGTGCGTAGTCGTAATGATTTTTTTGCTGATTATCTTTAGGGGAGGTATGATTTGTGAAACGTATGGGTGTTCAGGGGTACAACAGGAAGTTCATCTTGTCTCTCCTATTTGTGGGTTATATGGTTTCTTATATGGATAGGTTAGTTATGAATCTTGCTGTGGTGCCGATTGGTCAAGAATTCCATCTTAGTCCGACTGCCACGGGAACAGTAATCAGCGTCTTCTTCTTGGCTTACGCAATCATGCAAGTTCCGGCCGGCTGGCTGACAGATCGTTTGGGTTACAGAAGGGTGATTCTTTTTTCTATTTTTCTCTGGTCGTTCTTTACAGTTATCACTGGTTTTACTTGGTCGTTTACCGCTTTGATCGCGATTCGATTTTTGTTCGGAATTATGGAGGGGGGATATCCTGCTGCCTGTGCAAAAGCCATCGCTGAGTATTTCCCTAAGAAAGAACGAGGTAAAGCACAGTCTATCTTAATGTCATCGAATTCGTTTGGCGGTCTAATTACGGGTGTTCTTGTGCCAACGCTCCTGATTTGGTTGGGCTGGAGAAACGTGTTCTTTGCTCTTGGAGCAGCAGGTGTGATTATTGGAGTACTGCTTTGGAAATACATTCGGAGTCCGATTCAATTGGAAGAAGCAAAAGAACAACAACCAGTAAACAAGGATTCCATGCTCTCTTTATTGAAAACTCGTCAGACGTGGGCATTGGTCCTAACGTGGTTTTCAATCAGCATTGCTTCGTGGGGCACTTCTTCATGGTTGCCCATGTATATGGTAACAGTACGTCATTTAGATTTGGTTTCCGCAGGGTTGTTGGGACTCCTTCCGACTACGGCCGCAACTCTGGGAACGGCAGCGGGTGGTTGGTTGCTGGTCAGATTTTCCGGTAGGGAGAAAATGTACTTTGTAATGAATGGACTTTTTTACACAGTATTTTTATTTTTAGCACTCTTCGCACCTAATGTTGGAATGGTCTTTACCTATTTAACACTGTCATCAATCTTTTATGGTTTTGTGTTTAGTGCAGTATACGCACTTCCTCACAAATTGTTTGACAAGAGTGTGATTGGTTCCGCGATTGGAATTATGAATCTGGGATCGATGATTGGTGGATTCATTGCACCGATCATGATGGGAGTACTCATCTCAGCATTAAAAGGTTCTTATGACGGCGCTTTCTGGTTCTTAATTGCGGCTGGTTTGTCTTCCGCGCTGTTCGGACTAACCTTTCGAAACAGCAATCATGTTTCTCACGGGGACGTGGCCGATCAAATACAGTCGAATGCTAAAGCCAAATAGTGGTGTTTGGCTAATGGGAAAACAAATTTAGTAAGGTGGAACGGAAATGTTGATCATGTATATAAGCAATCTGGTGGATTAATGCTAGAACAAATATCGGGGTGGTAATGATGCTAAAAAACTTATTTAGTAGACTTCAAGAGGTATATCCGGAGTTGGTTAAATTTCGCAGAGATCTTCATATGTATCCTGAATTATCCTTCCAGGAGATCAATACCCCAAAAAAGATCGCTGATTTATTAACTAACCTGGGATTGGAAGTAAGAACAGAAGTTGGCGGAAGAGGAGTAGTTGGACTCTTGAGAGGAGGGAAACCGGGCAAGACAGTAGCGCTGCGCGCGGATTTCGATGCATTGCCGATATCAGACGAGAAAGACGTGGAGTACAAGTCCCGTATACCTGGGGTGATGCATGCCTGCGGCCATGATATTCATACAGCAGCTTTGATTGGAGTAGCTAAAGTATTAAACGAAGTGAAGGATGAGCTCGAAGGTAATGTTGTCTTTATCCATCAGTTTGCGGAAGAGGTAATCCCAGGAGGGGCAAAGTCCATGATTGAAGAGGGCTGTCTGGATGGAGTCGATGTCATTTATGGAGCCCATGTATCTTACATTCTTCCGCTTGGTATGGTTGCTGTTGGAGAGGGATATATAATGGCGGCCGGAGATATCTTTGAAATTGAGGTTTATGGGAAAGGTGGGCATGGAGCGACTCCTCATTTGACGGTAGATCCAATTATGGTGGGCAGTCAAATGGTGCTCAATTTGCAGCAAATCGTCAGCCGCCGCGTTGATCCATCTAAAACAGCTGTTGTCTCGATTGGTTCTTTTCAAAGCGGACAGGCTTTTAATGTCATTCCCGACACAGCCAAAATTACCGGAACGGTACGAACCTTCGAGGAAAGCGTGCAGGTTTTGATAGAAGAAGCCATTGGGCAAATCGCAACATCCACCTGCGAAGGGGCAGGAGCCACTGTGAAATTTAAGTACGAGAGAGGATATCCCGCTTTGTGGAATCATCCGGAGGAAACAATAAAAGCCGACAAGTTAGCAAAAAATCTTCTAGGAGAGGAAAAAGTAATACAAATCCAGCCGTTTACGTTAACGGGAATGGAGGATTTCTCCTTTTATCTGCAGAAGGTGCCTGGAACGTTTTTCTATGTGGGAGGTGCGAATCCGGCGATGAATGCGATATACCCGCATCATCATCCGAAATTTGATGTAGATGAAAAGTCAATGATGTACATCGGAAAGATGTTTATTGTATTGGTTTTTAATTATCTCTCAAACAGTATTATTGATGCCGATTCTATCAATCAAGTAGAAGCTTAGTAGAAATAAATTATGTTTTGTAGGCTGAATTGGCTGAAAAACTAGAACCCCACAAAGCATAGTCATTAGATCTTGTTTACAGAAAAATAAGAGGTGATCGTATGTTTGCTGATGTTGTATTTTTAAACGGACAAGTCATTACCGTCGATTCGGGCAATCGGATCGCAGAAGCAGTTGCCGTTAAACGTAACCGAATAGAAGCCGTCGGAACGAACAAAGAAATCAAACGTTGGATTGGAGAGAGCACCAAAGTGATGGATTTGCAAGGTAGGACTCTACTGCCAGGATTTATAGATTCACATTTGCATCTGCTCGGTTATGGACTTACAAGGCTAGCGATTAATTGCAAAGACGCATCGATTCAATCCAATGCAGATATTATCGGTGAATTGAAGCGGAAGGCGGAATCCAGCCCTGAAGGAGGGTGGATCGTAGCAGTAGGCTACAACGAGATGTTTATGTTGGAAGGCCGGTACCTGACCCGCCATCAGCTGGATGGGGTGTCGACGGAACACCCGATTCTAATTGTGCGACAATGCGGCCACATCATGATTGCGAACAGTAAAGTGTTGGAATTGGCAGGTGTAAACGACCAATCGGTCGATCCGGAAGGTGGAGTGTTCGGTCGAGACGAGTCCGGTAGATTTAACGGGCTACTAGTGGAAGCAGCCATGGATCCGGTAAAACGTGTCATGAATCCGACGGAAGAGGTCTTGGCCAGAGCGGCGGAAATTGCTTCGCGCGATTTCGTATCGTTCGGCATTACGACAATTCATGATGCGGGTGGGTACGAGCCGGTCAATCTTCGCATCCTGCAGCAAGCGGTTTGTTCCGGCCGCTTAAAGGTTCGGGTGTATGCAATGGTCGTTCACGAGCCTAACTTTATTCGAATGAGAGAGACGTGCCTGTCCACTGGGTTCGGCGACGATCGATTTCGCATCGGTCCGGCGAAAATCTTTATAGACGGAGCCAGCACCGCGCCGACGCTTGCGACACGTCAGCCATATGAGACGAATCCGGAAGACAGCGGCATTCTGTACTACACGCAAGAGAATATGAACGACGCGCTCATCGCAGCCCATCGCGATGGTTATCAAATTACGGCTCACGCCCAGGGCGATCGGGCGATTGAGATGTTGTTGAATACGTTCGAAGAAGCGCTTAGACAATATCCGCGACACAATCACAGACATCGAATCGAGCATGCCGGTTTGGCGATGCCCGATCTCATCGAGCGAATGGCTAAATTGGGCATAGTGACCGTTCCTAACCCGAACTTTTTCGCTGAATTCGGAGATATATACATTAAGCACTTCGGCGCTCGCAGCGACTATTTTTACCCAATTAGAGCCTGTTTGAAAGCTGGTATTGTTGTAGCAGGGGCCTCGGATACCCCCGTCTCGAACTGCAATCCGCTTATCGGCATTCATGGGGCGGTCAACCGACTGACGCCCTCCGGCGAGGTCATTGGGGAAGAGCAGAAAATCTCCGTCATGGAAGCGATTAGGCTGTACACCTGGAATGGAGCCTATGCAAGCTTCGAGGAAGACCGAAAAGGAAGCATCGAGGTAGGGAAATTAGCCGATTTGGTTGTGTTGAACGACCGAATATTGAATGTAACAATCGACAGTATTGATCAATTACGGGTTGAAATGACGATGATTGACGGGGAAATCGTTTACGAGATGGGGAAATCTCCGGATGCAGATTATGCGTTGGAAGAAACCATTAATTTCATTATGTAAATATTCAACTACACTATATCATTCTATTTTTAATGAAAAGTGTAAAGAAAATATATGAATTTGATACTAGGAAAAGAAAAAAATGAGCTCTAGACTCGACCAGTCTAGAGCTACAGATTGTCATAAATATTTACTGTTTTAATAAATATGTTTCAAAAATTAGGTGAAATTTTTTAATGATGGCAGTTATCTTTAAATAGGAAAAGAGAAAAATTTTAATTCTTTAAAGATTAAATTGAATAACTGAAATGCAGAAAATGCTAGAAGAAAGATTGAAGGCTTTAAAAGAAAGAAAAACATATAAATCCAATAAATTATGGATCATGTAATGGTAAGGAAGTATTGCGTACGGCTCTCCAATTAATATCAAAATAACATACTATCAAAAGGGGTGTTAATATGACGAAAACGAAAGAGGATCTCTCTGAATTATCATTTCAATTAATTCTCCATAGCGGGAATGCCCGCAGTTGTGCAATGGAAGCCATCGCCTTGCAAAAACAAGGTAAATCAAGCGATGCCCAGGATAAATTAAAGGAAGCGGAACAAGAGTTTGTTGCGGCACATAAAATCCAAACCGCATTGATTCAACAAGAAGTGAATGGTGAGAAATTCGATATTCCAATGCTAATGATCCATGCTCAAGATCACTTGATGACTTCCATGACAACAAAAGATTTAGCAATAGAAATCGTGGAATTACACGAGAAAACACAAAAGAACTAATGAAGTGATTCATGCTGATAGAGGGTTTAAGAGGTTGCTGCGGCAGCCTTTTTCTTATGGACCTAACGTGTGAACTTGCACGAGAAGGCGGCGATATATTTCTTCACGAACCTAAGTTTAATAAATATGGCAGATAAGGGTCACTCAAGATTAGGATTCTCCGAAATTTTAAATTATACTAAGGATCATGGCAGCAGCAAATGATACTGACACAAATTAACGAAGGATAATCAAGATAGAAAAACAAACAATTAATTAGCAAGATCAAAGGGGAGAAAAACATGCAAAGAGTCAATCTAACTGATGAGCTTAGTCTTTCACGCATTGTACACGGTATGTGGAGATTGGCAGATTGGAGATTTTCTACCAAGGAAATCCTATCTCTTATTGAACACGGAATGGATCGGGGCGTAACTACATATGATCACGCCGATATATATGGCAGTTATACGTGTGAGGAGATTTTTGGGAACGCACTTTCATTAAAGCCATCTTTACGCGATAAAATGGAGATTGTTACGAAATGTGGCATAGTTCTTCAATCAGAAAACCGTCCTTCCCATAAAAGTCACCATTATGACACTAGTAAAGCCCATATCATAAAGTCTGTTGATCAATCTCTTATGAATCTAAAAACGGATTATATTGATCTGTTACTTATTCATCGTCCGGATCCCCTGATGGACCCTGCGGAAACGGCTGAGGCGTTTAATCAATTAAAAGAATCAGGAAAGGTCCGTAACTTTGGAGTATCGAACTTCAAAAAACCGCAATGGGATATGCTTCAATCTTATCTAGAATATCCGCTTGTGACGAATCAACTGGAGCTTTCTGCATATAATCTTGAAAACTTCGAAGACGGAACCATGAACTCATGTCAGGAAATGGGCGTGGCGCCGATGGCATGGTCACCGCTTGCAGGAGGAAGCATTTTTGAGGAATCGAATGAAAAGGCTGTCCGCTTAAGAAAAACGTTAGAAATCGTAAAAGAAGAAATCGGGGCCAATGGAATAGATGAAGTGATGTATGCATGGCTGTTGAGACATCCCGCAAAAATCATTCCGATCGTTGGATCAGGTAAGAAAGAACGATTGGACAGCGCCATTGATTCACTAAACCTAAGCATGGAAAAAGAGCAATGGTTTAACATATTAACAAGCTCGATGGGACATGATATTCCGTAATGAATTGTACCTTTGAACAAGAAACCTTGCTTCATTAATGGGGACCTCCGTAAAGAGGTCCCCATTAGTTTGTCTACAAACTGAAGTCTTTGCTCATTAGAGCAAAGGCTTCTTTATATTCTAAAAAAAACACCGTTATTTGATAATTCAATAATTTTAGCTTCTTCGATTAAACCTTGGTCAATACTTGACACTCATTCTCTTAAAATAAGGACTATGTATTGTCTCTTTATATCTTTTGATAATTTAAAAATAGTATCAAGTTGGTTAATAAGTAATATAATGAGGTTTTTACGCATATAAAGAAAAAACACTATCCAGATTCTTTAATTAAAATTCAAAACATAAACAATCAATGTTCTCTTAATAGTCCATACAGCAAATCCTTCCTCCGCTTTATGATTGTATTGTGAGATTTAAGAAAAATGATAGGTAGAAGGTGACGAATATGGAAGCAATCGTCCTAGCTGCTGGATATTCCAGCAGAGCGAATGCATTTAAAATGACTTTGCCGATCGGGCAAATGAGCGTGTTGGAGCAAACGATCTCTAAATTTGAAGGATTATGCAGCAGGGTAATCGTCGTAGCTGGGTTTCAAGCGGAAATCATCCAAGTGGAAATTGCCAAAATCATCAGTGAAAATGCCTATTCATTTCAGATCAAGTTTGTTTATAATGAAAACTTTAACCAGGGAATGTTTCATTCCATTCAAAAGGGCTGCAACGAAGTAAATGCCCCAACCTTCTTTATAACACCCGGCGATTGTCCGCTTGTAAAAAAAGAGACTGTTCAGCTACTAGCAAAACACAAAGGAAACGTGGTTATTCCCAGCTTTGACTATAAAGGCGGCCATCCCATTAAATTATCAAGCGAAGTGAAACAGAAAATTCTCGAAACCAATCCAGAAAGTAATTTGCGTGTGGTCCTGGGCGGTTACGAAAAGCAATACATGAATGTAGATGATGCGGGAGTATTAATGGATGTTGATACACCGGAGGATTACCAAAAAGCCATTGATTATGATAATGCTTTAAATTTCTCGAAGTAAAAATAAAAATAAAAACTACGAAAATCTTGAATAGAAATGAATCATAAAAGATCATTCTCATTGATAAAATCATAGGAAGAGGTTTCTATTCAGAATATGTCCGATTAAAAAAATGAGTCGAAGGGTGTTGTTGCAATGAATCTCAAAGACATAAGCACCTCAGTGCCCAAAAAGGATCATAAAGGTAAAGTATCGGGCCAGTTGCCCTATATTAGTGACGTAAAAGTGGAAAATATGGTTAATGGTGTTTTGTATCGATCGCCAATTGCTTATGGAAAAATAATATCCATTCAATTACCTAACCTTCCGGAAGGGTATGAAGCTGTAGGAGCAGAGCATATCCCCGGACCGAATTATGTCAAAATTATCAAAGAAGATCAGCCCATTTTTGCCAATGAGTGGGTCAATTATATTGGTGAGCCAATTCTCATGCTCACGGGCAAAGACCTGGATATCCTGTACAGTTTGTTAAATGAAGTGAAGGTTGAATTTGAAGAACATCAGGCTATCTATACATTGGACGAAGCGATCAAGCAAAAATCAGTATCCTTAGTTTTGGCAAGCTATGAATTTGGGGAAAGCTTAGAAAACATTTCAGCTATCGAGCAGGGAGCCCATCAAATCATCGAAGAAGAATATGATACGGGTTATCAGGAGCATGTCTATCTTGAGCCGCAAGGAATGCTCGCCGTTTATAAGGATGATGAAATTGTCGTCCAGGGATCGATGCAATGTCTTTATTATATAAAAAATGCATTGCTAAGCGCATTAGCCTGTGGCGACGATGAAGTCAGGGTTGTTCAAAGTCCTACCGGCGGAGGTTTTGGCGGCAAAGAAGATTATCCTTCTATGATGGCTTGTCACGTAGCCGTTGCCGCAAGAGCAGTAAAAAAATCGGTAATGCTCGTGTTCGACCGTTCTGAGGATATGCTGGTAACGACGAAAAGGCATCCGGCCAAACTCAAATATCGGACGGCCCTTGATAAGGAAGGAAATATTTTGAGCATGTGTGTTGACATCTATCTCGATGGAGGGGCAAATGTTGGATTGAGCTCTGTCGTACTGCAGCGCGCATTATTAAACAGTGCCGGTGTTTATAAAATTCCGTATTTTCATGCAAAAGGCTATGTCTTAAAAACCAATACCGTTCCGAACGGCGCCTTCAGAGGCTTTGGTGCTCCTCAAAGCTTTGCCGGAATCGAAAGTCATATTGGACATCTTAGTAAACTGGCAAAAATCGACCCGCTTGAATATAAACGAAAATACCTCGTCAAACAAGGAGACCCCACCATCACCAAAGGTAAATTCCGCGACCCGATATTAGTGGAAGATATGATTGAGGACGTACTCAACGTGTCAGAATACAACAAGAAAAAAGAAGACTTTCAGCGCTTAAATCAACAAAATCAGCGCTATAAAAAAGGCATAGGAACTTCGCTGTTCCTCCACGGCTGTGGATTTACTGGCAGTGGCGAAAGAGATCATATTAAAGCAAAGGTGAAACTGGTTAAATCAAAGGACGACCAGGTATCACTAAAAATCTCAAACTCTGATATGGGACAAGGTATTTTGACGACGTTGTGTAAAATTGTTGCCAAAGAACTTAACCTCCCGTTCGAAGATATTTTGTACCCTTATCCCGACACAAAAGAGGTTCCCGACTCGGGTCCGACCGTAGCTTCCAGGACGACGATGATTGTCGGAAAATTGCTTGAGCGGGCCGCAAAAAAACTTAAGAATCAGTGGGAAACAGGGGTGGAACAGGAAGTGGTTGAGCACTATGTTCACCGTGAAATGATTCCTTGGGACGAGAAAACCTTCACTGGAGATGCCTACCCGGCTTATTCATGGGGCGTTAATATCGTTGAAGTAGAAGTTGATACGTTAACAGGTAATTTAAAGTTAGAAAAAGTATACGGCAATTATGAAGTTGGGAAGGTCATCGATGAACGGATTATGAAAGGCCAAATTGACGGTGGTTTGGCTCAAGGGCTAGCATACGGTTATCTAGAAAAGATGACGTCAAAACAAGGTAGAATCCAACAAAAAAGCATATCGGATTATGGACCGCCGACTTCATTGGATATTGTTTCAATTGAAAGCAAGGTCTTTGATAACCCCTATGCTGATGGTCCATACGGGGCGAAGGGTGCAGGTGAATTGACTTTAATCGGAGGTGCTCCAGCAGTCCAAGCTGCGATTGAGGATGCCCTGCACACTTCTTTTCAGCAAATTCCGATTACACCGGAAGTCATTATTGAAAGTCTTTGGATGAAAGAAGGTGAAGAGGGTTGATTAAATTCACACTAAATGGAAGAACGGTAGAAACTGACGCCCCTGCTACAGCAAGATTACTAGATTTATTAAGAGATGAGTTTGAGTTAATCGGAACAAAGGAAGGCTGTGGTGAAGGGGAGTGCGGAGCCTGCAGTGTTTTTGTGAATAACCTCCTGCAAAACAGCTGCCTTATTCCAATTGGCTCGATTGCTGGTGCTGATATTCAAACGATCGAAGGCATCATTGAAACGGAACAATTTAAAATTTTAGATGAAAGCTATTCCATAGCCGGGGGAGTGCAATGCGGCTATTGCATACCGGGAATGATTATGGCAAGTGCAGCTTTGTTATCTGAAAATCCTCATCCTTCAGAGGCTGAAATTCGTGAGGGCATCTCCGGAAATCTGTGCCGATGTACGGGCTACAATATGATTGTTGAGGCGATTAACCTAGCAGCTAAAAAAGGTGATGGCTTATGATAGAGAAAATAACAGCGTATCGCTTCGAGCGTTTAGACGAAACTTTGAGCCAATTGAATAGAGAAGATTGTGCAATCATAGCCGGGGGCACCGATGTTATGGTTCTTCACAAAAGTAGAAGGGGAGTACCTCCAAAAATCCCTAAACCGATTGTTTTTATTAATCATCTTTCCGAATTAAAGCAGGTGTATCAACATCACAAGGATCTCCACATCGGGGCCTGCTGTACCTATAGTGAATTACTTGAAAATCCGTTGATTCCTTTTGCTTTAAAGAATGCAATTAAAACAATTGCTGCCCCGGCAATTAGAAACCGGGGAACATTAGGCGGTAATATTTGCAACGCCTCTCCAGCCGGTGACATGCTTCCTTTATTATATGTATATAATGCAAAGCTTCTGTTGCGCTCCGTAAATGGTGATCGCATGGTTGCGATTAGCGATTTCATTCAAGGTCCACGACAGGTTCAACGCTTTCACAATGAAATAGTAACGGAGATTATTCTGCCGTTCGTATTAGGAGATTCACATGTCGTTTTCGAGAAAGTCGGCAACCGCAACGCAGATGCCATTGCCAAAGTATCGTTTGCGGGTTTCGTCCGGATAAGCAAAGATCAAATCGATGACATTCGATTTGCCTTCGGGGCGGTCGGACCTACGATGGTTCGTTCCATTGATATTGAGAAGAAGCTGGTTGGAAAAACGATACCATTAGCCGATGCAGACATCGCTGAAATTGTGGCAGCCTTCGATAAGATCATTAGACCAATCGAAGATCAACGCTCCACTGCGGCTTACAGAAAAACCGTTGCGTTACATCTTTTACGTTATTTTCTTAGCATGAAGCAATATCAACCGAATTAATGTTTAAAGATAGGGGGGAGCTTTTCATGCAGCTGATGGAAAAAGTGGCCATGCTGACACGTCAAAACGAAACCTTTGCTTTAGCCATGATTATTGAATCAAAGGGCTCGACTCCCAGGCATGTTGGAAAAATGATTGTCTACCGGGATGGTACCATTGAAGGGACTGTCGGAGGGGGCTTGGCTGAACACTATGTGATCGAAGATAGTGTAAAGGCGATCCAAAATGGCCAATCGAAAATCGTTGAATATAAATTGAATAAACATGCAAAAGACGGAATTCAGATGAATTGTGGCGGCACGTTACGGGTCTTTATTGAAGTCTATACAAGCAGGCCTGAACTCATTCTGGCTGGGGCCGGTCATTTAGGCCATGCGTTGGCAAAGCTCGCTGATTTCCTCGAATATCCTTATTGCATTGTCGATGATCGCGTTGGTTATTGTACAAAGGAACGCTTTCCGAATGCGACAAACCTTTTTGTGAACGAGGATATTGGAAAGGCTTTGCTCGCAGCCAACCTAAATGCAAAATCATATGTGGTAATTGTTACAAAAGATTGTGATGATATTGTATTAAAAACGGCACTGCAATTTCCGATTGCATATGTTGGGATGGTAGCCAGTAAACGCAAGGTCATAAGCATATTTGAAAAGTTAAAAAGTGAAGGGGTCACGCAAGAACAGTTGGAGCAGGTCCATTCTCCAATCGGATTGGAAATTGACTCGGAAACATCAGAAGAAATTGCCATCAGTATTATCGGTCAAATCATCAAATTAAGCAAGGAAAAAAAGCCTGTAAAAGTGAAACTATTAAATAGATAAGTAGAAAGGTCAGATAAAGCTAAAATCAAAATGTCTAATAGACAATTAGGTCAGTCCCACTGTGTTAAAGTATTAACTCAGTGGGACTGACCCTTTTTCTTTGATAAAAGCTAGAAGCAGGCCCTTGCTCTTCAGAGTGGGCTTTTTGTCGTTTTAATTAATTCATTAATATGGTAGGAATATTTTACTTTATATGCTACTACTATCATACTATACACAAAGGAAAACTCCTGGAGGGATTTTGTATGGGGATATAAGATGGACTTATGGGAAACGGGTTCTGGTGCAAAGATTACATCCATTGGAAAGAATATATAGATTCCTATAGAATCAGCTATTATGCAGCCATTCCAAATAGTGATGAATGAACTTCACTTGATTTTGGACAGACTTGTTCTGTAAAGTAAGCTGTCCTTTTTTAATGATTGTATCGTGCATCACATAGTTTGAAATGATAGCTGATAGGTAGTGCAAGTATCCAAAAGCAAATTTAACCTGAAGAAAAGAAGTGAATAAAATGGCTGAGCCTTTAAAGGATTTATATAATGAAACGTTCATTCGTGAATTCGGTGAAAAAGTAAAGGGTGTTAATCCGTCCTTCTCTACTGAATCGTTTATAGGGGAAGTAATTGATGAGCATTGGGACGAGAGGAAGTTAAAAGAACGAATAAGGCACATTTCCATTACTCTTGGAAAGCATCTTCCAAGTGATTATCAAGAGGCTTTGGATATTTTGTATCGGCTTGATAAGGATTGTGAGGGTTTTAGATATTTATTTTTCCCGGATTTTGTAGAGGTACATGGATTGAATAAGAAAGATTGGCCGTTATCGCTAGATGCGTTGGAGCGTTTTACAGCAAGGTCATCCTCCGAGTTTGCAATTCGTGCTTTTATCTTGCTTGATCCCATTTTAATGATCGATAAGATGAAGGAATGGACCAATCATGATAATGAGCATGTCCGCAGGCTGGCTAGTGAGGGATGCAGGCCCAGGTTACCTTGGGGCCAATCTTTACCGATGTTCAAATCCGATCCGGCACCCGTCTTGGAATTACTTGAGAACCTGAAAAACGATCCGTCCCTATATGTTCGCAAAAGTGTGGCCAATAACTTGAATGATATTGCCAAAGATCATCCGAAAACCGTAATAGAAACAGCCAAGCGCTGGTATGAAAGCGGAGTACCCAACACGATTTGGATTATTCGACGGGGATGCAGGACCTTAGTTCGTCAAGCAGATCCAGAAGTCCTTTCTTTATTTGGATACACGGATATATTGAATAATCCGAATATCATTACAAACGCATTTATTAGAAATGAACCAGACTCGATTTTTATTGGGGAAACGAGTGAACTTCATTTCGGTTTTCAAGTTCAAGAAAAGAACACTGTGAAACTTCGCATCGAGTATGCCATCGATTTTGTGAAAGCAAATCAGAAAACTTCCCGTAAAATTTTCCTTTTGGCAGATAGGGATTTCTCAGATGATGAAGGAGTTGAAAGAGTGAGGATTCACAATTGGAAAGACCTGACGACACGTCGACATTATATGGGGATCCATCGAATATCACTTCTTGTAAATGGTGTGGAAGTTGCAGAAACGCAAGTGAAATTAAACGCTGAAAGATAATGGATTTTTAAAAAAGTTTGGGAGATCTTGATTAATTACAGGATTACCAGCACTTATAGCTGACAAACGAGGAGCTGAGAGTTCCTCGTTTTTAATTATTTCATGATAGTGAATCATTGCAAAATTACTTTTCATGCTTAATCACATTAAAAAGCAATCAAATCCAAGAAGATTGAAATCCAAGAAGATTGAAGGTTCCGATTGCTACTCGTCTTTCTTGAGAAACTACGGGTTAATATGGATGTTATCAGACATCCTTATTAGCAATAACAGAATTGTAATTGAAAGTACATGATAATCAATCCTTTTAAAGTGAGGAAAAAAGTTATTGACAAGACCTGTACGTACAGGATAATATGAAAGCGTATACAGAACCTATACGTACAGGTTATAAAAACAACTATATTTTGCTTTCTAGGGAAAGGAAGTAGTGAAATGGGTAAATACACAGAACCAGCAACGGATTTGCTCCAACATGTCGGAGGGAAAGAAAATATTGCGACGGTTACGCATTGTGCGACAAGAATGCGTTTTGCGTTGAAAGATCCCGCCAAGGCGGATGTAACGAATATCGAATCGATTAAGCTTGTGAAAGGAACATTTACACAAGCTGGCCAGTTCCAGGTCATAATCGGGAACGAAGTATCATCGTTTTATAATGAATTCGTTTCCATAGCTGGACTTCAGGAAGCGTCAAAAGAAGATGTGAAAAATGCAGCAAAACAGAATATGAGCTGGCTGCAGCGTATGATTGCACATCTTGCGGATATTTTCACCCCGCTAATTCCTGCCATAGTCGTTGGCGGACTCATACTTGGTTTCCGCAATATCATTGGGGATATAAAAATGTTCGATGACAGCACAAAGACCCTTGTGGATATTTCACAATTTTGGGCAGGGGTACACGCCTTCCTTTGGCTGATAGGTGAAGCTATTTTTCATTTTCTTCCTGTTGGGATTACATGGTCGATCTCGAAGAAAATGGGCACGACTCAAATTCTCGGCATCGTCCTTGGTTTGACCCTGGTTTCCCCACAGCTTCTTAATGCATATGCAGTGGCAAACACAAAGGCAAGTGACATACCTTTTTGGGATTTCGGTTTTGCCCAAGTCGATATGATCGGCTACCAGGCACAAGTCATCCCAGCGATACTTGCAGGGTTCGTCTTGGCGTATTTAGAACGGTTCTTAAGAGATAAAGTGCACAATTCCATTTCCATGATCGTCGTTCCATTTTTCGCTTTACTTCCAACTGTAATCATTGCCCATACCATTTTGGGGCCTATAGGCTGGAAAATCGGTTCTGTCATTTCTACGGTTGTATATTCCGGATTGACTTCATCAGTTGGCTGGCTATTTGCTGCCGTTTTCGGCTTTGCCTATGCACCGCTTGTCATCACAGGCCTGCATCATATGACCAACGCAATCGATCTTCAGCTTATGAGTGAACTTGGCGGTACGAACCTATGGCCAATGATCGCATTATCCAATATTGCACAAGGTACGGCAGTGCTAGCAATGATTTACATCAACAGAAAAGACCAGGAGGAAAGACAGGTTTCCATACCCGCCACGATTTCATGTTATCTCGGTGTAACCGAGCCAGCCATGTTCGGAATTAACCTGAAATACGGCTTTCCGTTCTTAGCGGGTATGATCGGTTCACTTTTCGCAGGCATCGTTTCAGTCGGATCTGGCGTAATGGCAAATTCCATCGGTGTTGGAGGGATTCCAGGTATCCTATCCATCCAGCCGCAGCATATGGGAATGTTTGCACTCGCGATGCTGGTTGCATTCGTTGTGCCATTCATTTTGACTATAGCATTCTCCAAGCGTCCTAATATGAACTTGAAAACAAGAACGAAAACAACGAAATTAAATGCTTAATAACGCGGAGGGAGAGCATTCTCCCTCTTTTTTTACCATACTGGCAAAAGATACATCAGGGATAGCAGGGGAGGAATTACAATGAAGGATTTTAAAAATAGTACGATCTATCAAATTTATCCGAAGTCATTTAAGGACTCGAACGGTGACGGCATCGGGGACATAAATGGTGTGATAGAAAAACTTGATTATTTGAGTATACTGGGAGTGGATTATATTTGGCTGACCCCTTTTTATCGTTCACCTCAAAATGATAATGGATATGATGTAGCGGATTATACATCCATTGATCCTGTTTTTGGGACGATGGATGATTTCGAAAGATTGGTGAAGGAGGCTAATTCGCGGGATATCCAAATCATGCTGGATATGGTATTCAACCATACATCAACAGAGCATGAATGGTTCCAAAGAGCATTGGATGGAGAGCAAGAATATAAGGACTATTATATTTTCAAGAAATCGAAAAATGGAGAGCCCCCTACGAATTGGATTTCGAAATTCGGAGGCCCTGCATGGGAATATGTAGCGGAACATGATGAATACTACCTCCATTTGTTCGATCGGACACAAGCTGACCTTAATTGGGAAAATCCCAGAGTGAGGCAGGAAATCTTCAATGTAGTAAACTTCTGGCTGGATAAAGGTGTCAAAGGATTCCGTTTGGATGTCATCAATCTTATTTCGAAACCTGACATCTATGAAAATGACAAAGATGGAGATGGACGATGCTTTTATACAGACGGTCCCAAGATTCATCAATTCCTAAAAGAGATGAATGAAGAAACTTTCGGGAAGGATGAAGAGGTGATGACGGTAGGGGAAATGTCATCGACGACCATTGACCATTGCATCAAATATTCATCTCCAGTTGAAAAGGAGCTGTCCATGGTATTCAGTTTCCATCATCTAAAGGTGGATTATAAGGATGGGGAAAAGTGGTCACTTGCAGATTTTGACTTCAGGCAGTTAAAGGAGATTCTAAGCAGCTGGCAATATGGGATGCAAGAAGGAAATGGATGGAATGCCCTGTTCTGGTGCAACCATGACCAGCCGAGGATCGTATCCAGGTTTGGGAATGATCAAGAATATCACAAGGAATCGGCCAAGATGCTGGCAACAGCCATTCATATGCTTAGGGGAACCCCTTATATTTATCAAGGGGAGGAAATAGGTATGACCAACCCGATATTCAATGAAATTGAACAATATCGGGACGTGGAATCGATTAATTATTACAATATTTTAAAAGAGGCAGGCAAGGATGAAAAGGAAATAATCGAAATCCTTCAAGCTAAATCCCGTGATAACTCGAGAACTCCCATGCAGTGGGAAAATGCGGAACATGCAGGCTTTACAAAAGGGACTCCATGGATTGCAGTGCCTGATAATGCCAAAATCATCAATGCTGAACACGCACTGAAGGATCAGGATTCCATTTTTCATCATTACCAAAAACTTATATTCTTACGCAAGAAACATGATATCATTGCATATGGGGACTATCAGGAAATTCTTGGCGACCATGACCAAATGTTCGCCTATGTACGCAGTTATGAAGTCGAGAAACTTTTGGTCATCAATAACTTTTATGCAAAAGAAGCGTCCTTCGAGATTCCAAAGGATATAGACCTATCCGGATACAACTCAGAGCTCCTTCTCTCAAACTATATCGATTCGAAAGAACTTGCAGGTGATTTTATCCTTCGTCCCTATGAATCGGTTGTCTATTTGTTGAAAAAGGACGAGTAGCAGACTAAGAAAAATATATTGTGGTGATGAAATGAACAGCAAATATCTATCGCTATATGGTGATATCGTTTCAAAAATTGAAGAAGGAACCTTTCCGACAAATTCAAAGCTTCCTTCCGAAAGCAGCTTCATGGAAGAGTATGATATATCCAGGGATACTGTGAGAAAATCCTTACAGTTGCTTGAACAAAATGGATATATCCATAAAATCAAAGGCAAGGGTTCCTTTGTCTTGGATTTCAGCAAATTTAATTTTCCTGTAGCAGGGTTGATTTCCTATAAAGAAATGGTGGAAAAGTTGAATTTGCATTCCAAAACGATCATCCACAAGTTGGAGCTTGAGACCCCCGACTCTAACATGGCCAAGCTTCTAGACTTAACTGATGATGGTAAAATGTGGAAGGTGTTCCGTGTACGCCAAATCAATGGGAAGAAAATCATACTGGACAAAGACTATTTCAAAAGCGAGTTCGTTACTAACCTGACCAAGGAAATTTGTGAGGATTCTATTTATGGATATATCGAAAAGGAACTCGGGCTCCAGATTGGTTTTTCCAACAAGGAAATTACCGTGGAGCCATGCAGTGAGGAAGATAAACAATTATTGGACATTGAAGACTTCGATATGGTGGCAGTTGTGAAAAGTACGGTCCATTTAATCGATGGAAGCTTGTTTCAATATAGCGAATCCAGGCATAGACCCGATAAATTCAAGTTCACTGACTTTGCACGAAGGACTTGGTGAGATAAGGAAGAAATGAAATGAAGGACTGACTCTTGAAAGTTCAGTCCCATTCAAAATGAGAACGCCGCCGTGGCGGGCTTTGAAGACATTTTTATTTTTGAACGAGCTGGGAGAGGAGGAGAGTCAAACTTAGTTTGACTCTCCTTCCGCTTGTTTAGTGGTATGGGAAGCATTAAGTAAAATCACTCCGCCAATGATTAATACTAAGCCGCCTAATGTAGTGATACTAAATGGCTCATTCCATAATAGTACGCCGATCAATGCCGTTAAAGCTGTGCCTATTCCTGACCAAATGGCATATGCTAAGCTTAACGGAATTGTTTTAAGACATAAAGATAAGCTATAAAATGCAATGCCAAACCCAATTATAACTCCAAATGAAGCGTATAAATGTGTGAAGCCTTCAGACAGCTTAAGCATGGTCGTACCAAATACTTCGCTTATGATTGATATTCCTAAGGCTATGTATCCTTTCATATTATTACCTCCGATTACTAAATTGTTAAGAAGTGCCTCCACTAGAGAGTTTCAAAACAACCACTCCTCCAATGATCAGGACTAAACCTAAAAATTTTTTAACGTTAAAGCTTTCTTTATAAACGATAACTCCCACTAAAGCAGTTAAAGCAGTGCCTATTCCCGACCAAATGGCATAAGCCGTTCCAAGCGGTATGGTTATTAATGATAACGATAGGCAATAAAAAGCCAAACCCATTCCAATTACCACACCAATGGAAGGGAATAACCTTTTAAACCCGTTTGATACTTTTAACATCGAACTGCCAAACACTTCACTTAGGATGGCTATTGCCAAAAATGCATAAGGATTCAAGATGAACTCCTCCTAAATATTAATCTATATTCAATCACTTCCCCCAAGAATCTTATCATCTAAAGGACTCATATTAAACTAATACCACCTATAGTCAGTTTCATATTTTCTGTCACTGCAGTTCACGCTCAATATTAGGCTGAAAGTGATACAATAAGCCACTTCTTCGAACCTGATAGCAACATATAAGAAGGGTGAACAGGGATTTTTAGGGATTTTGTCGAATTATTCCTTTAACGATTATATTGGGGTGAACTTATTTCATGGAATTTATAATAAACAAAGAATGCTTCAATAAGGCGATTTCAGATGTCAGCCATGCCGTTTCCATATAAACACCTATACCCATTTTATCAGGAATAAAGATAGTGGCTAATGACGATTGCTTAACCCTTCTTGGTAGTAATTCCGATATTGTCATTGAAAAAACCATTCCTTTAACGATTGATGGTGTAAAGGAATTGGAGGTTCATGAAAGGGGCACGGTTGTTTTATCGGCAAAATATTTAAGTGAAATCGTTAAAAAATTATCTGATGTCATCCATGTTAAGCTGAATGAAGATCAATCAGTTACTATTAAATCAAATGAAATAGTAATGAATGTAATGGGATTACATTCCGGGGAATACCCAAATCTTCCACAAATAGATGGAGCTTGTTATTTTAATATCCCAAGTGCTGAACTATTGGAAATCATAAAACAGACTGCGTTTGCCGTTTCTAAAAGCGAGGCAAGACCTTCCCTGACAGGAGTCAATTTGTCAATCAAAGAAAACAGCCTTTCTTGTGTTGCAACAAATTCCCATCGTTTAGCGTTAAGAGAACTTCCGTTGGAATCGAAGGTGAATGGGTCTTTCATCGTCCCAAGTAAAAGCCTTAATGAATTAACCAAGTTAATTAATGATGAAGCGGGTATCATACATATTTTCATCACAAAAAGCTATATCGTCTTTAAATCAAATAATTTCTCACTTTTTTCTAGGCTGATTGAAGGTAATTATCCGAATGTATCAGGATTGCTGCCAAAAGATTTGAAAACGATCATCACCTTGGATACGAAAACACTGTTAAGGGGTATTGATAGGGCCTGTCTTTTTGCAAGTGAATGGAAAAATAACAATGTACATTTAGAAATTCTGGACAATAGTAAGCTAAGGATATCTTCTAACTCAACGGAATTAGGGAAAATTGAAGAAACGCAAAGCATCAAGGCAATCAGAGGTGATGCGGGGTTAAGTATATCACTGGATGGAAGTTTTTTATTGGATGCCTTAAAAGCGATAAAGGAAAAAGAGGTAAAGCTAAGTTTTGGCGGTCCAATGAGACCTGTCTTAATCGAGCCAAGCGATAATTCCTCCTATCGTCATCTTTATATCACCAGTGAGAAGATATTAAAGAACAAAGGCTATAAAAAAAACGAATAACAGGGTGAACGGCAACAGCTGATTAATAAAAAAACAAGGATGGGTGTTATGGATAGTGGGGTAATGCCAAATGCATTCACCATAAAAAAGAGGCCCAGAAAAGTCTGGGCCCATTGTATTTATATAGATTGAAATAACGGTTTTCATTCTTGTTTTAAAGCCGGCAAATCAATTTCGAAGGCAAAGGTAGAACCTTTTTGACTGGACCCATCAATTCCGTCAATCGTTTGCAAATGGAAAGTCCTTTCGGATGATTGAAAGAATGAAACAACCTGTCGATTTTGTCAGTGGGGATACCGATTCCTGTATCCTTAACAGTGAAGGATAGGCGAACCAATTCAGGATTATTTTCCTCGGGATTCAATATGAAATAAATAAATAGTTATTCGGCAATATAGCTGCTTGAGCGCTATCGAAAAAACCTCTGTATATACATTATTTATTTCAAAACATACCTCGATAGAATATATTATAAAAATGTGATCCAACAATAGCTAAATACCCACAATTCGTTTTTCAGTAGGATTTATTTTCCTATGACCAGTAAGGAACGCTACAAGAAGGATACCTTGACCGCCAATAGAGTGTCCCCGAATGAAATAAGGGCTCTTCTAACCTACAAAAGAAATCCCCTAGGGCAATTAAAATAGTAATCAAATATTCTTTCCTCTGAAAATCAAACTATTAAACTATTACACTTTAATATATTTTTCATACTATTTTATCTTTTGATAGAAAGGGGGAAGAATGAATGAAATCACCTTGTATTTTAGAAGTTAATAGTCAATTCTTTTTAGTCACTGAAATTGATGATGTAGCTACACTTAGAATCCGTATTTCATCTCTATTAGCAACAGCTTTAATAGGATTAGGATTCCCACTCTGCGGAGAATAGATCACGTTCCCAACAATTTAGGTATCCCAATTTAGTGCATACTCTATACAAAGCTAGTTAATTTGAACAGATGTTATCGGGGTGTAAAAAGGGATTTTCTATATGAAGATCCCTTTTTACTACTTCTTCAACTACGACCCTTAAATCAAAAGCTAAACAAAAAGGCTTTGGTTATACCGGAACGTTTATTTGGCTAAGAAAGCCAGCAGCAGACAAGAGTGGATTTCGGAATAAACGTACGTATTTCATCAGAAAGCTCCATATCTGCATTTATAAAAATAATGTTCCTTTATTTAGGCAAGCTTCTCCATTATCCATTGTTTAATTAACTTGGCGACTTGGGGCGGCGAAGTGGTAGAAGTGTCTAAAGTAGGTATTGGTGGAACTGATGTTTTGGCTTCTTGAACTAACTTCTCAGATAGTTCATTCATATAATTAATGCTGTCAGCCGTCCATTTGCCACGAGCCGATAATCGTTGTGAACGAGCTTCACCGTTACAATAAAGATGTAGGTAATAAACTGGATTAAATAAAGGGAAATGGTCGCAAATTTCAACATTATATGGATCGGGTACATTGCCGAATAATACGGAATTACGTCCGGAATAAGCACTATAATAGGCAACTTTCAACCAATTATCACATGCTGTTTGATAGTCGTCATTGTTAACGATAAGATCCATATCAAATACATTGAAATCCACCATGATTTTCTGCAATTCCAGTGAAGTTGCTGATTTACCTGAGCCACTAATACCAGTCACAATAAAAAGAGGGTAAGTCATGATCATCACCTTCCAGTATGTTAAGGAAATTCGCGTCTTTTTTTTACCCAGAATGAAAAAAGAACTTTGCCTGCCTCTTTAGGAATGGGATTCTTCTTTACGGCTATTGACTGGCCTATATAAATAATTGTACTTTGAATGTGGACATTACTGGTATTTGGAAATTCACAGGATTTAGACAGGGGGATAATTATGTATGTTAGTCAAACCAGGGATTATGAAGTAATTGCAAAATTAAATAGAAATGTTCACAATCTGCATGCAAAACTATATCCTAAGTATTTTAAGGAATATAATTATAGTGCAATGAAAGAATCTTTCAAAAGTTTGGTTGAAAATAACAGTTTTGTTTTTCTCGTTTTAAAAGAACATGAAGAACCGATCGGTTACGTATGGATTGAAATTAAAAACTATCCAGAAAGTGCTTTTAAAAATGCGTATAAATCAGTATATGTGCATCAGCTTAGTGTCGTTGAAAATCAAACCAAAAAAGGTTACGGTAAAATACTAATGAATGAGGTCTATGAAATTGCCAAAAAGAATGATATAGATTTAATTGAACTGGATTATTGGTTTGAAAACAAAGCTGCAAAAGAGTTTTATCAAAAACAACACTTTAAAAAATATAGGGAGTTTGCATTTAGACAGTTGTAAATCCTTTGACACTCATTATTCAAAGGATGGAGGAAGGAATTAATAAAAACCCCGAATTGGGGTTTTTTAAATTAATATCTTAACATTCTCCTTGAATAACTAGGGGGTTGAGGAACTCCACAAATAAAGCTTTGGGAATAACACTCTTTCACGATACTTCGGGTATGCGGTATATATGTGTTGAAGTGTTTATTCACGGTAGTTGTATGTGTCGGGTGAAAAACCGGAATCACCGTGTTGATGACATTGGTTTTAACATATTGCTTTTCTGGGGAGATTTGTGGTGGATTATACTGAGTAGGCATTCTGTGAGGTGGGCAATATTGTCGTGGATATTGACCGCCTTTCGGAAGCCCCCAGGGTTTATTATACATTTAAACACCTCCTGGATTTTTTTTGAAAGTCATTATTAGTTTATGAAAATAAATGATAAAGGGACTAGTATAAATGCCTTTATCAAAAATATCCTGGGCATAAGATCTTTCACTCATTTTTATAAAATTGATTAAGCATTAATTTAAACGAATTCGGTTAATCGCTTGACGAACAAATGACTTGTGTCTTTTTCGCCAGTTATTTTCTTTGCTCTTTTCCAAGCCCCATTCAGGAAATGTAGATAACCGTAATGCGGCAAATAATTGCCAGTCGGGTAAGTTTGTAAAATTCACCTCAGGCATCAGGGTTTTATATTGATTGGTGAAGTCATTCATTGCTTGCATTCCAAAATGATAAAAGATTTCAAGTTGACTATTGGCAAGGTCAGCCAATGGGTCTCCTAAGCCTGAATCTTCCCAATCAATTATGGAAACTAGTTTATCCTCTTTCCATAATAGATTTCCTGGCCAATAATCACCATGAAGGATCACTTCCTTATTCATGGATGGTAAAGGCGTGAAATATTTTAATAAATCTCTAATCAAGCTCAGATTTAATGTTTCGTCCAGGATTACCCTATCGTTATTATTTAACATTTCAATATATGTATTTTCTAATTTAGGCAGGAATGATAAAGATAGATTTGCATAATCAACACGATGGATTTTTGCTAGATTGATTGCCGATTGTAAGATATGATCATTGAGATTTGAGGGTGTGAATTCTGACTTTCCCTCAATAAACTCGATAAGTATGCATGGCTTGGAAAAAATCTCGCACGATTGCTCGATGTAATATGGCATCGGTACAGGCAAACCTGCAGCTTTCAATATCCCTAAGAGCTTGTGTTCATCTGCTGCAACATTTGGATTCCGTTTTAGGTCAGGATCACCATGCTGACGAACGATCATTTTCATGATCCGCCCTGAAGGATGTAATATTTCAAGGCCTGTAACCTCTGCAGAAATTCCGCCTTTCAATTCCCATGCGCGAATTAGCTTGCTACCTTGATCAAACTTTTGAACCAATTGTTCAAACTTACCATATTCATTCATCATACAACTCTCCTTTTAAAATTTAAGCTATAGGATAAGTTTCCAGATAACTTTCGTGAAAATTAAAGCATTATGTTAGAACTTCAATAAATGAAACCAATAGCTTGTTACACACGTAGAGTAATCTAAACAAAGTGAGATGCGCTGACATTGAAAATAGAAAAATATAAAGTGGAAACACCAAAAGGGACGTTACAATATAATATTAGTGGAAAAGGCAAACCAAATATAGTTTTGATTAACGGTGGTTCTGGACCGATAGAAGGTTGGATGAAAATACTACCGGCAATTTCGGAAACAGCATCTGTATTTTCCTATAATCGCTTTGGTGTTGCTGGCAGCGATAAACCGAAGGAAAGCCAAGACGGGAAAAGTATTGTTAACACTTTACGTGAGGCATTAACAATCGTGGGGTTTGAACCTCCATACTTATTGATCGGACATTCGCTAGGCGGCCTATATGCTAATTTATATGCCCGACTTTATCCAAATGAAGTGGGGGGAATAGTTTTTTTAGAATCCAGTACAACGAAAGATATAAGCCTTAATGAATATCAAGGCAAGGCCATAAAAACAATTAATAAGATGTTCAAGGTGTTTGATTCCTTATCCTCGCATAAACAATTCAATGAAGTTAATTTTGTAAAAAAACTGTTGATCAAATCCAGCAAACTGATACATTTCCCGAAATACCTGTATTTGTCATTACTGGTGGACAAGAAAATCGAATGATGCCAGAGGAAATTCGAAAAAAACGACTTGAGAATCAATTGGAATTGCTTTCATTGTCAAGAAACAGCAAACACATTGTCGCAAAAAAAAGTGGGCATTTTCCGCAATTATCAGAACCAACTATAGTGATTGACTCAATCAAAGATTGTGCAGAACAATTAAATAAAACAAACCATAACTAAATAAATTCAAGCATTTTGTTAGAGTATTTTTGTTAATGTTGACTTTTTTAATCTCTCTGTCTCCTTCTATCACTTTATTTACAGATGCCCAATAATTCCTGATAGAAAAGTATAAAAATGGAAGAAGGCTTTTGGAGAAATTTCCCGTACGTTTGGCGAATGTCATCATATAATGCCATAACACCTTTAGGGTGTATTTTTTTTTGGACCTGTAGCCGAGAAGATGAATTCTTTTGAAATTTCTTTAATCAGATAGTTATGTGTACAAGCATTTATTGATACGTAACATAAGATTAATAGAGGTGATAGAAATGGTAAAAGTATTTATTGATCCCGGCCACGGCGGAACGGATCCAGGCTCGGTGGAGAATGGATTGAGAGAAAAGGATTTAACTTTATCCATTGCAACTCGAATCAAAGACATCTTATTAATAGAATATAATAACGTTTCTGTAAAAATGAGCAGGCACCAAGATACTTACCCCTCTTTAAACGATAGGACGAATGCAGCGAACGCGTGGGGAGCCGACTTTTATCTCTCCATCCACATTAATGCCGGAGGCGGCACTGGGTATGAGGATTACGTTTATACGTCTACTAATCAGATTACGAAAACGTATCAAGATCATATTCATTCAGAGGTCATGAAGCTTATCAACATCCAAGACAGAGGACAAAAAACAGGAGATTTACATGTGCTCCGTGAAACGGACATGCCTGCACTCCTGACTGAAAATGGATTTATTGATAATGTCAATGACGCAGCCAAATTGAAAACGACATCCTTTATCGAATCACTGGCTCGCGGACATGTAAACGGTTTAGTTAAATGCTTCAATCTTAAAAGGAAAAATACAGCTGTATACCACACAGTCGTTAGTAGTGACACCGTATACTCCTTAAGCATTGCTTATGGCAGTACGGTTCAGCAAATTAAAGATTGGAACGATCTTGACAGTCAGTACACCATTACAGTAAACCAGAAATTGCGGGTTAAATGAATAATTAATTGTTGCTTGGTTAAATTATTTTTAACTTCCAGAAGCACACCACACAGAAAGCCCTTCTCAAAAAGAGTTTGTCTACAGTTTTTTAGGGTTTGTACAATTTGAACGTTGATTTCCACTACAGGCACTCGCTTTCCGCGGGCGGTCCCCCCCGGACACGCTTTTCCCGCAGGAGTCTCGCACACCCGCTCCAATCAACTTTGTTTTAACTTTTAGATAGAACCTCTTTTGTCTACAAACTCAGCCCTTCTCAAAAAGAGAGGGGCTTTTCCTCATTCAGGAATATGCATGTAATAAAATAATCGTGTACATTTTAATGTCCTATATGAGAACTTGGATAATAGCGGAGGAAGTGAAAGGGAAAAATAAATAAATTTGCACAGAAGGCAAAAGTGGAATTTGATATATACTCGCATTTTCCGGGAAACAAGCCTCTGACGGGATTCGAACCCGCACTCCTTTCGTAAGCATAGGCTAGGGGAGAACACGCTTCCCTACGAATTTTCACCGGCAAGAATTCCACCTGCCTCAGCGTATTTGCTTTTCGGTGCTTCTGAAACCCTTACCTTGCGACCCGGTGGCTACAAATGTTTTCCGGCGCTTTTCCCTTCTAGAGCTACAGAGGCAAATGCTTATCATCCCATTATAAGATTCTTATATGAGGTTGTGAACCGAATTATAAAAATATGATAATTTGTTTGCCTAATACAGACAATTATATTCATTCTGCATGAAAGGGAAATTTACTGAAATAAGAGTCCTAGGAAGCTTATAGTTCCAAAAACATTCACTCAATGAAATAAGTAATCTGGGGAAAACGAATATGCCTTTGTTTATAGGCTGACACAAATTTATATTTATCTTTTGCAAAGACATATTTAAAGAACAATACTAAAAAGCACAAACCATGATGGCTTGTACCTAATATGTATCAGTCAACAAAGAGAACTAAAGTAATATTCCGTAAAGAAACTCTAAGTGGATATTAATCGTATATTTTAATGGCTTGAACCACTTTTCCTAAAATTCGGACTCTATCATTTTTGATGTTATAGGTTTTTTCTTCATAAAAAGGATCCGTGCTGCAGGGAGTGAGTGTGATGTTTTCTTCAGCGATATTCACTTTTTTGACCGTAGCATCGTGACCATTTACCAAGACCACTCCAATTTTTCCTTTATCAACGTAGGTTGTTTTTTCAACGAGAATCAATGATCCGTCACTGAATTCTTTGTTCATGCTATTGCCATTCACTCTAAGGAAAAAATATTCTTTATTCGTTTTTAGCATCGAATTTAATGTCGGCATATAGGCTTCTATATATTCACTGGTAAAATTAGGCTCTCCAGCAGGAATATTGCCATAGACTCCAATTAATCTTACATTCTTTTCATTTAGAAATTCCATTCCAGGAGCATTTCTAACGATAGGTGCTCCTTCAATGAGGTGGGATAGCGGTATTTCAAAGCATGCGGACATCATGCTCAATTTATCCATTAAAGGTTTATTCCGTCCGGATTCCCATGCTGATACTGCCGTTGGCGCCACCTTTAATATATTTGCCAAATCTTCTTGTGTCATTTTTCTTTCTTTTCTTAACATTTTAATCCGTTCACCAATGTGCATATTTCTTCACCTCTTACTTGAATATACACCATGAGTGAAAGTGAGTAAACTTAAAGTGCGTGAATTTTGCGAAAAATTGTTGGTAACTATACTTCAAGTGTGATATTATTTTTTTAGATAGGTGGTGACAAGATATGACAAACGTTAAGTTCACACTTAAACAAGCGAGGAAGTATAAAGGTTTAACACAAGAAGAAATGGCTAAAGTGCTGAAGATGGCCAAGAGGACTTACATTGACTATGAGCAATATAAGATTCCTTTGCGAATCGATAAGGCTTATTTGTTTGCTGAATGTGTAGGGTTCTCGATCGACGATATCATTTTTTTTGATCCTCACCTACACTTCAAATGTAGTTAAAGGATCAAGACTATCAACATTTCTTCAACAAAGTAACCATTCCTGGGGCAAGATTTAAGTAATGATCGAAAGAGGGGTGAAAAAAAGGGGAAAGGAAAATCAGATAAACAAATTATACAATCGGAAGAAAGAGCATAGCTCTGATATTATTTATCCAATTCTCATTGTGAAATACTCGTATGTGGGGTTGAGGGAAGGGCTTTAAGGAGTTAAAGATCCAAATAGACGATTGATACTGAGATCCCTATGAATGACAGCCAATTGCTGTGAAAGAATTTTTTTCAACAATTTACTTAATGTATAGGATGGACTTCAAAACACCATGAATAGGAGCAATTGGACAGTGGCAAATTCGAAGAATAATATTTGGATGATCATAAAAAAGTCAAGCCCTATATCCTTTGCAGGAGAAGGGCTTATTCTCTTTTTCTTCGTGAACATACAGCATTCGATATATGGATTTCCTCTATAAGGATAATTTCATAAATGGAAAATGACTGTATACATAAACGAATCGAAGGCAAACCATCATACTATATCTCCATTTTTTATGAATTCTTCTAGTTTTTTTCTCCCATCTTTATGAAGATAGCAGGTAATGGTATGCAAAAGTACAAATATATACTATGAAGGCTATGAAAGGCCTGGAAGGAGGCGTTGATAATAGGATGAGTTCGAAAAAATTCCACATGATATTGGAGGAGATAACAATTGAAAAGGAATGTAATCAATTATGTCGTTTTTCTTGTCCTCATTCTAACCATATTAATTATGGCTAAGCCAGACATTTCCTCAGCAGGAAAATTAAAGCCTCCTTCCGAAACTTTCAGTCCAGGGGATTGGTTTCTTGGAAGTATTCCTCCCAATCTTGATACGAAGAAACCACCGATCGTGTTTGTTCAAGGGAAAAACGGCAGTTCAACCAGCTGGTACGGTGAAACGGATTATCATGGTGTCAATGATATGTATACCAAAGCGTATGAAGCAGGCTACCAAACTGTTTTTGTTCAGCTTCATGATTCAGCTGGAAATGGATCAGTGAGCCAATATGCTAATGGAAGGCTTTTAGCTCAAATGCTTGCAGAAATCAGTAAACATTTCGGGGGCGAAAAAGTAAATATTATAGCTCACAGCAAAGGGGGCCCAGATACCCAAGCGGCTCTAGTGCACTATGGAGCACACCAATATGTTGGAAGGGTGATCACTTTAGCTTCCCCTCATCATGGTTCTCACCTAGCTGATTTGGCTTATAGCTGGTATGCGGGCTGGCTTGGTTCCCTATTAGGTCAAAAAGATGATGGAACTTATTCTTTACAAGTTGGTAAAATGGCGGAATTTCGTTCTGTCACGGATAACCATGTTAATTCTCGTAAAAACATGTATTTCACTGTGGCAGGCATGAACAGAGGCCCGGTTCTATCAGCCTTATCAATGGGTGGACAATATTTATCTTCATATGGGGAAAATGATGGTCTAGTGAATGTATGGAGTACAAAAATACCCTATGCAACACATTTATTTTCAGATCCCAACTTTGATCACGACAATATACGAGTCGGCTCAGCTGTATTTTCAAGAATTGAACCATATTTAAGAAGCACTTCCACCGCGGGGATCCCTGAATATAATGTCAATTATAAAGAACGGGTTGAAGATGATGTCATTACCACCGCACTCGCTCAAACCGTTCTGGGTGATGCCCTGAAACAAAATGTCTGGATCGAACAAAGCTTCCATGTAAATGAAGCAGCCCCAGGCAATATAAACATATATACAGCCTCAAATGATGTCGAGGTTGAGTTAATTTCTCCATCCAATAAAAAATATTCACCTTCCTTAAAGGTTCATTCAGCCAAAAATGAAACTTCCTTTTTTAATGGTGTAACCATCCAATCATTCAATAGAAACAACCTTGAAATTGGTGATTGGAAAGTGCGAATGAAGACTAAATCGCCAAAAGACGCCTACCTGTTCACAGCACAATTTAACGAAAAGAATCCCATTACATTAAGTATGGCAGGTAAAGTTAAGCAAAAAGATGCAAAATTTTTAATAAAGAACCCAATGAAAGATAAAAAAAGGCCAATCAGCACAACATTTTCGGTTCATCTAATAGATGAAACCGGTAATGAAATTAGTGAAAAAAGCTCAATTAAGGCAATGGATACCGAAAATTTTACTGGCACCCTTCCAGAAGTACCTAAGTCAGGTGTTTATAATGTAACAATAGATGTCAAGGAAAAAAATGTGTATGGTACTGAAAGAACCCGGACGCTGATTCGTTCGGTCTATATTGAGAAATAGTGAAATGCCTTCTCTTCTTTGAGAGGGTATCAGACTGTAGACAAATTCTAAGTTTGCCTACAGTCTATTCTTTTAAAAAAGATCCAGTCAATTGCAGAAAATCCGCTTCCTTTCCGCCGACTGTCTGGCAAGCCTGCTCGGCTAGTCAGGAGTGTAAAAAACATAAAGGATAACTTACTTTTCCCGACAAATTGATCCCTTCTCTTAATTGAGAAGGGATTTTTTGGATGTGTGTAATGGGATGTTAACATCAGTGTTAGTGTTTAATAAAAAGATTGCTGAATTGCAGCGAGAGACAACCTGTATAGGTTTAACCCGTCTTTATAGGATTCTCTATAAGACAAAATACCAGTTTTGAGTGCAGCATAATTGCCTATGCTTGCATAGCCATAAAACCAGCCCATGAAAATTCCTGAAACCAAGTGATGACGATGACTGATGAAAATGGAAATGAACAAGCCAAGACTTAAAAGCGATGGCAGGGATGAATTTTGGATGAATATGAAACATGACCTTAATAAGTTGAGTAAGAATCATGATGGTAGGAATGGCTATCACTGCATCCCAAAAGTTTGTATGGATGGTTGGGTAGTCCATGATTTCACCACCTTAAATTGAAGTTTTCAAAATTAATTTTTGTTTTTCATCAAGGTTTTATACAATGATTACAAATTTAAAATGAATTAATAAAAGTTATAGACAAGTTTTGAAGATTTACAGTGTTCAATTTAAAAAGCCGTCAATCCATTTAATTATATGGATTGACAGCTTTTCCTGGTTGGTGGGGAAATGGATTAATAAAACGCGGAGCGAACTACTCGACGTAAGTAATCTATAATAAAAAAAATTAGCCAGACATCGGAACCTTTTGTGCAGGACAAGCTGTAACCTTTTTCATAGATGAGAATACGATAAGAATGAAGATAAACAGTGAAAAATAAAGTAATGCCTATTAGTGGGAGGTTCTAATGAGCAAGGAAACATTTATTAAGGAAATTGCTCCCTATGCCCAGAAAATTCAACAGGAGTTTAAAATATTACCTTCTGTCGTCATTGCACAAGCTTGTTTGGAGAGTGGATATGGGACAAGTTTATTAGCAAGCAAAGGAAAAAATATATTCGGTACAAAAGGTGACTTCAAGGGTGAGTCTGTCATTATTCAGACAATGGAATATGTCAATGGTGTGCCCGTTCAAGTATGGAACAAATTCAGAAAATACCCATCTTGGGAAGAAAGCCTTCGAGATCTTGCCAATTTATATGTAAAGGGGACTTCATGGAATAGAAGTCTTTATACAGCTGTCATTGGAGAAAAAGATTACAGAAAAGCACTCAAAGCAATATTCGATGCGGGGTACGCCTCGGATCCCAAATATATTGAAAAACTGGTGAACCTTATCGAAACAAGCGATTTAACAAAATATGATGCAAGCATTGAAGAAGTTTATCATATTGTCCAAAAAGGGGATACTGTCTCTGCGCTTGCAAAAGCATACGGTTCTACACAAGTGCAGATTCAACAGTGGAATGGCTTGGTCGATCTTAACCTCATTAAAGTGAACCAAAGATTAAGAGTGAAGTGATTTTAACTGGGAGCGGTAGTTAAAGCTCTCTTTTTTATGTAATCAGATTGTTACCAATGTACATATTAGGCGATAGTATAACTTCCATCCGTTATAAAGGATGTTTAAATTCCCATGAAAACTTGATTCTATTAAAAAATATATCAATATCTACTCTTCCATATGCATATTGAGAGAATTCGGGACATAAATTAAACAAACAAAAAAAGCGCGGTTAGCGCTTTTAGTGTATTTGTCTATATAAGCCTATTACTTTTCCAAGTATCGAAACATCTCGTAAAATAATTGGTTCCATATTTGAGTTCTCAGGCTGAAGCCTTATGTAATCCGGTTCCTTAAAGAATCGTTTTACAGTGGCTTCATCATCTTCCGTCATTGCCACGACGATATCTCCATTATTGGCATTGCTTTGTTGTTTCACGATGACATAATCCCCATCATGAATTCCTGCTTCGATCATACTTTCACCCATGATTTCCAGCATGAATACATGGTCATCGTGTGGAACCATGCTTTCGGGAAGCGGAAAGTATTCTTCTATGTTCTCAATGGCCGTTATCGGCATTCCCGCTGTTACTTTTCCAAGTAACGGCACGTTCACGACATTGACTTTGGGAATATTGTTCGCTTCCTCCAAATTCATTATTTCAATGGCCCTTGGCTTTGTTGGGTCACGTCTAATCAGGCCTTTGCTTTCCAGGCGTGATAAATGTCCGTGTACTGTTGAACTTGAAGCAAGTCCCACTGCTTCGCCAATCTCCCGTACGGATGGTGGATACCCTTTTTGGCGGACCTCTTCTTTAATGAAATCAAGAATATCTTGCTGCCGTTTTGATAGTTTAGTCATTTGTGCACCTCTTCCCCAATGTTCTTTGCTACATTATAGCATGGCCCCCAACTCTATACAAACATAAGTTCGAATTTTGTTGTTGACTGAAACAAACGTTCGTATTATAATTTGACCATAACATACGAACGAACATTCGCTTTGGAGGGATTTTTATGAAAAATTTATACAAAAATTATATTTATACGATTCTATTAGCGGGATCAGTATTCATCTTTTCAATTTTATTCTCTTGTACATTGAACAATGATCCAAAAAAGGATTTCCTTTCTATAGAAGTAAGTGAAGGTGATACCCTATGGGGAATCGCCGAAGAATATGAAGAAGCAAATTTGACAAAAAAAGAATTCATTGGTTGGATAGAAGAGAATAATGGAGTCAGGGCGGATACAATTAAACCTGGTCAAGTCATCGTCATACCGGTTAAAGGGGAAGAACTTGTCCAGAATTTGGCCAGTGAGCAGTAAGTAGTGAAGGTAGGGTATTATGAAGGCGGTAATCTATTGTAGGGTCAGCACAGAAAAAGAGTCACAGGAAACATCATTGGCAAGGCAGGAAGATGAGTTAGTCAAATTGGCAGAAAAGATGGATGTTGAAGTCATTTCCATAATAAAAGAACAGGCAAGTGGTTATGAGTTGAATCGGGATGGCATTTTTGAAATGCTCGAACTATTTAAAACTAAAGAAGCTGAAATACTATTAATTCAGGATGAAACAAGGCTGGGAAGAGGGAATGCCAAAATAGCCCTTTTCCATGTCATCCTTAAAGAAGATGTGAAAATTTATACGCTCTCACATGACGGGGAGCTTGAGTTATCGGATTCGGATGCCATGGTCATCCAGATAGTCGGTATTGTAGAAGAATACCAAAGGAAACTACATAATCTTAAAATAAAGCGCGGGATGATAAGAGCCGTTGAAAAAGGGTACCGTCCTCAAAAAAACCTTCAGAATCAAAGGAATTCCACTGGAAGGGACCGTATGGAAATTCCTATTGAAGAAATTATTAAACTTCGGGCCAATGGATTGACATTTGCAGAAATCGCAGCCACTTTAAGGGGCTTTGGATACAATGTTTCCAAGGCTACTGTGAATAGGCGTTTTCTCGAACATCAACTGAATAAAAAGGAAAGTCAATCTTAGAACTTGTAATTTCGCCTTTTTTTTAATACCATGACAATATCCGGAGATTATGAAGGAGCGAAATTATGTTATCAAAAGAAAAAATAGCCCGTATTAATGAACTTTCTAAAAAGGCAAAGACTGAAGGTTTGACTGAAGTTGAGGCGAAAGAGCAAACCCAATTGAGAAGTGAGTATTTGGAAACATTCAGAAAGTCCATGACCGATACGTTGGAGCATGTGAAAGTCGTTGATCCAGAAGGTAATGACGTCACTCCTCAAAAGATAAAAAATATAAAAGAAAAAAGAAACTTACATTAATGCTTGAATTCCTCTCATGGAACGAGGATCCTATTAGCATTTAGGAGTAAAAAGGGAGTGCATGCATGTATGTATTCTCCTATTTAGTTTAATCTAAATAGGGGCTTCTCTTATTTCTAGAAAATTTTAATGTTGAGGCAGTAAATAGTGATTTTAGTTGTGATATTATGCTTGTCACTATAATATAAAGAGGTACATTACAGGAAGGGATGTTTTTACAATATGTTAGATAAATTAGATGCACTTTCTATCAATACGATTCGTACATTATCAATTGATGCAATTGAAAAGGCTAATTCCGGCCATCCAGGTATGCCAATGGGTGCAGCGCCGATGGCGTATAAACTATGGACCGAATATATGAACCATAACCCAAAAAATCCAGATTGGTTTAATAGAGATCGCTTTGTTCTTTCAGCTGGACATGGTTCTATGCTGTTATACAGCCTTCTTCATCTATCGGGCTATGGCTTATCTATCGATGATTTGAAAAGCTTCCGTCAATGGGGCAGTAAAACTCCAGGACATCCTGAATTCGGACATACGGCTGGTGTAGATGCAACTACCGGGCCGCTTGGACAAGGTATCGCAATGGCAGTCGGAATGGCAATGGCTGAACGTCACTTGGCAGAAAGCTATAACCGCGATTCTTATAATGTGGTCGATCATTATACATATAGCATTTGTGGAGATGGAGATTTAATGGAAGGTGTTTCTGCAGAAGCCGCTTCATTAGCTGGACATCTACAACTCGGAAGACTTGTTGTTTTATATGATTCTAATGATATTTCCCTTGACGGCGACTTAAGTCAATCATTTAGTGAAAGCGTAGCAGACCGGTTCAAATCTTATGGATGGCAATATATCCGCGTTGAGGATGGAAATGATCTTCAGGAAATTGCTAAAGCGATTGAAGAAGCGAAAACCGACGATGCACGCCCAACATTAATCGAAGTGAAAACGGTTATTGGTTACGGTTCACCAAACCGTTCAGGTAAATCCGCTGTTCACGGCGCTCCGCTTGGTGCAGATGAGCTTAAATTGACAAAAGAAGCATATAAATGGACATTCGAAGAGGACTTCCATGTTCCGGAAGAAGTGTATTCACACTTCAATGAAGCTGTTGTTGATGCAGGCGCTCGAAAAGAAGAAGCTTGGAATGAATTGTTCAAAAATTACAAAGAAGCACATCCTGAGTTAGCACAGCAATTGGAGCTGGCCATCAAAGGTGAACTGCCTGCTGATTGGGATCAGGAAATTCCGGTCTATGAAGAAGGTAAAACATTAGCATCCCGTGCTTCAAGTGGGGAAGTGCTAAATGCGATTGCCAAACGGGTCCCTAGCTTCATTGGGGGTTCTGCGGATTTAGCCGGATCTAATAATACTGCCATCAAAGGTGAGACTGATCTATTACCTGGTAATTACAGCGGCCGTAACATATGGTTCGGTGTACGTGAATTCGCTATGGGTGCGGCTTTAAATGGAATGGCACTTCATGGTGGATTAAAAGTATACGGAGGAACATTCTTCGTATTCTCTGATTATCTACGTCCTGCCATAAGAATGGCAGCACTAATGGGACTGCCTGTAAACTATGTATTCACTCATGACAGCATTGCTGTAGGGGAAGACGGACCGACTCATGAGCCAATCGAACAATTGGCATCATTGCGTGCAATGCCTAACCTAGGGGTAATCCGTCCAGCTGATGGCAATGAAACGGCAGCAGCCTGGAAAGTGGCTATGGAGTCTACAAATAAACCAACTGCCCTTGTACTGACTCGTCAAGGATTGCCAACAATTAAAGACACTTCCGAAACTGCGTATGAAGGTGTTTCAAAAGGTGCTTACATCATCTCTGCTTCTAAGAAAGAAGTAGCCGATGCATTACTTCTTGCTACTGGATCCGAAGTGAACTTGGCTGTGGAAGCACAGAAAGCTTTAGCGAACGAAGGAATTGATGTTTCTGTTATCAGCATGCCATCATGGGATCGATTTGAAACTCAATCTAAAGAATATAAACAAAGCGTAATCAATCCGGCAGTGAAAAAACGTCTAGCTATCGAAGTGGCTTCACCGTTTGGTTGGGATCGTTATGCAGGTGATGAGGGTGAAATATTGGCCATCAATCATTTTGGAGCTTCTGCACCAGGCGGTAAGATCATGGAGGAATTCGGTTTCACTGTAGAAAATGTAGTTGCTCGTGTTAAGGAAATGCTTAACTAATAGTAATGGAAAACTGACACCAACTAGTTTGGTGTCAGTTTTTTTATCAAAAACAATCCTGATTTATATTGCGTGCTCCTATTCTAAAGGGAAATCTTCCATTCGACAAAAAAAGAAGAAAATTTCTCCAGCAAACAACATATCTTTTTAGTTTGTCAATATATAATGAGAATAAATAAATTTCGTTTAAATGTGTCAGTTAAAGGGGAAAGTTATCAATAGTGGAAAATAGTGGAGAGGGTCCTGGTGGTTAGTTGTTTTCGTGACCAAAATAGGAAAGCTAGGAGGCATTGGCTGATGAGAACCTATCAAATTTATTTAATCGAAGATGAATTTGCCCATCATTATTATGGAAGAGAAAAGCTATTTTTCAATTTGTTTTTGGAGTATATTCAAGCAAAGGGCAGACTGAAGAGTATTTTGCAAAAACAAATCGAATATGTCACCAAAACAGTCCCGATTATCCAGTTGCAGTTAGCTATTGAACAACGTTTGCAAAAAAAGATGAATTATTGGACTCAAAATGGAAAATACTATTTAGAAAAAACAAACGGATCAAGTAAAGCCGTTTTAATCATTCAGCATGATTCCATTACTCTAAAAGCTGAAGGAGACTATGAAGCGGAGACTGCTTTCTTTGAAAGTATTCGAAAATATGAAGCGAGTTTTCTGGCCATTGATTTTGAACATGAAAAATACGGTTGGTTAAAACCGATAAAAGAAAGAAAATTTGTCTAAATGGGGGACTTTTCAGTAGCGGGTATTGTATAATAACCTTTGGTCTAGTACACTGATGTTAGACAACACGAAGGAGGAAATAGTATGTGGGTTTACATTCTAGTTGGCGTACTGGCATTGATTGCTGGAGTAGTGCTGGGATTTTTCATCGCTCGTAAATACATGATGGATTACTTAAAGAAAAATCCGCCAATTAACGAACAGATGCTGAAAATGATGATGATGCAAATGGGTATGAAACCATCCCAAAAGAAAATTAATCAAATGATGAGCGCCATGAATAAACAACAAACAAAATAAGTTAGCAATTATAAGATAAGCAAATCATAACTACCGTGAAGAGTGAATCTTTCATCATAAATTTTCCTTATTTTTGCTTTATCTTTCGTTACTAATCCGAAACTTCTTTCTCTGGTGGGAACTAAATCAGAGAGAGGGGTTTTTTGTGTTGTTAGAGGATAAGCAAGAGGGCAATCATGGAGCATAAAAGGTTTCATATAGAGGAAATCTAGTTCATGAGACTTTCAAGACACAGGATTCATCAAATTCAGAAACTTACTATATTTCATGTATGGTTTCTGAATTTGAGTGCCTGGCCATTCAATTTTCTATATAATACTTACGGTTTTAACACCACTTTAATGCATCCGTCTGTCCTTTTATCGAATACTTGGTAACCATGTTTAGCTTGATCCAATGGTAGTACGTGGGTTACGACATCGCCAGGATCAAGTTTTCCTTCAGATATTAGATTATTATCGGTTTACAAAATTAGATGAATGAAATTCCCTCAATCCCTTGTGTATAGGGGGGAATTTCATTGCAATCATAATGTAATCAACAAAGTTGAGGACTCTGTTGAGTTTTTTGAGTTGACTTTATCAACTGTATATATTAAAATTACAGTAATCTCCTTAAGGAGGATGCCAAAAGTGAATAGTGATTTTACAATAGCTGTGCATAGTTTGGTCTATTTAGCTTATCTACCAGATCATATGGCAAGCAGTGAGTCTATCGCAGAAAACGTTTGTACAAACTCGGCAAGGATTCGGAAAATGATGAGCTGCTTAAGAAAAAAGGGATTTGTAAAAACGAAAGAAGGTGTGGGCGGAGGCTATATTCTAGACTGTAATCCTGAAGAGGTAAGTTTGGCAGATATTTATATAACGGTCTCACATGGAACCTTGAAACCGAAATGGTGTACAGGTGATCCGGAGAAAAAATGTGTCATATCCTCCAATACCCAGGTAGTCATGGATCAAATATTCGATGAAGCAGAATTGTATTTTGAAAAATATTTGGAAGATATAACTCTCAGCACTTTTTTGGAAAAAATTAAACAATGTCCGTGATATTGATTTAGTTTTTTCTTTGCACAAAATGTATATTTTATTAATACAGTTAATAACTATAGTTTTAATATTAAATGAACATAAAAGGGGTGTTAAAGAAATGGTTGAAAACAATCTGTTCAAAAATGGGGATTGGGTACAGGGAAAATCAAGAGATGGAGAACTTATCCATGGTTTCGTTGAAAACGTGAGCGATAATCGTGAAATTGTTAAAGTGAATGTGGTGGAAAGTGACAATGAAAAAGCGGTTGGGAAATCGATTTGGATTCCAAGTAAATGGACTGAAAAACTGCCGGATCTAGAAATCAGTAACGAAACTCATCTTTTGGCTTTAATTGATTTGGCTTTACTTTCTAAAGATGAAACATGGTTTATGGAGTTATCCGGTAAATTGGAATCCATCAAAATCCATCCGAAAATGAATGCCAGGAAATCAGAGGTTTTTATCCCGGGAAATAGAATCGCAAAACTTGATTTTAAATAGATGGTGAGTAAAGACCATAAATATTTCGGATAATACAAGGAGGAAATGATCATGACAATAGAACATGTTACAGATGATAATTTTGCTAGTGAAATCAAGGAAGGTTTAGTATTGGTTGATTTTTGGGCACCGTGGTGCGGTCCGTGCAAAATGATTGCCCCAGTTCTTAATGAAATCGATGAGGAAATGGGTGATCAGGTTAAGATCGTAAAACTTAATGTGGATGAAAATTCAAATACGACAAGCGAATATGGAGTGATGGGAATACCAGCACTTATTCTATTCAAAGATGGAGAAAAGGTAGATCAAGCTATTGGCTTCCAGCCAAAAGAAGCCATTTCGGCATTAATCGCAAAGTATGCATGATATTTAAATTAGTTTGCTGATTTGATTTATTATACAAACCTTTGGGTTACAAAATGGAGGATTACTAAATGAATTCTAAATATACACCATTATTTGAATCGTTCAAATTAGGAAAGGGAATAGAATTGAAAAATCGATTGGTGATGGCGCCTATGACAAATTTCTCTTCTAATTCTGACGGTACTGTTACCGATGCAGAAGTTAATTATTATGAACGCCGGTCAAGCGGTGTCGGCATGGTTATAACGGCATGTACTTACGTGACGGCTAATGGAAAAGGTTTTCATGGGGAATTTGGCGGAGATCAGGATGAATTGATACCTAGTCTAAGTCGTTTGGCATCAGCGATTAAAGCGAAAGAGGCAAAGGCAATTCTCCAGATTTTTCATGGCGGCCGAGAGGTTCCACCGGAATTAGTAAATGGCGATGTTGTCAGCGCAAGCAATATCCCGTCGGAAGGCGAAGGGAAAGCAGTTCCGCGTCCACTTTCTGAAAAGGAAATAGAATCGATCATTCTCGACTTTGGTGAAACCACCCGACGTGCGATTGAAGCAGGATTTGACGGTGTAGAAATTCACGGTGCTAATGGTTACTTGCTTCAGCAATTCTTTTCGCCTCATTCAAACCGTCGTGAAGACAAGTGGGGCGGTTCCCTAGAAAAGCGCCTGACTTTTCCATTAGCGGTTGTGGATGAAGTGAAAAAGGCTGTTGCTGAACATGCCAAGGATCCCTTCATCGTAGGATATCGTTTTTCACCGGAGGAGCCGGAAACACCAGGAATCACCATGGATGATACACTAGCATTAATTGATGGACTTGTAATGAAGGATTTGGATTATCTTCATGTTTCATTAATGGATTTCTGGTCGAAAGCAAGACGGGGAGCCGACGTTGAACGACCTCGGATAGAAATTATTAAAGAACGTATCGAAGATCAAGTTCCCGTCATTGGAGTTGGTTCCATCTATACAGCGGATGATGCGATCAAAGCACTGCAATCCGGGATTCCGTTAATCGCATTAGGCCGTGAAATCATAATCGATCCTGAATGGGTACAAAAAGTGGAACAAGGCAGGGAAGCAGAAATCGTTACAAAAATAAACAAAGATAATCAGCTGCAACTTGATATTCCAGATCCATTATGGCAAGCGATCATCCACTCTCCAGGATGGTTCCCAGGGGTAGAATAAAGTAAAAAATGCATTCTGGTTTTCAAATAACCCCGGATAAGGATAAAAGTGTTCCTTATCCGGGGTTTTTAATGTTTATGGAAGGGACATTTATATGAGTGAGAATCTAATAAGTGGTTTTCAAATTGAATCCTTAAGAATGAATAACTGAGCATTCTATTTCTAAGCTGTTTCGGAAAATAAAACAGGGGAAAGATTAAGGATTTTCATTGACTAGCAATTAAGTCTCGACGGCAGATACATTCGGAAATTTTGGTTAGGAAAGGGGCTTTCTTTACGGAACGCGTGAAAAAGGTTAGGAAGGACGTTAGGTAACACCAGAAGAGCAACCATTAATTAATGGTTGCTCTTCTGGTGTTACCTTCTTTTTAACAGAATAGCTAATATCAAAGATATTTGCAGAGAAATGATAAGTAAAAGAGACAACATATAATCACTATCTAAAGATGCATTATAGCTAAAGATAAAAAATAAGATCACTGATATTATTAGAATGAAAATGAAATTAATAATGATTTGCCTCATGGTCCCCCCATTTTAACAACAGATCAATAAGACAGCGTCAATGCATATGACCTTGTATCTGTAGTAATATTTGGTGTAATAGATAAACCGGCCGGATAAACTGACACAGAAGGTGTACCAGAAATTCTCTTATGACCATATGTTATTTTAATGTTTATTTTACCATTTTTGTATGTGGGAACATATACATATTGTCCAATATACCCTTTATGCTTGGTTTTACTAGTAGAAGCCCTTATATCATATGAACCAGCCACACCAGCACTTGGTTCCCAATTACTTGGAGAATACTTGATTGCATAATCAATCCAACGTCCATTTCCTTGTTGATCTTGAGAATATCTGTGCTGGTGTTGTTTTACTTTCCCTCCACTAGTTGGCAGGTACAGTCCTGAACTTGAAGGGAAACCAATCGTCATTTTATCAACTAACGTATATGAAGGTGTTTTTAGCCATTGAAAGTTACCGTATATATAAAATTTATCTTCTTTTGAACGATCACTTTTTACTTTATATACAGTTCCCCCCATTTTTAAAGTTGTTGCAGCAATTGATGCAAAAGTGCTGATTTGCCCTGGTTTAGTAACTTCTGAATCATATATAACCATAAATTCCGATCCAGAATCTATAACTTTAGCCTCCTCTTCAATTAATCGTCTTGAAACTTCAACAGGTAAATCCTCGGATTCTTCTTGAGTATTGCCGACTTCATTTACAAGATAATCCAACTCTTCTGGTGTCAGTCTTTCTTCGCTAACGTTTGTACCATTTTTCTCGGCAAATCCTGTTGCAGCAAGACTAAAAGAAAATAAAAATACTGTCACAAAAGATAAAAACCTCATTTATTTTGCCCCCTTTTTCTTTTTATTACTGGATTTTCCTATTTTCAAGTGTTAAAAATATAAATCGAAGTAATGTTTATGAGAGACTAAATGATTATGTCATCAATCGGGGTACTAGAGTCTAAATATCTATTGTTTGTATACTGAAAGCCATAGGAACGAATTAAATTACCATTGATTTCTATTATCTTCAGGATGGGATAGGAGCACTTTAACTGTCTCTGAGGGAATATATATAACTTAGTTCTATAAAAATAGCGTTTCTTTTGATTCATTGAGGACACACCGGAGATAAAAAAACATGAGGTTATGATCATTCTCATTATTACTGTACTCTACTTTTCCTGATTATGAGTCTTAGTTTTTAGACATGATATTTCAAATTAGGAACTATTGCTTTAAATCCAAAATTTACCTTTGGAGGAACATAAAGAATAGGATTCGATGGTACTCTATAATTTAATGGCATTATTCCAACTCATTTGTGAAAATTACTGTACAGCAGTGATTTCACAGGTAGTTTGCATTTCAATATTGAAACCATCTTATTTAAATATGGGACAACCTATGTTCCTATTTCCTCAACACTATAATCGAAGTATCCATTACTCGAGTTTTAAGCTTTGATAACCAATATAAAAATTTCTGAGCAAAAAAAACACGGAGTGGATTAAACCAACTCCGTGTTATCCGTAATGTAGAGATTTAGCAAACCCAAGCGATTTCCTTAAAATAGAAATGAATCAAGTGAGTATGGGCCAGCTCCCGTTAACGCTATGCCAATCGCCACTGCAAGGATGGCAAGATTATATTCATAACCGTTTTGAGTTGCCCAGTAGCCATTTGGTCCATGGACTTTAACGATTGCAACGAGCATAGTAAGTGCAATTAATATACCTGCAAAGGGTGTAAAGAGACCTAAAGCAAATAAAGCTCCGCCAATAAGCTCTGATAGACCAGCAAATAGGGCCATGGTAACTCCTGGCTTCATGCCAATCGAATCAAACCAGCCTCCTGTACCTTTCAAGCCATGACCGCCAAACCAACCAAATAATTTTTGAGCCCCATGACCAACAAACGATAAACCGATTACTACACGTATAACTAATAAACCTATACCAATCATTTATGATTCCTCCTGGAATTTATTTTGAATTTAGATATCTTCAATTCGAGACTTGTGATTAAAAAAAGGATGTTATCTCGAATTAATTTATCTTTAATTAAAGATAATATTATTTTAGTGATTTGTCAAACATAATTTTATCTCTTAAGGTTTATTTCAATAGGGAGGGTTTAGAAAACAGGTTAACTTAGCCTGGAGCAAAACAATAAATCAGAACCGTAACACATTCCTTTATCGTACTGTAGGTTAGCTTCAGCATGAATTTTACAAACGGATGCCCTCCTGCTATAACTATCTTACTCGTGAGTTTCACACTTTTACTCGTGAAATTTGCTGATTTACTCGTGAGTTTGGCGCAATTACTCGTGAGTTTGGCGCGTTTACTCGTAAATTCTACTTTACTCATGCGTTTTACGCGTTTACTCGTGAGTTTCACACTCTTACTCGTAAATTTCACACTTTTACTCGTGAAATTTGCTGATTTACTCGTGAGTTTTACACTTTTACTCGTGAATTCCGCGCAATTACTCGTAAATTATTCAATTTTTACTCATGATCAGTATATGAAATTCAATTTCAATTTTATTGAAGGAGCCGACCTGGAATTAAGGAATCGTTTAGGAACAGGCCGCTCATTTAAATAATGAACATTTACAATATGATTGGTGTCCCTTTTATTGGGATATCAATCGTATTCAATTTAAGTTTTCCTTTTTCAACGGTGTAATTATCGTGGGGCTGCAATACGCCATTTATGAATAAATTCATATAGGATACCTTTGATGGATCCAGTATTATCTGATTTTCTAAGTCAGTTATTCCGTCTTTTTCTTCATAAATCCGTTGGCAGCCATTTGCAATAGCGTAAAATTCATAAGAAATGATTCTTTTTGGGATCCTCGTGCGAACTTCGTTGGGAGAGCACTTAGGGAAAAACAACAAAGGTCTCGGGATTGCTGTATCTTCTTTAATAAAACGGAAATATTTACTGTGCATTTCTAAAACTCTCCCCTTTTCTTATCTCCTTATACATTTTATATAAAGTACAGATTATCGTGAGGACCATTTTTGAAAATTGTATATACAATTCCTTTTGCAAAGTCATAGCACGGGGAGAAGAGAGGTGAATATTTTGCCGTTAAAAATAATGAAATTAGCGATAGCGGCTACCTCGGTGATCAATGTGAATCCACTGGTTACCCGATTATTTTATGAGGTGACTGCTGCATCCACTGGCCCAACCACGCTTTCGATTGATCCAGCAAGTTTTTTCTCTGATACTGGAGACCCTGCGACTGTACTGCCTGTATTAAGTACTGAAAACAATTCATATGAGGTGTTTATTAATGGGGTGCTGCAAATGGAGGATTTAACAACCTACACACCAGGTGCCACTAGGGTAGGAAGTCTTGTGATCACTGTTCCGGACGGTTCTTCCATCTTAGCTGGATCTCCTATTGTTCTTGTTGTGACAAACTATGAACCGACATCCGATGTTGATATTGCTACATGATTTCTATGCATTATTTTAAATAAAAAAACAGGAAAACAGGCAGCGCTCATAGCGCTTGCCTGTTTTTAATATAGTAAAGGATATGCCTATGTATTCAAATTGAGAAAAAATGAAAAAAGGGGAGATTGACAGCAAAATAAATCATATAATAACATATGTGGTTATCAATGGGAGAGGTACTGGGTTAAAAATTTGTACCGGTTTTATAAAAAAGTTCATTATATTTATTTAATAATTGATCAAGTTGCTGGCTGTATTCAACGGCAACATGTGAGTTCAAACCATCTTTAGCGACAATCTTGATAAGTTCATTTCTCTTTAATTCAATCTGTTCGAGAAATTCATTCTTTTTAGCCATTATATTTCCTTTCTGGCCCCAACATTTTTTCATGGTACCATTAATTTATGTGTTCGCTGTAAAATCTGTATGAATATAACAATTATATCGGCTTGGACTAATGAATTCAAATAAGTCATCTTATTGAAATTTAAACCGTGGCCCCATTCCGTTTATAGCAATTGGCTGTCATGAAATATTCACAGTTCCATAAATGTATTTTTTTATCTTATTTGTTACAATGTTTATAGGTTGACATACATAGGAGTGAGCTTATTTGAATGATATTAATATGTTTTTAGCTTTTGGGGCGGGATTCCTGAGTTTTATTTCGCCATGCTGCTTACCGCTATACCCGGCCTTTTTATCTTATATCACTGGTATGAGTGTTGGTGAAATCAAATCCGAGAACGCCATGCTCCAAAGAAGAAGCATGCTGCATACCTTATTCTTCCTTCTTGGGTTTTCTCTGGTTTTTATTGCAATAGGTTTTAGCACATCATACCTAGGTTCTTTCTTCTCGGATTATAAAGAATTAATTCGTCAGATTGGCGCCATCCTGATTATCATTTTTGGTTTATTCATTGTAGGAATCTTTCAGCCGAGATCTTTGATGAAAGACAGCCGCTTTGAATTCAAGAACCGACCTAGCGGATATATAGGTTCCATTCTTATCGGACTTGCCTTTGCCGCTGGATGGACCCCTTGTGCAGGTCCGTTGTTAGGTGCTGTCATTTCACTGGGTGCAACTAATCCTAGTGCTGCCATGAGCTATATGACTGCCTATATTTTAGGATTTGCCATACCGTTTTTCATATTATCCTTCTTTGTCGGAAAATTGAAATGGATCAAAAAGTACAGCCAATACATCATGAAGATTGGCGGATATTTAATGATTGTAATGGGTGTGATTTTGTTTTTTGATTGGATGACCAAAATAATTGCAGTCCTGTCTAGACTATTCGGTGGCTTCACGGGTTTTTAGTCCATAATAAGTTATTTTTTCAATATTCTAGTTGATTGCCTCCTATTAGATCTGATGGTGTCAATTTCGTTGATTTTGGGTCTAAGGTCAGTCACTAAGTTGTCGGTATATCAAAATTAAATCCTGACTAAGAAATTAAGAAGGAATTTCAGGCTGTAATGTGTTCTGCAATGGGTCAGCAAAAATATGGTTGTCGAAGGCTATAGAAGCCGGGCACAAGATTTTATCTTCAAGCCTTTTGACGAGGGCGGGGCATTGGAAGCATCAAAAGGGGCTTATTTAATAACACCTCCTTGTTTATCTCAAATAGGTAATATATACTTTGTTTATAAATTGAAGTCATATATAATTTTTAATGGTACTTACCTATTTTTAGTTTAAAGGGATGGTTAAGAGATGATATATATATCAACAGGTATAGCGATTGTGATGGCTATAGGTGTTTTCATATTACGGATGAAGGAAACTAAAAAACCAGTGAATGAAAAGAAAATCATCTTACCGCCGCTGTTTATGAGTACGGGTGCTTTGATGTTTATTTTCCCAATGTTCCGTGTGACTCGATACGAATTGCTGGAGGCTATTGTTGCAGGGATGTTATTTTCCATCTTATTGATTAAAACATCTAAATTTGAAGTAAGAGATGAAAAAATTTATATTCTGCGCTCTAAAGCGTTCATATTCATATTGATTGGTCTCATGGTGATTCGACTGGTGGCAAAACTGATGCTTGGAAGCACGATTGAAATCGGTGTATTGAGCGGAATGTTTTTCTTACTTGCTTTCGCGATGATCGTTCCGTGGAGAATTGCCATGCTTTACCAATATAAAAAAGTTAAAGCAGCCAGTTTCGGCGGAAGCAGTATGGTGTGATAATCTAAAAAACCTGAGTCGATATTCATAATGACTCGGGTTTTTCATTTGCCTGGGAACTTTTCATGAGTAAAAAAATTAATCCAAAAACCTAGTAATTTCATCCGGATTATATTATATTAGTATTATTATTATTTTACTTAAGGAGGAAACGGTACATGTTACAAATGATTGTGTTCGGGATTATTTGTGGTTTACTGCTGGGATTTGTGCTTCAAAGAGGCCGTTTCTGTGTTGTTGGTGCATATCGTGATTTGATTTTAGCTAAAGATGGACGGATGTTTTTGGCTACATTTGTTGTTATAGCGATACAAAGTATTGGTGTTTATGCATTGAATGTTACAGGGGTCATTCAGTTTGGAAATGATGGTTTTCCATGGTTGGGAACAATCGTGGGTGGCTTTATTTTTGGTATTGGTATGGTTCTGGCAGGAGGTTGCGCCACTGGAACATGGTATCGTGCCGGAGAGGGCATGATCGGAAGTTGGGTTGCCCTTTTTGGATATATGCTAGGGGCAGCAATGACGAAATATGGTATATGGAAAGTGGCTGGAGATAATCTGTTATCTTATCGTACAAATGATACGTATATTCATGAAACGTTAAATGTTTCGCCTTGGGTGCTTGTGATTATTGTGACACTCTTGGTTGGCATATTGGTGATTCGTGAATTGAGAAAGCCGAAACTGCCAATCTTTAAAATGAAGCCGAAAAAGACGGGATTGGCCCACATCTTATTCGAGAAACGTTGGCATCCTTTTGTTACAGCGTTATTGGTGGGCCTTATTGCAATCATGGCATGGCCGCTAAGTGCAATGACAGGGCGAATGTTCGGACTGGGAATTACAGCGCCTTCCGCGAACATTTTAACTTTCCTTATTACCGGAGATGGTGCGTTAATCGATTGGGGTACGTTTTTAGTATTGGGCATTTTCCTCGGTGCTTTCATTGCTGCCAAAGGTAGCGGGGAATTCCGTTGGCGTTTGCCTGATATGAAAACGTTACGTAACAATGCAATTGGCGGTGTAACCATGGGATTCGGCGCAAGTGTTGCCGGAGGATGCACAATCGGAAATGGTCTGGTGAACTCGGCGCTATTTGCTTGGCAAGGTTGGATCGCGATTGTCTTTTTCCTGCTGGGTACATGGGTAGCAACTTATTTCACGATTATCCGTAAGCAAAAGCAGACAGCGGCTGCATCCAAAGCGGCTTAAGATACGAGCCGAAAATTTTTGATCAAGGAGTGGAATATAAATGGCAAAGGTATTGGAAACGACTGGGATGGTATGTCCATTCCCTTTAGTGGAAGCAAAAGAAGCGATAGTGGACATGGCAAAAGGAGAGGAATTGATCATTAATTTCGATTGCACACAAGCAACTGAGAGCATTCCCCGTTGGGCTGCTACCGAAGGTCATGAAATCACGGAGTTTGAGCAAATCGATGACGCTAAATGGCGAATAATCGTTAAAAAGGGAAAGTAAATTGATTGGAAGAAAACGTGCTCGGGTTTCCTGTGCACGTTTTTCTATTTTACAAGGTTGAATGATTGGCGCTGGAAGCTCCTAGTGATAACATGGCTTTAACCACTTTTTTAAGGAGATGTTGATAATGGTAGACGAGGTCATTTTAAACGATGTTCCAATTCATGTTACTGATTTTCATGCTGAAAATGTAAAGGATTCTGAAGGTAAGGAAATCAGGAAAATCAGTTTTAATTTCAAGGTTACACATAATGAATATCATGATATTACAACACTGCTTTATCAAATGGTATTTGATATAAAGATACCACAGTCAAACGAGGAGTTTAGAGCAGAGATCTTTAACTATGCAACTTCGGTCACGAATCTATATGAAGAAAATGCTGTGGGGGATTTTTCGCTTGTCTTGCTGGAAGTGAACGGTCAATAATGATTGCATTGCCAGTCTTGTAAAGATATGGGTTACTGTCTATAATAATAGTGACGATCATTCTATACATATGAGGTGGTACTTTGCTTAGCGGATGGTTTTTATGGTTTATTCTATTTTGGGTAGCCCTTTTAATAATATTGATGAGCATAGGTGGCTTTTTCATGTTTCGAAAGTTCCTGAAAAGATTTCCCAAAGAAGATGGGAAATCTGATATGGATTGGGAAGAATACTATTTGGAGCAAACAAAGCACTTATGGTCAAAGCAGCAAAAGGAATTACTAGAAGATTTAGTGAGCCCTGTGCCAGAACTTTTTCGTGATGTTGCACGTCATAAAATCGCTGGGAAAATCGGAGAGTTGGCGTTAAAGGAAAAAGCGGGCGATATTACGGAAGATTTAGTGATACGCGGCTATATCATTGCCACACCAAAACGTGACCATAAATTTTTACAAAAAAAATTAGCTGAAAGAAAGGTGAATATGGGTCCATATGAACACTTATTCAGCTAATGATGAAAAAGGCAGACTCTTTTGGAGTTTGCTTTTTTTATTCTGAATAATTCAAAAGTATGGTGCGGTGTGGTAAAAATTAGAACGTCTGTACCCAAACCATGATATTCATAAAATTTTTGATATAATAATAGTAAGTAGTAAAAATTAGGACGGAGTGAAAGGCTATGAAATTTATCCATACGGCTGATTGGCATTTAGGGAAAATCGTTCACGGGGTACATATGACAGATGACCAAAGGCATGCGCTCTTGCAATTCATAGAAATTGTCGAAGAGGAAAAACCGGATGCGGTTGTGATTGCCGGTGATCTATATGATCGTTCCGTTCCGCCGACAGAAGCGGTGGAGCTTCTTGATGAAATCCTTTATACGATTAATGTGAAAATGAATACACCGATCGTTGCGATATCGGGAAACCATGATTCTGCGGAAAGACTAGCATTCGGTTCATCATGGTATCGTCATAGTCAGTTATATATTCATGGGAAATTGACAAAAACATGTGAGCCGGTTCGCATCAAGGGCGTGAACTTTTATTGTGTTCCATATGCAGAACCCGGGACGGTTCGCCATCTTTTTGAAGATGATAGTATCCATTCCCATCAAGAAGCGATGAAGCGGATAACCGGAACGATTGCTGAGAATTTCAATAAGGATGAGCCGAATGTCTTCGTAGGACATGCTTTTGTATTAGGCGGAAAAACGAGCGATTCGGAAAGGATCTTGTCGGTAGGTGGTTCTGGCTGTGTTTCATCCGACTTATTCGATGCGTTCGATTATACGGCACTTGGGCATTTACATAGTCCAGACGCGATACGTCATCCTAAGGTGTTTTACTCTGGATCACTATTAAAATATTCTTTTTCCGAGGCCAAGCAGAATAAGTCGCTTTCCATCGTCGATATGCAAGAAGATGGAAGCTTTGATATTCGCTATCGTTCTTTGGCACCCAAGTTCGATATGAGGGAAATATCCGGATCGATGGAAGAGTTGCTTGATCCCGCTTTTTATCAATCGCAAAAAAGGGATGACTATTTAAAAATAACACTAAATGATGAGGGGGCACTCATCGATCCCATTAATCGTTTGCGCCAGATTTATCCGAACGTACTACATCTAGAACGTAAATGGGATTTGACCGACCTTAGGAGAAAAAATTCCTTCTCTTCAGTAAAAGATGAAAGGAAATCGGAATTGGACCTGTTCGAGACGTTTTATCAAGAAATGACAGATCGGGCCTTTGATTCCAAAAAGCAGGATTTGATGGTTTCGGTAATTGAAGCTGTTAAGAAAGAGGAGGCTTTGAAATGAGACCGGATATTTTAACGATGCAGGCATTCGGACCATATGCAGGAAGGGAAACCATTGATTTTAATTCCCTTGGAGAACGGACCATGTTTGTCATTTCTGGAAAGACAGGCGCAGGGAAAACAACGATATTTGATGGGATTAGTTTTGCGATATATGGTAAAGCCAGCGGTGAAGATCGTAGCGGGCAAGATTTGCGAAGTCAGTTTGCCGAAGATGATATGTTGACGGAAGTCTCATTACAATTTACCCTGCGTGGAAAAACGTATTTGGTGACCCGGTCGCCGCAGCAGGAACGCAAGAAAAAAGCAGGTGAAGGAACAACAACGGTTGGAGCAAAGGCTGAATTATATGAGATATTGGCCGAAGGGAAAAAATTGCTGGGTGCAAATGTACGAGAAGTTGAAGAAAAAATAAAAGTACTCATTGGACTTGATGCGAATCAATTCCGGCAAATCCTGATGATTCCTCAGAATGAATTCCGAAAACTGTTAACTTCCGACAGCAAGGATAAGGAACAGATTCTTCAGAAATTATTTCATACTGAACTTTATAAACGAATTGAAGAAAAATTAAAAGAAGAGGCTTCCATCCTAAGAAAGCAAAGTGAAAAAAGTGCTCAGCGGAGAATCGAATTAATGAAAGGCATCCAGCCTGGCAATCATGAAGAATTGCAGGCGCAATTACAAGGGGAAGAGCCTAATGAACAGCAGGTCTTGCCCTTGTTACAGGAAGTCATTTTGCAAGCAACAGAAAAAAATGAGTATATAAATAAACAAATACAGGAAAAGCAAAAAGCTCGTGATCAAGTAAATCAAGAACTTTCAAAAGCTGTCGATTTATTAAATCGATTTTCGGAAAAAGAAACACTGCGAAAAGAAAAGGAGGCTCTTGAAGCAAAGCTGCCAGAAATGGAACTAGTGAAAGTACAAATAAAAATGGCACACAAAGCGGCATCGCTTGAAAAGCAGGAACAATACTATTTGCGTATCGGCAAACAAGTACAAGATGCTAATGCCGAACTTCAAAAGTTAAGTGAGCAGTCCGAGAAGTTACTAGCTGAGCGCATTGAGAAGCAGGATTCCTATGATAAGGAAATGTTGAAGGAAAATGAAAGAGAGCAGGCAGTCCGAACTGTTCATCAGCTTGAGCAGGTAAAAGAGGCTGTCATGACTTTTGCAAGCTTGAAAGCACAGGTTACTTTAGACGAAAAAGAGTGGCAAACCAGTAAACGACTTCGTGAAAAAACTGTTTCGGAACATCTGTCGATTGAAGCGGAAGCAGAGAAAGTCGCTCAAGAAAAAACAGAAGCGGAAAAAGCTGCTGCCCTTTATCGTGATCAGGAAATTGAAGCAGAAAGAAATAATTCATCGTTATCGAAAATTAAAAAGCTTCAAGAAGTTCTTAATGAAATCACTAATACGAAACGGGTTCTGGATGAAAAGAATAATCGGTTCCATGAGTTACAAAGAATACAAACTCAGGAGAAGAAAAAACTGGAAACCCTGAATCGAAACTGGCGATCAGGCCAAGCGGGTATGCTTGCCTCTATGCTGCACTCTGGAGAAAATTGTCCTGTTTGCGGTTCGCAAAGTCATCCAAAACCTGCGCAAATGCATGAGCATATGCCGACAGATTTGGAACTGAAAGAGCAAGAAAACAAACTGAAATCTGCGGAACAACAAAAAAGCCAAGCGGAAAGTGAATATTATCAAGCGAAATCCAAATATGATGCACTGGCAGAGTCTTCACAAGAAAAGCTTAGTGACTTACAAAATGACATGCCGGAGTTTAGGTTTGAGGATATTGAAGAGCATTTGACACAGTTTGTACAAAAAGGAAAAGTGCTGCAAGAGCATCTTAAAGAATTGATGCGGAAAAAGTCTGTATTCAATGATCTGGAAAAAAGGTTGCTGGATTTAAAAGACAAGGCAAACCAGCTAAAGGAGAATCTGATCTCTTTAGAAAGAAAAGAGGACGAAGGGAAAACCAGGTATATTGAAAACTCTACAAAACTAACAGGATTAACCGATTCCCTGCCAGACGGAATACGGACAGAGGAAGAATATAATGCTGCTTACCAAATGGCTGTAAAAACACAGAAACGCTTACAATCAGCCTTGGAAGATGCACAAAAAAACCTTCAACTGGTGAAGGAAAGAGAATCGGCCATCATTGCAAAAACAGAATCATTAAGTGGAAATATAGAGGCTTTCAAGACAGAATTGAAAGAGGAGCGGGAAAAGTTAATTACGGAAATGACCAATCAGGGCTTTTCCAATTATAAAGAATATACGGCAGCAAAAAAATCGGAAGCTGCTCTTGGGAATTTGGAAGACCAAGTTCAACAGTATAATCAAAATTGGCAAAGTGTTTTAAGTCTGTTTCATGATTTGGAAATGAAATTAAAAGATGTGACCAAACCGGATCTTGAAGGATTGAAAAAGACTTTCGATTTCATAGATGGAGAATTGGAGTCTTTACGCCTAAATCAGAATGAGTTGCAGGCTGAAAAACGGACTAACGAAGAAATCGAAAGGAAATTGGCGCAAATCAGGGAAGATCAGAAAAGTTTGGATGAAAGGTACAGTATCGTCGGTCATCTGTCTGAGATTTCCAAAGGTCAAAACTCCTTCAAAATAACTTTTGAACGTTATGTACTGGCAGCCTTTTTAGATGATATCCTAAAAGAAGCCAATTCAAGGCTGCTGAAAATGACAAGCGGAAGATATCAGTTATTGCGAAAGCTTGATCCTACACGCAGGAATATCCAGAGCGGTCTGGAGTTATCTGTGTATGATCAATATACAGGACAAGAGAGGCATGTCAAAACCCTTTCGGGAGGGGAGAGCTTTAAGGCTTCCCTTGCACTTGCCTTGGGTCTTGCGGATGTTGTCCAGCAGAATGCTGGCGGAATTTCACTTGAAACGATGTTCATCGATGAAGGTTTCGGTACGCTCGACCCTGAATCTCTTGATCATGCAATTGAAGCATTAATGGATATACAAAGCACCGGGAGATTGGTCGGGATTATATCCCATGTCCCGGAATTGAAAGAAAGAATCGATGCCCAGCTTCAAGTCATTTCGACACAAAAAGGAAGTCGGACGTCCTTTTATTTTGCTGGATAATCAAGAAAAAAGAATGGCTAAGGGGAGGTTCCCCAGGCCATTCTTTTTATTTTTAATGAACGGACTACTCAATGTTAATATCTTCTGCTGTTTTTCCGGGGGAAAACTTATGGATGCGAATCACCAAAATCGGATTCGAGAATTCAGCGGTAATTCTGCGTGAGCAAATCGAAAAGGGGAAAGGAATTTTTCTCTGTGTGGGTAGTTTATCTTCTTTTTTTTCAAGAAGCTTATCAGTATCGTCAACGATGATCGATAGCTCATTATCACTTAGGCAAACTTTAATATCTTTCACATCATGATCTTCCAAAACCGCTTCCACCATATACTCATCGTCACTTTCGTATATATCAATTGAAAAAAGTTGATGATCCAACGCACAAGTTTCCGGATCCAGAAAAAAACTTTTTACCCATTCATCAAACTTTTCAACCTCATTCATTTGCGATCCATGTTGATTGTCTTGCATGTTGATACCCCCGGTTTTCCTTTGAGGTATTATATGTTGGTGCATGAAGAATGGTGATTGAAAAAGTGAAAATGGATGATGATAAAAAAGTTTTCCGAAAACTTGGTTGAAAAAATGAAAAAGCAACCAATGTTCAATAAAAAAGTGATGACCAATTCTAAATGAGTTGGTCATTTTTTATAAACAATCAAGTTGATCGATCATGCTCGCACCTTACTGCCATTAAAGTTAATACAATTACAAATGTCATATTAAATGTATTTATTAAATAATTCACCAAAAATAATTGCAACTCTGAAAATACCTTCGATCTGTTTCCTCTTAAGCAAACTTTGTTATAAATTCAGCAGAACCGTATCATTTCTGAAATCCCACTGATCACTTTTGGAATTTATCAAGTTGAAACTTAGTTTATTATGGATTCACTAGATATATAGTTAGGAGGTAATGATAATGGCAAAAAAATCAAGAAAACGAGATCCTTCCTGTAAATAGTAATCTAGTGAATTCCGATAAGGAATTCTTTGATTCCGCGTCGTAACTTTTAGAGATATTTTGCTTGGATAAAAAAGGATTACACAAATTGGTCTTGACTAATTTGTGTAATCCTTTTTTTCTCTTTTCAATAAACACGCCTTAAATTCAGTAGCAGCACAAGACTTTGATAGATGCACCTAAAAGTAATTCCAATCACGCAGTATATGATGTATTAGTAGCTCATACCGCGGTTGTTTTCACACGTTATATCATGTTTGCGATGGTGCTCGAGAAGAGGAGGATCCAAAAACAATTGGTCAACTCTTCTATTTGTGTTGCTATGAAATGGAAGATACTTGTTTCAATCAAGCTCTTATAAGGACTTTTTTCTATATCGGCAATGCCCCGGTTAATGTATAAACAACTAGGTATATAAGTATAATGGGCCATGCATAAATTACATACTTTATTTGAAAGTCTATAAAGTTTGTCTCCGTAGAATCAACTAACATATATAGAGCTGGAATAACTGGTGAAATTAGGCGGAATGCTTGTCCCACCATGGAAGCTACAGCTGCTTCGCTAGCAGAAATTCCATATTGGCCCATAACATCTGACATAACGCCGGCAATCCCAAAGTAGAAAGCATCTTGCGGTAAAAATGTAATTGCAGGTGCTGCAATTAATGCGTAGATTGGTGCCATATTTGAGCCTAATGATTCTGGGATCATAGCTGTAATAGATGTTGCTAAAGCAGTTGACATCCCGCTACCTGTTAAAACGCCAGAGAAAACCCCGGCAGCCAAAGTTGCCAAAGCTGGTGCTAAAGCATCTGCTGCTAAGTCATCAATTCGTTTATTAATAAGACTTGTAGACTTATAGTTTACCGTAAGGGCAATTGCTGCACCTATACCAAATAAAACACCGCCATGTGCAACATCCATCACAAGCATAACTAAAATAGCAAGCGTTAAAATCAAATTAAAAGCATATAGTTTAGGTCTCTTTAATTCAGGATCTTTTAGACGAATAGCGTTTAACATACTTTCCAATTGCTCTGGGGAAATATCTTTAGCAGTTTTAGGATCAAAGTTTAAGCGTTTTCTTTCTTTTATTCCGATAAAATAAGCCATAAAAATTGTAAATACTTCAGCAACTAGCATTCCTGGCAATAAATCTTTAAACAATTCGCTAATACTTACACCCATTGCTGTGCTTGCAGCAATTGTTGGGCCTCCCCATGGTAACTGATTAAAAATTCCAATAGGGGTAACAATAATTACTGCTAAATAAATTAGCTTAATATTCATTTGTTTATAAAGTTGAAGGAAAGCAGCAACACAAATGATAATAGTTGTAGTAGTATCACCATTCATAGTGACTACTGTCGCAGTTAAAACGGTTGCCATTGTAACTTTCAATGGGTCCCCTTTTGCTTTTTTTATAAAGAATTCACATAAAGGGTCAAACAAACCGACATTAAGCATTAAACCAAAATACAACACCGCAAATAAGATAACAATAGCAGGTGAAATTACCCCAGTAGAAACCTTTCCTGTTTCTTCATCTACACTAAATAAAATACCTTCTTTAATCCATTCAAAGAGATCCAAAAAGGAAGCGCCCGTTACAAAGGTTGCAATTGCTCCAAAAACAAATGGAATAATTGTTAATGCCCCGAAAACAGATAATTTATTTTTTGAGAGAAGTACAATGAATACAATGATCATTAATAATGCTAGGAATGTTAACATACAAACCAGCTCCCGTATAAAGTATGAACTTAAGTTATTTGTAATTTTAAATAGTTAAGTATATTACTACGCTATTAAGCCAGAAGGGCAAACTTTTAATGAGGTTCTAGGTTCTTTTTCATTTACTTGATGAAACTAACTTGTTAGCAATGGAAGCGTATACAAAAATGTTCATCCCTTATGATAATACGAAAAAACAAATCGTGTGAAGTAGGAGAATACATTGGTAGGGCAATGTTACTAAACGTTCTCTTTTTTTTTACGTACACCTCCATTTCTTTAATTTTTGAGTGACAGGACTTTTTTTCTAAAATCTAAGTTCTCCAGCTTAAGAATGATTACAAATGGAAATTTTATTTGAAAGCGCATCCAATAATATCATTCCTTGTATTTCTAAATCCGATTGTATGTTAATGTATACGTTAATGTCAACTTAATTTTTAGAATATTCAACCTTTTTAATGTACAATTTATAGAAAATATAGAAAGATACATTATGTAGAGGAGAAGTTTCGTTTTTATTCAGAAATTAATTTTAATAATATGAAATAAAACCATTGACTTTAATGTATACGTTATTTAATAATTAGCTCATAAGATATTTACATTACCCTGATTCACATGCAAGAGGTGTGAATAGTGGTAGGAGAGCTAGCAATGAAGGAAAAAACTGTTTTGCATCTATCCCTGATGAAGAAATTTGAAAGGAGATAAACAATATGGTTCATGTACTGACTCATTTAGCTCAAGCATCAGGTGTGAAATTTTCTTTTGAAAGCGATTTCTCCCTTTAAGGTTGTGGGTATATCGAAAATGGGCATATGGTGGATGCTAAAGGGTTTAGAAAAGCCTTAACACGATCCTATTATTTGTGAGTTCACTCGCGTTAGCTTAGCAATCGATATAGCTGGAGCCGGAGTGTTGATGTCAGAAAATTCTTTCATTAGAACTTTAAAGTCAGTTACCAATTTTCTTCGCTTTCTACACAAAATATTAAAGATAAAAAAAGGAGAGTTATTATGAGTGTTATTATGGAAAAGTTACAGCAAAAAGAAAAGATGACTGATTTGATGGCAAGGTTTGTCTCCCTTGTCAGCTACAAACTTCCTGATGATGTGGAAAATAAACTGAAAGAACTAAGTGAAGAGGAAGATAATAAGCTTGCAAAAATTATTTACAAAACCATGTTTGATAATCAAAAGCTGGCTTATGAGTTAAAGAGACCTTCATGTCAGGATACAGGTGTTCTCCAGTTTTTTGTTAAGTGCGGACAGAACTTCCCCCTGATTGGACAGTTAGATAGTATTCTGAGGGATAGTGTGTATAAGTCAACTCAAGAAACTCCATTGCGACACAATTCTGTAGAAACATTTGATGAGTACAATACAGGAAAGAACATCGGTGACGGTTCACCAAGCATCTTCTGGGAAATTGCAGAAGACAGTGATAAAGTGGAAATCTATACTTATATGGCAGGAGGAGGTTGTACCCTTCCTGGCGTGGCGACGGTTCTAATGCCGGGTGAAGGCTATGAAGGTGTGGTAAAGTTTGTACTCGATCGGATGACTAGTTATGGAATTAATGCCTGTCCTCCACTTCTTGTTGGTGTAGGCGTCGGTACTTCTGTAGAAACAGCAGCTATGAACTCTAAAAAGGCTCTTATGAGACCTGTTGGAAGTCATAATGAAAATGAAAATGCTGCTAAGATGGAAAAGCTTCTTGAAGATGGAATTAACGCTATTGGCCTTGGACCTCAGGGACTTAAGGGATCTAAATCTGTCATGGGTGTAAATGTTGTGAATACGGCAAGACATCCTTCTACTATTGGAGTTGCAGTTAATACAGGGTGCTGGTCCCATAGAAGAGGAAAGATCACCTTTGACAGTAATTTGAACTATGAAATTAGTACTCACGAGGGGGTAACACTATGAGTAAAAAAGTATTAACCACACCTATAAAAGATGAGGATCTTAAGGATATAAGAATTGGTGACATTATCTACCTATCAGGTACACTGGTTACTTGCAGAGATGTTGCCCACAGGAGACTTATAGAAGAGAAAATCCCTTTACCTGTAGATCTTAAGGGCAAAGCCATATTTCATGCAGGTCCCATTGTTAGAGACCTTGGAAAGGAACAGTACGAAATTGTTTCTATTGGTCCAACAACGAGTATGAGAATGGAAAAATTCGAAAAGGAATTTATCGAAGAAACAGGTGTTAAACTTATTGTTGGAAAAGGTGGAATGGGGAAGAACACTGAAGAAGGATGCAAGAATCATAAAGCACTGCATCTCGTCTATCCAGCCGGAAATGCTGTTTATGCGGCAACAAAGGTTGAACAGATCAGAGAAGTACACTGGAAAGACCTTGGAATGCCAGAATCTCTTTGGGTATGTGAAGTGAATGAGTTCGGTCCTCTTATCGTTTCCATTGATACAGAAGGAAATAACATCTTTGAAGAAAATAAGGTGGAGTTCAATAAAAAGAAGGAAGAACAATATGAGTTAATCAGTAAACAAGTAAGATTCATCAAGTAAGTTATGGAGTTGGTGTGCTCGTACAGGTATTACAAAAAACACAAACGATAGTTCGCTATCAGCAACATAACGGAAAAGTATATTACGGAATTTCCATAATGGGTTAGTTTATGATAATAAACATAATATCAAAACTGATTTATCAATATTAAGTACGACTGTCAAAAAAGGCTGTAGTTGATTTCTGTGAAATCTCTACAGCCTTTCTTTATTAATAATGATAGATTCTTATATCATGGAAAAGTCTCGTTATTTCCCGTTTCTTCGGGTAATGGAGGCATAGATTGAAGAGCATCTAGAATTTCGTTGCGCGCTCTATAGCGATGAGACTGCAACATAGTTCGTACAGCTTCAGGCTCGCCTGCTCGCATGACTGCTAAAATCGCCTTATGTTCAGTCACTGATCGTGTTGGCTTTGGTCGAAGCCCAATTGTGTATAAGCGTGCGCGATAGAGTTGGTCAGACTGACTGTCAACAATCCCTCTGAGGCGTGGGTTTTGAGCTAAATCAACAATATAATTATGAAATTGATCATCAAGTTCTGTCCATGCAAGCAGATCGTTTAGTTCTAGTGCCTTTTCTTGTTCTTCAATCAGATGCTCAAGTTGGTTTAACTCTTGGTGAGTAGCACGACCTGTAGCGAGTCTGCCTGCAACACCATCGAGCGCTTCCACCACTTCATAAATCTGTTGAAGATCATCTGCTACAAGTGGTGCAACAATAAAACCACGACGCGGTATGAGCCGTACCCAGCCTTCCGTTTCCAAACGGACAAGTGATTCACGTACAGGGGTCCTGCTCATGCCCAGGATTTCTGCCATTTCCCTCTCTAGCACAGTCTGTCCAGGGGGCAATTGAAGGTGGCGAATCGCATGTCGAACAGCTAGATAAGCACGTTGTGGCAATCGTGACTCTCCATTTACATCTAAATTAGATAAAAATGAACGAACAGCTAGAGAAAGGTCAGACTGATCTAGTCTTTTAACATTAGAATCAGGTGTTTGAGGTGTTTTTTGATTATTCATTTCATTATCACTCATCCCGACAAATTTCAAATTTTATGTAACACATAACCAAAAACTGTTGAGTAGGTTATGATTACCAAGGTTATATTATGACTTTACAAGTAAATCATAACAGAAAAACAATCACTCTCTCAATTGGTAAAATTGAAAAACAGATAATCTTGGTAAAGGTCATAAGTGATGATTATCTTATTATTTACAAAAAAAACACTCTATATCCAGAGGAATTGAGCCGATTTTAAACAACGGGGTTGCTGCGGCAGCCTCTTTTCTTATTCGACACATAGTTTTTATGAACTGTTCATCAAACATATACTAAGAGAGATACTAAAAAGTGAAAGAACGAGATATCTAGAGCTTTACAGGATGGTCCGATCGATTGAACCAGTTATGTGGCTTGGTTGATTCTTGGATTCAGCGCTGGAAAAATCAGTCTACGAATGCGCCTACGCTAAAAAGTCTTGGAATGGAGATTGAGCTCTTTATTTAATACACTCGTAAGCAAAGTTTAAATAAATATTACACTTGCCCATCCTTAGCTGGATGGGCTTGTCAAATTTTATAATACAGCATGATAAAATCAAAATCAGGATTTGTGAGTAGGTATAATCTATAATTATGAAAAAACCTACTTTTCACAATTGTTAGAAAACCAATCAGAGTTTGTTTGAAATTCAAAAATGAATTATTGGCATTTCGATGAATCCTCTACAGAAAGGCATTATATGCTAATAAAATTCATTAATGAATTGAATGTTTTTGATACTAAGCGATTTTACACAAAAGTAGGACTTGGCATGCAAGTTGCATAATCATATAAGTATAAAACAAACATGTGCGATATGAAATTCGTTTATGTGTGGAGGGATAATGGTGCGAAAAACGATAAATAAACCATGGGAGCAGTGGTATGTTGAAGGAATGAAATCTATGAAGCTACCGGAAATATCCGTCTATTCACTGCTTGAAATAACAGCAAGTAAGTTTCCACACCATACAGCCATCATTTATGAAGACCAGTTAATGGATTATGAGAATTTAAAATTGCAGGTTGACAAACTTGCTGGTAAATGGAGAGAAATGGGCTTTGTTAAAGGTGAACGGATTGGTCTGATGATGGCCAACCATCCTTATTTCATTATCAGTTATTACGCTGCCCAGGCACTAGGTCTGTTGGTTGTACAAATTAATCCCATGTATAAACCGCGGGAACTATTACAAATTTTAATAGACTCAAATACAAAGAATATTGTATTTGACCATACGGCCGCAGTTACAATCGAAGAAACGAAAACGATATTTGAATTTGATGTTTGCATTGATACGGAAAAAGATCAAAACAGCTCTTATTCCCTTCAAACGATGATTAAGACCGGTGACGCCATTAAGAAGCCCGAAATGATAAGCCCGCATGAAGATACTGCAGTCATCCAATATACTGGCGGCACCACTGGGAAGATGAAGGGTGTCATGCTCACTCACTATAATTTAACCTCCAATGTCGTGCAGAGCTTTGAAATGTATGGGGATTCCTTGAAACCTGGCGAAGAAATCGTTTTGGCAGCTACGCCCCTTTACCATGTTTATGCCATGACAAGTGCAATGAATCTAGGTATCTATATTGGAGCTGCCATCCTCTTATTTCCTAAATTCGAACTTGAAGATGTACTTGCAAAAATAAAAAAGCATCGTCCGACATTCTTCCCAGGAGTTCCAAAAATGTATAATGCATTCGTCAATCATCCTGGAATTGAAAACTATGGACTGAATTGTTTAAAAAGTTGTTCTTGTGGATCGGCGCCCCTGCCGGTTGAAGTAATTAAGCGATTTGAGGAGCTGACCGGTGCCAAAATAGGAGAGGGTTTCGGTTTGTCGGAGGCCTCACCCTCCACTCATCGTAATCCGCCTTTCGGAAAAAGGAAAATAGGAAGCATTGGCATCCCTTTTCCAGGTACGGACTGTATGATCATTGACGATGAAAATAATGAAGTGCCTAACACATGCGTCGGGGAGTTGCTCATAAAAGGCCCGCAAATCATGAAGGGTTATTGGAATAACGAAGCTGAAACCAAAAAGGCCTTACAGAATGACTGGCTATATACTGGCGATCTTGCTGTGATGGATGACGAAGGTTATTTCTATATCGTCGGCAGGAAAAAAGAAATGATCATCGTCGGCGGATTCAATATTTACCCGCAGGAGGTAGAAGGGGTTCTGTATGAACATCCAGCAATTAAAGAGGCAGCTGTTGTGGGCATCCCCCATAAAGAAAAAGGCGAAATAGTGAAAGCATTCATCGTACCTAAAGAAAGCGCTTCCGTGGATCTTGAAGAAATAGAAGGATATTGTTATTCCCAATTGACGCCTTATAAGGTACCAAAAGTATTTGAATTGAGAAAAGAACTTCCGCGAAATACAGTGGGTAAACTATTAAAAAGATTGTTAGTTAAAGAGGAATTAGAAAAGGATTGAAAGAGGGGGAATGTGGTTCCAACATATAAGTTGAAGCTTACGTTGGAAGGCATGCCAGATTGTGAACAAAAATAATGAAGAGGAGGGATTCATATGCGTTGGGTTGTTCTCATTCTATTATTCTTTGGAGCCGTCATCAATTTTGCAGATAAATCGATTGTAGGTCTCGCAGCTGTTCCCATCATGAAGGAATTCGATCTTACCTATGCGGAGTGGGGTCTTGTTGGAAGCAGTTATTATTGGCTCTACCCAGTAACAGGGATTTTTGGGGCAGCATGGGCCGATCGGCTGGGGGCTAAAAAGGTACTGGGATTCATCATGCTGACATGGACCGTTTTGCAATTTGGGGTCTTAGCCATCACCGCTCTTCCATTATTAATTCTATACAGGATTTTGCTGGGTGCATTCGAAGGGCCTTATAGCCCGATTGCTTACAGTCATGCCGATAAGTGGTTTCCGCCGAAACTGAAAGGCTTTGCCAATTCGGTGGTGGTTGGCGGAGGGACCGTTGGTGCGATGATCGTGGCACCGATCCTCGTTTACTTAATTACGATATTCGGCTGGAAGGTTGCCTTTGCCGCACTTGGTGCAGCAAGCCTTGTTTGGTTCTTCCTCTTTCAATTTTTAACAAAGGAAAATCCAGTTGAAGTATATGAAAACGTACAAAAGAAAAAGAAACAAAAACTTGAAAAAATAAAAGTGAAAGACTTTTTGCTGCTACTGGCCTCACCTACTGCTTTGTTTACTACACTAGCTTATTTTTCAACATATATTTTAGTTGTTTGGTTTTCAGTTTGGCTCCCGATTTATTTAGTGGAAGCCGTAAAAATGACTCCAGGTCAAATGGGAACAAGCGTTGCGATAATCGGAATCGTTTCCGTATGTATTTATATGGGTGTTTCGATGGCGTCCGATCATTTATTCAAGAAGAATCAGAATTGGCGATCATCAAGGGTATTCGTCGTCGCGGGCGCCATGATTCTTGGTGCATTGTTCTTTTCCTCAATCATGGTATTTCAAAATCCAATCTGGGTGATAGTCGCCATGTGTTTAGCAAAGGGCCTTACATATGCCATTTTACCGATCGGACCAACGATCATGATCAATGAAATGCAGGAGCGGGGGGGATTGATGACAAGCATCTTAACATCATCAGGAAATCTAGCGGGAATTGTTGCACCTCTATTAACTGGCTATATCATAAGTCTAGCTGGAGGAAATCAACTATTGGGTTATAATCTATCGATATTGTTCATGGCCATCCTTGTCCTGGCTTTTGGCATCCTGTTTGCCATATTCGTTAAACCGGCCGGGAAACTTAAAAATAAAAGTTCTGATAATTTTGACCTTAAGTCCTCATAAGCAGGGTCGAACCTGCCCTGCTTACATTCAATGAAACTAGTGAAGAGAAGGAATGCCTTCAAATAATGGTGTGAATAAAAGGAAAAGGAGCGGATGGAAAATGAATAGAGAAGCCGTCATAGTTTCTGCAGTTCGAACAGCAATTGGAAAGCAGGGAGGTGCACTTGCATCGGTTCCTGCCCATGTATTTGGAGCAGAAGTGATGAAAGAAGCCTTGAAACGAGCGAATGTCGAACCTCGAATGATAGATGATGTAATCATGGGGAATGTGTTAAGCGGGGGTGGAAACATTGCCAGGTTAACTGCACTGGAAACTGGCCTCTCAATTCATCTTCCAGGACTGACTGTCGACCGTCAATGCGGCTCGGGAATAAATGCTGTCAATTTGGCTGCACAAGCGATCCGGGCTGGCGAAGGCGATGTCTATATCGCCGGTGGGGTCGAGAGCATGAGCAGGGCGCCATACTTGATGGATCGTCCGGAAAAAGCATACAGTGCAAAGCCACCACAGTTCAGAAAGTCACGGTTGTCCCCGAAAGAGATCGGCGATCCCCCGATGGGAATCACGGCTGAAAACTTAGCGGAAAAATATGAGGTCAGCAGGGAAGAACAAGATGAATTCGCTCTACAAAGCCAAAAAAATATGGCCAGAGCCGTGGAAGAGGGCCGTTTTAATGAGCAAATTGCGCCTATTTACATTCCCGTCAGAAAAGGTGACGATATCGAATTTAAATTGGATGAACATCCACGACCGCAAATAACGAAAGAAGGGCTAGCCAAATTATCACCTGCGTTTTTAGAAGGCGGGTCCGTGACTGCAGGCAATAGTTCGGGATTGAATGATGCCGCATCAGCATTGGTCATCATGTCGAGGGAAAAAGCGGTGGAATTGGGGATTAAGCCTTTAGCATTGATCAGGGCACAGGCCGTTGCAGGGGTAGATCCAAATTATATGGGAATAGGACCTGTTCCCGCTATAAGAAAGGTAATGGAGAAATCAGGGCTTTCCTTAAATGAAATGGACATCATTGAAATTAATGAAGCATTCGCCGCTCAAGTCATTGCTTGCAATCGGGAGCTTGATATGAATCCCGCCAGAGGGAATGTGAACGGGGGAGCCATTGCACATGGACACCCACTAGGTGCGACGGGTGCCATCCTCATTACGAAAGCGGTTTATGAATTGAAGCGTTCTGCCGGAAGGTTTGCTCTTATTACGGCTTGCATTGGAGGCGGACAGGGAATTGCTACGATAATTGAACGTGAAGCTTGAATTTGTAAGTGTGTTTAGCAGAATACATTGAATTCCGTTAAATGGTTAGATGACACAGCATTCAGCTCTATATGCCCTATTAAGAAAACTTGTACAATGGCTGCTATACATGAACAGACCTAAGGAGGAATAAACTGATGACAATCACTTTAACCAAGGAAATGCAGCAAATGAAGGAAATGATCCGTAATTTTGTTGAAAGGGAAGTCGAGCCTTACGCCATACAAATTGAAGAAGAAGATGCCATCCCGGAGCATTTGGTGGAAAAAGCAAAAGATCTTGGCTTATTCGGGATAAGCATTCCCGAACAATACGGTGGAATTGGCTTGAATGCTGTTGGAAAGGCTACCGTATTAGAGCAGTTAGGAAGGACCCATAATGGATTTGTTTCATTAATAAGCGCCCACACCGGGATTGGCAGTACAGGTCTTGTTAAGCTTGCATCCGAACATTTGAAAAATAAATATTTGCCTGAAATGGCAGCAGGCACGAAAATTGGCGCCTTTGCTTTATCTGAACCAGGAGCGGGATCGGATGCAACCAATTTGGCAACAAGTGCAGAAAAGAAGGGTGATTACTGGGTGATGAATGGGACGAAACATTTCATCACGAATGGGCCGATAGCTGATGTTTATACCGTATTCGCTTTAACGGATAAAGATAAAGGGGCAAAGGGAGGGATTACAGCTTTTTTAGTAGAAAGAGATTTTCCCGGTTTAATTGTCGGCAAAAAGGACAAAAAAATGGGGTTAAGGGGATCATATACCTCACAGGTCATTTTCGAGGATTGTATCATACCTGAAGAAAATGTTATCGGCGAAGTCGGAATGGGATATATCTCTGCCCTGAAAATTTTAGGTGAAGGGCGTGTAGGTTTGGCTGCAAGATCAGTGGGATCAAGCGGTAAATTGATTGAATTATCAGCTAAGTATGCAAAAGAGCGCATTCAATTCGGCAAACCAATTGCGGACAACCAAGCGATTCAATGGATGCTTGCTGATATGGCAACCGAAACGGAAGCCGCAAGGGCATTGACGATGATGGCGGCACAAAAGATAGATGAAGGAAAAAAAGTGATCAAGGAAGCATCAATGGCAAAGCTGTTCGCTTCAGACGTTTTTAATCGGGTCGCGGATAAAGCGGTTCAAATTCATGGCGGAATAGGATATATGGCTGAATATCCAGTTGAACGTTTTTATCGGGATGCCCGCATAACGAAGATCTATGAAGGAACGAATGAAATCCAACGTTTAATCATAGCAAGGAATGTCTTGGAAGAGTGTTAATTTCTTACTGATTGATTCGGGCAGGTAGTCTTTTGCCTATGAATCTGGAATTTCAAGGGGGAGAAACGAAATGGGAGAAGATATCGTAATCGTTAGTGCTGTTCGAACACCAATTGGAAGGTACGGTGGAGCATTTAAAGAGATCAGTTCCGGTCATTTGGCAAGTATTGCCATCAAAGAAGCGATCAAGCGGGCGAATATTGCAGCAGAACAAGTGGATGAAGTCATTTTCGGGGAGGTTAGGCAAACGACCGAATCCTCGAATGTAGCGAGAGTGGCAGCTCTGCGCTCAGGGATTCCCGATTCGGCACCGGCTTTTACGGTAAACCGCTTATGTGCATCCGGAATGCAGGCCATCACCTCAGCAGCACAGCAAATAAGCTCAGGTCAAGCAAATATAGTCGTTGCCGGCGGTACGGAAAGCATGAGCCGCGCACCGCTTTATTTAAGAAGTGCCCGTTTTGGGGGAGACCGGACAAGGCTAGTGGATTCTAATACTGAAGCTGGACAGCAGCCTCAAGAAATTTATGGAAAAAGTTTAGGGATGGGAATTACCGCTGAAAATGTCTCACAGCGATACAACATTTCCAGGGAAGAACAAGATGCCTTTTCAGTGGAAAGTCAACGAAGAGCGGCGCAAGCGTTAAAAGAAGGAAAGTTCAAGGATGAGATCGTTCCTGTCCAGGTCTCTGACAGGAAGAGTACGGTTACCATTGAAACGGATGAATATCCACGCCCCGATACCACAATGGAAAAGCTTGCAAGCTTAAAACCGGCATTCAGGGAAAACGGAACCGTCACTGCAGGGAATGCTTGTGGCCGAAATGACGGGGCGGCTGCATTGATATTAATGAAGGCCAGTGAAGCGGAACGGTTGCAAGTACAGCCAATCGCAAAGATCGTCGATTGGGCGACTGTCGGAGTTTCTCCTGAATTGATGGGAATTGGTCCAGTACCAGCCGTTGGAAAACTTATGGAGCGCACCGGGAAAAAAGTTGAAGAAATTGGGCTTTTCGAATTAAATGAAGCGTTCGCTTCACAAGCATTGGCAGTAATCAGGGATTTATCACTAGATGAAAACAAGGTGAATGTAAACGGAGGCGCCATTGCACTTGGGCACCCAGTCGGATCGACGGGCGCCCGGATTGTGACAACGCTAATACATGAACTGATTCGCAGGAAAGAAAGATATGGAGTTGCTACACTTTGTGTTGGCGGCGGACAGGGAATGGCTATCATGATTGAAACGATTTAGGCCAACGATAAAGGAGTGGAAACCCTATACTTTTCTGCTCCTTTCCGTATATAAGTTGAATCGCGCATAAGTGAGGGGGAGAAAGATTGCCAGTTGAAGTGGAGGATATTCGGAATCAATTCGAAAGTAGTGCATTCTTTTCACATATAGGGTTTGAAATCATTCGGTTTAAAGAAGGGAATGTAACAATAAAGCTAAACATTGAAGAACATTTACTTAATGTTAATGGATCACTGCACGGGGGCATTCATGCTACCATGCTGGATACCATTCTAGGAATGGTGACTCGTTCCGTTACCAAATCTAAAGTTGTGACGACAAGCTTAACTGTACATTATTTAGCCAGCATATCAAGCGGGGAACTATTCGCGGAAGCAAAAGTCCTTCAAAAAGGATACAAAATTGCCTTTACTGAAGGAGAAATAAAAGATACTGAAGGCAACATCATTGCAAAGGGCACAGGAATTTTTAAAATCATTCGTGATAAATGAGGCAAGGATATCAAGTCGGCTGACAAGTGACTATGCTCCATTTTACTAGAAAAGAATGAGGTGTGAAAAAATTGACTAGAGCTTGGCATGGATTTTATCCAAAAGAAACTCCTGCTGAAATTGATATTCCAACATTGTCATTATATGGACTCCTTGAACGTTCAGCCCAACTTTACCCAACCTGCAAAGCCGTAATAGATGGGGATCGGGAAATGACATATATGGAATTAAAGGATGCCTCAGATCGTTTTGCTGTGAATTTAGACAAACGAGGATTTCAAAAAGACGATCGCATAGCAATCATGCTTCCAAATTGTCTAGAATATATCATTGCCTATTATGCCATTCATCGTTTGGGAGGTATGGTCGTTCAAGTGAACCCACTGTATCGGTCTAGTGAATTGGGTTATATATTACGGGATTCAGAAGCCCATTGGTTCATTGGGCGTAAGGAACAGAGGGGAAAATTAGTGCTAACAAGTTTTTCTGATAGATTAACGTTCATATCTGCCGAGGAAATAATAGAAGGAACGGATTTATCAAGGAAAGATAAGGAACTTCCCGCCCTGGCTATCGACCCCAAGGAGGCTGTGGCTGTTCTTCAATATACAGGAGGGACTACAGGGAAATCAAAAGGGGTCATGCTTACGCATTTTAATTTGATCTCGAATGTATTCCAAGACTTTGCCTTCACGGCGAATGCGCTTCATCTCCAAAGGCCTGGCGAACGGATGCTTGGCTTGACCCCATTATTCCATGTGTTTGGTAATGGACGATTGAATAGTGCCATATATGCCGGATCAACTTATATCACATTAGAGAAATTTGAAATAGATAAGGTAGTGGATTTGATTCGAACACATAGGCCAACCATTTTTCCTGGTGTCCCGACCATGTATATTGCTTTACTGAATCACCCGGATATAACGGCTGACGATTTAAGCTGCTTTAAGTACTGCAGCTGTGGCTCTGCGCCGCTCCCGATAGAAATCATTCATCAGTTCGAAAAAAAATTCCGGGTTACAATATTGGAAGGTTTTGGAATGTCAGAAACATCTCCCACTACCCACCGCAATCCAGTCATAGGACAGAAAAAACAAGGAAGTATCGGAATTCCGTATCCCAATACCGATGCTAAAATCGTCGATCTGAAATCAGGTGTTGATGAATTGCCAGCAGGAGAAACAGGCGAACTGATCATTAAAGGTCCGCAAGTAATGAGGGGGTATTGGAAAAATCCAGAGGAAACGGCAACAGCTTTGCGAGATGGATGGCTTTACACTGGGGATATCGCGACGATGGATGAAGACGGATATTTTTATATCGTAGGCAGGAAGAAAGATATGATCATTGCAAGCGGTTATAATGTTTATCCAATTGAAGTCGAGGATATTATTTATCAGCATCCAGCCGTAAAAGAGACTTGTGTGTATGGAGTACCGGATTCATACCGTGGGGAAACGATAAAAGCGGTTATAGTCTTAAAGAAAGGAAAGTCAGTCTCGGAGCAGGAAATCAGGGAGTTTTGCATGCAACGATTGGCCAGATATAAAGTGCCGCGAAGTTTTGAGTTCAGGGAGCAACTGCCAAAATCAGCTGTCGGGAAAATATTGCGCAGAATATTAATGGAGGAAGCAACGCAGAGTCCTATTGCCGGAGAAAGATAAGCATATCAGTTATCGTAAGGGGGCTCAGATGAAACCTTAAATAAGTGAAACCTTTTTTCGAGGTTCCCCTTATTTAGGGTTTATAGACTATAAAACTACTTTCCTTTTAGGGGAATTTCAAATGAAGTCCCATCCACCAGTAATTCATGAGACTCACCATCCGCTATATCATCGGTAGTGAATGAAAAGGAATCGAGCCGATCTAATTTTGCCTCTGGATCAATCAATAAACCAATTGTGCCTTTTCTCAATTCTCCTGGTTGGTAATCTGATCGACTTACTTTTTTGGTCCCTATAAAAGTATCCCCGGAATGGATGAAATTTTTAGAAGGCACATCATATGTAAGATCATCATTGAAAGTAACATTTTCCATGCTGAAGAACTGAAGTTCCTTCGAATCTCTATTTTCAACAGAATAAGTTATCTCTAGATAAGAAACCTCTTCATCGATATCCGTTTTAGACAACGCCGCCTGTTGATCGATATCCTCCATGGATAAATTCTCTTTATAATATACCGAATAGGCCTCTTCAAAACTCAATCCCGTATAGGACTTGAGCTCCTCCTTTGCTTCATCTGTGAGTGATGATAATTGAATCCTGCGGATATCCTTGACTGTGATGGCCATGGGTGCCAATTCAAATGACTCACTAATAGACTTCGTTTCTAGTAATGTGAATGTTCCCCAATTTTTTTGGCGAACCTTATCGCCGACTTTTTTAAGATGGATCCCGCCATATTCCTCCACCTCAGGAATTTTGGATTCCTTGGCTTCCGCATTTTTCCCTTTTTCAGTTTTATCGCGTTCGAAATAATTGAAGGCAATTACACTTAAACAAATAAGCAATAACCCAACAATTGTTGAAATGATCCATCTTTTACGGATACTTCATCACTCCTTGTCTTAAACCGTTGATGTCACAGTATAATATACTATTTTTTTTGCAAATGAAAGAAAGAAGAGTACCTGTAGATTGATCCTTTTGATTACTAGAACAAATTCCATGTTCCTCCAAATAATTCGAAGTTCCCTGTCCAAATAATGATTTCTCAGCTACAGTACAAGCCGTTTTATAAAAAAGTAATATCATATAACAAAGGGGAAATCTTGAAAAAATGAGAACATGCTTTTATTCTTCTATTGTTTTTTCATCCCTGGAACCCAATCTCTCTAGTAAAAAATTAAAAAAAAGGAGACGCTTAGGGAATGTGGCCAATTAACAATGGTAAGGAAAGGATACATCAGCCGAATAAAAGTGTAATGCTGTCCCGGCAAGAGATACAAGCCATTGAATCCTGGATATCTCAAATGGGGAAATTCCAATTTTATAAAACCGCTGGACAAAAAATATCTACTGCCAGAAAAACGCTAAAGTTCAAGTATAAAATCATTGGGCATGGATTTAACCGAGTCGTCTATGATTTAAATAATGGCTATATATTAAAAATTGCATTTTCAGAAGTAGGATTAATCAGCAATGCAAATGAAGCCTATATATATAATAACTGTAATGAGAAAGTCAAAAAGTATTTATGTCCGGTTAAGGAGTATGGGACGGGCTGGATTATCATGAAGAAGGTGGACACGAAAGTTCCGTTTGCAATCAAGGAATATACGAAACTGATCAAGTTGGAATTAAATTTCCTAAGGTACGGTATTATTCCAATAGATTTGCGTTTAGATAATGTCGGATATAACGAGAATGATGAAATGGTTGTCACTGATTACGGTCTATTCACCATAGATCTCAAAAGCCCTGTGCTGCGGTGGTTTGTTTAATGATGGGGATATCTTCAAGAAAATATATAATGGAGATCACAATGAAGTGATTAGACGAAGTGCTGAATCTTGTGAGCCGTTCTTTAGAGTTGTCTAATTACAAGAAATACAGTTGATCTAATTGCAACCGGTAAAGAGATTTAATCGAATTATCTAAATGAAAGAAGCATGTTACGAAGGGCTTATTTGTGCAACATGCTTTTTTATCCGGTTTAAAGGACCATAATTGATGACACAACGCTTGCCACTTTTTTATCATTTTGAAATAAATCTGCGAGTACATAAGCTGTTTTTTTTCCGATTCGGTCCACTTTTGCTTCAACCTGTACGTCCCCTAATCTTACTGGTCGATGAAAGGTAGTATGTAAATCAATGGATGCGAATGATTGTCCGATACTTAATTTAGATGATATCGCATAAGCCATTATAATATCTGCTGCAGAAGTGACAAAACCACCCATTGCTACACCATTTCCGTTTATAAATTTTTCATCTACTTTCCATAGTCCCTTTGCAATTCCATCCTCGGCATAATTTGCTTCAATCTGTAACGTTAAGTCACAATTCGGAGGCTGTTTCCCCTCTGTTAAAACTTGTAAAAGTTCGTTTCCTTTAAATGATTCCCCCATTAAATTGCCCCCCTTGAATAAGTTGAAACTACAGAATATTCTAACATATATCCTGATGTTAAGTGTCAATGAAGTTGTTAACTTTACAAATAAAGTAATTAAAGATTGAAATCACTTATGAAAGATTTAATGTTATATGAATTTCTAAAATGAATAAAAGGTTTTCTCTGTTATCGCAGTTGTTACGAATTTTGGAGGAACACCTTCAAGTTTGTTGACAAAAGGGGCTCGGAATGGTCAGACACCGAACCATGAAATGTTATTTGGTGGTGGACTTGATTTCCACTCCAGGTACTCGCTTTCCGCGGGCGGTCCCGGGAGCCTCCTCGGCTTCTGCCTGCGGGGTCTCCCCTAGACACGCTTTTCCCGCAGGAGTCTCGCACCTTCCGTTCCAATCAACTTTGTATAAAAAATTCAGATAGAAACCCTTTTGTCTAAAAAGGTGGTTTCGGAACAGTCTTACCCCCGATCCATGATTTTAAAAGAAAACTTGGTTATCGTTCATGTTTTTTTACTTTTTTAAATGGATGAAACCCTCATTGGATATTTGAAATCAACGGGACCGTTTTTAAATAAAAAACTGCAGTCTTTACTCATTCCGAACCAAGTTTAAGAACAGGTTATCCTAATGGTTTTTTCTGTAATCCTTATTGGATTGAAGAAATTTGCGACACCCCTGCCGATAACTGGCTAGCCAAGACCCCGCAGGCGCTTGCGTCGAGGAGGCTCGACAGATAAGTCGGCGGAAAGGGAGCGGAATTCTGAAAACAACTGGAATTTTTTCGAAATAAAAAACTGCAGGCAAAACGGTCTTTTATTCGAATTTGTCTACAGTCTACTTTCTTAATAGTCATTTTTTTGCTTACTATCTGATGGCAAATTGGTGCTTGAAATTTGAAATTATTAATTATCAAAAAAATCAAAAAATCTTCTTCTTTTTCTAATTAAATTGTGATAGTGTATAAAACAAAGAAGTATTACCTTCATCATTTTATTAAAAAGAAGTATTTAATTCATCAGAAAGGAGTGATATTGTGGAAAATCTTCCATTTAAATTATTAGTGAAAGAAAGATTTGACCATCTATCGACAGGTCAAAAAAAGGTTGCCGCTTACCTGATTGAAAATTTGGATCAAGCTGCCTTTAAAACGGCTTTTCAAATTGGGCGGGAAGCGGAGGTTAGTGAAACGACGGTCATTCGGTTTTCCTATTCATTAGGATTTGAAGGGTTTAGTAAAATGCAGGACAGAATTCAAAAACAGCTGCTGCACCAAAATCAAACGGATATATCCAATAGTGATTCCATTCTTAGCATTGATGACAAGCAAGATCCATTTACCAAAGTGATAGAAAACGAGGTTCATATTTTAAGGCATCTATTAGATCATACGAACGTTCAGGATATATGGAAAGCGGTCGATGCCCTGATACAGGCTGACCAAATATTAATTGCAGGGCATCGAATTTCCCATGCCGCCGCCTATTGGTTCTCTTATACGCTAAGTTCATTAAGGGAAAATGTAAGTTTATGTTCACCAACAGGTGACTTCTATGAAAAGTTTTGTAATCTCACTAACAAGTCTGTGATAGTTGTATTTTCCCTTCCAAGATATGCGAATGAAACATTAAAAGTTGCGGAGTGTGCAAAAGAACAAGGAGTTTGTTTAATTTCAGTTACAGACCGCCTCCTGTCACCTGTTGGCCGCATCTCTGATATTGCACTGACAACTGAAGAAAACGCAGAAACCGGAACGAATTCAATCGCTTCCGTCATTAGCTTATTGGACTTGGTTATTGCAGGCATACATCAAAAAGACGCAAAACGGATATATACCCATCAGCAAAAATTAGAAAGGCTATATTCAAGTTATGAAGTGTTTAATGAATGAGTTTAAATTCATGTAAAGGGGGAGGTGCATCATTATGAACCCGATTCAATATATTGATCAGCATCAAGAATTATTGATAAAGTCCTATCATGACCTGCATTCCTTGGCTGAGCCAAGCTGGCAGGAGGAAAGAACGTCTAGCTATATATTAAATGGTCTTAGGGAAGCGGGAATAACCGTAAAAACATTTCATAGTCATTATGGAATCATTGCCGAGATTCCAGGCATCTCAAAAAAGGTTGTGGCATTAAGGGCTGATATGGATGCGCTTGTTCAGGAAGTAGATGGAGTTGTAAAGGCAAATCACTCATGTGGACACGACGCACATAGCACAATGGTTTTATATACAGCATTGGCCATTGCCTCCAGCGGAATCCGGCCTAAACACACTCTCCGATTCATATTTCAGCCTGCGGAAGAAAAAGGGGAAGGCGCTCTTCAAATGATCAATGATGGCGCGTTGGAGAATGTTACATATTTATTCGGGATACATGTAAGACCCAGTACGGAAGTTCCTTATATGAAGGCTTCCCCCGTCATTGTCCATGGCTCAGCCGAAACAATAAGGGGAACAATCAAAGGCATTCAGGCCCATGCATCCCGTCCGCAAGATGGAATAAATGTAATCGAGGCAGCAGCTTTGCTTGTCCAAAAATTACAGCAGATTAATCTGGAAACCGAAACTCCTTATTCCATCAAAATGACTCAATTTGAAACAAACAACAAAGCATCAAACGTCATCCCGGAAACAGCTGTCTTTGCTATTGATGCCAGAGCGCAGTCAAATGATGTAATGAATGAACTGAATCGCTTAACGAAGGATGCTATTGACCAGACAATGGAACAAACTGAATCATCCATCTCCTGGTCTGCGGAAGAATTTGTCCCCGCTGCGACCTTGCATGAAAAAGCGATCAAGCTGGCTGAGGCCGCAATAGGAGATATCCTTGGGGCGGAAAATGTCGTTCCGGTCTGCGTTTCTCAAGGAGGCGAGGATTTTCATTTTTATACAGCCAAAAATCCTGAATTAACAGCAACCATGATAGGGTTAGGCTGCGATCTAACGCCTGGTCTGCACCATCCGGATATGATGTTTAATTTAAAAGCACTTATTTATGGAACGAAGATTTTAATTAACACAGTAATGATGACGGCAGGAGAATAAAATTTTTCACTTAAAAAATTAATGAAGGGGTGTTTTATGGAAAATACCGCACAAACATCACAAACCGGGGACCAAACAGCTGCTGAAGAAAAACAACTGGAGCGAAAACTCAAACCAAGGCATCTTTCCATGATCGCAATCGGCGGAACCATTGGAACAGGGCTATTTTTAGCAAGCGGTTCCATTATTCATACTGCGGGTCCTGGAGGAGCTGTAGCTGCCTATATAATTGCCGGAATCATGGTTTACTTCCTGATGACAAGCTTAGCCGAAATGGCTGCCCTTATTCCTATCACAGGCTCTTTTAGTACCTATACATCAAGGTTTGTCGATCCGGCTTTAGGATTTGCGATCGGTTGGAACTATTGGTATAACAATGCAATCGTAGTCGCGTTGGAATTAGCAGCTTCCTCCCTTATTATGAAATATTGGCTTCCTTCTGTTCCGGGCATCATTTGGAGCGCATTATTTCTTGCACTCATATTTGGCCTGAATATTTTATCGGTAAAAGGATATGGAGAATCAGAATTCTGGTTTGCCATTATAAAGGTTTTGACGATTATCATCTTTATAGCAGTAGGGTTATTAATGATTGTAGGAATCATGGGAGGGGATGCCGTAGGTTTTGAAAATATCACCAAAGGGGAGGCACCGTTTAAGGGAGGCTTTTTATCCATTATAAGTGTCTTTATGGTGGTCGGGTTTGCCTTTCAAGGCACCGAGTTAGTAGGAATTGCGGCCGGCGAGAGTGAAAACCCAAGAAAAAATATACCAAAGGCCATTAAGCAAATCTTCTGGAGACTGCTCCTGTTTTATGTATTGGCAATAATCGTGATTGGATTTTTAATAAGCTATAATGATCCGCGTTTGTTAAGCTCGGATATTGAAGATATTGCGGTAAGTCCCTTTACGCTAGTTTTTCAAAACGCTGGGCTTGCCATCGCTGCCTCCGTTATGAATGTGGTCATTCTTACTTCCGTACTTTCTGCGGGCAATTCGGCCATGTACGGAGCTTCTCGCGTGCTTTGGGTGCTGGCGAAAGAAGGCAAAGCCCCTTCGTTTCTAAAAAAAGTGAATTCAGGCGGCATTCCAGTGAACGCTGTGTACTTTTCTACCATCGTTGGGATGGCAGCTTTCCTGACCTCTTTTTTCGGTGAAGGCACGATTTATACTTGGTTATTGAATGCTGCAGGATTATCCGGCTTTTTATCCTGGTTAGGAATTTCGATTACACATTATCGATTCCGGAAGGCATATATTGCACAAGGAAGAGATTTGAAAGATTTGCCATATGTATCAAAATGGTATCCATTCGGTCCAATATTAGCGACATTTTTATGTTTTACGGCTATCCTGGGACAAAATTACTCTGCATTTTTCGGTCCTGAGATTGACTGGTATGGAATTTTAATTTCTTATATCGGGCTCCCATTATTTTTCCTGGCTTTTCTAGGTTATAAAATTGTAAAGAAAACAAAAATGACTCCATTGCAAGAGGCTGATTTCAGTAAAGTGGAATAATTTCTTTTGTTGAAAAATAAGAGAGTATTTCGTAAACATAAAGTATTTAAATGATAGCTCCAGCGCCTTGCACGATAATCCGTCAGCTGTGGAACTAACTTGTCCATCTTATGTTGGGTCGATCAAGGCGCTTGTGCTTTTCATAGGAGGTTAACCATGACGAATACACATGAAATTGCAATTCGTTCTCTTCATCGAATTGAAGAGCTAGAGGAAGTAAGAAAGCTAGAATCCGCCATTTGGGGAGAAACCGACTCAATCCCTTCACACCAAACCATAACTGCTGTGAAAAACGGCGGTTTGGTTATAGGAGCTTATTGCGAGGAGAAGCTGATTGGATTTCAATACAGCTTTCCGGGATTCAATGGGCAATCAGCCTATCTTTGCTCACATATTCTAGGAATTGATGAGCAATTTCGCAACAAAGGTATAGGGGAAAAGTTAAAGTCAGCACAACGTGAGGAGGCGATAAAGCTCGGATATTCACTTATTACCTGGACATACGATCCATTAGAAAGTGTTAATGGGTACTTAAATATAGCCAAGCTTGGCGGGGTATGTTCCACATATATACCAAACTGCTATGGTGAAATGGAAGATCTTTTAAACAGTGGCATTCCTTCTGATCGCTTTCTTGTCGAATGGCATATTGGTAAAAAGGAGAAAACGGATTCTAAAGGACAGGGAATACCGTTGGACTTTGTGATAGAAAACTCGCTTATCCAATGGGATGCCATTGAAGAGGGTGTGCCTGTTCCTTCTTTCACTCTTCCGCTGCCTGAACAAGAATGTGATACAGCTTTTGTGGCCATTCCAAAGGACTTCCGAACAATAAGAGTCACAAATATTCAAGCGTCCAATGAATGGCGGATGAAAACGAGGGACATTTTTAGCAATTTATTTCAGCAAGGATGGCAGGTAACAGATTTTATGAAGAATTCCATGACGGAAATTCCTGTTCAGTTTTATGTGCTATCAAGGAAATAAGCAGGTTTATATTTAAATATGAATTAACAATAAGCTGCTGTCAGCTATTGAAAAAGACTGGGGTAAATAGTTTTATCCCCAAAAGGAGAATCTACTCGTGAAAATTAAACAAGTTATTTTAAGGCATCTGAAGCTTGACTTGCTTCACCCCTTTACAACTAGCTTTGCGACGGAATACAATCGGGATTTTATCCTTGTGGAAGCAAAAAGCGATGATGGCTTTTCCGGTTGGGCTGAATCGGTTGCGATGCTCGACCCTCTGTATAATGAAGAGACCTTAAAAACAAACTGGCATATACTCGAAGATTATCTAATTCCAATTATCCTTAAAAATGAAATCAAGCATCCTGATGAAATTTCCGAAAAATATTTCACCCATATTCGCGGCAATTACATGGCAAAAGCCGCTTTAGAGGGTGCTGTTTGGGATCTGTATGCTAAAAAACAGGGTGTTTCTCTTTCAAATGTGTTAGGTGGAACAAAAAAGAAAATTGAAGTGGGGGTAAGCATCGGAATAAAGGATTCGATTGATTCGACCCTAGATATAATTGAAGCTCGACTCGGTGAAGGCTATAAACGCTTTAAACTAAAAATCAAACCGGGCTGGGATGTTGAATTAATAGACAAGGTCCGAAAAGTATATCCTGAAATCCCGCTCATGGCAGATGCAAATTCAGCGTATACCTTACAAGATATAGACCGGTTATCCGCCTTGGATGATTTTAATTTAATGATGATTGAACAGCCGCTTGCCTATAATGATATAATTGACCATGCAGATCTACAGTCAAGGTTAAAAACACCTATTTGCCTGGATGAAAGCATTCACTCATTAGAGGATGCAAGGAAAGCTATTAAATTAGGCAGCTGTAAAATTATTAATATCAAGATTGGCCGTGTCGGAGGTTTAACTGAATCCAGGAAAATCCATGATTTATGTCTTGAACATGAAATTCCGCTATGGTGTGGGGGTATGCTGGAATCAGGCATTGGAAGAGCACATAATATTGCAATCACTTCACTGCCAAACTTCACTCTTCCTGGCGATACCGCAGCTTCCTCCCTCTATTGGGCAGAAGATATTACTGACCCTGAAGTTACAGTGGAAAACGGAATAATCAATGTTCCAGAATTGCCCGGTATTGGCTTTGAACCAAGCATGGAAAAAATCAATAAGTATACTATACACAGTCAAACCTATCATTTAAGTTAGAATGTTGATAGAAACGGCTAGGGTAGTTACTTCCTGCAACATCTATTTTCCTTACATATAGGCATGATTCCCGATAAAGGGAGCATGCCTTTTTTATCTGCAATTCATTTGCCATTTAAAATATATTGTAATTCAACTTTCTGCCATGTATGGTGTTATGAAATGCAGATTAGCTTTTCTTATATCCTTTAAAAAGTTATCATAATAGAGTCTTTGTACATTGTATATATACACATTTATGATACAAAACTGTATGGATGGAAAAAAGGGGTGAGGCGATGCGAAGTTTACATATTACCTGTGCCATTATAACCGTCTTCCTTTTCTTTTTTGGCTGTTTCTTTCCTATAGGAGTGCATTCGGAAGCTCAAAAAGTAATACGAGTTGCAGGGGATAATAACTTTCCACCTTTCGAATACTTGAGTGATTCGGGTGTTTATACCGGTTTTAACGTGGATATAATGAACGCCATTTCTATCGAGACTGGCATTAGGTTCGAATACTATCCTATGCCGTGGAACGAGGCAGTACAAGCTATGCGATCGGGAAGAGTGGATGCGATTCAAGGTATGAAGTTCAATCAGGAACGTGAAGAGATTTATGATTTTTCAGCTCCGTATTTCACAAGTTCACAGGGGATTTTTGTGTTGAAAGATAATATGTATATCCGAAAAATCGAAGATCTTAAAGGCCGGAAAGTAGCCGTACAAAAAGGAGATGTTGCAAGCGGTCTATTAAGTAAAGTCGATCGTTTGCAATTGGTGGAAACTAATAATCAACAAGAAGCCGTTCAGTCGCTGATCGACGGAAAAGTGGATGCTTTTATTGGAAATCGGATTACGGGTCAATATTTTCTACAGAAAAATGAGCAGCAATCACTCATTAAGATTGTCGGTGAGCCACTTGACACCACAAATTATGCTGTAGCAGTGATGCCGAAAAACAAAGAGTTGCTGACACTATTCAATCAGGCAATTTCTCAAATCAAGAAGGATGGAACGTATGAAAAGATAGAGAAAAAGTGGTTCGGGGAATATATCCTGCCAAATACTCAACGGCTACGCAAAACGCTGTTGTATTTGGAAATTGGTCTTATTCTTACCTTCATTGTGATTTCTCTCATCTTATGGTGGAATCTCAGCCTTAAACGAGAAGTGGCTAAGCGAACCGAGCAAATTGAGCACGTGAATAAAGACTTGGAAGAGAAGATGCTGCTTCTTGAGGAAAACATCAACTTTCAGCAGCAAGTATTAAACAGCGCCTATAGTTCGCTTATTACACTCAATCAGCAAGGTCTTGTATCGATGATTAATGTTAGGGCCATGGAATATTTGGGGGTGGACGGTAATGTTGTTAGAAAACGTTTTCAGGATCTTCCCACTGCCAGTTTCATCCCGGAAAAGGAGATTAAGGCAGCGTTAGAGAAAAAGAGAGTTTTCTTGCAAAAGGAAACGGTGTGGTCTCAGTATGCGAGCAAAAAAAGGCATATAACTTACAGCGTGTATCCAATTCAGACTATTGGGGGAGAAAGTGTAGGTGCGGTGTTGAATTTTTTCGATATTACGGAACAAAAACAACTGAAGAGAAAAGTTGCTCAGGATGACCGATTGCGTTCATTGGGTCAACTAGTGGCGGGTATCGCTCATGAAATAAGAAATCCGTTAACATCCATTCTTACCTATACGCAGTTGCTGCCGAAAAAATTTGCAAGCGCAGATTTCCGTACGTTCTTTTCCGAACAGGTTACTAGTGAAATTACCCGACTTAATGCATTGATAAACGATTTGCTCGATTATGCACGCCCTAAAAAATCAGAGCCTGTCACATTTTCGCTGAATGAGGCCATGGAAGGGATTGAGCTATTGCTTAAGCCGAAAATCAAAGAAAAAAACCTGAGCATTGTTCGTGAGTTCGCTGGAGACATTCAGGCAACTGCGGATACACAGCAGATCAAACAAGTACTGGTGAACGTCATTCTCAATGCCATTCAGGCGTCCGATATAGGGGAAACCCTTATTTTTCGGGCATATTATCGGGATATGTTCACTGTCGTTGAAATCGAGGATGAAGGAATCGGCATTTCGGAAGAAGACATTGATAAGATCTTTGAACCGTTTTACACCAGGAAACCAAACGGGGTCGGGCTAGGGCTTTCTATTACGTATCAGCTTGTCAAAGAAAACGATGGCATTATCGAGACAAGAAGTGAAGTAGGAAAGGGAACAGTATTGACCATTTGTTTACAGCATGAAAACAGAAAGGGTGAAGACGATGCACAATATCATGATTATTGATGATGAGCCAACCATTTGTCAATCACTTACGTTTGCATTGGAAGACCAGTATCACGTTTATTCGTTTACAGATCCACGTGAAGCACTCCCTCTTTTCGAAAGAGCAGAAATCGCCATCGTTTTGCTGGATTTGAAAATTGGGGGATACAATGGGATGGAAGTGTTAGAAGAAATCAAACGCCTCTCCCCCTCGACGGTTGTCATTATGATGACGGCCTATGGTACCATTCCATCTTCCGTAGAAGCAATGCGTAAGGGTGCGTTTTCATATGCGACAAAGCCGCTTCATATTGATGAATTGGAAGTGCTGATGCAAAAAGCAGAAGAAGTATACACCCTTCAGTCCAAAGTGAAATGGCTGAGTGAAGAATTGGATAAGGTGGCAGGTGTGAACGGCCTTATCGGTGAAAGTTTGGCAATGCGCAAAATATTCTCCCTAATCGAAAAAGTGAAGGATATCTATTCCAACATTCTCATAGAAGGGGAGAGTGGAACAGGTAAAGAAGTCGTCGCTAGAACGATCCATAATCAAAGCAAGCGCAGAAACAAAAAGTTTCAGGCTATTAATTGTGCCGCCATTCCGACTCACCTGTTGGAATCAGAATTATTTGGATACGAAAAGGGCGCATTTACAGGGGCGACACAGCGGAAATATGGACTTTTTGTGTTGGCGGAAGGAGGAACAATCTTTCTTGACGAAATCGGTGAGATGGATTTGGCGCTGCAGGGGAAAATTTTGCGCGTTCTACAAGAGAGAAAGGTAATGCCCGTTGGCGGGATAGAAGAAGTCAGCATCGATGTCCGGATCATTGCTGCGACAAACAGAGACTTGGTTAAAGTAGTAAAAGAAAATCGATTTCGTGAAGATTTATATTACAGATTAAATGTGATTCCGATTCACCTTCCGGCTTTACGTGAACGAAAAGAGGACATTCCTTTGCTGTTGGAATTTTTCATTGCAAAAATCGGTGATCGAATGGGAAAACCTGTAGAAGGAATTTCCCATGAAGCGCTGCAGCTTTTACAGCAATATGACTTCCCAGGAAATATTCGTGAACTGCAGAATGTAATTGAAAGAGCGATTGCGCTTACGAATGAGTCTTATATACAGAAAGCCGATTTACCTTCCGATATCCAAAAAAGCTCGCGCGCATTTTTCGGCAACACCTTAATCCCTGTCTATGTAGGCGAACCTCTTGAAGAAATAGAAAAAAGAGTGATTCTTCATAACCTTGCCGCTTTTAACGGTCATCAAAGGAGGACAGCCCAAACAATTGGCATCGGGGAGAGGACATTGCGGGACAAGTTGAAGAAATATCGTGAAGAAAAGTAGGCGGAAATTGCCGAGCGGCAATTTCCGCCTACTTTTTATTTTGAATATATATCATTTTTCCACTGTTTTTATGGTGATGGACCTGGCATGAAACTTGCTTAATTAAAATTTAGTAAACCATTAAGCAGAATGGAGGGAATATAGACATACACCATAATGGTCTACATTGCAGCGGAAGCAGGATGTTCAAAATGCATCAGGTAGTATAAGTCAAGCCTATCCAAGTTTAACGAAAACAAAAAGAACAGGCCATTGCACCAGATCTTTTCATATTGTACAACCCGGAATGGCTTGGCTATTGCAAGTATGAAGTATTTATATTTATGGGGAGGAAAAATAAATGTATGCGTTAGCAAATATGGATTTATGGAAAGGCAGAACAGATAGTCAAACAGATAAGGATGAATTTAGAATTCATCAAATAGTTAAAGATAATCAAATAACATCAATAAATCATACATGTGGAATAATAGGGTTCTCTTGTGAGGAAGGCGTACGCAGGAATAAAGGAAGACTTGGAAGCAAAGAAGCTCCCAATGAAATACGTAAATCCTTATCTTCTTTATCTTGGCACGGCCAATCAGGAGATAGTCTAGTTGATTTCGGGAATGTCATTTGTGAGGATCAACAGTTAGAAGCAGCACAAGCTGAATTAGGAAGTCACGTAGAGAAAATATTAACTAAAAATATGTTTCCTGTTATATTGGGGGGCGGACATGAAACCTTTTATGGTCATTATCTTGGAATTAGGTCGCATGTTGGTCCCAATGCTAGAATAGGCATCCTTAACATTGATGCTCATTTTGACTTACGCTCTTATGAAGAAATAACTTCTTCAGGAACGATGTTTAAACAAATATTAGATAATGATCATCAAACTAGTTATTTGCCTATTGGAATTCAACGTTATGGGAATACAAAAAAATTATTTAACACTGCAATTTCACTGGGGTGTTCTTGGATATTGGAAGAAGAATTAGTAGATGGGATTTCTGAAGAAAATGAAAGTAAAATTCTGGATTTTATGAATCAACATGATTTTATTATATTAACACTTTGTATGGATGTAATTAACGCTTCCGAAGCACCAGGTGTCAGTGCACCTTCCCCATTTGGTCTTTCTGGAAAAATGGTTAGGCAATTAATTCGTAAAATTACTTCCCATACGAAAACTATTTCATTTGATATATGTGAAGTAAATCCATCATTGGATAATGATAATCGCACTGTAAAACTAGCTGCAAACCTAATAAATGAAGTATTCCTGTGTGTGGAGAGGAGATAGACAATATGAGCATCGAGATTAATCAAACGATCACTATTTTTTTAGCGATACTGCTTTTAGCAATAGGCGGGATTATCGTTAAGAATGTCAAACTATTTAAACACTTTTGTATCCCTGCACCTGTTGTTGGGGGATTGCTTTTTGCGATAGTCGCTACAAGTCTTAAAACCTTTCTAAACGTAACCATTTCATTAGATACGACGCTCCAGGGGTTATTTATGCTAACATTTTTTACGACCGTTGGGTTGGGTGCCAGTTTTCAATTAGTAAAAGTCGGCGGTAAATTATTATTAATATATTGGTTGTTATGTGGGTTTCTGGCATTTGCTCAAAATTTAATAGGCATATCTTTAGCACCCGTTTTTGGGATTGATCCATTAATAGGCATGATGGCAGGAGCAATTTCCATGGAAGGTGGTATTGGTGCAGCTACAGCCTTTGGCGGTACCATTGAATCGCTAGGAATTGAATCTGCCCAAGCAATTGGAATAGCAGCGGCTACTTTAGGATTAGTATTTGGTGGATTAGTCGGAGGTCCAACTGTAAAGTATCTAATTAATAAACACAAATTAACACCAAGTAAAAAAGATATTGAAATTCAAGAAAAGAAAGAAATGGAAGACAAAATAGAATTAAATGTAGCTTCATTTATGAAGCAAGTATTAATCCTGACATTTTGTATGGCTTTAGGTTCATATCTAGGAGAGTTATTTTCGGCGAAGACAGGTTATGTTTTACCGAATTATGTTGGAGCAATGATAGTGGCTGTAATTGTTCGGAATATTTTAGATAAAATAAATGGGAAAATTATCGAAATGCCTAGTATAAATTTTATTGGAGATATTACTTTAGGCATTTTCCTATCAATGGCATTAATGAGTATAAAACTTTGGGAAGTTGCTGACCTTGCTTTACCAATTATTTTAATTGTGGTGATACAGGTAATCTTCATTATACTTTTAAGTATATTCATCATGTTTCGCTTTCTTGGCAAAAACTACGATGCGGCAGTTATGGTTGGAGGGTTCATCGGACATGGTATCGGGGCTACACCAAATGCTATGGCAAATATGTCAACAATTACTGCGAAATATGGCCCTTCAAGTAAAGCTTATTTAATCGTTCCGATAGTGGGTGCATTTCTTATTGATGTTTTTGCCATGCCAATTATCATTATAAGTATTAATCTATTTAAATGATAATTTGTTCTTAATTATGTTAATAGCTTTGTTTTTGGAGTTATTAAGGGATTTAAAAAGTGGTTTTGGTACAAAGCCTGAAATGGTCAAAATATATATTAGAATATAGTGTTAATACCGAATGTTTTGGCTGTTAAACCAAGAACATTCGGTATTGATTTTTTAATCCGAAAATTGCCCAGTAGGTAATTTACAATGGTTTTTTTGTCTGATTCTTAATGCAACAGAACCCCATCTATTTCAAGTAGGTATGAGCCACCATGATTGTATCGAATCGTTTCACAGCCCGATTAAGTAAGGATGAATTTATGTTACGATGATCAGAGTCTAGTAGACTTAGGCTCAGTTATGCTCTCGGTTCATCGTATCCACCCTATTGGCAATACAACCATTTAGCTCTCGAAATTGATTCGAACTGAAATACTGAAGTAATGAAAGGAGAAAAAAGTTGTCATATTCACTAAAAATAATAACAAAAAGTGAACAAATAACTAGTACTTGGTCAGGTGGTAAAACAACTCAACTAACCATTTATCCTGAAGATGGAGATTACGCGAAGCGTGATTTCAAATGGCGGATTAGCACAGCAGATGTCGAGGTGGATGAATCCTTATTTACTCACCTTCCAGGCATTCAGAGAATCATCATGATCCTTGATGGTGAAATGTCGCTGCAACATAAGGGAAAGCACCGTGTGCATTTAAAGCCATTTGAACAGGATCGGTTTGATGGAGGCTGGACAACCCAAAGTATTGGGAGGGTCACTGACTTTAATTTGATGTTAGCAGAAGGATGCGAAGGTGACATTAGTACGATTCATCTGAATGATGGAATCCATTCTGAAGTGTTGGATAATGGGGATTTTACGAAAAGGTCCGACGCCTATTATTGTTTCAAAGGAAAAAGTAGAATGAATATCGATGAAAAAGAGACTATTGTTTTAGAGCAAGGTGACTTAGTAATCTTAAACATAGATCAATTCTGCAACAATTTAAATATAAAGTTATCTAATCACGATGACGACTCAACCGCAACAATTATTAAGGCAAGTATTTTTTATTGATAGAGGACTTCTGGTACGCATATCCAAATAACTTTTGTAGGAAGACCTGCAAACATTAAAGATTATTTACAGTAAAAAGTAAACAGGATATTAATTACTAATTATTCAGAGCTGTCCTTAGACGGCTTTTTCTTTTTGAAATAAAAGGTCTAGATTAGTATGTGTTAGATGTTTTAGTCACTAACGAGATAAAGAAGTATCCAAAGAAAAATTATTTTGATATACCCAACCACTTAGTTATTTGAGAATATTTGGTGTGGAAATTGAAATTAAAGCACTTACATTTCCTGATATCTGTGCATAATTACCTGAAAATATGAAATTATCTTTAAATTCAGATGATTCAGTGTTATTATTTTATAATAATATTCAAACTATTAAATTGGAAGGTGAGGGAACTCATATGTCACAGATGTTGGCTTTGGTTATTGTTATTCTGATTTTATTTGTAGGGGACATAGTGGCGGTTCGAACAAAAGCCTGGGTACCTTCCGTTTTCATTTCCGCGATCCTATTTCTATGCGGTTATTGGACATTCTTCCCGCAAGACATCGTTTCAATAGCAGGTGTTCCACCGGTAGTGGCAACCATGATGATGTACCTATTGATCACGAATATGGGGACATTGCTTTCAATAAGGGAATTGGTGAATCAATGGAAAACGATTGTAATCTCCTTAACTGGTATTCTTGGCATTGTTGCACTATTATTCGGAATTGGCATATTTATATTTGATCTGCAAACTGTCCTTGTAGCGATTCCACCTTTAGTGGGCGGTATGGTATCTTCTATAATCATGTCAGAAGGAGCGGCAGACGCAGGACTTACGAGTTTGTCCGTTTTTGCCATTGTTATTTATGTAATGCAAGGCTTCGCTGGATATCCTTTAACTTCAATTGTCTTGAAGAAAGAAGGAAAGAAACTTTTGGGGCAATACCGCAATGGGCAATTAACGGTAAAAAAGAGTGATACTGCAGAGGCAGAAGGTATGACGGAACTTAAGCTGTTTAAAAAACTGCCTGAAAAATATAATACGGAATATTTTAAATTTTTCAGACTTGCAGTTGTTGCTTTTCTCGCTTACCTTGTTTCGACTGGATTAGAGCCGATTATATCAATAAATGCATTTGTTCTTTGCTTACTATTCGGGGTTGTCGGAAAAAGTATAGGTTTCTTGGAAAGACAGACACTGCAAAAAGCAAATGGATTTGGATTTGCGATCATGGCCCTTATGCTTTTCGTCTTTGATGGATTAAAAAATGCAACACCAAGTATGATGATGGAGATTCTTTACCCACTTGTTGTTTGCATTATCTTAGCTGTGATTGGTATGTATATATTCTCATTCATTGCAGGGAAATTGTTAAAAGTCAGCAAAGAAATGGCCTTTGCTGTATCTTTAACAGCATTATACGGATTTCCAGCTGATTACATTATCACCAATGAAGTCGTCAATTCATTAACAAAAGATGAAAATGAAAAAGAAGCATTGCTAAGCCATATGCTGCCGCCGATGCTTGTTGGCGGATTTATATCGGTAACAATCGTGTCGGTTATTTTGGCAGGAATATTCGTACAATTCTTGTAAAATAGGAGGGATTCTGAGTGAGACTTAGCGAACGTATAGAAAAGCAAATAAATGATTTGAGAGAATTTACATCAACACCCGGAGAAGGGACTACCAGGCTTACGTATAGCAAGGAAGACTTGCTTACACGCAATTATATAAAAAATAAAATGATAGAATACGGTCTGACAGTACAGGAAGATGGATTTGGAAATGTTTTTGGAAAGCTTGAGGGTACTTTAAAAGATGCACAAGCGTTCTGGTAGGTTCACATTTTGATTCCGTACCAAATGGCGGTGCGTATGACGGACCAGCCGGTGTAATTGTTGCACTTGAAGTGGCTGCCCTATTTGCAGAAAATCAATTAACACCTAAATATCCATTGGAAATCGTTGCCCTGATTGAAGAAGAGGGAGCTCGTTTTGGCGGAGGGCTAATGGGGTCGAGAGGAATAGTTGGAACGCTTAGTGAGGAAAGTTTTAAAAATTCAAGGGATAAAGATGGTATCACAACAATTGAAGCGATGTCAAAAATTGGACTGGATTTCTCTCTTCCGAAAAGAAGAAATTCCAATAGCATTAAAGCATTTCTCGAATTGCATATAGAACAAGGACCAATCCTTGAAGAGAAGAATATCCCCATTGGTGTTGTAGAAGCTATTGTTGGTTTAACTCAATTTGAAGTAACCATTGAAGGAAAGGCAGGACATGCAGGCACAACCCCAATGGATCGCCGTACGGACGCATTGGTTGCTGCCGCCCAAATTATTTCTCAATTACCGAGCTTTGCAATTGAGGAAGGAGAAGGAACGGTTATCACGACAGGACGACTGCATGTTTTACCAAATGGAGCAAACGTCATACCGAATAAAGTGGTATTTTCGGTAGATATTCGATCAAGCAAGGAAGAACATATTAACAATGTCATCAGGAGGATGAAAGAATTAATCGAATCCTATCAGGAACAGGGGGTCCATACAGCGGCGGAACAGCTGTTATATATGCCCCCAAAGGTATTGAGTAATGAGATTAAGGCTTTATTAAAAGATAAAAGTTCTGATTTGAAAATTCCATACTGTTCCATTAATAGTGGAGCTGGTCATGATGCGATGGTTTTTTCCGATGTGACTGATGTTGGCATGCTTTTTGTTCCAAATAAAGCAGGACTAAGTCATTGTCCAGAGGAATGGTCTGATGCACGTCATTTGGCAAATGGAGTGCAAATATTTTACGAAGTGGCTAAATGTTTAACGGAGGTAGAATAAGAATGATTAATCAAACGATAAAAGAAGCGATTCAAAATTATAGTGATGAATTAACAGAAATACGTAGAAAACTTCATAGCGAACCTGAGTTATCATGGGAAGAAGAAAATACAACTGCCTTTGTTTGTGACTACCTTGAAAAATTAGGGATTACTTATCGAAAAGCAGAACCAACAGGTGTTATTGCAGAAATTAAAGGCGGTAAGGCAGGAAAGACGGTAGCATTAAGAGCAGATATGGACGCCCTTTCTGTAGAAGAATTAAATAAAGACTTGCCGTATGCTTCAAAAGAAGAAGGAAAAATGCATGCATGTGGTCATGATGCACACACATCAATGCTATTAATTGCGGCGAAGGCACTAAACGAAATAAAAGAAGAATTACCTGGGAATGTGCGATTAATATTTCAACCAGCTGAAGAAGTAGCAACAGGTGCAAAGGAAATGGTTAAACAAGGGGCCGTTGAAGGGGTTGATAATGTTTTTGGCATACATATTTGGTCGCAAATGCCAACAAACAAAGTCGCTTGCACTGAAGGACCTTCATTCGCTTCAGCAGACATCTTTACAGTAACGTTTAAAGGAAGAGGGGGACATGGTGCAATGCCACAGGACTGTATCGATGCAACTATTGTCGCCTCTTCATTCGTCATGAATGTACAGTCTGTCGTATCAAGAACGGTCGACCCCCAAAATCCCGCTGTTTTGACAGTTGGAAAAATGGTCGTTGGCACACGATTTAATGTCATTGCAGAAAATGCCGTCATTGAAGGGACTGTCCGTTGTTTTGATCCTAAAACACGTGACCATATTGAAGAACAGCTCCAGGTTTATGCTGAAAATGTTGCTAATATTTACGGTGCGACCGCACAGGTTGAGTACTACCGTGGAACGCAAGCTGTCATTAATGATGAATACAGTGCCAAATTAGTGCAAAAGGTGGCCTCACAAGCGTTTGGCGATGACGCAATATATAATGAAAAGCCAACAATGGGGGGAGAAGACTTTAGCTTCTATTTAGATGAAGTACCCGGAAGCTTCGCTTTAGTTGGATCAGGAAACCCTGAAAAGGATACGGAATGGGCGCATCATCACGGGAAATTCAACATCGACGAGGATGCGCTTGCTACCGGTGCAGAACTTTATGCTCAATATGCATGGGCATATTTGAACGAATAATGGACTGGATAAAAGAGGGAATACGGAAATTAATAAAAGGTGTTTGAATGCCCGAAGGCCGCCAATTGGCGGCCTTCGGGCGTAAAGGGTTAAATTTTACTAAAAGGGCAAATGGAGCTTGTTTACTCAATAAAAAAAGAGATTGCCATATAACAATCTCTTTGTAAAAAATCAATATTACCTAGTATTTATTCAAAAAATGCTTTTGGATAATGAACAGTGCCTTGTTTATTTTGAAGAGAGCCTTCAGTTAATTCTAAAGCCATAAACGTGTCATCTGGTACATCAAATGGAGCTTTAATATTCCACAAGTTAGCTGGTTTAAAGCCAAATTTCGGATAATAATCTTTGTGACCTAATAAAATTATTGAGTCATATCCAATTTCTTTTGCTTTTTTTAGTGCTGCACGAATTAATTTACTTCCAACACCTTTATTTTGATACTCTGGAGCAACAGAAACTGGAGCAAGTGCTAGAGAATCAGCAGTATTTTCATCGTCTACTACTTGTATTTTCGTCAATAAGATATGACCTATAATGTCATTATCTTGGTTTATTGCAACTAGAGAAAGTTCTGGAATAAAAGCATCTGAACTTCTAAGACGATTGACAAGGAAATGTTCTTTTTTATCGCTATATTCTTCATTTTTAAAAGCTCTTTCTACAACTTTTTCTGTCATAGTGTAATCTTCAGTGAGTTCTTGTCTAATTAAGATATCCATTTATAGTCTCCTATTCTTTATAAAAATACTCTTTTTTATATATTCTACAAATGGTACTTTCTAAATGTATAAATCATTAAGAAAGTTTACTCACCCAGTAATGAACATAAGTTTAGCAAACAAAAACCTCCAAAATAATATCTAATAATTCTAGAATATTAAAGTAGAGTCGTCAATCATCTATATTACTTCCTGTTATTCAACTAAATGAAGATGTTGATATGATCCATTTTTTCGATAGGCAGGATCTTTAATATCCATTCATTTTAAATAGAAAAATGGTAAAGTTAGAGGGAATTGAAGTTTTCTTTAGAATACTGACCCTCTCCAAGCGGTTGTAGCTGCCGAATGGAAGGAGGGAAATTAAAAAATTAATATATGATATAAGACTTAGAAGGAAATTCACAAAAAGTATTTGCAGAGGAGTAGCGCATATGGACAATTACTTATCAATCAGTGAAATGGCTTCCATTCACAGTATCTCAAGGCAAACACTCATTTATTACGATAAAATCGATCTATTTAAACCGGTACATATAGATGAACATGGTTATCGGTACTATAGTGCAGTTCAGATTCCATTTCTAAGGGAAATTTGCTTTTTGAAGTCGATTGGCATCAAACTGAATGATATTAAGGAGCATATTGGAAATCGGAATTTAACCACTGCCATATCACTTTTGGAATTTCATCAAGAATTCATAGAAAAAGAAATAAATGCCTTGATGAATACCCGTACATTTATTCAACAGAGATTAATGAAATATTCAGAAGCCAAAAATATTAAAAGTGAATTGGATAAACCTATTATAGAAGAATTTCCTGAAAGGCATGTCTTATTTATACCATTTGAAAATGATTTGTGCCGTGAAGAATTACATTTAACGCTGATGAAAGCTTGGAATGTATTAAGTAAACATGAAATGCTTCCGTCTGAGGGATTTGGCACGGTTATTTTAAAGGATAAACTTGGAATGGATGATGTTTTCGAGGGTGCGGGAATATATACTGCATTACCTTTTATAGATACTGATATGGATAACATGATGACGTTGCCTGCTGGGCAATATGCATGTGTATATAAATATGGAATGCCATATAACATTGAGTTTTTAAATGAATTGGTTCAATGGATCAGTGAAAATCACTATAGAATTATTGGGGACGTTGTGGACGCTTGCTTATTGGATACGACCTTTTACGAGAATGATAGTAGTGTTGATTTTTGTCAGCTGCAAATCCCTGTAGAGAAAATTACTTGAATTTTCAAATATCCATTGACTGTATAGTAGAAATACACTTTAGAATATCATTTGTAACCGATAACATATAGGTTATTTGATTGACTATACATAGGATACTGATCACAAAGTGATAGGGGGATTTATTATGTCTGAAAAAATGAATAAAGTGACAGATTTACGTTCTGCGCTGGAACTACTGAAGTCGATTCCAGGACAATTGATTGAAACGGATGAACCAGTCGATCCTCATGCTGAATTATCTGGGGTGTATCGTCATGTCGGTGCTGGCGGGACAGTGATGCGTCCAACAAAAATCGGACCTGCCATGGTTTTTAATCATGTTTTGGGACATGAAGATTCAAGCGTGGTGATCGGACTTTTAGCGAGCCGGGAAAGAGTCGGCCACATGCTGGATACAAAACCGGATCGGCTCGGGTTCCTTTTAAATGAAGCTGTAAAAAATCCAATTGATCCAATCACCATTTCGAATGATAAAGCGAAAGCTCAAGAAGTGGTTCACTATGCAGAAGATCCCGATTTCGATATCAGAAAATTAATACCTGCGCCTACGAATACAGAGGAAGATGCAGGCCCGTATATCACCATAGGAATGTGCTATGCTTCCGATTCAGAAACCGGTGAATCTGATATAACGATACACCGATTATGTTTACAAAGTAAAGATGAGATGTCCATGTATTTTGTTCCTGGCCGCCATTTAGAAGTTTTTCGTGAAAAGGCTGAAAAAGCAGGAAAACCGTTACCAATTTCCATTAGTATCGGTGTTGACCCTGCTATTGAAGTCGCTGCTTGTTTTGAAGCACCTACGACTCCCCTTGGCTTTAATGAGCTGAGTGTAGCAGGGGCGATCAGGAAAGAAGCGGTAGAATTGGTCCAATGCTTGACCATTGATGAAAAAGCTATCGCGAATGCTGAATATGTAATAGAAGGGGAATTGGTCCCCGGAGTGCGTGTTCGGGAAGATCAAAACACCAATACTGGAAAGGCAATGCCGGAATTTCCTGGTTATACAGGTTCAGCTGTTGCGGATCTGCCTCTAATCAAAGTGAAAGCCGTAACTCACCGAGTCAATCCAATCATGCAAACAGTTATTGGTCCAAGTGAGGAGCATGTGAATATGGCTGGCATTCCAACTGAAGCAAGCATTCTGCAAATGGTGGAAAAGTCCATGCCAGGCAAATTATTGAATGTTTATGCCCATACTTCAGGAGGAGGTAAATACATGGCTGTTCTTCAATTCAAGAAAAGTCAGCCAAGTGATGAAGGGCGCCAAAGACAAGCTGCACTATTGGCGTTCTCTGCCTTTTCTGAACTTAAGCATGTATTCATCGTGGATGAAGATGTGGATCCCTTCGATAGCAATGATGTTTTATGGGCGTTAAATACTCGTTACCAAGGTGATGTTGATACGGTTTTCATTCCAGGAGTGCGCTGTCATCCCTTAGATCCTACACAAGATCCCGCATACAGCCCTACCATTCAGGAAAAGGGGATTTCCTGTAAAACCATTTTTGACTGCACAGTACCATTTCATTTAAAAGATGAATTTAAAAGGTCCGAATTTAAAGAGGTTGATCCAAGTCGATTCGTTCCTGGATTTTCCAATGCATAAGTTTCCATAAAGTTTCGATTCGATGACTAATGTAAGGAGGGGAATTAATGAAAATCATTGTTGGAATAACAGGAGCGACTGGAGCCATTTTCGGAATTAGGATTCTTCAGATGCTTAAAAGCAGTGAAGTGGAGACCCATTTAATCATGTCCCCGTGGGCACATGCCACCATTCAACATGAAACATCATATTCTGTTAAAGAAGTGGAGGGATTAGCTGATCATTCCTATTCTTACAAAGATCAAGCAGCAAGAATTTCAAGTGGATCGTACCGGGTTGATGGCATGATCGTAGCACCTTGCAGTATGAAAACACTAGCTTCCATTCGCATGGGGCTAGCGGATAATTTATTAACGCGATCTGCTGACGTCATGTTGAAAGAAAGAAAAAAATTATTACTAATGACTAGAGAAACCCCTCTGAATACGATTCATTTGGAGAATATGACGGCGCTTTCCAAAATGGGGACCATTATATTCCCTCCGATGCCAGCCTTTTATAATCATCCTGAGAATGTTAACGATATCATTGATCATCTGGCTTATCGTGCGTTAGATCAATTTGAAATCGATACTCTCGGTGCGAAACGGTGGGACGGAATGAAATATCGCACCAAAATATAACAGATTACTAGGGAATTAAAGAAAAAGGTGAAAAAATGAATGGGATGGAAATGCCAGAAGAGATATTCGACTTGTTAAATGGTAAAGAACTTGTCGACAAGCAGCATGAAGCCATGATGCTGTTAACGATAAGTGAAGAAGGATGGCCGCATACTGCAATGATTAGCGTAGGTGAGATCGTAGCGGTAAGCAGGACCGAATTAAGGATTGGCCTATGGCCGGATACTTCGACTACAGCCAATGTCATTCGTACCCATAAAGCTACACTGGTTTTGTTTTGGAAAGGTAAAGCACAATATATTCGCCTTTCATTAGAGAGATTAAAAGAGCTGCCATATGTCCAATATAAAAGAGTAAGATTCCACGCCCAAATAGTAGAGGCACGGGAGGATATGGCTAAGTATGCTGAAATACGCTCTGGAATTAAAATCGACTTGAAAAACCCTAAAGCAGTTGTTGAACGTTGGAGTGAGACCATAGGGGATCTCCTTCAATAAAATTCCCAGGTACCGACTTTAAGTTACTGAGAAATCGAAATTATCAAATAATAATTGTAAAAATCCGAACTTCATGTAAAATGGAATCATTACATGTATTTATAACTTGCCTATTCATTAACCATTAAAAAAAGCCCTTTTTTAATGAAAATTAATGAACTGACTGGCTATCTTAATTTCTCGATCAAGTTACCTTGATGGTGAAGTTAAGATAGCTTTTTTTATTAAATATGCTGGTTGGTTTATGTTAATAATCATGGAAATGGAGGAGTGTCACTATGGAAATGTATGTAAAGGAATTGGGGAACCAAAGAATTCAAATTGCAGATTATCCTGGAGAGAAAGGGCCAATCATCGCCATACATGGTTTAACGGGTAATCATAAGCAAATGCATTATTATGCAGAAATGTTAAAAGGCGAGTACAGAGTCATCTCGATTGACTTAAGAGGGAGGGGAAATAGTTCGAGGGCAGATGTGCAGACTTCTCTTTTTAAACATGCAGAAGATGTAATTGAGTTAATTCAAGAGTTAAAGATTAAAAATCCGATTTTGATCGGGTATTCAATGGGAGCATTCATCTCAAGCATTGTTGCCAGCAAATTAACTTCGGTAAAGGCACTGATATTATTGGATGGTGCGGCCATTTCCTCTCAACAACAAAGGGACATCGTACAACCATCACTAGGCCGATTAAGTAAAGAATATGAATCTCAGGAAAGTTATATTGCAGAAATTAAGGAAATCTATAGCCGTTTGGGTATCAAATGGACGGATCACCTGCAAAGTGTGGCGGAGTATGAGGTTCATGAAGTGGATGGTCACTGGGAGAATAAATCATCAGAAGATAGCATTCTTAGGGATTTTGATAGTTTTTATTCTTTTGTCCCTAAAGAAGTTTGTAGACAAATTTCCTGTAAAACCTTATTGGTGTATGCCAGTGGGAAAATAGGGGAATTTCCTCCATTATTTTATGAAGAAGCCTATGCTGATACGAAGAAATATACCCCTGATATCGAAACGATCGTTTCTACATGTAATCACTATACAATGGTGTTTGAAAATAGAGTGGAGATTAACGAAGGAATAAAATCTTTTTTAAAACGAATTTGATTTTTTGCAGTTATTTTTAAAAAAGATATTGAAATTAACAGAAAATAGTGTAATATTAAGAATATATAATAAACTTAATTATTGCCTATTCATTAGCTATTAAAAAATAACCTTTTTTAATAACAACTAGTGAACAACTGGCTACCTTAAACACCTGCTGTCAATTATTGATAGTAATGTTTAGGGTAGCCATTTTTGTCGTGATAATGTAAACGCTTAATGAATTTGGGGGTTTTATGGTTGAAAATCATTGATTTAACATTGGAACTTTACGATGGTCTAGTTACAAATAATGATTTACCTGCAATAGACATTAAAGATGAACCTCTTGAACAAAAGGGGAAATCTGATTCACTTCCTAAAGGATACCGTTCCAAGTTGATTTCTTTTTCTGACCATAGTGGGACACATGTCGATGTGCCTTCACATTACTTTGAAAACGGGGAGTCAGTTGAAAACATCAATCTGAAGAATATGTTTGGGGATGCTCTCATACTGGATGTAAGCATGTTAAAAGCGACACATGAACCTGTTACGAAAGCTTTACTTGAAGAGGCGGAACGCAGGCAGGGGGTGTATGTAGAAAAAAACGATATCGTCCTCATCAGGACATGGGGGAAATCATGGGGGGAAGAAGGCTTTTTTGAAGCGCAGGCCTTAGATGATAGTGTGGCCCAATGGTTTATTGAAAAGCAAATACATATTGTCGGGTTGGATTTGCCCAATGCCGATTTGAACCAGGATTCAGAAAGCGGAATTCATCAAAAATTACTGAACCATGATATATATATCGTTGAAAATCTAGTGAATCTTGAAAAACTACCTAAGCATTCTCGCTTTCTTTTTTTCGGGATCCCTTTAAAACTAAAAAATGCAACAGCCTCACCTATAAGGGCACTATCGATACTTGATTCACAATTAATTTAAAGAGGTGCAGACGAATGAGCGAGGGATTATTGTATTTCAAAGAAGTTTATGATGCGGTACCAGGCTGGGTGAAAAAAATGCACGATTATAGCCCCAATGCACTTGATCACTATACCAACTTACGCAGTAACATCATGCAAGAGGGAGCCTTGACGAAGAAGGAAAAAGATATTTTACTGGTAGGCATGAATGCTGCGAGGTTGTATGAACGAAGTATGGTTTACCATACAAAAGGGGCAATCGATGGCGGGGCAACATTACCGGAACTGGTGGAATATCTAATAGTTTCATACTTATATAACGGAACAGAAGCATTAAAAACAGGAATGAAGTCTTTGGAGTATGCTCTTACACTTAAAGGCATTCGATATCCCGAAATAAGTGGCCATCAAGGAACAGCAGAAGAAATCCTGCTTTATATGATTGAACTATTAGGGGATGAGGAGACGGGATTCGTCTCGAATGTTTTGAAACTGGTTAAATCGGAAGACCAAAACTCCCTCAAAGATTATATATTAAGTGATTCAGTGGTTTCAAAAAGGCTAAAACATCTTCTGATGACAGGAATATTCATTACAGAATTAAAAGGGGAACAGGTTGGGGAATGGATGGAGGCGGCAAGGTTAAATGGGGCCTCGGAAGAACAATTAGCTGAAGTGGGTCTGATTTGCTTATTGACTGCTGGAATACCTGCTTGGTTTGAGGCAAGTGATTCATTGATTGAAAATAAGTAACGTGAGATTGGTGGGGAAAACATGACGAAAGTACATCAAGATATAGAAGCAGCTTTATCTTGTGTGAAGAACGGTCATACATTAATGGTAGGTGGATTTGGCTTGATCGGTGCCCCTCTTACATTAATAGATGGTTTGGCCAAAAAGGATGTAGCAGGCTTGACGGTAATCAGTAACAATTTAGGCGAGAAAGGAAAAGGGCTGGGAGTTCTCCTAAGCCAGAAGAAAATAAAAAAGGCGATTGGTTCTTATTTTACAAGCAATCGTGAAATTGGGGAGTTTTACCAACGTGGGGAAATTGAATTAGAACTATTACCACAGGGGACATTAGCGGAATCCATTCGTGCTGGCGGTGCTGGCATAGGCGGTTACTATACGAAAACGGGTGTAGGGACCGATTTAGCTAAAGGAAAAGAAGAAAGGGAAATAAATGGGGCTACATATATTTTTGAACCTGCCATAAGAGCAAATGTAGCTTTGATCAGGGCATGGAAGGCAGATACACTTGGTAATCTTGTTTATTATAAAACGGCTCGAAACTTTAATCCGGGAATGGCAACAGCTGCAGATGTCGTAATTGCGGAAGTGGATGAGATAGTTGAACCTGGAGAACTCCCGCCAGAGGAGATTGTAACACCGCATCTATTCGTCGATGGAATTATTAAGGCAAAGAAAATCCTGACGAAGGAAGGTGTCAAAGTTTATGAGTGACAAAGAATTAATGCAAAATATGATAGCAAGACGCGCGGCAAAAGAATTGACGGGCCCTTGTATAGTGAACCTTGGAATCGGGATTCCGACCTTGGTTGCAAAATACATTGATGATGAAAATGTTTTTTTTCATACGGAAAATGGATTATTAGGGGTTGCAGAAGTTGATGAAGATGAAATCGATCCCAATTTAGTTAATGCAGGCAAGTTACCGGTAGGGGAATCGATTGGTGCATCATTCTTTAATAGTGCAGAATCGTTTGCAATGATCCGTGGAGGACACATTGATGTTGCCATCTTAGGTGTTTTGCAGGTAGGTCAAACCGGTGAAATTGCAAATTGGGCGGTACCAGGCAAGAATATCATGGGTGTTGGAGGAGCGATGGACCTGTTGGTTGGCGCCAAAAAAGTGATCGTGACCATGACACATACAAGTAAGGAAGGTAAAAGTAAAGTTTTAAAGAAATGCACCTACCCGATTACTTCCACTAGAAGCGTTGACATGATCATCACCGAGTTGGCTGTCTTTGAAGTTATTGACAAACAGTTGAAATTGATTGAATTGATGCCCGGTGTAACGATCGAAGAAGTAAGAGCAAAAACAGAAGCGGATTTTATCTATTAAATGTTAAAAAGGTGGATTAAATGAAAATACGTTCAGTAGATGTATACATTATTGATTTACCCACAATTCGTCCTCACCAGCTTGCCATGCATACGATCGTAGAACAAACGATCATTCTTGCCCGTGTCATGGATGAAGAGGGGGCGGAAGGTTGGGCAGAGGTGGCGACAATAGGCGGGGCTTCGTATGGTGAGGGGACGCCTGAGGCGATCAAGGTGAATATTGATACATATATCGCCCCGCTTATCATTGGTAAAAACCCCGTCCATTATGACAAAATCATGCATGAAGTTTCACTCAATGTTAGAGGAAATAATTTTGCGAAGGCTGTCGTTGAATCAGCCATGGTGGATTTAGTAGCCAGAAGGAGAAACATCCCTGCTTATGAATTATTCGGAGGACAAATTCATAAATCATTGCCGGTAGCATGGACATTGGCAAGTGGGGATACGAATAAAGATATCGAAGAAGCGAAAGAATCCTTACATCAAAAACGTCATAATATCTTTAAATTGAAAATTGGCAAAGGGAATCCATATAAGAATGTGGAGCATGTATTGAAAATTATTGAAGCCGTGGGGGATCGAGCACGCATTACGGTTGATGTTAATCAAGCATGGGATGAAACAACGGCTACGTATTGCATTGAAGCTTTACAGGAAGGCGGGGTTTCCATGGTCGAACAGCCGCTGCCAGCTTGGGATAATGAAGGGATGTCAAGATTGACCGATCGTTTTAAGGTCCCGATCATGGCCGATGAGTCATTGAATTCTTTACAAGATTCATTCCAAATAGCTAAACATAGAGCAGGTAATTCCTTCGCCTTGAAAATATGTAAACATGGCGGGATGACCCAAACGAAAAAAGTGGCTGCGATTGCTGAAGGTGTAGGTTTTGGTTTGTATGGGGGAACGATGATTGAATCATCATTAGGTACGGCCATTTGTGCACAACTTTATTCAACCATTCCCAAATTTGAATTCGGTACTGAATTATTTGGTCCGTTACTTTTCAAAGAAAATATTACGCTAAACGAAATAAAATATGAGAATTATGAAATAATCATCCCGGATGGTCCAGGATTTGGCATGGAGATAGATATGGAAAAAGTAAAACATTTTTCAAGAGGTCTTTAATTAATATAAACTGGAAAGGGGATTATGGAAAACCCACTAGTTTATGCAAGTAATCTTGAGAGGATGTAGTTTTATATGGGACAGCCAACATTATTAATCACCGCCTATGCGAAGGCGCCGCAAAATACGAGCATGTATGAAAATTATAAATACGCTGGGATGGTACTGGAAATTCACAAGGAAAGTCACATCATCATTAATGCAGAATTTACGTTTTTAACAACTTTGGCCCAGGATTTTTTCAAGCGAATGATAGTTGGTTTTGATTTTAGTAAAGATATTGATTCTTTAATTGAGAATATTAAAACGGACTTTTTAGCTCCATCGCAGCAGTCTGTGATTGTTGCCCTGAAAATAGCTCACCAAAGATATAAGGATAGTTTAGAAGAAAGAAATAAAAATAGCAGGAGGTAGAAAATTGAGCAATGTAGTTATTATAGACTCGGTTCGCACCGCTATAGGGAAATTAGGAGGAGCATTGGAAAATGTTCCTGCCGATTTCCTGGCAGCTGCTGTCCTTGATGAAGTTATCAAGAGAGCGGATATTCCAAAAGAGAGTATTGATGAAGTGATTATGGGGCAAGCCAAACAAAGTTCAGACGCGTCAAATTTAGCAAGAGTTGCATCGCTTCGGGCAGGATTTCCTGTGGAAGTACCAGGTTATACCGTACACAGACAATGCGGATCCGGCATCCAGGCAATCAATTCTGCCAGTCAACAAATTCAATGCGGACTTGGAGATGTAATCATTGCAGGCGGAGCGGAATCAATGAGCACGGCCCCATACTATATGAGAAATATCCGTTTTGGATTGAAATCAGGCAATGGACAGTTATTGGACCCGAATACGGAAAGCCAGCCAGGTTCACAGCCCGTTGAAGATTACGGGATCTTAACGATGGGAATGACAGCAGAAAATCTGGCTGAAAAATATTCCATTTCAAGGACTGAACAAGATGAATTTGCTTTAAGGAGCCAAGAAAATGCAAAACGGGCAATTTCTACTGAATTATTTTCGAAAGAGATCGTTCCCTATCAAATTAAAACGAAAAAAGGGTTAATAGAATTTAATATGGATGAGCACCCAAGAGAAACCAGTCTGGAAAAGTTGGCTAGTTTAAAACCGGTTTTCAAGAAAAATGGAACAGTAACCGCTGGAAATAGTAGTGGAAGAAATGATGGTGCATCCGCTCTGATACTAATGTCGGAAGAAGCAGCAAAAAGGCGTGGTAAAAAGCCGAAAGCAAGAATGATCGCTCAAGCGGCAGCAGGCGTATCACCAAATTTCATGGGGCTTGGGCCTGTCAACTCCACCTTGAAAGCGCTTCAAATGTCAGGGTTGAAACTGAATGATATTGATTTAATTGAACTGAACGAAGCCTTTTCTGCACAAGCTTTGGCAGTAATCAAAGAATTGAAGCTTGATATGAATAAGGTGAATCCTAATGGCGGTGCCATTGCCATGGGACATCCTATTGGTGCCACTGGAGCAATTTTAGCAACCAAATTGATACATGAGTTAGAAAGAACCGGAAAAAGATATGGGCTAATCACATTATGTATAGCAGGTGGATTAGGAATCAGTACCATCATTGAAAATCAACAAATATAAAAACTTTAAAAAATTGGAGGAAGTATTATGAAGAATCAAAAAGTAATCGACGTTTATAATGGATTGGTAGTTAAATTCAAGGAATTAGTTAGTGAATACGAAATTGATCACAATGACTATCAAGCTCTTGTTGATTGGATGGATCAATTAGGCAGGGCAGGGGAAATTCCGTTATTTATGGATGTTTTCTTTGAAACTCATGCACTTCAGGAAATGTATAAAAGTGTAAAAGGAACGGAACCTACTATTCTAGGACCTTATTACATAGAAAATACGCCAGTCGTTCAAAATCCCGGAGTGTTGCCACAACGTGAAAATGAACCAGGTGACGTCCTTTACTTTTCAGGATCTGTTAAAGATGTTAATGGAAATCCGTTGTCAAATACCAAAATAGATATGTGGCAGGCTGATACAAACGGTGAATACTCATACTTCGCTGAAGGTATACCAGATGATAATTTACGTGGTGCTTTTTATACGGATGCGAATGGTAATTTTGAAATAAAAACAGTTGTACCGGGTAATTATTCAATTCCAACAGATGGACCTTCTGGTCAATTCTTAAAGTGGATTGATCATCATTCATTTCGTCCAGCACATTTGCATCTCTTATTCCAACCGGAAAATGGCGATAGATTAGTAACACAAATATATTTTGAAGGCGATGAATATTTAGAAAATGATGTTGCACAAGGTGTTCGCGGAAGCTTAATTACAAAGTTAGAAAAACATTCCGGTGCAGAAAAAGGATTGAAAAATGATTATTATACGGCTCATTTAGATTTTGAACTTAGATTACAAGATAAACCTGTTTTCAATAAGGCTGTCGTGAAAAACTAATCATCGATAAGAGTATACATGTGAAGATTTTCTAAGAAGGATTTTGTTCCCTTAGGTAATAAGAATACTAAAGATGCTTTGTTAATGGGCAATTCCAATAAAGATTATCTGATTTTTCCGAGTATTTTCCGAGTTCCAAAATAGGAACTCGGAAAATACATTCGAAGGATATTTTTAAAAATGGTGGGAGGCGGAAAATGCGTAGTGTAGTTGCTTCGGATATCATTGCTGTCAGTAAATTTAACCGCTTTCATTTACTTGTTTTTCTTTGGTGTTTTTATGCCATCGCTTTCGACGGGTATGAAATAGCGATGTATGGTGTGGGTTTGCCTTGGATGATGGAAGAGTGGGATTTAACTTCCATTCAGGCAGGGGCAGTGGGCAGTTATTCCTTATTCGGCATGATGATTGGCGCCCTGATTTTAGCACCGATTGCAGATAAATATGGCCGGAAGAATGTTCTCGTCATTTGTATGATTTTGTTCAGCGTATTTACCTTGGGGGCAGGGATTGCACCCAACCTCACATGGTTCACCGTCATGCGTTTCATTGCGGCAATTGGCATGGGAGCATTGATGCCGAATGTAATATCGCTAATGACTGAATATTCCCCAAAACAAAATCGGGCCATCATTGTAGCTGCGATGTATTGTGGCTATTCAATCGGTGGAATCATGGCATCATTAGTGGGAATGTATATCATTCCTTATACGGATTGGCGTGTATTATACTTTATTGGAATTTTGCCATTACTTACACTTCCAATATTCATGAAGCAGTTTCCTGAATCCCTTTCCTACTATTTAGCAAAGAAGGAAATTGGTAAGGTTGTTGAAATCCTCAATAAAGTCAAACCAGAAGGGGATTTTAAAGAAACAGACGATTTCAGGCTTAGTGAAGCTGAACAGAGGGGAAAAGGATCTCCAGTAAAAAAACTATTCACGAACAAACGGGCATTCAGTACGGTTTCCATATGGGTGGCTGTGTTCTGTACATTGATGATGGCTTACGGATTAAATACATGGCTCCCAAAAATGATGCAGGATTCCGGATTCAGTATCACCTCAAGCCTTTCATTTAACCTGGTTTTATGCCTTGGTCAAATTGGAGGTTCCTTAGTAGGCGGTTATTATGCTGGAAAAATGGGCCATCGTAAAATTCTTGTTACACTATTCTTATTAGGGGCCGTTACCTTTGTCGCATTGAGCGCTACGACTAATACCATCGGAGTATATTTACTGATTTTTATGGGGGGTGCCTGTACTGTAGGTGCCATGAACTTAGCCAATCCGTATATCACAGAATATTACCCCCGTGAAATCCGTACGACGGGTATGGGCTATTCGCAAGCTATCGGCAGGATTGGCTCAATTCTCGCTCCTACTTTAATTGCCTTTCTTCTGTCAACAGGCATGGATCCGAAGGTGGCTTTTGCTACATTTGCCCTGCCAAGTATCATCGCAGCGGTCGGTTATATTCTGGTCCAAGAAAAACATGGATCTTTTGACAGGGTAGTCAAGGAGGACAATGAAGAGGTAGAATCAGAGAAGACTGTAACTATTTAAAGAAATGATTCACAATTCGGAATACGATCCCCTTGGTTGTTTAACTTTGCAACAAGGGGATCTGCAATTCAATGTTTCTAGGGACTGCTTTTGAAAATATTAAACTCAGGTTGTAAGTAAAGGAAGGAAATATAGTGGCATTTTTAAAATTTTCAATAAAATTTAGTAGAACGATGTACTAATATTGGGCATTAGGTTAAGGGGGAAAAATATTGAGCTCAGAATTAAAGGCAATAATAGAAGATCGCGCATCGGAACCGGTAACTGACAGATCAAAAAAAGGAAAACAGAAAACTGTTCGATGGTTCATCTTATTTCTAATTGCTTTAGTCACGTGTATTAATTACATCGACCGTGCCATCATTTCGCTTGCGGCTCCGAATATTCAAGCCGATTTACATATTGATCCGGCTATGATGGGAATCATATTTTCCGTATTTGGCTGGAGCTATACCTTCTCCATGCTATTCAGCGGATACTTTCTTGATAGATTCGGTCCTAGAAAAGTATACACGGTTTCCCTCATTTTATGGTCTGTATTTACATTCATGGTAGGAACCGCGAAAAATATATCGTCACTTATTACATATCGCATAGGACTGGGTGCCTTTGAATCTCCCTCCATACCTACTAATGCCTGGTGTGTATCCGAGTGGTTTCCTAAAAAAGAACGTGCTACTGCTGTAGGGATTTATACGGGTACCCAATATATTGGGTTAGCCTTCCTGACTCCAGTTTTTACTTGGATCATCATAACCTTTGGATGGAATTACCTTTTTTATATCGCCGGAATTATAGGGATTCTTATTGGATTTGTTTGGTATGGATTCTATCGGAACCCCCGGGAACATATGCGGATTTCTCAGGAAGAGCTAAACTATATCAAAGAAGGCGGAGGAATGATCGGAACTGAAGAGAAGCATCCTTTCTCCTGGAACCGAATAGGCCAACTGCTTAAACACCGTCAAATTTGGGGAATGTTCATCGGGCAATTTTCCATTCAAACTACTTTGTTTTTCTTTATGACTTGGTTTCCATCCTATTTGATTGATGAAAAGGGAATGACGATGTTGAAAACTGGAATTTATGCGAGTATTCCTTACATCGTAGCCATATTAGGAACCCTCATTGGCGGCCGATGTTCAGATTGGATGCTGACACGCGGGGTATCAACAGGATTGGCACGTAAACTTCCCATCATTGTCGGATTGTTACTGTCTTGTTTGATTCTCGGGGGGAATTATACGGATTCACCAAACATAGTCATCACCTTTATGGCGATAGCATTCTTTGGACAGGGGATGGCATCAACAGTTACCGGAGCCCTTTTAGCTGATATTGCCCCGAAAGGAATGGTAGGCCTAACGGGTTCCTCACTATATTTTGTAGCAAACATTGGCGGGGCATTATCTCCGTTAATCGTCGGTTTAATCATTAGTGCGACACATTCTTATGCAGCAGCGTTAACCTTTATATCCGTAGTGGCCCTAATTGGCGCTTTTGCTTATATCTTCCTTCTCGGAAAAGTACAGCGTATAGAAATCACAATGAAAAAATAAAAGGAGAAAGGCGGAATTACATTGAAACTGAGTTTATGCACTACAGGATTTAAAGAATGGGACATAGAGGAAATAATAAATTGGTTGCTTCCGTTGCAAGCGGATGTTAAAGGACTTGAATTATGGAATAAACATATAGAACGATTTCAGGAGAAGCATGGACCACTGGACAAGTTAGCCAAATTACTAGAAAACAATGATTTACAAATACCATCCATTAGTGGATATACGACTTTTTCAAAACTCTGGAACCAAAAAGAACATCAAAATGAAATCAATCAAGCAAGAAAATTGTTAGATATGGCTCATCAATTAAACTGCCCATTAATACGGACTTTCGCAGGACATATAGCATCAAGGAATGCCTCACCAGAGCAATGGTCGGAAACGGCTACCGAATTAAATAAATTAGGGCAAATGGCCGATCTCTATGGAGTGGATGTAGCAATAGAAATTCACTATGACTCTTTTGCTGATAACCTCGAAGCCATTCAAAAACTTTTAGAAGATATTGACCATCCACGGATAAAACTGATTTTCGATGGTGCTAACTTATACGTTGATCAATTGAATCCGAAGGAGGTATTGGAATCCATCTTCCCCCATGTCAGCCATGTACATTTAAAAAATTATCACTACAATCATAAAGAGCGATATAAAAACAAACCAGCACCCATTTTTAGTGGGGATGTTGACAATATTCGCTTACTCGAAGAATTGAGAAAGCGGAATTATACAGGCTTTGTTTCTCTGGAATATTTCGGTCAGGAAGGAATGCCTAACTTGCTTGCCTCATTAGAACAATGGAAACAGCAACTGACATATTGATTTCTTTACGTATTTTAGCTGAAAATATATGGTGGGAATTCAACTTTTATTTAAAATGCTTCTTGAGCAGGATATCCAAACATGACAGTCGAACATCAATTAGTATAAGAGCGGTCCAATTAAGAGAAGTTGAATAGGATGGTGAATATGCAGAATCATGAGCTGGAACAAATCATAAAAAATGCGGACAGGGCAATAAATAATGAGGATTTCGATCAGTTAATGGAGTTCTATTCAGAGGATGCAACTTTAGTTGTCAAACCTGGAACATTTGCAAAAGGGAAAGCGGAAATTCGTCGGGCATTCATAGCTATCGCTGAATACTTTAACCATAGTTTAATCGTCAATCAAGATAAGATGGCAATAATCGAAACGGGTGATACGGCATTGGTTGTGGCAAAAGCCCAGCTAAGTGCCAATCAAAAGGAAGATTCCGAATTCTCTATGGAAAGAACCGCGACATATGTATTTAAAAAGGATTCCACCGGTACATGGCGCTGCATAATCGACAACTCTTATGGTGCTGAAATAATTGAAGAATTGAAGTAATAAGTGAAAGCTGCCGTATATGGTGGCTTTTATATTTTTCAACTAAAATACAACCGTATGTAACTAAGAGTCATTTTGAAAGAGAAAACAAAAATACAGTTTTTAGTTATTAAAAAATCGTCTATGTATAGAAGTGATGATGAAATGATTGTGCCCATTAATAATAAGAACAAAGACTACAATAAAAACATTAATTTACGACAAAACAAGAAGACGAAATCTTTAAGATATCGCCGTCTCATTTACTACGCGTTAATATTCCTCAATTGTCGCTTATTTTAAAGCTGATAAACTTCTGCTCCATCATTTCATGCATCGCATATTTGACGCCTTCTCGGCCAACTCCGCTGTCCTTCCAGCCACCATAAGGCATATTATCAATCCGGTAAGTTGGGATATCATTGATTACGACTCCACCTGTTTCCAAGCGTTCCGCCGCATAAAAAGCTCGTTCTATACTCGGAGTCATCACTCCTGAGTTCAATCCGTAGCGCGAATCATTTGCATCATTGATGGCATCATCCAGCGTATCGAATGGGAAAATGCAGACAATTGGACCAAATACTTCGAAACGAAATACCTTTGAGTCACGATTTACATTGGTTAAGACGGTAGGCAATAGTACATTGCCTTCCACTGTACCGCCGCACTCAATTTTTGCTCCTTCCTGTACTGCCTCGTCAATCCAACTTTGTAACCGTTCCAATGATTTTTTTGAAATAACCGCTGTAATATTTGTATTTTCCTCCAGTGGGGAACCGATGACAAGCTGTTTTGTTGTACTTACGAATCGATCTAAAAATTGTTGGTATAGTGATTTGTGGACATAAATTCGTTGAATCGATATACACACCTGCCCATTATTCGTAAATGAACCCATCACACTTCTTTGGATGATTTTATCGATGTCGACTCCTTCATCAATGATGAACGGCGAATTGGATCCGAGTTCAAGGGTAAGCTTACGGAAGCCTGCCTGCTGCTGGATAAGGTGTCCGACCTCTACACTGCCTGTGAAAGTCACTTTTTTTACATGTGGATGGGTGGTCAATGCTTCACTCAAAACATCCCCTTTTCCCGGTATGATGTTCAATACTCCATCTGGCAACCCTGCTTCTTTAAAAATATCGGCAAGAACCAGTGAACTCAACGGGGTTTGTTCGGCAGGTTTTAACACAATCGAGTTTCCAGCCGCAATAGCTGGACCAACTTTATGTGCGACCAGATTAAAGGGAAAGTTAAATGGGGTAATCGCAGTAACGACGCCAATTGGGGTGCGAACCGTGAAGCCAAAACGGTTTACCCCGCCAACTGCCGCATCCATTGGGATTTGCTCTCCATAATTGTTCTTGGACGCTTCTGCTGCAAAACGATAGGTCTGAACCGTACGATTCATTTCTTCACGAGCATTTCGAATCGTTTTCGCCGCCTCTAGAGAAATGATTTTCGCAAGTTCTTCACTGCGTTCTTCCATGATTGCTGCAGCTTTAAATAAAATTTCTGCTCGTGCATGAGCCGGGTAGGATCGGTATTTCTGAAAAGCGGCATTTGCCTCAACAATCGCTTCAATGGCATCCGCTGGTTCAGCCTGTCCAATTTGTGCAATTTCTTCATTTGAATGGGGATTAAATAAAGGCTCATACGATTTAGCCTCTCGCCATTTGCCACCGATCCACAATTGCCACTTTTTCTTCATTTGACATTCCTCCAATAATACATGCTCTTTATAATTTACAAATATAATCACCTAGTGTTTTCGATAGCTTTACATTTTCCGAATAATCGACATCCACATCAATCAAGACAATTTCCTGACTCGAAATCGCTTCTTCTAATGCATGAAGCAATTCATCGGAGTGGGTTACTTTCACTCCTTTAACCCCAAAACTTTTTGCGAATCCTAAAAAGTCTGGGTCTGTAAATTCAATCGCATTCGTACGATCAAATTTATTCAATTGCTTCCACTCGATAAGGCCAAATTTTGAATCATGGAAAATGACAATAACGAAGGCAAGACCCAGACGTTTGGCAGTTGCCAATTCAACCCCATTCATCAGAAATCCACCATCCCCTGTAACCGCAATGACAGGTTTATCAGGTTTTGCCAATTTGGCCGCAATGGCACCGGGAACCGCAATACCCATTGATGCAAAGCCATTAGAAATGATAGTGTGATTAGGCTTTTCCGGCTGATACATCCTGGCAATCCATAATTTATGGGCGCCCACATCCGAAATGACAATGGCATTCCCTTTTTCCGCCTTTTTTATATCAGCAATAATTCGCTGAGGGATGATAGGGCTTCCTGATACTTCATCCGAAGAATGAAGCTTTTCAACAATCTGAGACCTTAACCTTTTAACTTCTGGCCAAAGTTCTTTTTTTGCTACACTAGTAGTCAAGGCTTCTAGCGCCTCTGTGACGTTACCGACCAATTCGGCTTGAACCGGGTAATAAGCATCTATCTCAGCTGCTCTGGCATCAATATGAATAATCGGATTTCTCGCCTCATCGTTCCAATATTTTGGCAAGTACTCGACGAAATCATAGCCGACGGTGATAATGAGATCAGCCAAATCAAACCCGCATAGAACATAATCCCTTGCTTGCATTCCTACTGTAAAAAGGGTCAATGGATGGTCAGAAGGTAAAACTCCTTTGGCCATGAACGAATTCACAACGGGAATTTGCTTCTCTTCTGCAAATTTCCGTAAGGACTCAGCAGCTCCATCGCGAACTACGCCATTACCAGCTAGAATAATCGGCTTTTTAGCGCGATTGATTAATTCTACGGCTTTTTTGATTTCTTCCTCGGCAGGGCGAGATCTTGGCATTGGTGTAACCCTTAGTGGTTCACCTTCTGTATCCATCATCGCCACATCTTCAGGGAGCTCGATATGTACGGCTCCCGGCTTTTCAATGACAGCTGTCTTAAATGCTTTACGGATAATTTCCGGAATAGTATTTGGTACCTTAATTTGTTGATTCCATTTCGTTACTTCCTCAAAAACGCCAATAATGTCCACATATTGATGCGACTCCTTATGAATGCGATCAAGGCCCGCCTGACCTGTAATCGCGACAACAGGGGAATAATCCAGATAAGCATTTCCTATTCCTGTCAATAAATTAGTTGCACCCGGTCCCAATGTGCCCAAGCAGACGCCAGGCTTTCCAGTTAGCCGACCATAGATGTCTGCCATAAAAGCTGCAGCTTGTTCATGATGAACCAAGATAAATTCAATATCAGAGTCTATTAGAGAATCAATAAGATCCGTATTTTCCTCACCAGGTATCCCAAAAATATACTGAACCCCTTCATTCTCTAAACATCTTACAAACAAATCAGATGCCTTCAAATTATTCCCACCTCGACAATTTCAATTTCTTTCCCTATATGTTGGCTTTGCCCACTAGAAATTATGTGCATGCGTATTATAAAGAAATTCAGGGTCATGTAAATTAACCTCAATAGTCATAACTAGGAGGGGTAAAATGGATATCGCAAGTCGTTTAAATTATTATCTCATTTTTTACTGATGCACTATAAATCCGGCCCGGATTTCGGCAATATTTATTTAACGAGGAAACTGAAGGGAAGCATTTTCAAGGGATGACTTCGAACATATTGTTGAAAGCGCAAAGTATATGCAAGATGTAATTGGGTTTGGCTCAAAACGTGATTTAATGAAGAAGTCCTTATTATTCGGAATGCTAGTCCCCATATTAGTCGAGAAGAAAAAATTTGATAAAGAAACGAAGGTGATGACCAAAAGATATATCTTATTGAGAGATCGCTTCTTAAGCAGGGAAAGGAAGAATGGGAGGATGAGGAATCGTCTGCTTATATATTGGATGACCATGATGATGTAATCATTGGCCCAAGAACAAAAACCTCCATTTATATTAAAAGATTTGATCGGGATATCGGCGAGGGGCTAAAATTTCTGTTGGATCAATGATACAAATATCTTGGGACGATTTAAGTACAAGAGGAATCTCTGTACAACCTGCTAATATCCAAAATTATTATTAGAATTTAGGTTTTTTTGCATCTCGAAATTTTTAAAAAACAACTATAAATTATGCAATATTGAATTTTTTATTCTAATACGCATGCTGATATTGCTGATTTTACTAATATTTAGCCGTTTTAACAGTATTTTGTTAATTTGGAATAGGATTTGCATATTTAATAGATAGAAAATTCAAACAAATTAGAAGGAGGACGAGGGAAATGTATATTTCCAAATAACGAGGTTATTTTTTGTATAAACTGGTCTGACCGGTCTGATATCTAAAGCTATGGAGTTGAACTTAAAGATGGCAATTGTAAGTGAAACTGTTCAAAAATTTTTATGTGATTTTATTCTTAAGAATAATCTTACGAGTGGTGACCTGCTTCCGTCTGAAAGAGAATTGGCAAAACTATTAGAAGTAAGCAGATCTTCTGTAAGAGAGGCATTGCAATCACTTTCTGAAAAAGAAATTATTGAAAAAAAAATAGGAAAGGGGGTGTATGTAAAGAAAAGGTTACATCTCAATGATAAGGCATTTTCAAGCACGTTTGAAATATCTGTCAATATCGATAATTCTCTAGACTTATTAGAACTTCGCAAAGTGATTGAAGCTGAAATCGCTTATTTGGCTGCAAAAAGGATAAAACCGAATGAAATTAATATTCTTGAACAATCGCTTGTCGACTTAGAAGTTTGTATTAAAATGGAATCTTCTATTATCGTTCCCGATCTTGTATTTCATAGGACGCTTGCACGATCGACAAACAACCATGTGATTATTGATATGTACAATAATATTTCAGAATTTTTCAAAAAAGTAAGGATTGAAATGGCAACTTATGATGATACAAAAAATGCACTCTATTACCATCAACAGATCTTGAAGGCGGTAAAAAAAGGAGATTCAGATAGAAGTTCAAAATTAATGAAAGAACATATTGAAGATGTGAAAAGCCATTATATCAAAATGGTAGAGGAGTATAAGAGCGTCCAAAACCCATATACCTGATACCAATAAATAATAGGGGGAAATATATTGAGAGCTAAAACCACTGTTACTTCAGGATTAATTCAAGAAGAGCCGAATTTTAAGAGAGTACTAACCCTCCCTTCCCTTGTATTTTACGGTCTTGCTTATTTAATACCTACGACAATTTTTGATATGTATGGAATTGTATCTAATATAACTCACGGAATGTTTTCTCTAACTCACGCGTTAACAGCATTAGCTATACTGTTTACAGCCTTTAGTTATGGCAGCATGGTTGCTGCTTTCCCGGTTTCAGGTTCTGCATACACGTATGCCCAGCAGGCAATTAATCCATATATAGGTTTTTTAACAGGCTGGACTGTTATGATGGATTATCTTCTTGTACCTATGCTGTCTTACGTTATTGCTGCTAACTATATGAATGCGATTTTCCCTGAAATACCTAATTGGATATGGATCCTCGGATTAACTGTCCTTGTGACAACGATTAGCTATGTTGGCATTAACGTTACTGCCAAAGTAAACAATATAATTGTTTTGGTTCAGCTCTCCATTATAGCAATTGTAGCGATTTTTTTAATTGAATTTATTGCCGAAGGAGGAGGAATGGGATCCTTTTTCTCGTGGGATGTATTTATAAACTCTAGTGAGTTTGCTAAACCAGAAGTAGGATGGGGAGTCATTTTTACTGGTGCATCTATACTGGTACTATCATATTTTGGATTTGATGCTGTAACAATGGTAGCGGAAGAAGCTATTAATCCGAGAGTTAATGTTCCAAGAGCGGTATTAATAATTTGTGCGGGTGCGGGTCTTTTATTTACAACCGTATCTTACTTAATGCTATTAGCCTGGCCTGCAGGCTGGAGTGAATTCACAGATGTAAATACGGGAGCACTTGAGTTATTTAAAAAGATTGGATTAGGTATACTCGCTGTTATCTATCCTTTTTTCACCTTGATTGGAGCCATAGCGGGTCCTTTAGCTGCACAAACCTCTTGTTCCCGTATGCTGTGCAAAATGGGGGGCGACAGAATTATACCAAAGTTTTTTGGCTACATTCACCCTAAAAAAGCTACTCCAACAAATAGTATTTTATTTATCGGGTCTCTTAGTTTAACTGCTTTGTTTCTAGATGTAAAAACAGTCATTTCATTAGTAAACTTCGGTGCACTGTTTGGCTGTACCTTCGTAAATATATCTGTTATATTCTATTATTTTATTAAGCAGAAAAAACGTAAAGGCATAAATATTGTACGATATTTGTTATTCCCTTCTATTGGAGCATTAATCACGCTATTCTTTTTATACAAATTGGATATGTATGCAAAGACTGCAGGTTTGATTTGGTTGACAGTTGGAGTTATTTACCTAGGACTAAATACAAATTTCTTTAAAAAACTCCCACCGGAATTAAATATGAATGAAATGAAAGGATGATGCTTTAATGACACAATCATATTGGTTAGCAAATGTATTGCTTGAAAGCGGTTTCGATCGTAAGGATGGAATGGTTACAAAAACAATTACAGAAAACTGTCATATCCTAGTTGAAGAAGGAAAATTCACTAAAATAATCCCAGCTCATGAGGATTTACCCGTTGAATTGCCAGTTCAGGATACGGGCGGACTGCTTATGCTTCCTGGTTTTCAGGATATGCATATTCACCTGGACAAAACATACTATGGAGGTAAATGGAAAGCATGTACCCCATTTGTAGATGTATTTGGCCGAATGAAAGAAGAAGAAGACATGCTCCCGTCTCTTCTTCCTGTAGCGGAAGAAAGGGCGAAGAAGATTTTGGAGCTGCTTTTACAGAATGGAGTAACCCACATACGGGCTCAGTGTAATGTTGACCCTATAATTGGGTTGAAAAACATGGAAGCAGTTTTACAGGCCTTAAAATCATACGATGGACAGCTTTCATACGAGTTAGTTGCCTTTCCTCAGCACGGACTCTTGCGAAGTAATTCCGTTCCACTTGTAAGGGAGGCGTTAAGAATGGGAGCTACTGCTGCAGGGGGATTGGATCCGGCCATAGTAGATGAAAATATTGAAGCTTCATTACATGCACTCATTGAGCTTGCAGTTGAAGCGGATGCAGATATAGATTTGCATTTACATGAACCTGGTCACCTGGGAATTTATACGATGAAGCGATTGGCTAAACTTACAGAAGAAGCAGGGTGGCAGGGAAGAGTTAAAATTGGACACGCGTTTGGACTCGGGGGTGTTCCAGTTGAAGTGGCTGCCGATGCGGCGGAAACTTTAGCTCAAGCGGGTATTTCAATTGCTTCTACTGTACCTATCGATATTCCCACAATTCCAATCCCGTTGCTTCATGAAAAGGGTATAAATGTCTCGCTTGTAAATGACAGCATAACAGATCATTGGGACCCATTCGGCACAGGTGACGTTCTTTACAAAGCTAGTTTGATGGCTGAACGTTTCGCTTGGATTGATGAGTGGTCTTTAGGACGAGCCCTAGGTTTTATTACTGGCGGGAAAACACCTCTTAATTCAGACGGGGAGCGACTTTGGCCGACTATAGGTGATAAAGCGGATGCTGTTTTTGTGGAAGCTAGTTGTTCAGCGGAGGCAGTCGCAAGACGTGCAAGGCGCCTTGCGGTTATGCACAAAGGGAAAATTGTTTCAGGTTCTTTTAATTAAATCTTAGCAAAAAATTAATATTAAAAAAACACTATTCTTTTTGTAGAAATATACAGAAAGGATGGCGTTTTTTATGAGTTTTTCTGTTTTCACGAAATGAATCTTTATTTTCAAGAACTTCACGCCTATTTCTCTCTATCTTCCAATTAGCTAAAGAAGTTGATTTTGTTCAACAAAGTAAATATCAAACGCAAGAATTCTCTATGGAAAGAACCGCGACATATGTATTTAAAAAGGATTCCACCGGTACATGGCGCTGTATAATCGACAACTCTTATGGTGCTGAAATAATTGAAGAATTGAAGTAATAAGTGAAAGCTGCCGTATATGGTGGCTTTTTATTTTTAACAGTGAAGATTAAACGACTTGACAATATACCCCTATAGGTATAATATGAACTCAAAAGTTAAGAAAACACAAATTCACGAGTAAAATGCCCAAACTCACGAGTAAAATGCCCAAACTCACGAGTAAAGTGTTCAAACTCACGAGTAAAGTGCCCAAATTCACGAGTAAAACGTGCAAACTCACGAGTAAAGTGCCTAAACTTACGAGTAAAACGCCCAAATTCATGAGAAAAGCACTCAAATTCAAGAATAAAGTGCCTAAACTCACGAGTAAAACGTGCAAACTCACGAGTAAAATGCCCAAACTCACGAGTAAAATGCCCAAATTCATGAGAAAGGCACTCAAATTCAAGAATAAAATGCAAAATTCACGAGTAAAATGTGCAAACTCACGAGTAAAATACGATTTATTTGGCTATGGGCTTATAATCATAAGCACGATAAGGTTGATTATGCCTATTGAAACATTTTAATGAAGATATCTGACTTGAAAACATTCATGTCATTGCTTCTAATAAACGGGAAGTGAACTTGGGCTGCACTTCTTAACGGAAAAGGAGATTAGCGATTGTTGTAAATAGATGGGAGGCGGAGTATGGAGTATGATAAAAGCAGCATTCATCGCTTGAAGCGGATTGAAGGACAAATCAAGGGTGTTCTTGGAATGATGGAGCAGGGAAAAGATTGCAGGGAAGTCGTCACTCAGTTGTCAGCTGCACGTAATGCCATCGATAGGACCATGGGTGTTATCGTAAGTGACAATCTTGAGAAATGCGTTCGGGAAAACGTCGAGAAAGGAGAAGACACTGATCATTTAGTCAAGGAAGCGGTTAATTTACTAATTAAAAGCAGGTAAAAGAATTAGATCCTTTCCTGTAGAAAAAGGAGTGTTTTTCATGTCTTATATTTTACAAGTGGATTTTAAAATGGAGGGGCCATTTGGTCACGAAATGGTAAAAGAATTTACTGATTTAGCAAGAGGCATTAATGATGAAGAAGGCTTGATCTGGAAGATTTGGACCGAAGACAGTGAGGCAAAGGAAGCAGGTGGCATTTATCTGTTTGAAACGAAGGAATCCGCAAGTAAGTACTTGACTATGCACACAGCTCGGTTAAAAGGGTTTGGTATAGAGAAGGTTAATGGAAAAATATTCGAAGTTAATGAAGGTTTGACTTCAATCAATCATGGACCAATTAAATAAAGAAAACCCTATTCCATTTAATTTTTTAGTGAAGTGGGTTGACGAAATATATTTTTTAAAATAATATATACCCCTATGGGTATAATGTTTAAATATCAATCAGGGGGAAAACATAAATGACTGAAAAGAAAAGAACGACGATCATTTTATTTAGTGGTGATTATGATAAGGCAATGGCTGCTTATATCATAGCAAATGGGGCGGCGGCTTACGATCACGAAGTGACTATCTTCCATACATTCTGGGGATTGAATGCTTTAAGGAAGGATGAGCCGATTTCATTAAAAAAAGGATTTCTTGAAAAAATGTTTGCAAAAATGATGCCGCGTGGTTCTGATAAAATGGGTCTATCAAACATGAACTTTGCTGGGATGGGGCCTAAAATGATTAAACATGTGATGAAAAAGCATAACGCCATGTCACTCCCAAATTTAATTGAGTTGGCCCAAGAACAGGAAATCAAACTTATAGCCTGTACGATGACAATGGATTTATTGGGTTTACAGCAAGAGGAATTATTGGATGGAATTGAGTATGCAGGTGTTGCAGCTTATTTAGCTGAAGCAGAGGATGGAAATGTAAACTTATTTATATAAATGGGGGTTTCAAATGGGAACTATATTTAATCTCATCATATTAGGTTTCATCGTTTGGTTTTTATATCAGCGCTTTGTCCCGGCAAAGGGGATAAAAAATATAAATGCGCTTGAGTTAAAAGCTGTGTTGAATAATAAAGGAAATAAGCAATTCATTGATGTCCGTACTCCTAATGAATATAGGGGCAATCACATTAAGGACTTTAAAAATATACCTCTAAACGAACTTGGCAAAAGGGCACTTGAACTTTCAAAAGATAAAGAAGTGGTTGTAATCTGCCAAAGCGGGATGAGGAGCAGTAATGCGAGTAAAGCATTGAAGAAACTCGGGTTTAATGAAGTCACCAACGTAAAAGGCGGCATGAGTTCTTGGCGCGAATAAAAGGAGGATCTTAAAAAAATGAAAGAAATTTTACCGAATGAAGTGAACACATTATTGAAGGGAAACTCGCCAGTCCATATTATTGATGTGCGGGAGGTGGATGAAGTAAAGGCAGGGAAAATACCAAATGCTTTGAATATCCCGCTGGGTCTGGTGGAATTTAGAATGCAGGATCTGGATAAATCAAAAGAATATATCATCGTCTGCCGTTCAGGGGGCAGAAGTTCAAGGGCGGCACAATTACTTGAGGATCATGGATATAAGGTGTTGAACATGATGGGTGGTATGAATGAATGGGAAGGTCCCACAGAATAATTTTATATCCGATTATACCCCCATCCCTATAAAAGATACAAGGAGGAAATAAAATGATTAAAACAAATTCCGTTTTGGATGCTAAAGGTTTAGCCTGTCCAATGCCAATCGTAAAATCGAAAAAAGCCATGAATGGCCTGGAAGCGGGGGAAGTACTCGAAGTTCAAGCAACTGATAAAGGGTCAACCGCCGACATGAAAGCCTGGGCGGAAAGTTCAGGTCACCAATACTTGGGTACGGTTGAAGAAGGAACAACACTAAAACATTATCTTCGGAAAGCAATCGGAGAAGAAACAGCAGTGAAGAAGCATGGAAAAATCATTTCAAATGAAGAACTTCTTCAACTAATGCAAGAAAACAAAAATATGATCATCCTGGATGTACGAGAATCGGCAGAGTATGCTTTTAATCATATTCCAGCAGCTAGATCCCTTCCAATGGGTGAATTGGAACAAAATATGGGTGAACTTGATAAAGAGTCACAGATTTTTGTGGTTTGCCGTACAGGCAGTCGAAGTGATCTTGCTGCACAAAAACTGACGGCGGCCGGATTTGAACAGGTATTCAATGTTGTACCCGGCATGAGCCAATGGAACGGTCCTTCACAAAAATCCCGTGAATGAAGAAAAGTGACTTTAAAATGGAGGAATATATCATGACGAATAAAGTAGCTATAATCGCAAGTAATGGTGGTTTATTTGATGCATATAAAGTGTTTAACATCGCAACGGCAGCAGCAGCAACAGATCAAGAAGTGGCCATTTTCTTTACTTTCGAAGGCTTGAACTTAATTCATAAAGAAGCGAATGGACAGCTTCCACTCCCTGAAGGTAAAGAGCACTTTGCCGAAGGCTTTAAAAAGGCAAATGTTCCTTCCATTCCAGAATTAGTTACCATGGCACAGGAAATGGACGTCAAGTTTATTGGGTGTCAAATGACCATGGACGTTTTGGGCATGGAAAAAGAAGCTTTCGTTGACGGTATCGAAGTAGGTGGAGCGGTCACATTTTTGGAGTTCGCTAAGAATGCTGATGTTACATTAACCTTTTAATGAACGAAAAATTTTTGAAATCATTAATACTATAGGGGGTATACAATATGGCGTTTAAGCAAATGACAGCCGCTGAGGTTTCAAAGAAAGTAATCAATAAAACCGACTTATTTATTTTGGATGTTCGAAATGAAAGTGACTACAATGATTGGAAAATTGAAGGGAAGAATTTTGAATTCCTTAATATCCCTTACTTTGATCTACTGGATGGCGTGGAAGAAATACTCGATCAAATCCCGGCAAATAAAGAAATCCTGGTAGTATGTGCAAAGGAAGGCTCTTCCGTTATGGTAGCTGAAATGCTATCTGAAGCTGGATTGGATGTTTCTTATTTAAAGGGTGGCATGAAAGCATGGAGTGAACATTTGGAACCAGTGAAAATCGGTGAATTGACCAATGGGGGCAAAATTTACCAATTTGTTCGACTTGGTAAAGGCTGTTTATCTTACATGGTCGTTTCCAATGGTGAAGCAGCCGTTATTGATTCTACTAGAATGATTGATACCTACCTTGATTTCGCCGATGATATCGGGGTGAAAGTTACACATGTTCTGGATACGCACTTACATGCCGATCATATTTCAGGTGGAAGACGTATAGCAGAAGTAACAAATGCTACTTACTGGCTGCCGCCAAAAGATGCGGCTGAAGTAACTTTTGAATATCAGCCATTAGAAAGCGGGAAAGTGATAACGATTGGTCATACTGCGATTGATATCCAAGCATTATATTCCCCGGGCCATACTATTGGTTCGACTTCATTTGTGGTCGATCAAAAATACTTGCTAAGCGGGGATATACTATTCATTGATTCGATTGGCAGACCGGACCTAGCAGGGCTGGCTGAGGATTGGGTAGGCGACTTGAGAGAAACACTGAATACACGTTATAGAGAATTATCAGACGAGTTAATCGTATTGCCATCACATTTCATGATCATTGATGAATTGAATGAAGATGGAAGTGTCGCTAAAAAGTTGAGTGCGCTGTTTGCTGAAAATCACGGATTGAACATTGCAGATGAAACGGAATTCAGAGAGCTGGTAACAGTTAATTTACCGCCTCAGCCAAACGCTTATCAAGAAATTCGCCAAACTAATATGGGGAAAATCGAGCCTGATGATGAAAAACAGCGCGAAATGGAAATCGGGCCAAATCGCTGTGCGGTTCGTTAATACCGATAAAAAAAGAAGCCAAGAAAATAGGAGGAATGAAATATGCATTCAGATAAAGTGTTAGATGCTAAGGGACTAGCTTGTCCAATGCCGATCGTTAAAACGAGAAAAGCGATGAATGATTTGCAAACCGGGCAAGTGCTGGAAATACATGTAACCGATAAAGGAGCTAAAGCCGACTTAGCCGCTTGGTCAAAATCCGGTGGCCATGAACTGGTGGAAACGGCAGAAGAAAATGATATACTGAAATTTTGGATTAGAAAAGGCTGATAAAGAGAAGGGAACCATTAGGGTTCCCTTCTTTTAAGGGAGGCACTTACAATGGATATCACCTTTATCATTACCATCTTTTTGATTGGTTTTATAGGTTCATACGTTTCAGGAATGCTCGGCATCGGCGGTTCGATAATAAATTATCCAATGCTGCTGTTTATTCCCCCAATCTTCGGTTTAGCGGCATTTAGTGCCCATGATGTGACAGGTATAAGTGCTGTACAAGTCTTATTCGCTTCCATCGGAGGTATATGGAGCTATCGTAAGAGCGGGCATTTAAATAAAACGCTTATTCTCTATATGGGGATCAGTGTGTTAATCGGAAGCGTGGTTGGAAGTTTTGGATCACAATCGATGTCGGAAAACGGAGTGAATATCGTCTATGGCATTTTGGCGTTGATAGCTGCTGTCATGATGTTCATTCCGAAGAAAGGGATAGATGACATTCCTTTGAATCAAGTTACATTCAACAAATGGCTTGCGGCCATCCTTGCCTTAATCGTAGGTTTAGGTGCCGGGATAGTCGGTGCCGGAGGGGGCTTTCTATTAGTTCCGATCATGCTTATCGTTTTAAGAATACCAACCAGGATAACGATTGCGTCTTCATTAGCTATCACATTGATTTCATCCATTGGTGCAACAGTAGGAAAAATCTCAACGGGACAAGTTGACATCTATCCGGCATTGATCATGGTAGTTGCTAGTTTAATAGCATCTCCGCTTGGGGCGATGGCCGGTAAAAAAATGAATGTAAAAGTGCTGCAAGTCATACTGGCTTTATTGATTTTAGCAACGGCTGTGAAAACTTGGGCAGGGATCATGTCTTAAGGTATGATCTGGCTTGAACTTGACAGGGAAGGGGTCGTGGGTTCGAATCCCTCACAGGTCATCAACTAACAAAGGCTTAAATCCTTGATATAACAAGGATTTGGGCCTTTTTTTGTTTTTAAATATATAGTTCATTATGTATTATTTACTTAATTGTTGGCGTAATGGTGGCGGATAGAGAAGGATTTAAACGTACTACAGGTCAATTATTTGTAATAATTAATATTTCAAGGAACTTTGAGAAAAGCCTTTTGCTTATCTGCTAACGATGGAGGTTAAAAATAAGACCGTCTTTTTGGCTTTTCTTTAAAAGGTACATAATCATATTCTTCGGTAAAATCCACTTTACTATAATGTGTTGGATTACCTTTACTAAGAAATACCATCCACGGGAATACTTCTTGGAAGCTCTGAACATGAGCATGAAGACTATGCAAAATATTGGCAAACGATGAAAGACTTCAGAAATAAATTTTCAGCTCACAGAGAGAGTGGTAACAACGAACCTGTACCCTACTTTGATATTGCGCATAATGTAGCACTTCATTACGTTTCTTGGCTTGAAAAGTATAATACAATGCCTTCACTTGAAATGATTGTAGAACAATATCAAGAAGAATTACAACCAATGATAGAAAAAGGAGGAAAGTATGGAAGAGTAATTAATAGCAAATTCCTTTCCTTTTAGGGGGTCTATTAGGGGATTAATCACACTTCTCGTAGGACTTACCCTCCACTTCAGTATTATATAGTAAATATTTCCTTTATTTTTAACTGTGTGATTTTAATTTCTCAACAGTTTATTATATTGATAAAACTACTATAATGAAGTAAGACTTTAAAAGGGAAGTGATAGTTAAATGCTTTATATTAGCGATATCGAAAAGATAATTAAAAACACATTAAATGAGCACAATTTGGATATTATTTATGAATTTGACAATAATCTAAGTGCACCTATGAGTTATAACGTATCGACCAATACTATAAAATTCAATTACCTTCAAGTTAACGGGTATAAAGGGAAAATTAGAATTAAAGAGACAGAGGAAGACTTTGTTAAAATTATTCTTTATCGTATGATTGGTTATTATTTAGATTTTAAGAAGAACAAACATGATTTAAGGATTTTAATGTATGGTCACGAAGAAGAAAAAGAAAAGCTAAAATTTGAAATAGAAACTAATGCTTGGGATTATGGGAGAACATTAATACCTGAACAACTATTGGAGTCATATGATAAAGTTCGTGAATTAGATAAAATGCAAATAAATTAATGTACTCTAAGAAAATGGAGACCCGACTTTAAACTAAAACAAGAAAAAGAAGCCTCCTTGGAGAATCTCTCTGGAGCTGACTTTTGAGTGAGAAATTAAACTGATATCCAATAAGACAAGACCCAGAGAAAGAGGAGTTGTCTTAGAAAGCTTGATAAATAAACAAATAGAAAATGAAGTTCAAAGTTCGTGCTCAATTTCAAGGAATAGCATATCGATTACTTGAATAAAGAAATACACTGGACTGAACATACTTCTGAAGAAAGGTTTTATTAACAACATATACTAGATAAAGAGGAAAGAGAATTATTGTTGAAGTGAGCTACAGAGAACGATTGCGTAGATAAGTATTATGACCTGCTCATCCAACAATTTGTTCATAGCAGTAATTTCGATACAGCAGACCATAATTACGATGTTTTTATCCAACCAAACTTGAAGCAATTTAATCGAGAACAATTTCTTGCTATATATGATGGTATTAACAGAAACCGTCAATGTTATCCGCATAGATTTGGACGCTTAGTGCTATCATTGTAAATTCGGTTTTATTAATATTTCCTTTTGTATATATGATCTTAGGAACAGTGATATTTGGTGTTTAAGTTTTTGATAATACTGTTGGCCTTTCTTCAATTAACAGGTGCTTTACTTCAATAAGAGAGTTGCTTTGGCAGCTCTTTTTCTTATGGAACTATCGGGACAGGTTAGTTGAATAAGAATATATTAAAAAACTGAAAAACATTCTAATGAAAAGAATGGTTTTTGTATTTATCCCTTTTGAAATATGTTATTATTTGGAATATTAAATCATTTATCAATAGGGATGTGCATATTGGTGGAAGTCAGTATTAAAAAGACCAAATTGAATGAAGTCGAAGATTTATTAGCTATACAAAAAGAAGTTTTTGCAGAAGATTATGCCTTATATGAAGACCACGATTCAACCCCTGTAAATGAAACGGAAGCAAAATTAATCGAAAACATTGAGCGATTTTTTCATTACACTATATTGTCGGACAATGCTATTATTGGAGCAATAGATATTCGCCCTTTGGATGAAAACCGATTAAGATTAAGTAAATTATTCTTAAGAAATGAATTTCAAAATAAAGGACTTGGAAGTAAGATAATCAAGTTAATGGAGTCCGAATTTCCGTTGATAAGAGATTGGAGCTTATATACTCCTTATTTAAACAAAAGAAATCACCATTTTTATGAAAAGCTAGGTTATATAAAAATAGGTGAAGTACAAGTTACTGAAAAACTCCAGTTATTTAAATATGAAAAAAGATTATAAGATTATTTATGTTTTTCTTCTCTTCTATAAGAGCTATCTTTAAGTTGTAGTGGCGACTTTTTCCGATTTCTCAAAAAAAGATTGTGAAGGATTGTACTTAAATTTACAGGTGCGTTAGTTCAAGAAGGAATAACAAGGAGTGAGTGGAAATGAGTTTGGCTTCATATATTGGCAGTTGTTTAAGGTGAGTTTGACTTGCTAAATGTAAAGAAATATCAGTTTACTACTACTTACGTTTATGAGGTATCAAGTCATTGGGGAATTGATATTTCAGAATATATGAACCCAAAAACGTGTGCCGAATCGACAAAGAAGCTAATAGAATTATGTGAAATTATGGACAGTTACCTTGAGAAAGGTGATTTTTTCGAACTTTATAGTTGTTGGGTAGGAGAAGAAGCTGAAAAGCGAGATAGTGAGATGACCCTCCGAATCAATAACTTTGATATTGATGAGATTAAAATTCCCGAAAAAACGTTAGTTAGATTTGAAAAATGAATTTTTCTTCTTCAACTAACGGGTGCGTTAGTTGATTAAGACAAATAAAAAGAGAGCTACCCGAAGGTAGCCCATAGATATTACTTTGTTATATGCAGTAGTGAACCAACCAGTGATAGGTATGAGACAAATAAGTAAAAATAGGTTATTTGTAATTCATTATAAATCGAGGTTATTTTTTGTTTACTTGACGTCCACTTTTTTTTGGGCTCTGTGAACTTGTGTTTCCAATTTGAAATTCATTACCTAGTTCAACATCATTTTTATTATCCTGATTCTCGATTTGCTTTCTCGTTTGATCCTTGTTTTGCATTCCTTGTTTAGACAATACGTATCCATCTCGCTTTCAATGTTATTGTTTTTAATATGCGCAAGTTTAAGGAAAATACGTATTATTTATTTAAAAAATAATTCTTGTTTAGTAACTTATTAATGGTTTTTTTTATTAGAAATTTTTTCGTTTTTCTTCGGTGTCTTACTTCAATAGGGGAGGGGAGTTGCATCGAGTTTAGCTGCTAATCGGCAGCTTCTTTTATCAATAAAAGAAGAAATTAGTTTAAGTTTGTGAAATATTGTACTTAAACTTAGGGTGCGTTAGCTTAGGAACGGAGCTGTCTTTAAGGCAGCTTTATCTTTATGCAACTATCGGGGCAGGTTACTTCAAGAAGGCAAAAAAAACATGAGGGCTAATCCCAATGTTTTTTTTATCTTATTGTTGTTTAGCTAAGGCTAACTTTAATCCAAATCCAATTAAGACAAGTCCCGTTGCTTTATCCATTATCCTTTGTACTTTTGGAGACATTAGCCATTCACGTAAATAGTTAATGAAAAAGACATAAATAAAAAACCAAGAAATAGACAGTAGTGTGTAAATAACACCCATTATTATTAGTTGTTGGGTTGCGTTTTCTCCTGTTTTAACAAATTGAGGTAAAAATGTTAAGAAGAACATTGCAACCTTTGGATTGAGTACATTCGAGAATAGACCTTGTTTAAAAGCTGACTTTTTCATTTCGAAATTATTTTGTTTTTCAGCACTTGTAGATTTCTTCTTTTTCCTAGAGATGAATGAAGACAATCCAAGGTATATCAAGTAAATCGCACCAACATATTTAACGATTTCAAAAGCAACAGTTGACTGCATCAAAATAGCTGAAAGTCCAAAAGCAGCAGCGAATGTATGGACTAAAGATCCAGTTGTAATACCTAGAGCCATTTTATAACCATCTTTTCTTCCGTCTGTAATGGTCCTTTTCGTAATAAGTGCTGTGTCGATACCTGGGCTCATCACAACAAATAACGAAAGGACTAGAAACGTAAAAAATTCATTCATTTTCCCCACTCCCTTACTGACTTGTAAAATGCCATCTGGTACAATAAAATTTAACATTTATTAAGTATAGTTTAACAGATGTTCGATTGTAAGTTAATTATAATTTAATAAAATTAAATTATTTTTAATTTTATTTATAAGGAGTATAGTAATGGAAAATATAGATATTGGTAAAAAAGTAGAGAAATACAGAAAAGCCAAAGGGTGGAGCAGTAGAGAATTAGCGAGAATAGCCGAAATAACACCTTCAATGTTAAGTCAGATTGAACGGGGGTTGGCTAATCCCTCAATTCAGACTCTAAAGGTTTTAGCTAAAGCCTTAGATGTTCCCACCTTTAGTTTTTTACTAGAAGAATCTAATACCGAAGATTTAATTGTTAGATCAAATGATCGTAAAAAAATGGTTGTTGAAAACCTTTCGTATGAGTTATTGTCACCTGATTTTACAGGAACACTGGCAACTGCAATTATGAATGTTCCTCCCAATACATCCTCATCTGAAAAGCTTTTGGAACATAAAGGGGAAGAAGTCGCTTTTGTATTAGAGGGGAAAATTAAAGTATTTTTAAATGATGAAGAATATATATTAGAATCTGGTGATAGTGTCAAAATTCCAGCTTATATGAAGCATAAATGGGAAAATAATTTCGATAAAAATGCCTCAATTCTATTTTCAGTGACTCCACCAGCGTTTTAAGTTTCTTGTTGAACTAACGGGTGCGTTAGCTGAAGATCGGAGCTGTCTTTAAGACAGCTTTTCTTATGGCACAACGGGGCAGGTTAGTTCAACAAGATGTATATAATACATTCTATATAAATGAGAACTAATGGAGGCAATATTTCAAATGAAGAAAACTCAAGTTAGGGTGTACTTCAGATTATTTGGTGATGAATTTCCAAGTGAAGAAGTAACGAATAAGTTAGGAATTCACCTACTCTTACTTACATAAAAGGTGAACTCATTAATCGAAGCAATGATTATAACCACGACTCCCCTTTGTATTAAAAAAAAGAAACAGCTCTAAAGGTTCTCTTGAGAATCTTTAATTTTAATTAAAAAAATACGAGCGAAATTTAATTCACTCGTATTTTTTTAAAACGATAGCTGCATTATGACCTCCAAAACCAAATGAATTGGATAGACCAGTACTTATTTCCATTTTACGAGCAACACCTGGTACATAATCTAAATCACATAATGAATCAGGCTTTTCTAAGTTGATGGTTGGAGGAATAATTCCTTCCTTTAAACTTTTTGCCAAAGCAATTGCTTCCACGCCTCCAGCTGCTCCTAACATGTGACCAAGCATAGATTTATTAGCTGTTATTGGGATTTGATAAGCTTTTGATTCAAATAGTTTTTTAATGGCCAGTGTCTCAGATCGATCTCCCACTTCTGTACTTGTTGCATGAGCGCTAATAACATCAATCTCTACAGGAGAAATTTTTGCATTTTTCAAAGCCATTTTCATTGCAAGATAGGCTCCTTTACCTTTTGGGTGTGTAGCTACCATATGATAGGCATCAGAACTCGCACCATACCCAATGACTTCTGCATAAATTTTTGCATCTCTACGTAAAGCGTGAGACAAAGATTCCAAGATTAAAATTCCTGCTCCTTCTGACATGACAAATCCATCTCGATTTACATCAAAAGGACGGCTAGCTTTAGTTGGATTATCGTTTCTCGTTGATAATGCTGTAGCATTACCAAAACTAGCTAAAGATAAATCTGTTATAGCTGCCTCTGCTCCTCCTGCAAAAACGGCATCTGCTTCTCCAAAGCGAATAAGTCTGAATGCTTCACCAATAGCTGTATTTCCGATCGCACAAGCAGAAACAGGTGACATAGTAGGTCCCATTGCGTTCCACTTGATACTAATTTGGGCTGCGGCAGCATTTGAAATCATGGCTGGTACCAGGGTTGGACTAACTCGTCTTGGACCTTTCTCTCGAAGAGTATCCACATTATCAATCAATGTTTCAATTCCTCCTATCCCCGAACCAACATATACTCCAAGTCTTTCTAGATTGATATCATCAATATCTAAATTAGAATCAGTCCAGGCTTGTTCAGCAGCAGCCAAAGCAAATTGAGAAAAGCGATCTAGACGTCGTGCTTCATTTTTTCCTAAAGTATCATCTGCATTAAAATCACGAATGATTCCTGCAATTTTTGCTTTATGATTACTTACGTCAAATGTATCAATAGAGGAAATGCCCGATTTCCCTTCAGTCAGATTTCTCCAAAATTTTTCTACGTTGTTTCCAATAGGAGAGACTACTCCCATTCCGGTAATAACGACTCTTTCCATTTTTTATCACTCCAAATGAATAGTATAGTTGTATTATACTTCGAGATTATCCTATTACAAGTGAGTGTTTATCCTGGTATAATAACTACTAGGTTAAATTGTTATGATGGAGGTTTTAGAAATGAATGATAAAACCAGACTTGAAGCTTTGTCTTCATTTTTGAAAACGAAGCGATCCCAAATAAAGCCTGAATCTATAGGTATACCTGCTGGTACACGGAGAAGAACACCTGGCTTACGAAGAGAAGAAGTTGCACATTTGGCGGGAGTTAGTACTACTTGGTATACGTGGCTAGAGCAAGGTCGGGATATAAAGGTCTCTACAAGCGTATTGGATTGCATATCTACTGCTCTACAATTAAATAATGATGAACGAGAGTATCTATATGATTTAGCTTTAGAAGTGAATTCATCCATTATTCATCGAAAGAAGGATCAGCCAAAACTTAGTCCTTCTTTGGAAAGAATTTTAGCTGAGTTAACGTATTGCCCTACTATCATTACAGATCGGCATTGTCATATTGTAGGCTGGAACAATGCTGCTGCTCATGTATTTTTAGATTTTGAACAACTCCCAGATGACCAACGAAATTTGATCCATCTAGTATTTACAAGAAAAGAATTAAAAGCATTAGCTGTGAATTGGGAGCATTTTGTTAAGGGGTTTCTTGCCATTTTTGGTGCCTATTATGGTCACTACTTAGGTGATGAATGGTATAACCTATTTATTAAAGAAATGAGTAATTCCCACCCAGAATTTCAATCTTTATGGCAAGAAAGTCAAGTAAGTAAAGCTCCAGAAATGATGATTGAATTTAGACATGCTAAAGCCGGAAAGATGCTGTTTAATTTAACTTCTCTCCAAGTCCAGGGGGACATGGACTTAAGGTGCAGTATCTATACACCAGTAGAGGGAACAGCTACAGAAGATAAATTAAAACGATTAATGAAGAAAATCTCCATTGAAAGTTCATAAACCAGCAAATTTACTGTACTGAAAAATGCCAACTAAGGTGTTTTTTTCTTATTAAGCTAACGGGGGCGTAGCTTAAGATCGGAGCTGTCTTTAAGGCAGCTTTTTCTTTATGCAACTATCGGGGCAGGTTAGTTGAAGAAGGAACTATTTTGAACTATCTAGAAATAAAAATAAAGACTATAAAGAAAAAGATAATGAGGTGTTTGTATAGAAAAGGTACCTGTTAAAACGATTAAGAAGATAGAAGAGGACATTGAAAAAAATGATTTAGGGAAAGCAAGGGATAGACTACACGGGTTAATTTCAACCTATCCTAATGAGTTAGAACTTCGCAGAAAGTTGGGGGACATTTATTTTGGATTAAAATATCCCTCGATGGCCGGTCGATATTGGTATCTAGAAAAGAATAAGACACCTGAAATGGTAGATGCGTGTATTCAGTTCGAAAATTCTATGGGTAACGATCCTATTAGAATAGCAAGAGTTCTAAAATTTAAAGGAGATAGTGAAATTATAAAAAGACTGCAAGATCAAGCAATTTCTACTATACAAAATAAAGTTAAAGAAAAATTGACGGAAGAACCTGATGAGACATTGGAGGATAAGTTATTTACTATTGGGTGTATCACGATATTAATATTAATCATTTTCTTTACATTAATCGGAATTTACACTCTCTTTAGCTGGTTTTTTTGATCCCTAGAATCTTTCTTCAAGCGAGGTATTTATAGTTGTTGTTCTTCCTAACGGGTGCGTTGGCTGAAGATCGGTTGCTGGTTAACATGGTAAATCCGCATTTTCCTGACGTTACCCCATTTAGTAAAAGATTAATTCATTCCCAGGAGCTAATCAACAGCTCCTTTTTCTAATGCAACTAAAGGGGCAGGTTAGTTTCATAACGATTTGGATTTTTATGGTATAATTTTAAATGTTGCAACGGATCCTGTATCCTTCTCACCCTTCGGTCACCTTGCTCTATAGCGGCATTACCGAACAAGAAACAAATAACGTATTGAAAACATTAGTGTTTTTCACTGAGGTTTTGTTTCATTCTAGTGATCGTTATAAATTACAGAAAAGGACGATTTATTATGTCTAAAAAAATAGTAATTATTCTAGGAGCATTTATATTAACTCTCCTTACTTTAAATAACCCTTTAACTGTTATGTGGGAAACCGCTGGAGTATTTGAAGTTTGGAGTTTTTGGATTATAGTTCTTGTTCTATTTTTCTATTTATAATTCTATTCCCATCACCTATTTATCGTCATTACAAAATTCATTTAGAAAGTAATTGCCTTCAATACTCATTTTTAAGGTGGTAATTTACTGGTACGAAATTTACCGCATTTTGAATTGTTCTCAAGTAGTTTTCTTTATTTTATAGTTGAGATCCGGGGGCTGCCATTTAGTGGCCTTTTTTGCTTATAGAACTAACGGGTGCATTGCTTCAATAATGAGGTTGCTGCGGCAACCTTTTTCTTAAGGAGGCATTAACGGGGCAGGTTAGCTGAACAAGCGATGTAGACACCATCTGACTATGTAATGAAAAAAGGGATTTTTGACAGTTATGTGAACAGGTAGGATTAGCAACTAGACATAGAGAATACCTATTTATCAAAAAGGGGGCTTCTTTAATGGAAAAAGAAAACTTACTACCTGTAAAATGTTCTTGGTGCAAAAAAGAATTGGGTGCAATAGACTTGGTAATAATCAATGAATCACTTCAGCTTAAGCATATTCAATGCCCGGATAAAGGAGAAAAAGCATCAATTATTGATGTAGGATATTTTAATGCTGTTTCCCGAAAATACCTGACCTGTACTCATGAAAAAGCCCTATTAAGTAGGGGCTTGTAAGGGAAATTATTGAAGCCACATGTAACCTCTCTCACTTGAAGCCCGAATCAATAAAAATAGACAGCAATCTGCTGTCTATTTACCCCACAATAATTTAATGATTCCGCTGCTTCCGATTGTAGTGAGGGAATTAAGTGAGAATATCTATCCATAGTAGTTGTTTTTGGAAAGGATCCTTCGGATATTTACTAGCAAACAAGTAAACAAGGACTTTTATAATTTACAAAAAAGAAATAGCGCCACTAATTATAGCTAATACTGTTAAGATTAACGATGTCAAGATGGCCCATTTGTATGCAAATTTCTGATATTCTCCAAGGTCTTTATCAACCATACCAACTAATAGAATGGTTGATGCAACAAGTGGACTCATTAAATGAGCGGGTTGTCCCAATATAGAAGCGCGAGCAATTTCTAAAGGACTAATACCATAGGCTGAAGCTGCTTCTGCAAGAATAGGGAGAACTCCAAAATAATAGGCATCATTCGATAAAACGAAAGTGAATGGTATACTTGTAATGCCAACAATGACAGGAAAAAACTGTCCTAACGAAGCAGGTATTATCGCAACCAGTCCATTAGCAATAGCATCAACCATTTTTGTACCGGAAAAGATTCCTGCAAATACTCCTGCCGCAAAAACTAATAGAACAACAATTAAAGCGTTTCCAGAATGTGCTAAGATACGTCTTTTTTGCATTTCCAGATTAGGGTAGTTAATCATTAAAGCAATAGCGAAACCGACCAAAAATAAAATAGGGGAAGGTACCAATCCCATAATAAGAATGACCATAATGCCTACCACAATTAATAAGTTAACCCACAAAAAACGAGGGCGTTTAATGTCAATATAAGGAAATGCATCCGTGGCTTCATTTTCTACAGTAGCAGCTATTTCATTTTTTAACTCTTCTATTTGTATTACACCCAGTCGTTTACGTTCTTTTTTCCCTAAAATAAATGCGACGAAAATAACCCAAATAGCACCACCGATCATGGTAGGAATAAGTGGAACAAAAAATTCGGATGCATCAAGTCCCAATACTGCTATTGCTCGGGTAGCAGGTCCACCCCAGGGGGTCATACCACTCATGACACTTAAAGCTAGCATGGCTACTGTGGCTAAAACCAATGGATTCATACCGATTCGTTTATAAAGTGGATACATAGCTGAAACAGTAATGATATACGTTGTTGTACCGTCTCCATCAAGGGCCACAAGTAATGCAAGAATTGTGGTACCTATCGAAATTTTGACAGGATCTCCCTTGACAACTTCTAATAACTTTTTGATAAGTGGGTCAAATAAGCCCGTGTCTATCATAATACCAAAAAACAATATGGCGAATAATAATAGAGCTGCAGAAGGAGCGACTAGCTTAATGCCTTCCATCATCATAGTGCCAATTTTACTTCCAAAACCACCAACTACTGCAAAAACGATCGGAACTAAAGTTAAAGCAACAATGGGTGATAAACGTTTGGACATAATTAAATAGGTAAAAACGGTAACCATGGAGATGCCTAAAATTGTTAGAAACATTATTAAATCCCCCCTATATTTTGAATGCGCTTTCAAATGATCTCTGGATGACTAAGAAATAATTTTGTGACTCTTCAGAAAAATTAACTGGTAGATTAATAAGTTTTACACTATGCTTATGCGCTTTTCTTTATTAAAGGTAATACAGAGAGAACAATAAGTTAAATACATATTTTTTTTGTATTGGTATCAAAATAATTTATTCTTTAAAAAAGAATGGGGAGGAGACCAAATAAAGCCATAGGATAAGTGATTCAATAACGAAATTTTTTTAAAGTTTAATACTATTTTTAGTATTTAAAAAGAAGGTCATCATCTAAATATTGTGGATGATACCTTCTTTTCTTTATAAATCAGACTTATTCAGTGTCCTTGAGCAAAGCTTCCTCCTTTTTTATTTAACATTTAGTTTTACATTACTGTTCTTGTCATTTTTTCTTAAACTTAATTTTAATACCAATTTTAGTAATGGAGGCACTGCGGCATAAATAAAAGCCATCCGAAATAGTTGATAGCTGGTAACAGTAGATACATCAGCATTTACTTCTTGTGCAATGATTCCCATTTGATCCATTCCACCAGGGGCTAAACTTAAAAAACCCGTAATAGTCGATAAATCATAATACTGGGTCAGTAGAAAACTAAAAAACATTGTTGCGCAGATCAAAATTAGTCCGTTCATCAAAGCCAATAATAAGGTTTTTCTTTTGTTGTTAAGTTGTTCTGGTTTTAATAGTAAACCGATATAACCGCCAACCATAAATTGAGATATATCAAGAAGTGAAGGAGGAAGTGGTGGTCCCTGCAAACCTAAAAGACCTATTGCAGCAGCAACGATTACTGGTCCTAAAAAGTAAGGAGCTGGTAATTTAAATATTTTACCTATTCTTGCTGCGAGAAAACAAATAAGGGCGAACAGAAAGATAAGAGGAAATAAATCACTCCACTCTGGAATAACGTTATCCATTATTTTAGAGGAATCATTGGTACTTTTCGCTGCAAAAATGGGACTGATAATTAAAAGGGGAACTAAGAAAACAACCATTATCACTCTTGTAACATGGAAAAAGGTTACTGTAGTAATATCAATACCTTTCATTTCTTCTGCAAACACAACGATTTGTGACAAACCTCCAGGAATACTACTCGTTAAAGAGGTAGGAAAGTCAATGCCGGAATATTTTGACATAACAAAAGCAGAACATGCACACACAAGGACAATTAAGATTGTAAGGATCAACATTGAGGGAAGGTGACTAATCATATCAGACAGTGAGCTCTTGGTAAAGGAGATGCCTATTGAATAACCTACAATAATTAATCCAGTATTTCTCATCGAAACGGGCCAAATTAATTTAACGTTTTTGAAACGTGATGCAATTAATAGGGCTGCCATTGGACCAAGAAGCCAGGGGATTGGAAACCTGATAAGAGAGAAAAGGCCGCCTCCAATAAAAGCAGTTAGAAGTGCAGCCGAAAATTGGATTGTCTTGCTTGCATTATTTAAATCCCACTTTTTCATATTAATTCTCTTCCTTTGTATTAGTTTTACTTCGTTTCTTCTTGTTTCATTGTTTAGAATCATTAAGAAAATCAATAAATGCTTTTACTTGTGCCAAATCCATAGTCACATCCCGATAAAAAACCCAAGTTTCTCTAAGTAAATAGCTATTATCGCTTAATACAATGGGGAAAGTATACAGTGGTTCATCATTTTTAATACAGATTTCTGGTAAAATGGCATATCCTAAACCATTAAGAACCAGTTCCTTACATGTTTCAATCCGATCTACCTCCATTGAAATCTTAGGTGGTAACGCAAATGTTTCCTGCCACCAGTTTTCAATTGTATTTCTTAACGATTGGTCTGTCTGATAATTAACTCTAGGAAGAAAAGGAAGTTCTTTTAATTCAATTTTTTTACTGGAGGCAATACAAATCTTTTCTTCTTGAAATAACACTTTATTTTCCTGCCATTTGTAAGGACCTCTAACTATCCCGAGGTGTGCTTCTTCTTTTTGAAGCATTTGATGAATTTGAGAACTCCATCCAGTTTTCAAACTGATTTCAACCTCTGGATACAGGGTTAGAAATTCTTTTAATAATACTGGCAGTTTATATCGGGCAAACAAGCCAGATACACCCAATCGCAAAGTTCCTTTTACTTTTTTATCCAAATTTGAAATGTGTTCTTTTGCAGCTCCTAATTGCTTACGCATATTTTTCGAATATTGAACGAGGTATTCCCCTTCAACTGTAAACTCGACACCTCTTTTGCCTCTAGAGATTAAATTTGTTTTGAACTCTTTTTCCAGCTGTTTTATACGATAGGATAAAGCTGGCTGAGAAATAAATAGTCGTTGTGCTGCCTTAGTTATATTTCTTTCTTCGTAAAGAGTAATTAATATAAGCCAGTCTTTTTCATCCATAAAATTTTTCTCCTTTAACCATAAAAAATATTTATGGGTAATTATAAAAAATGATAATTTATTTGATTTCTAAAAGTATAATACAACTAATGAAAAAAGAAATCTATCTTTTTATGTAAATCAATAGACTCACTATAGTTTTGCGTTTCGAGCATTCTTTCATAAAATTTTTCTATGGCAATGAATAAAAAAACAATATTATTTTTATTCATTATTTTCACTTATTATTTACATGAAGAGTTATCACTACTTAACAGGAGGGGTAAAAATGTCAAATACACAAAATTATGATGTAGTTGTAGTAGGGGCAGGAAACGCAGCTTTATGTGCCGCAATCTCAGCAAAAGAGGGAGGTGCTAGAGTTCTTGTATTAGAACGGGGACCAGTGGAAAAGCGTGGAGGGAACTCTTTCTTCACGGATGGAGCCATTCGTGTTGCATACAATAATTTAGACGCAATCAGAAATATAATACCTGAATTAACAGATGAAGAATCCGAGTTAATTGTAATGCCTGAATACATGGAATCCGATTATTACAATGATCTAATGCGAGTAACAGGTGGACAAAGTAATCCTGAGTTAGCAAAACAGCTGGTTTCTAGATCGTATGAAACAATTGCGTGGATGCGTGATCAGGGAATAAAATTTGAATTGAATTATGAAAATCAATCTTTCGTACAAGCTGGCAAGCGCAATTTCTGGGGAGGACTGCCTATCAAAACGGAGGATAAAGGCGTTGGCTTAATGAGACAGCTCTTTGCGCGGACAGAAGAAATTGGCATCGACGTTTGGTACGATTCACGTGCTGTGGCGCTTGTATCAGAGCATAACACAATAACCGGTGTTGTTGTTGAGAAGGATCATACAATGGTAACTGTTCAGACATCCGGTGTGATTTTGGCTTGTGGCGGCTTTGAAGCCAATAAGAAAATGAGAAGTGAAAATATTGGTGAAGAATGGGAAGCAGCTATTGTTCGTGGAACCGAGTTCAACACAGGAGACGGCATTTCCATGGCTTTGGCAGTCGGGGCTCAAAAATTTGGGCAGTGGTCTGGATGTCATTCGATTGGGACAGATTATAATGCGCCAAAAGTAGGGGATTTCACGAAGCCGGGAGATATTTTTAAAAAGCATTCTTATCCGTACAGCGTCATGCTTAATAATGAAGGGAAACGATTTGTTGATGAAGGAGCAGATTTGCGAAATTACACCTATGCCAAATACGGCCGTGAGGTATTAAAACAGCCTGGACATGTGGCATATCAAATTTATGATGCACAGGTACGCCCGATGCTGCGTAAAGAATATGCCCTTGAAGAAGCGACTATTTATAAAGCAGATACGCTTGGAGAGTTGGCTAGTTTACTGCCGGTCAATCAAACACAATTTCTTAAAACGATCGAAGAGTATAACAGTGCCGTACAAGATGGCGAGTATAGACCCGCAGAGAAAGATGGCAAAGGAACGAAAGGACTGACCCCTCCTAAATCCAATTGGGCACTTCGAATTGAGCAAGGTCCATTCTATGCTTTCCCTGTAACGTGCGGAATCACCTTCTCGTTCGGTGGTTTGCATGTAGATGCAACGGGTCATGTATTAGACAAAGAAGAACAACCGATAAAAGGTCTCTTTGCGGCTGGTGAAATGATTGGTGGGATTTTTTATGAAAACTATCCTGGTGGATCGGGGTTAATGTCTGGAGCAGTCTTTGGAAAATTAGCTGGTTCATCCGCAGCACGCTATACTCAAGAAAAGGTTGAAACGATCAATAATCACTGAGTCTTTTCCTTGAATGGTTTATTAGATAAGAATGTGTCCAAAAATAATAGAGATACGTGAAGTAGAAGAATGAAAAATAGCCAAGGCTTAAAAAAAGTCCTTGGCTGTTTGGTATTTTAAAATAAAAAGTCTTTATGCTTTGACTAAAATTCATATCATTTTGGTATATAAAAGGTCAAACTTAGTAACAGTTTATCTATTGCAGTTTTTTCTGATGGAGTGATTGTATAGCTTTAAGCGTCCTGATGGCCAGACAATAGGATTCTTCATTACTAGCTTATGAGTTTGCACCAGCTAGAATGGATGGAGATTGGCATTATCGTGCATAAAGTCTGACCTATGAAGAGTTACCAGTTATCAATACTTTGTATGATTTTATTTATATTGCTGTTTATCCTAAGTTAAAGATGTGAAAAAGGGTAGGAGATTGGTTTATTGATATTTTCCCCTAAATAAGGATGATAGATAGCAATTAGCTTTCTTTGTATATTTACTCTAGTTACTATGAAAATCTGGATTAAGTATCTATACACTAATTTGTATAAGAGTTTTAGCTTTCCTAGGAAATCTTTCCTATTCTCATTCCTAGATTATTATTGAATTGAAGGCATTGTTTAGGTTAAATACATTAAAGTCTGGGCTCTATTGAATACTCACTTATACAAAGCAAGGATCATTGAAGTAAACAATTTCAGAAAGAATTTTATTGCCTTTAATATTTTTGAATATTTCTTTCGCTTCTTTTTCTGTGTCAAATTCAAATATTTTAATATTTTCTTTTAAAAAGACTGTGATGACCCACATTTGAATCCTCCAATTAATAAATAATTTTTTGTGCTGAAATGAATTCAAATTAAGCTAATTGATAGGAAAGCTCATAATTTTTTTTCGTGTACACGTATCCCTCCAAAATGATTCTTGCTGTGCGTACCACTTTAATAGCGCGTATGTGTCCTGCCAAGAAATCAACCTTTGTTTCCATTATCCCGGCCGGGTGGGCTAATCGAAAAATTTCGTGCTTAATGTTCACCATCTCAGATAAAACCGTTTCCTGTAAGTAAGCACCTGCTGTTGCACAGATGGCTCCTGTAATAGCAAGCGCTTGATGGGGCTTTTGCATCGACATCATTCGGATCATCAAATCCATCTCTGACGCTTTTCTTTCCGATCCGTTTAAATCGACGTAATCCATAGGAGGAGCAATTAGGGTCATTTTAGGTACAGCAGGAGATTTGACAGTAGCTGATTTCTTATCGGAAAATTTACACATTTCAGCTGCAATTGACCGAATTTCTTCCAGTTCATTTAATTTTTCCTGTGAATAATCAGTAGGCAACTCGCTCCCGCTTAGACCAATATCCTGTGCCTTTACAAAAACGAGTGGATTGGCAACATCAATAATTGAAACTTGAATTAGTCGATCCTTGGTTTTAATCATGTCAATCGGATTTCCTGTAGGGAAAAGTTTTCCTGTAACTGCTCCTTCTGCACGAGTAAAAGAAAGATAGATAGGTGATCCTTTACCAGGCACCCCAGGAATTGAGCAGCATCCTTCTGATTTCACTTGTCCATTTTCAACCTCTACTTCTGCAATAATCAATTTTTGTGTATTCACGTTAAAAATTTTCACCGTTGTAACAGGTTCTATTGCAGGGACTAATCCTTGCTCAATTGCGTAAGGTCCTACAGCAGATGAAATATTCCCACAATTTCCTTTAAAATCAACCATTTGATTATCGATGCTAATCTGAGCAAATGTATATTCCACATCGAATTCTGGTGAATCTGATTTTTTAATAATCGCTGCTTTACTTGTCAATGAATTCGCTCCTCCAAGACCATCAATCTGTCTCCGATCAGGACTGCCCATCACGTCAAGTAAGAAACCTTCCCAGTGTGAGGGATTCGAAGGCATATGTTCAAAGTTAAGGAACACACCTTTACTTGTCCCGCCGCGCATTACAACTACTGGCACTTTCATTGTATAACCACCTTTTCTCAATCAATATTTAAAGCACTACCGGTTCCTTTGAAAATATAGTATGATAAGTTTATTTATAAGTAAAATACATATTTTTTTAATAAAAATGATAAAAAAACTTATAATCTAAAAAGTGGGAGATGGTTAAGTGGACGAAAAAGATTGGATTGCGATAAGGGTACTATATGAAGAAAAAAACATTAGCCGTGCCGCAGAGCGTTTATATATATCGCAGCCGGCGTTAACGTACCGGCTTAAAAATTTAGAAAAAGAATTTAGCACGAACTTATTTTTCAAAATAAAAGGAGGAATTGAGTTCACTTCAGAAGGGATACATTTAGCGGGCTATGCGGAAGAAATGGTGAAAAAGTTGCAAAAAACGAAAGATTATATGCTGAATATGAAAAATGAGGTAAGAGGAACGTTAAGGCTTGGCGTTTCCAGCAACTTTGCCCAATATAAACTACCAGAAATATTGAAAAAGTTTTCAACACAATATCCTCATGTACAATTTAATGTGAATACAGGCTGGAGTACTGAAATCATGCATCTTCTGGATTCCTCTAGTGTTCAATTAGGCATTCTGCGTGGAAATTATGAATGGTATGGAATCAAATCTTTACTGCATAAAGAAAGACTTTGTTTAATTTCTAAGAAAGAGGTAGACTTGGATAATTTGCCAGAACTTCCATTCATAAATTATAAGACCGACAGTTCTTTAAAAAACTTAATAAATGGCTGGTGGCATGATAGATTCCCAGAGCCACCATTTGTAACTATGGAAACAGATCGGCAGGAGACGTGCAAAGAGATGGTCAAAAATGATCTTGGTGTTTCTATTCTGCCGGAAATATGCCTGCAGCCTTCAGATAATTTGCATACATACGGGTTATCCTACAAAAATGGGAAGCCGGTGTTAAGAAATACATGGTTAATGTATAACCAGGATTCATTAAAACTCTCTACTGTGAAAAACTTTATTGATTTTTTGAATAAAAATTCCAATCTTTAACGAAAAAGCACAATGAAATTATTGACAATTTCATTGTGCTTTTTGGATTTCTTAATTTAATATAAAATGGATTATAAGTTTTTTTTTCGGAAAAGTACAAAAAATATGTATTTCACTTATTTAATGATATGAACTATTCTAAAAATAGAAAATAAAGCAACAGGGAATCAGAAAATAATGTGTAATATTTTTTAATTATTCAAACTTTTTATCCAATTTGTAAGCGGTTTCTTTAATAGGAGGGATTAATATTCTAACTTTACTTGGAATTTCAATGGTCGTTGTCTTTACTTATTTAATCATGTCTAAACGGTTATCACCTGTTAATTCTCTTGTAGTCATACCAATTATCTTTGCATTAATTGGCGGATTTGGTCCAGAGCTCGGAGATATGATGCTCGATGGAATAAAGGTTGTCGCACCTTCAGCCGCTTTGCTATTGTTCGCTATTTTGTTTTTCGGAGTTCTGATTGACGCTGGATTATTTGATCCACTTATTAAAACTATGTTGAAAATCGTAAAAGGGGATCCGGTTAAAATAGCGATAGGAACAGCAGTAATCGCAATGACAGTTGCCTTAGATGGTGATGGTACCACGACTCATATGATTACGATTTCCGCTATGCTGCCTCTTTACTTACGACTTGGTATGAATCCACTTATTCTTGCCACTATTTCTATGCTGGCAGTCAGTATTATGAGTGGTATGACTCCTTGGGGAGGACCTGCAACTAGAGCAATAGCATCTTTAGGTTTGGATGCAAATGAATTCTTTGTCCCGATTATCCCAACACTATTCTCAGGAATAGCAGCTATTCTTTTTACCGCTTATGTACTTGGTAAAAAAGAGCGCAAAAGGCTTGGCGTTGTTTATATCAAAGCTGCACCTGAAATGAAAGGGGCTCTTGCTGAAGCAGCGGTAGCTTCCGCCATACAAGACGATTTAAAGCGCCCTAAATTAATATGGGTCAATCTTTTGTTGACGCTCACAGTCATGGTCGTTCTTGTAATGGGCTTAGTACCGGTACCGGTGTTGTTTCTAATCGGGTTTGTTCTTGCTTCGATCATTAATTACCCTAATTTAGAACAGCAAAAAGAGCGAATCGGGTCACATGCAGGAAACGCTATAACCGTTGTCACATTAGTATTTGCGGCTGGTATTTTCACAGGGATCTTTTCCGGAACGAAAATGGTAGACGCCATTGCTAATTCATTAGTGGCAATCATTCCGGATTCTTTAGGCTCTTTTTTACCGATGGTCGTTGCGTTCACAAGTATGCCATTTACGTTCGTTTTATCAAATGATGCTTACTACTTTGGTGTTTTGCCAATTCTTGCCGAAGCAGGAGAAGCTTATGGGGTGAGTCCTTTAGAGATTGCCAGAGCTTCCGTACTGGGGCAGCCTGTACATTTCTTAAGTCCACTCGTGGCCTCGACTCTTTTACTGGTAGGGATGGTAAAGACAGATATCGGGGAACTACAGCGGTATGCATTTAAATGGGCTCTAATTTGTTCATTAGTCCTTATTATTGCTGCTATCTTGACAGGGGCTATTATTTAAGAATAATGTTATCTAATAAAATCTTCGAATTTAAACAAAGTAGGGCTGTGCCAAAACCCAATTATTATTAGTGGTTTTGGCACAGCCCATTCTTTTATTTAATTCCAGAAGTAATGATTTTTACGATTTTATTCGCCAGGTTCATAACCGTGTATAGACGAGTATCATTTAAAAATTGCATCGTTGGCAGCGGATCTATATAATTTACCATTCCTATAATATGATAGTCTCCCACTTCAGGTAATACTTTTTTTAAAGCTTTCCCTGGGACAAGAGGTCCATCCTTCAAAAAAACATAACCGACCTGGTTTTGATCCCCTAAACATGCATCCACACTAAAAATAAGAGGCTTTTTGAATTGTTTTTTAATTTCTTTCAATGTCTCTTTTAAATTAAATGCATGAACGGGGTTTTCCAAGGTACCATAAACACGATAAGGCACCGTATGCTCTTTAAGCATGGTCCCGACTAAAGGGCCCAATGAATCCCCGACTGATCGGTCTGAACCAATACACAGAAAGATTACATCTTCGTTTTGACATCCTGAAGATTGAATAATCTCTTTGACTTTTAATGCTAAACTGTTTATTTCTTCGCCTTTTGGTTCCACAGAACAAATCTGCTCCCTCTTTTTGTAAATTAGACTCATTTTGATTTCCCTTCATTCTATTATACGAATTAAAAAGATATCATGCATGTAAATATGAGCATATGCTTGTGACTGATGGAGATTTTTAAATTATTAGCATTTAACACTCTAAAAAATGGCAGTAATCCAAAACATGCCCTTTAATTTATTTGGGGAGTATGTGGGAGTGGGGTTACAACTAGAATATTTCCAGATCAATGATATAGCATGTTTTTACTCGATACCTCTTCAAAAATTTTAATAGATTTGGGTAGAATTAATCGGGTTAACTAGTTTGTCATAGTGTATCACTTATATTTACAAACGATTAATAAGCTTTAATATTCTGCATCGGTCTTTTTATGACAAAATCCTTAGTTTTTTCTCCATTTTTGACTAATACCATCAATTTCCGCCCTTTACATGTTATAAATGCCGTTATAACCTCCTTTGTTTTCGTATAAACCGTGACTTTTGGTTTATCTTTCATGTGAAGGAATAAAATAACATGGATTTAACAGAGTATTTAAAATGGTCTGTTAATTTAAAGGGTAGAGTTTGCTATAAGGAATATAGCATCCCTCAAAAAGATTTTTTGGAGGTAATGTTGATGAAATCTGGCAATAGCGGTTTAAACAGACGTAATTTCTTAAAAGTTGGCGGAATGAGTACTTTAGCATTAACACTTGGTTCAACTGGGGTATTTTCTCTTGCGGGAGCTACAAAAGGATTTGCAGCGGAATCCAGCAATCCAACAAGTGGATTTGGCGGCTATGGCCCATTAGTAAAAGATCCAAATGGAGTTCTTGATCTGCCAAGGGGATTTCATTACAAAATGCTTTCACGAACTGGTGATATCATGCCTAATGGTGACCTTGTCCCTTCTGCCCACGATGGAATGGCTGCCTATAAAGGAGAGAAGGGTACAACCATTCTTGTAAGAAACCATGAAAATGGGACAAATTCGGATTACCCTGTAAACGGAAAAAAACCTTGGAGTGCTGGTGCTGCCGGCGGCACAACCACATTAATCGTTGGACAAAATAACAAGGTCATTGATCAGTATGTATCAAGTTCAGGTACAATCCGTAACTGTGCGGGTGGAGCTACGACTTGGGGCACTTGGTTAACAATGGAAGAAACTCGTGATATGGGACATGGCTTTGTATTTGAAGTAAATCCGCTTGATCCTGAAAACGAAATGTCAAGAACACCGATCCGTGATATGGGTTATTTCTCCCATGAAGCTGGGCATGTTGACCCTTCAACAGGAATTTGGTATTTAACCGAAGACGCAAGTCCAAGCTTCTTGTACCGTTTTACACCACATGACCGAAGTCAAAAGCTAGGTTCTCTGCAAAAGGGCGGTATCCTTGAAGCGGCAGCGATTGATGAATTGCCGGCTGCAGCTGCAAGTCAATTTAGTACTAGACAAAAATTCGGGATTGTTTGGAAAAAATTAAATCCTGAAATCGCACAGCAAGATGCTAAGGATAAAGGCTGTATTCAGTTTAGCCGCTTAGAAGGGGCTTATTTTTCTGAAGGTACTTTATGGTTTGATGATACAAGTGCAGGTTCAGCACGCCTTGGCCGTGTTTATCGCTACACGCCAGCGACAAACACCTTAGAACTATTCTATGAGTCTACTGATAAAAATGATTTAGAAGCACCGGATAACATTACAATCACTCCTTGGGGAGATCTTTGGATCGCCGAAGATGGTGGCGGTAATGATCGTATTGTCGGATTAACTCCTGAAGGAAATATTTATACTTTCGCTGAAAATATGATGAACGGTTCTGAATTTGCTGGCCCTACATTTTCTCCAGATGGAAATACTTTCTTTGTAAATATGCAAACACCAGGTATCACCTTCGCGATTTGGGGACCATTTGCACGCAGAAATTCTACCCGTAGACGAGCTATGAACCAGGCTCTACCGCCAGCAAGTCTTGCTCCTGTTGTTTCGGATAAACTTACTGCATTCGCAGAAGAACAAGGCATGTCTATATTAGAAGCAGCAGCTTTAGAGCGTCATGGTATGCCAATTTAATAAGTAATGAACGCATTTTTTGAGTACTATCAAACCATCATGGTATAGGAGGTGAGGCGTTTGTTATCTAGTATCGGCATCCCTGGCCTAATTCTCATTCTAGTCATTGCGTTAATCATTTTTGGTCCTTCAAAATTACCGGAAATTGGAAGTGCTTTTGGAAACACTTTAAAAGAATTTAAGAAAGCAACAAATGACTTGATCAGCAATGAAAAAGAAGAAAAAACTAACTCTGAAGAGAAAAATAAACTAGTAGGTCTTGAGAAATCCGAAAAGACTGGAAACTAAATAACTTGTTTTACAATTTAATAGAGTAATTTGCTTGGAGGAAATAGTATGAAAAAAATGGGAAAGATATTTTTGACGGGCTGCTTTTCGCTGGCGATGGCTGTCGCTTTTGTCGCAAAGCCCGTTACGGCAGATGCGGAGGAAAAGCTCAAGGAGGGAGAGAAGTTTAAACTCACCATTCTCCAGACGAATGACTTTCATGGTCATCTGGATGACATCGTCACGCTGGATGATGGAACCCTTCATCACAATTCTATTGCGAAGTATGCCACCATCATTGAAAATGTGCGCAATGAAGAGGAGAATGTGCTTCTCGTCGATGGCGGGGATGTCTTCCTGCGCGGCGAGTTTCAGGCGGGTCAAGGAGAGTTGGAGACGTCCCTTTTGAAAGCTTTGGACTATGATGCGATGGCTCTAGGAAACAACGACTTCCGCGTTTACCCTGTCGGGGAGGGCACACCGGACAGCCGTTATGAACAGTTAAAGGATTACCACCGCAACGTGAATTTCCCCATCCTTACTGGTAATGTAATTGACAGGGAAACAGGAAAGTACATTCAGAATGTAAAACCTTGGAAGAGTTTTGCTTTCAATGGCGTTAAAGTCGGCATGATCGGCCTTACATCGATGAAGCCGGAAATTCGCGGTTGGGATGATGTTGCAGACCTCGATTTCATCGAACCGGTTCAAGCGTTGAATACGTTGCTTCCTGAAGTGAGTGAAAAGTCAGACGTTAACATTGTCCTTTCGCATGCCGGAAATCCTGAAGACCATAAGCTGGCTCAGGTTCCCGGAGTTTCAGCGGTAATCGGGGCAGATACACACAAGGTCATCGAAACTCCCGAATACGAATTCAACGGAGAGGTGATGGTGCCAATTACTCAAGCTGGCGGAGAACAAGAACATTATTTGGGCCGCCTGAATTTGACTTTTGAAGTCGTTGACGCCAAAATGACTTTGGTCGAATCCAATGGATTCCTCTACGACGTCACAAATGTTCCGGCAGATCCGGAGATACAAGCGATTATAGACGATTATCGTGCAGATTTGAAAGCGCAATAATCAAGTCTTCATAATGCTATGAGGTAAGGACAAAGCGAGGTTATTCGCTTTGTCCTTTCTATATTAATGATAAAGTAAAGACTGCAAGGGGCTGTCCAGAAAGTCGGTGAAAACTAACTGACTGGTTGCCTTTTTATTTTTGCTCATTTCCCGCCATTTCCACTGACGAGAGTTGAGCTTAGTGTAGAGTTTATCTGTTTAGTTTAGCTTAATTCCACTAATTAATGTGCTAAAAAGGATCGATAGGGAAGAAAGCATTTGTTATGCCATTGAGATTGCGAAGAATTTCACTTAAATTACCATGAAAATAACCTTCAGTAACTGATAAAAAAGACAATAATAAAGAAGCTCCATCCCATCCCATTCCGAAAATAATGGAACCAATAAAAATATTCTTTAACTAAAGAATCAATAGGCTTTTATTCATCTATATAAGTTCCTAAATAAAAGCGGTAAAAAATAATTTATTCCTTTTCGATTTGTGTAGAAAGTGCAGCCTTTTTTATTTGCTGAAAATCGTTTGATAGGGTACTAATGAGTTCATTACCAAGTTTCATTATATAGCTATAAGTTGATTTTAAACAATTCTCGATATCCATAAACAACCAGTTATTTTTTAACCGCTGATGGTCATTATAAATAAAGAAGAAGGGGCTACTGATTACGTATGATTCACATCATATAGTAAATGAGGTGTTAGTTAAAGACGTTTAACTTAACTACAGGTAGCTTCATTAAAAAATCGATTCGAGCAAGGAGATGGTTTTCTTGCACGTAAAAGCGGAAAACTCATTCAATAATTGTCATTTATGCTTTGAAAGTAGATAATACTTTTAAGATATAGGGGATGGTTGCTTTGGATGGTAAACTCTAGTCAGATACCAGTATTTACTCTAAAGTAGATGAGGTGTTTATCGCAGAGAATTTATGCTGATTCGAAATGAAGCAAACCCCTTTTTCAGGCAGGGTGCAACGTTCCGTTGCATCCTGTTTTTATGTTTGTTCTTTTCTTGTTATCACTAGGGTGAGCCATTTTATGTTATAAAAAAAGGCTCTGTTAAAGAATGTTGTTGATTTTCTTGTTGAACTATCAGGGCAGGTAGCTTCATTAATATTGAATTCAAAGGTCGCGATAAACAAAATTTATGGGGTTTGATTTTGCCCAATCTTAAATAATTCACCCGCATACAATAAAACCATGTTACTAAAAAAGAAATGGTTTTATTATAGGGAGTGAAATATTATGGGTAGGGACTCGAAAAGGGATTTATGTAGTGAATTTGCAAGGATTCTTGATGGTGATGCAAGTTTTATGAATGGAGTATGTCTAGTTCAAAGATTTAGAGACATTCCATTTAAAATACTTGGAAGGAGAACTCCTTAGTAAACCCTCAATTTTTCACCTTTGAGAATTTAGATAGTAAAGGAAATGCACTAAATTTAGGTGAAACTGTACTACTTCAAGCCGAGGTAAATCCATTGTTAACAGAATTAAGAGAGAGGGATCTTATTGTAACAGCAGTTCATAATCACTGGTTGTTTGAAAATCCTAGAGCCATGTATATGCATTTTGAATCAATCGAACCACCACTGGAATTTGCTCGAAAAGTTCGAGAAGCATTCAAAGTCTTAAAAGGTTAAGTTGAAAAAATTTAATCAGGAGAGCTGATATAAGATTATGTCTATTGCAACAGGTGCGTTAGTTCATTAAGATGCACTAATGGAGACCTAATAAGGGGTCTCTTTTTTTGTTTAAGATCAACATTAGAGTTTAACAAAGCCTAAAAAAAGAACACAATAAGGAAAAGCATATGTGTAACAAGATGATAAAAAAATAATACACTAATATCGGAGAAGGCATAAATCAAACAAGAAGGATGGGATCCTGATGGTTGATGAAAATAAACAAAAAAACAAACGGGAACAATGGAAAAAGCAAGTTATGAATAATCTGAAGAGGGAAGCTGTCAAAAATATCATAGCAGGAATGGGAGACCTAGCAAGAATAGATGCTAAAGTCAATAATACTTACACTGTATACATCAAGGATGGAAGGATGATAAAGCAACCTACAAATGGGAAGCGTGTTGTCATTAATGGAAAAGTCCAAGATTAACAGAGAAGAGTTAGGAAAAATATTAAGGATTTCTTTATTAATTTAACTCAAGCTCCTCTTCAATTTTTAATAAAGAAATAATGACAAGGAATCACTGCGATTTGGCAGGACCACCACAATTGTTATAGGGATGATTCCCATTCCTGAGCAGCATAAGCAAATAAGGAAGGTAAGGTCATCAAACTTGTAGCTATTTGGACATAGGGTATATAACAACATATAATATGATATAGAAAGAGGGGGGATATTCCCTCTTTTTTTAATTCATCCAAAAATCTGCGATTGAATTGAATGACATTGTGAGGAACTCTGTATTGGATATGTCTTTATGGAATAAATTTCTTCTTCAACAACTAGTTTGGTCGAATCGAAAATCTTTTCTTACTTTTTATCAAATAATCTTTACACATTTGATTTCCATGACAAATGATTTTTTAAAGGATATTTACAGGATAATACATTCAACAATCCTTGTGGTTCCCCTGGTTATTCCAACAATTCGGATTCGTATAAACCTATTCAGGGGTATAACCAATTTCATATGAAACAAATCATTCATTCATTTTTAATATCTTTTAAATGACCGGAACGTACCACTTTAGTTTCTAAATATTTTTCATTAAACTCGGAAATATCTCCCCACAACGGAACTCTGCCTGCTACATTTGCACCTGAGTTTTGAAGGGCTTCTAATTTTCTCGGATTGTTGGTGATAAGAGTCACTGGATTAGAGCGCAGGTTTTTTAACACTCGAATGGCGTCATCATAGTTACGTGCATCATCTACAAATCCAAGCTCCAAATTCGCTTCCACCGTATCCAAGCCTTTTTCTTGCAGAACATAAGCCATGGCTTTACTAAATAATCCGATGCCTCTTCCTTCGTGATTCGCTAAATAAAATAAAGCACCAGATCCATGAGTCGCAATCATTTTCATAGCCTGCTTTAATTGAAAGCCACAATCACAGCGTTTGCTGCCAAATATATCACCAGTATGACAAATACTATGCATCCGGATAAGGGCATCGGAGGAGCTTTGAAAATCTCCATACAGTAACACACTTGATTGCTGCATTTCCGCTAAGTTGGAAGAGGCTAAAGTTTCAATGATCTTTTCTATATTATAAGTACCGTCACCACAAAAATGCCCCGCCATATTCTCACATCGTAACCAGCAATACCACTGGAATATAATTGTTTCGCCCTCTAAGTTAACGGGTAATTTGATTGGGCCGACTAAATAAATGGATGTTTCATCACTTTTAATAACGTTAATTTTATCTTCTAATATCAAAGCCACTTTTTCATTAATCATATAAACTTCCTCCCGAAACTTCTAATACTACGATAACGTTTACTAGTTCATTTCATAATTGTACCCAATCCACTCTTTTGTGAATCTTTTTATAAATAGAAGAAAAGTTTCCTAAATTTAACAACAGCGAAAGACAAGAGCAAAAATCCCTTTTTTTAGTGTGAAAAACCCTATCCATATACTGTAAAACTTGGACAAAAACTCATACAACAACCTCAATGACGCAGAACTGCAGTTTGTACCCATTGTTTTATTCAAGGGGCTAGATAGTGAAATTTTTTTCTGGAACATGCATATAATCGAAGGTGAAAAGGAGTTATTCGGTACTTGGTGATAGTTGAAATTGGAAAACATTTCCGTTAACATATAGTAAGAATCATATTTTAGGAGGTTGTGCATTGGCTTTACAAATCAAAGAAGTTACGAAAAAATTCGGGGAATTCACAGCTGTAAACCAGCTTGATTTAACTATTCCCGAGAAGGAAATGTTCGGTTTTTTAGGCGGGAACGGAGCAGGGAAAACGACTACGTTTCGGATGATACTCGGCCTGCTAGACCCCACTGAAGGGGAAGTTGTCTGGGATGGTAAGAAAATCGATTATACGACCAGTTCAATGATTGGCTATCTTCCTGAGGAACGCGGACTATATCCAAAACTGAAGGTACGCGATCAAATTGTGTATTTGGCTAGATTAAGAGGGATGAATAAACGGGATGCTTTGAAAGAATTGGAGTATTGGCTGGACCGCTTTATGGTACCCGAGTATATCGATAAGCGAGTTGAAGAGCTTTCAAAGGGAAATCAGCAAAAAATCCAGCTGATCGCCTCGATGATTCATAAACCTGAATTACTTATCCTTGACGAACCCTTCAGCGGACTGGATCCAGTGAATGTGGAAATCCTGAAGAAAGCTGTCATTGACTTAAAGGACAGCGGCACGACGATCGTTTTCTCGAGCCATCGCATGGAGCATGTCGAGGAGATGTGCGAGCATCTTTGCATCATGCATAAAGGTTCCCCTGTTGTGGCTGGAAAATTAAAAGAAATCAAGCGTTCTTTTGGTAAAAAGAATGTCTCAATTAAAGCAGATTTTGATCTATCTTTCTTGGATAATTATTCAGGTGTAACAAAAGTCAAGAACACGATGGAAGGGAAAATTCTTCAAGTAACTGGTGAAGATGTGGCTGAGAACATGCTACGTGATCTTGTTCCAAGAGGTTTCGTCCGGAAATTCGAATTGGAAGAACCATCGCTGACGGATATTTTCATTGAAAAAGTAGGTGCCGTCTATGAATAAATTTTGGATTGTCCTTTCCCATACATATCTATCAAAATTAAAGACGAAATCCTTTATCATTTCTACAATCATTATGATGGCACTGATTCTCGTTCTTTCTAATCTTTCGAATCTTATTGATAAATTCGACAGTGATGAACAGGAAAAGGTTGCCGTTATCGATCAGACTGAAGGCAGCTTATTTGATCCTTATAAAAAAGCGGTAGCAGGTGTGAACGATGACCTATCGATAATATCCGCCCAGGATGAAAAGGAAGCGGAGGAAATGGTCAGCGCGGAAGAAATCGTTGGGTATTTGTTAATCGAAAAGGATGAAACTCTCGGCTTCAAGGGAACGTATAAAGCGAATCAAATTTCAGATTCTGCGGTAAGTAATGATTTGCTTTTAGCGCTAACCCAATTGAAGGGTCAAATAACCGCGAAGGAATTGAATTTGACAGAGCAGCAAATCGCTCAATTGAATACGCCGCCAGCATTTGATACGATTGCGCTTCAGAAAAATGCAAAGACGGAAGAGGATCTCAATCAAGCACGAGGTCTCGTGTATGTTCTCCTATTCGTGATTTACTTCGGTGTGTTGATGTATGCAACGATGATTGCAATGGAAGTAGCTACTGAGAAAACATCACGAGTCATGGAAATCCTGATTTCAAGTGTCCCGCCAGTCACACAGATGTTTGCCAAAATAATGGGTGTTGCTTTACTTAGTCTTACTCAAATGATTTTATTTTTTGGGGTGGGCTATTTCTCGATTAAACAAAACTTGACGGGTATGGACGAAGGATTCTTTTCATTTTTCGGTTTCGGCAGTACCGATATCTCAACGATCATTTATGCAATCATCTTCGCTTTGCTTGGGTATTTTCTGTACGCAACTCTTGCGGCATGTCTGGGGTCCGTTGTCAGCAAAATTGAAGATGTCCAGCAAATGATTTCACCGATGACCATGTTGGTTGTCATCGCCTTCATGATTGCGATGTTTGGACTGGGGAATCCGTCAGCCAGTTATATTACGATCACATCATTCATTCCATTTTTCACGCCTATGATCATGTTCTTGCGTGTAGGGATGCTTGAAGTTCCATTCTGGGAAATCGCCATCAGTATTGCAGTCTTGATCTTAACGATTGTTTTACTTGGAATAATCGGAGCAAAAATCTATCGGGGTGGTGTCTTGATGTATGGAAGCTCAAAATCACTGAAAAGCATCAAGAATGCCTTGCAATTATCCAAGAAAAATTAACATGAAACCTGGATCCTTCATTCCCGTTGGAGGTATTCAGGTTTTTTTAAGATAATAATATAGGAACGAAAAGTAGCATAGATATAAGGGAACATAAATATATTCCATTTATGCAACCACGATTAGGAGTGAATTATTATGAGCAATCTGGTAACGTTGACGATAGCTTCAGAAGCGTTTCTCTTGCTATCCTTCATCATTATTATTTTATCAACCAAGAATCCGAAAAGAAATGTTCTCTGGGTCATCCTGTTCATCATTGGAGCTGCACCGCTTCTATATTTAGCCATAGATCATGTGAAAAACGATTATATGGATGCAAATATCGGATTAGGCCTTGCCTTTATGTATACCTGGTTATATAGCGCCGTTGCTTTTATCGTTGCCATCATTCTTTTAGTGAAAAAGAAAAGGAATAATAATATTTCAAAAGAACTGTGATAATCACATTTAGGAATCTTAATTAAATGAAAATTAAAAGACTGAGGATACATGACCTATACCCCGAATAACGGACACACATAAAAAAGTCCCTTATCCGGTTTTTTTTTTGTTTCAATAGGTGTTATGAGAAATGAGTCTCGTTATCGATGGGGACTAAAGAAAATGGCCCCGGTACAATACCGGGACCACCTATTAGCCGCATAGGCGCCTTATTATACTGTCCGAAAAAGGGGCAAAGTTCACTTTACTGGGGCAGTGTCTTTTTATTTAGAAGTAGATGGAGAGATCATCGAAGTAGCCCATCTGTTATCCTGAAGTTCCTTTTTAATATTATTAATACTTATATATAAATTAAAATATTTAATTTTATTTAATTATAATTTATGAGTATACTTAAAATGTAATAATAGTTTAAATATTCAAAATAGTTGGCAAATCAAAGCCTTCTATGTGAGAAAAGGGGTGGAATTCATTTAATGAGTTATAACTTAAACGAAAATCTAAAAAGAAGCGCAAGTAATTTCCCAGAAAGTATCGCTTATATCTATGGAGATAAAAGTGTTACTTATCAAGAACTAAATCAGAAGGTGGATCAACTGGCTGCTGGTCTGTATGTACAAGGAATCAGGAAGGGAGATGGAGTGGCTCTTATTTTAGGAAATAGCCCTGAATTTCTCATTGCGTACTACGGTATTTTACGGCTTGGTGCATTTGTTGTTCCGATCAATCCTTTTTATACCCAAGGGGAAATCAACTACTTATTAGACAATTGTCAAGCCAAAGCGGTCATTACTCATGTATCTGTAGAACCGAAGTTATCTGAAGTAAAAAAGCAATTGGAAAATCTGAAGCTTGTCGTTTATACCGAAGCCGAGGATCAGGAATCGACATGGGAGCATCTCATGGAAACAAGCACAAGCATTAATGCTTATGGAAGCCCTTACATTGATGATGAAGATCTTGCAGTCATTCTATACACATCAGGAACAACCGGGAAACCAAAGGGTGCAATGTTAACGCATCGGAACTTGGTTTCAAATGCGGACTCCATTTCAAAATTATTAGAATTCGGTGATAAAGATCGTGTAGTAGCTGTTCTGCCAATGTTCCATGTATTCTGTATGACAGTTTGTCTGAATGCGCCAATTGCTTGTGGGGCAACAGTCCTTATCCAGCCTAAATTCAGCCCTCATGACGTGGTCAGCATCATTCGAGAAAAAAAGGCAACCGTGTTTGCTGGAGTACCTACGATGTACAGTTTTATCTATCAATTGCCTGAAGCGGTTGCGGAGGATTGCCAATCTATTCGCATGTGTATCTCTGGAGGTGCCTCGATTTCGGCAGAGCTGCTGCATAAATTTGAAAACAAGTTTAATGTTTCTATCTTGGAAGGATATGGGCTTTCGGAAACTGCTCCTCTCGTCGCTATTAATCCATTAAAAGGAACTCGCAAGCCAGGTTCTATCGGCTTGAATATTCCAGCTGTCCAAAGCAAAGTTGTAGGTGAGTTCGGAAAAGAATTGCCGAGAGGAGAAGTCGGAGAATTAGTTGTTCAAGGGCCAAATGTAATGAAGGGATATTTGGGGATGCCGGAAACTACTTCAGCTGCTTTTAATGACGGGTGGTTTTACACTGGTGATCTCGCAACAATGGATGAAGAAGGATACATCTACATTGTTGACCGCAAGAAAGACATTATTATTGTTGGAGGCTACAATGTATATCCTCGTGAAGTGGAGGAAGTCTTGTATCAACATCCTGCTGTAGTAGAGGCTGCCGTAATCGGAGTTCCAGATGAGGAATACGGTGAAAGTGTTAAAGCTTTTGTCGTAGTTAATGATGAGCATATCACCATGAATGACATTATTCAATTCTGTCAGGATAGGCTGGTGAAGTACAAACTTCCTAAACGAGTAGAATTTTTTAAAGAACTGCCTAAGAATTCAACAGGGAAGATTTTGCGCAGAGAGTTAAGAGAATTGACTGAAGTGAAGTAAGAAAAGAACCAACTTATTAAAGGGGGATTAATTATGTCAACCATTTTAAAGGAAAAAGTAAAAGGGCAAGTAGCGTGGAAAGGCACTGATCTGGCTAAAGATGATTCATGGGTTTATTATTTGTCTGAAAAAACGATTGCCTCTCTTGAGAACGCTTTAGTCCATGTTAAACAAAAGGGTTTAAAAGCACCTGATTTTAGCAAAGAGGATTTTCCGATTCCTGAATTATATGAAGAAATCGTTTACTTTGTTGAAGAGCTGGAGAATGGGAGAGGGTTCCTATTAATTCGTGGATTACCTATTGAAAGGTATACAGATGAAGACGTAAGCATCATTTACTGGGGTCTCGGACTTCACATGGGCATTCCGGTATCGCAAAACGCAAATGGTGACCTCTTAGGGCACGTCAAAGATCAAGGTTTTAGCTTAGAAAATTCTAATGTACGTGGTTACCAAACGAAACTGCATCTTCCATTTCATGCTGATGGATCTGATGTTGTTGGATTATTAAGCCTGCGAAAAGGGAGATCTGGAGGGCACAGCAGTATCATAAGTTCGATGACTGTTTACAATGAAATTTTAGAGAAGAACCCGGAATATCTAGGAGTTCTCTGTCGTCCATTTTTCTTTGATCGCCGTGGAGAGGAAGCTCCGGGAGAACCTCCAGTATTTAAATCATCAATCTTTAATTATTATGATGGTAAACTGAGCTGTAGATATGTCCGTTTATTTATCGAATCAGCACAAGCAAAAACTGGCATCCAATTGTCGAAAGTGGAAATTGAGGCCTTAGACTTACTGGATTCCCTCCTTCATGATGAGAATTTGCATTATAACATGATGTTGGAGCCGGGTGATATGCAGTTCGTCAATAATTATACGATTCTGCACTCACGTACTCAATACGAAGACTATGAGGAGCCGGAACGCAAACGTCATCTTTTAAGATTGTGGCTCACAATGCCAAATGGTCGGGAAATTTCCCCTGAATTCGCAATGTTTATTGATGAGAATACGGGTAAACCAGGTCGCGGCGGCGTACCGCAACGTAAAACAACATCTGGCGGTATAGTAGAAACCCTGAAGTGATTTTTATAAAACGTTTAGTAAGAACGAGTGGGAACACCTTTTAAGAACTCAGAAAAAGGTGTTCCTTATATAGTAAAACGTGGGGGATTTACATGACAAGCACTCCAAAATATTCTTGGATTATCTTATTATTTCTTGTACTTAGCGGGATGATCAACCAAGTGGATAAAATAATTATTGGCTTGGTTTCAGTTCCTTTAATGAAAGAGTTACATTTAAGTCCAACGCAATGGGGAGCCGTAGGAAGTTCTTTCTTTTGGTTCTTTACCTTCTCATCTATTATTCTTGGCGGCATGGCAGATTCAAAAAACACGAAAAAAATGTTAACTTGGATGTCCTTGATTTGGTTGATAGTTCAATTTGTTACCCCTTTCGTTAGCAGTTTGTCTATGCTTTTGTTAACCAGAATGATTTTGGGAGCTGGTGAAGGTCCTGCCCCCGCTCTATCCACGGCAATCATGGGAAAATGGTTCCCGAAACATAGGCACGGCATCGGCTTTGGTGCGGTTCTATTAGGAACGACCGGAGGATCTGCGATCGCTTCACCATTATTAATCTCCTTGATTGATCATTATGGATGGAGATCTGCATTTATAGCGATGGGTATTCTGGGACTGATTGTGCTGGTTTTATGGATGATTTTCGGTAAAGAAAGTCCTCAAGAAATCGGCTGTCCGTCGATACAGCATAAGGAGCAGCAATCATCCAGCCTCTCTAAAGTTTCTTGGAGTCAGTTTCTTCCGCATCTGATATCTAAAAATTTTATTCTGATGGTTCTGTGCGGGGGGTGTGCCTATTGGTTATTGTCCGTACAAGCGGTATGGCTTCCGGCCTATTTCACCAAAATTCAACATTTTAATGGTCAAACATTAAAATTAGCCGTGTCTTTACCTTTTCTTTTTGCAGCCTTTTTCCAATTAGGATTTGCCATTCTATCAGATCGGCTCTATCGTAAAACCGGAGATATTCGTAAAGCACGAATAAATCTTGCCGGTATAACGATGATGTTATCCGCTTTATGCTTATACCTAGCAAATGCCGCGAATTCCACGGCGATGTCCATATTGTTCTTCACCCTTGCTCCGGGTTTTGCGTATGTCATTCTTTCACTCGCACCCGCAATATTGATGGAGTTTTTTTCTCCCCAGAATATTGGAAAGGCACAAGGGACGTTCATTGCACTTGCGAGTACTACAAGTATTATTGCTCCACTCGTATTTGGCTATCTTATTCAAAATGCAGCGACTGAAGCTATCGGATACGGATACGCATTTCAAGCCTCTTCTTTAGGGATGCTCATTATCGGATTATTGTTTTGGATCGGTGTACGTCCCGCAAAGGAAAGCCACACAATAATTGAAAAAGATGAGCAAGTGGGTATTAAAGAGATATAAATGTAGATTGAAAGATTCTTAGTAAGATTATATTGATCTAACTTAATTATAAGTTACAAATGATAATTTCATTTAATGAATAATAAATAAGTGTACCATAAATATTGAATTCAAAATATTCGGTCTATTTCAGCGGTATAACAAATATAAAGGAGGAATATGTATGTCAGTTATTTTAAAGGAAAAAATTCAAGGGCGTTCAGCGTGGAAAGGTATCGAACTGGCAAAAGATGATTCATGGATTTATTATTTGTCAGAGAAAACCCTTTCAGCTCTAGAAAAGGCTGTATTACACGTTCAACAAAAAGGGTTAAAGGCTCCCAATTTTAACAAGGAGGATTTCCCTATTCCTGATCTCACTGATGAAATTGTTTATTTTGTTGACGAGCTGGAGAATGGGAGAGGATTTCTATTGATTCGTGGATTACCAATGGATCAATATACCGACGATGAAGCTAGTATCATTTACTGGGGTCTTGGACTACACTTGGGCCTACCGATCATTCAAGGAAAAAAGGGTGACCTCTTAGGGCATATCAAAAACATGGGTAAAGACTTTAATGATAATACAACAGTTAGAGGTTACCAAACGAATGTACGTCTTGACTATCACACAGATCTCGCTGATGTTGTCGGATTACTATGTCTTCGTAAAGCGAAATCTGGCGGTTTGAGCAGTATCGCTAGTGCGATGTCTATCTATAATGAAGTGCTGGATAAACACCCAGAGTACCTTGAAATTCTCTATCGTCCTTTCGCCCATGATCTTCGTGGGGAAGAAGCACCAGGTCAATCTCCAGTAGTTCCATCACCGGTCTTTAGCTATTACGATGGTAAATTAAGCTGCAGATATATGCGTCAATATGTCGAATCAGCACAAACGAAAACAGGTATCTCTTTGTCGAAAGAGGAAATCGAAGCATTTAATTTTATAGATTACCTTACTGCTGATAAAAACTTTCATATTGATATGATGATGGAACCGGGTGATATGCAATTCGTTAATAATTATACCGTTTTTCATTCACGTACACTATTTGTAGACTATGAAGAAGATGACCGCAAACGTCATTTATTAAGATTGTGGCTCATGATGCCAAATGGCCGAAAAATTGCTCCAGGTTTCGAGTTTTATATAGGAGGAGCACCTGTAATTAGATAAAAACCGGTGGTAATAATAATCACCAATATTTCTTGTATGGTGATTTTATTCAACGAAAATAATGAATAAAATCACCATTTTATGTTTCTATAACTGGTTAATTTTTAAAAAAACTGAAGTGAGGATGATGTTTTTTGACAAATTTAGATCCGCAAGCAGAAAAATATTTACAAGCATTTAATCAGCTGCCATCTATTAATACGATGGATCATAAGTCAGTAAGAGAGATGCTTTCTAAAGCACCGTGTTCCGCCGTAAAACTGGAACCGATTTCAAAAGTTGAGGAATTCATGATTCCGGTAAGCCAGGATGAAACAATCAAATGCAGGGTATATATACCGGAAGGGCAAGGTCCTTTCCCTCTATTTATTTACTACCATGGTGGAGGATGGGTTCTAGGAGACATTGAATCATCGGATGCTAGCTGCCGAATGATAGCGAATCGAACGGAAAGTATCGTTGTATCCGTAAACTATCGTCTTTCTCCAGAGTATAAGTTTCCGACTCCAGTAGAAGACGCCTATTCCGCATTGCAATGGGTTTTTGAAAATGGGCCTTCATTTAACGGAGAAGTTTCTCGATTGGTAGTTGGAGGGGATAGCGTAGGTGGAAATCTAGCGACTGTAATTACGATGATGGCTAGAAACAAAAAAGGTCCAAACATCACTGCACAGGTCTTAATCTATCCTGCGACAAATCTTGAGTTCAATACGGAATCCCATCGAACCTTTGCAAAAGGATTTGGTCTTGATCGCGAACAGTTGATTTGGTTCCGTGATCATTATTTAAGGAATATTGAGGACAGATGTAATGAGTATGCTTCCCCCTTGGTAGCTCAAGATTTAAGTGGTCTCCCGCCAGCAATTGTTATTACAGCGGAAAATGATGTGCTTCGGGATGAAGGAATGGCCTATGCTGAACGTCTGAAAGATTTTGGTGTTCAAGTTGAATATGAATGTGAACCCGGGATGGTCCACGGATTTTTTGTACAAATGGATATTTTCTCAAAGAACATAGAATTGACTGTTTCTAGGATCGAGAAGTTCTTGAGTTCCTTAAAATATACAATTGGGATAGATTGAAAGAAAATGTTTTAAATGAAGCGAGCCTCAGAATTTAGTGAGGCTCGCTTTTTAAAATAACCTATTTAATTTTACAAACGAAACAGTAACAATAGTAACCCTAGGCATTTAGTAATAAACGGTATTTCCAATTCCACCGGTTACCGAAATGACATCGCCAGTTATCGATGCCGCCAAAGGTGAAGCTAGGAAGGTAACGACATAAGCAATTTCCTCTGGTGTAATCATGCGGCCGAGGGCATTCATTGATGCTGCCTGGCGTATAGCTTCCTCATTAGTGACACGGCCTCTAAACGTTTCAGTATCGACAATCCCTGGATAAACAGCATTGACAGTAATTTCGTGCTTTCCTAATTCTAATGATGCGGATTTTGTCATATGGACAACAGATGCATTACGAGGTCCGGAACTAAAATAATTGCCGCCAATTCTAGCTGCCAGACCACTTATATTGATAATACGTCCCCAATTATTTTGGATCATATAAGGGGCAACAGCCCGGATACAACGAAAATAGCCCAAATATTTTTCTTCAAAATCTTTCAGGATAAGTTCATCTTTAATGCTGTTAAATTCCTCTGGTTCATGGCCTCCAACACGGGCTCCACTGTTGATTAAAATATCAATGCTTCCCATTTCTGCTGCTGATTTTTCAACTAAATTCAGGATAGAGTCAGGATCATTAGTATCTGCCACGATTGGATAAATACTTCTGTTGGTTTCTTTGGCCAATTCGTCTGCTGCATTCTTTAGTGAAGATTCGTTTCTTGAACAAATCGTACAATCTACACCTTCCAAAGCCAACTGACGGGCAATAGCTTTGCCAATCCCCCTGCTTCCTCCAACGATAAGTGCTTTTTTTCCAGATAATTTTAAGTCCATAGTTCAACCTCCTGTGTCGAATTAACTTGTATTAGACTCTGCTTGAAAGTTATTTATGAGAATATTTAATCATTTCTATCTTTGATTCTACCTATAAATGATAATTATATAAAATTAAAAATTTTAAATTGCACTTAAGTTTTATTAATGTAATGAGATGTGTCATAAGATTGCCATGTACAAGGGTGTTAAATTTTCCATTTATTAGTAAAGGTAATTTGCAGATTAAAAATTTTAATTTTATTTAACTGAAAATTATGAATATAATTAACGGAATAACATTTATAACAGTCAGAAGTTATTTAAAGCGCTTCCATGGAAATGAAGGGGGGAACAAGGAACATCATTAATTAAACAATAATTGTTTGTATAAGGGTGTGAAAGATAGTGGCAGTCGCTTATAAAGTAGGAAAACAGCCCAAACTTTTTCATTAAGTACTATAGTTAAAATTAATTGCCATAGAAAACGAAGGAGGGTTCTCGGTGCCGTCTATTTTAAAGGAAAAAATTCAAGGACCAGTAGCTTGGAAAGGTATTGATTTAGCAAAAGATGATTCATGGATTTATTATTTGTCAGAGAAAACGATTGGAAATCTTGAAAGCGCTTTATTTTATGTAAAACAAAAAGGGTTAAAGGCACCTGATTTTAACAAGGAGGACTTTCCAATTCCGGATCTTTCTGACGAAATAGCTTATTTTATAAACGAGCTGGAAAATGGGAGAGGTTTTCTATTAATTCGTGGCTTACCAATTGAAAAGTATACAGATGAAGAAGCAAGCATCATATACTGGGGTCTCGGAGTCCACCTGGGCATCCCGGTAACGCAAAATGCAAAAGGTGATCTATTAGGGCATGTTGTTGACCAAGGTCTCGACATTAATGATTCAAATGTACGTGGTTACCAAACGAATGCTCATCTTCCCTTTCACCCAGATGGATCTGACGTAGTCGGATTATTAAGCCTTCGAAAAGCTAAAGCTGGAGGTTACAGTAGTATCGTAAGTTCCATCGCTGTTTACAATGAAATTCTGGATAGGTACCCAGAGTATCTTGGAATTCTCTATCTTCCATATTTTTTGGATCGTCGTGGTGAGGAAACACCAGGTGAATCTCCTGTTTATTCATCACCAGTCTTTAGTTATTACGAAGGTAAATTAAGCTGCAGATATAACCGCGGGTATGTCGAATCGGCACAAGCGAAAACAGGGAGATATTTGTCAAAAGTTGAAACTGAAGCATATGACTTAATAGATTCCCTCTTATATGATGAAAACATGCATATTGATATGATGATGGAACCGGGTGATATGCAATTTGTTAATAATTATTCTGTTCTTCATTCACGTACTGTATACGAAGACTATGAAGAACCTGAACGCAAACGTCATTTATTAAGATTATGGCTCACGATGCCAAATGGGCGAGAAATTGCGCCAGACTTCGCGATGTTCATTGATGAGAAAACAGGTAAAGCGGGTCGCGGCGGTATTCCGGTACGTGAAAAAACAGTTGGAGGTATTGCAGATAAAATAAGGTAATGGAATTAATAAATATAAAGAGTTTAGACGGTTAGACACGGAAGATTTACCTTGAACTTTTAAAACACCAATTGATTCATGTTAACGGGATAGAAGGGGAGATTATTAATTTGAAAACACCTAAATATTCTTGGATCATATTATTAATTCTTGTAGCTTCAGGTATGATCAACCAGGTTGATAAGATTATCATTGGTTTGGTTTCTGTTCCTCTAATGAAAGAGTTACATTTAAGTCCTTCACAATGGGGAATTGTCGGGAGTTCGTTTTTTTGGTTCTTTACCTTTTCATCTTTCATTCTAGGGGGAATGGCCGATTCAAGAAATACGAAAAAAATGTTTACTTGGATCTCGTTTGTCTGGTTGATTGTTCAATTTACCACTCCTTTTGTTTCCAGTCTGTCTCTGCTAGTTTTGACAAGAATGGTCTTGGGAGCAGGAGAAGGTCCTGCAGTTGCTATATCAACTTCAATAATAGGAAAATGGTTCCCTAAACATAGACATGGTATAGGCTTTGGTGCTGTTCTCTTTGGAGCAACAATCGGGCCCGCTATTGCTTCGCCATTATTAATCTCCTTGATCAATGGATATGGATGGAGATCTGCTTTTATAGCAATGGGAATTGTTGGACTAATGGTGCTAGTTTTATGGTTGATTCTTGGAAAAGAAAGCCCAAAAGAAATCGGTTCGTATACTTTTGATCAAGAAGATAAGCACTCAATAATTTCTTCTAATGTTTCTTGGCGTCAGTTTCTTCCGTATCTATTATCTAAAAATTTTATTTTTATCGTTTTGTGTGCAGGCTGTGCCTATTGGTTATTGTCCGTTCAAGCGGTATGGTTTCCTGCATATTTTACCGAAATTAAACGTTTTGATGGAAAAATGTTAAAACTTGCAGTGTCTTTACCTTTTCTTTTTGCTGCCCTTTGCCAAATTGTATTTGCCTTGTTATCGGATCGGCTTTATCGCAAAACAGGAGATATTCGTAAAGCACGAATAAATGTTGCAGGGATTACGATGGTGCTATCCGCTATTTGTTTATTTCTTGCAAATGCCTTTAATTCTAGTTCTATTTCCATTCTATTCTTCATCCTTGCTCCGGGTTTTGCGATTGTTATTCTTTCACTCGCCCCCGCCATATTAATGGAATTATTTTCTCCCAAAAACATTGGAAAGGCTCAAGGGACCTATGTGGCTCTATCAAGTTCAACAAGCATTATTGCTCCACTCATATTCGGGTATTTTATCCAGTATGCAGGAACAGAGGCAATTGGATATGGTTATGGCTTCCAAGTAACTTCTTTGGTTATGTTCGTAATCGGATTATTGTTTTGGACCATTGTCCGTCCTGTGAACCAAAATCAGATAAAACCTAAGGAACAAGTTATTGTATAAAAATCATTAATAGGTGAATCAAGGAGGGAAATAAACTATGTGTAAAAATGAAAAGGCCGTTTCTGAGATGGACTGTTGTGTATTGTGTCGTGAAGAATTAGCTATTATGGAGCGAAATCGCAGCAAGTGCTGGAGTTGTCAGGATAAGATAACCGAGACTTACGCTGATGATCATATTGAAGTAGAGGATTAAGCAATTTAGTTAGTTTCGTAACATGATTTGAACTGTACCCCGGATAACGGACACACATAAAAAAGTGTCCCTTATCCGGGTTTTCTTTGTTCAATAGGTTTAAAGAGTATGGAAGGAGGGTTTCCATGAGAAAGAATATATATACTCTGAATTTCAGATTAAAGAACTTAAAAAGAATCCTACTATCATAAGTGCTTCAGAGCGGCCTATCTCCTAAAATATTGAATTTAAAACAAAAGCTGTTAAGGAATATAATAAGGGGAAATCCCCTTCTCAAATTTTCTTGGAACATGGATTTAATTTCGAAATAATTGGTAAGGAACAACCTAAGCGTTGTCTACATCGCTGGTATGATACCTTTGAAAGGTTTTGGTGAGGAAGGCTTTTCTTAAGGAACACAGTGGAAAAGGAAGTATAAGACGCCCTTCTTCCAAGCCGCAGTTTGTAGTGGGTCAACTTAAGAATGCCGAAGCGAGAATCAAATTCCTTGAAGCAGAAAATGAGTTTCTAAAAAACTGGAAGAGTTAGAAAGGCGGGCAGTAACAATTGTGGGGTGGATGATTGGGAATGGGGTTACTGCTTACCAATAAAAAAGATTAAGAAAATAGTAGGTGAGAACAAGATCTTTGAAAAGCAATTTTTAAGTGGAGAATTGGAAGTAGAGCTTGTTGATTTTACTCCTGAGGGAATGTTTCTTGCTGAAACTCAAGAAGGTGTTTCACTTGATGAAGTGATGGAAGACATGTGGTAAAGGGGATCGCCAAAAGGCTTCTAGTACAAGGTAAAGAGATAACACTGCTAATTCCTGTTAGGGTAGAGATAGATTTTTAAAAAGAGAAGCTTTTCGCCCACTTTGAGACGAAGAGCCTTCTCTTTTTTTCTTTTTTAATTCTTAATAATTTCTGATTTTAAATAATGAGTATATTTGTTGGCAAAAGTGGACAAATGTTTATTCTCTGATCGAACTAATCCTAAAGAAATATTTACAGTCGGATGATACACCAAATCAATTGGAACGATATCGCCATTAATGATAAGGGGATAGTTTTTCATTACGAAATCAGGAGCAAATGTAATTGCCAAATTTTCATTGACGGCTTGGAGAACTCCATCCATATTATTTGAAGTAAATAAGATTTTCAAGGGCTTATATTTATGAAAGAATTCTTGTACAAAATACTGCATAAATTCACCCTTATATGTCACGAGAGTTTGATCAAGTATATCATGCGGAGTTATAGTACCAAGTATGGCTAAAGGAGAATGCTTAGAAACATATACTTTCTGCTTCCCTTCGATTAATGCTTCAAAAGCTATTCCTTCCATGTTTATGCTCAAATCACTTGAATACGTAATCAGTCCAATGTCAGTCTTGTGCTGTCGAACATCTTCAATTACGGCAGATCCACTTTTATCGGCAACCTCCAAATTTACGTGCGGATAATCATGTCTAAACGATGCTATCGCTTTTACCAGGAACGTCATCAATCCGGGTAATGACGATATTTTTAGTTCCCCCACTTCCGTGGAATTCAATAAGTTAGCAGTCTCTTTTATTTCCTCAAGTTTTTTTTGTACTTCATAGGCGAGTTTCAGAATGATTCTTCCTTCATCGGTTGGGACAGCGCCGTGTCCCCGTGACCGCTTAAGAACTTTAATCCCCAACTCCTTTTCCAAGTTGGTTATGGACTGGCTGATGTTGGATTGAGTCACATGTAGATTCTGTGCTGCGATAGACAGAGAACTGTATTTTGCGACTTCTACGATATATAGTAATTGTTCAATATTCATGACTGTTCTCCTTTTTAATATTAGTAATACTTACTTACCACATTAAAATCTTTAATTTTATTTAATTATAATTTATTAGTATAATCAATATCAATAACATTTAAAATTCTTTGAATATTCTAAATAACAGGAGGAGAAATAGAATGTCATTGAACCAATTGTTTGATTTAAATGGTAAGACAGCAATCGTTACCGGAGGCGGAAGCGGGTTAGGGCGTGTAATGGCACTGGCGTTGGCAGAGGCCGGAGCAAACGTTGTTGTATGTTCACGGCGTTCAGAGGTTTGCGAAGCAGTTGTAAAAGAAATCGAGGCGTTAGGAAGACAGGCACTTGTTCTATCATTGGATGTCACAGATCGGGAATCTGTCGTTCAATGTGTTGAGAAAGCGGTTTCTCATTTTGGGAAAATCGAAATTTTAGTCAACAGCAGCGGAACAGTTTTTGAGTCTCCTGCTACGGATATGCCTTTAGAACAATGGCAAGCTATGCTGGATACAAATGTGACAGGAACATTCTTGATGTGTCAGGCAGTTGGAAAACATATGATAAATAATGAATACGGTAAAATCATTAATATTTCTTCTAGTATCGGCTTTAAAGGTGTTGACCCGGAAGCTGTAGATTCTGTCGGATATACAACCAGTAAGGGTGCAGTCATGACTTTAACGAAGGATCTAGCAGTTAAGTGGGGCCGACATGGAGTGTATGTAAATTCAATTGCTCCAGGAGTTTTCACTACAGGAATGAATAACCCAGAAATACCGGGAACACTTGTACACAAAGCAGGCCCTTTCATTGCCTCACAAGTTCCAGTTAGAAGATTAGGCAGTGACAATGATTTGGTAGGTGCACTCCTTTACTTTGCTTCAGCGGCATCTGATTATTGTACTGGACATATTTTGACTCTTGATGGGGGACTTGGGGCTAAGTAAATTTCATCTAAATAACGTGGTTGCGTAAATTAACCATACTTAATTGCAATTAAAAAATATCGATTTTACTTAATTGATAATTACGAATATACTGAATTTAATAAATTTTGACTATTTAATTTGCTTGTTGATGAAAGCGAAAACAATAAGCGAATTTAATAAATATTTATTGGAAGAGGGGATTTTAAGTGAGTAATTTAAAAGATGTAAAAGAAGTAGAAGTATTTCATGCAGGTAATGTTAGTGTAGATGAATTGCCTTGGGTTCCATATTTTGGAGATGCGAAATTTAAATTGCTAAAAGCCAACCCTGTGACAGGACAGACGGTTACGTTATTATGTGTTCCTGCGAAAATGCAGCTTCCGGCCCATTTCCATCCTGGAACAGTCATTGTGTATACCGTCCAAGGGACTTGGAGATATCTCGAGGAGCCTTGGATCTCCAAACCTGGTGACATGGTTTATGAGCCTGCAGGCTCCAAACATACGCCGATAGCTGTAGGGGATGAAGATGTTATCACCTTCAATATTGTAGAAGGAACATTAGACTATTTGGGTGAAGAAGGAGAAATTGTTGCCAGAGACAATTGGGAAACATTCCTGAAAAGATACTATGAACATTGCGCGGCTGAAGGAATTGAACCTATTGATGTGACTAAATTTTGATAGTTAGATTTATAAAAAAAGGAGAAGCCCTGCGTCCAAATGACGAAGAGGCTTCTCTTTTTCTGGGCTTTTTCTTTAAATATTAGTGATAATAATTTATACATTAATATTTTTAATTTTATTTAATTAAAACTTATAAGTATAATCATTAATATAATAAATATTTTAAAAATTTTTAATATTCTTATTTAATAGATAATAACGTTAGGAGGAATAATGATAAATGACAGCAGAGACGGTTTTGATTACTGGTGCTACAAAAGGGATTGGATATGAATTCACAAAAGTTTTTGCAGAGCATTGTTATAACTTGGTATTAGTTGCCAGAGATTCGGTGTTGTTGGAACAACAAGCCGAGAGTTTAAAAAAGGAATATGGCGTGCAAGTGAATACTTTTGCCGGCGATTTGAGCAGTTATACAACGGTAGAGGGCTTGCATCGATACTTGAAAAGCGAAGGAATCGACATTGATATTTTGATTAATAATGCTGGAGCTGGCGGATTAGGGTTGATGACGGAATTGGATATTCAAAAAGAAATGGAATACCTGCAGCTCAACATGATCTCGCTCACGTATTTGACTAGACTTATTGCGGATGACATGGTGAAACGAAAGCAAGGTAAAATTTTAAACGTGGCTTCAACAGCAGCCTTTCAGCCAACCCCACGGATGTCGATGTATGGGGCCAGCAAATCTTACGTCTTATTCTTTACGGAAGCAATTGCGGAAGAACTTAAAGGAACCGGAGTTCAAGCTTCTGTATTATGTCCCCCTTCTACCAAAACGCCGCTTACGCAAGGGTTGGCTTCAACAAGAACAAAAATTTTCATTAAGAACTTAATAGAACCTCAAGTTGTTGCCAAGTGCGGATATGAAGGGTTAATGAAGAATAAAACTGTGATCATTCCAGGCTTTAAAAATAAACTCATGGCTAAATCTGTGGGATTGCTGCCAAGGAAATGGGTAACCATCTATTCCCGTAAGCTTATCGAACAAAAAGTGTAAAGAGCATTAAAGTCCTATACTTGACAAGGTTTGGAGCTTTTAAAAATAGTATCTTTATAGATTTACGATGGCAAATAGCTTACATAGTTTTTCAGAAGAAATCATGATTGGAATTATAAAATCAAAAAAGGGGACTAATAATGAATTTTTTATTATCTAAGGAACATCAGATGATGCAAAAAATGGTGCGAGAGTTTGCTCTATACGAATGTGAACCTACTGCTGCTCAACGTGATGAAGAGGAATACTTTGATATCAAGATTTGGCACAAGATGGCGGAACTTGGTTTATGCGGCATTCCTTGGCCAGAAGAGTATGGAGGTGCAGGTGCCGATTACTTGAGTTATGTGATCACGGTGGAGGAATTGTCTCGAGTGGACGCTTCAATTGGGACTGTACTTTCCGCACATACATCGTTAGCCGGATGGCCAGTTTACAAGTTTGGAACGGAACATCAAAAGCAAAAATATTTGCGGGCAATGGCGGAAGGAAAGAACATGGGTGCGTATTGCTTGACGGAATCTGGATCCGGATCAGATGCCAGTGGAATGAGAACAACAGCCGTTCTAGACGGAGATGAATGGGTCTTGAACGGATCGAAGATTTTTATCACCAACGGAGGCAATGCCGACACTTATATCGTTTTCGCACAGACCAACTCGGCACTAAAGCATAAAGGCATTTCTGCGTTTATTGTGGAAAAGGGCTTCCAAGGTTTCTCGGTAGGAAAGAAGGAAAAAAAGCTAGGCATTCGCTCTTCCGCCACGACAGAGGTCATTTTTGAGGACTGCCGCGTTCCAAAGGATAATCTTTTGGGCCAAGTGGGTGAAGGGTTCCAGATTGCCATGATGACTCTCGACGGCGGTCGGAACGGAATCGCTTCCCAAGCTGTTGGAATCGCTCAAGGAGCATTTGATAATGCTGTCGCATTTGCAAAGGATCGCGTCCAATTTGGAAAACCGATTAGCTCACTTCAAGCTATTCAATTCAAATTAGCCGATATGGCCACAAAAATCGAAGCCGCCCGTTTATTGACGTATCAGGCAGCATGGCGTGAGGATCAAGGAATTCCTTACGGACTTCAGTCTGCCATGTCCAAACTATTTGCTGGAGACACCGCCATGGAAGTAGCGGTGGAGGCTGTTCAAGTATTCGGCGGATATGGATACACAAGGGAATACCCGGTAGAACGATATATGAGAGATGCTAAAATCACCCAAATCTATGAAGGGACGCAAGAGATTCAGCGTCTTGTTATTGCCGGAAATCTGCTTAAAGCATAGAAAAAACTCAAAATTAACGAAAACAGGAATGGTAATCAATTAAAAACCGGCGAATGGGCTTGCAAACGTGAAAGATTTACTTGTGCGCGAGTTAGAGCCTTACAGCGTGACAGTGGGAAAAGGAAAAATAAAAGAATTGATGATTGCAATAGGGGATGATAACCCATTTTTCTACAGCTTGGAGTCAGCTAAGGATGCCGGTTATGATGGTATTCCTGTTCCGCTCACTTTCTTGCAAATCATTGATTACCATGGCAGTTATGGCTTTCAAGAGAAAATGGAGGTTTGTTGGCAAAGTGGTAGAGAAAAAAGGCTGATAACGTAGTTGTGGGTGAAGTACAGGTATAAAACAGTGAAGGTGACATAAAAGTCTCTGGAATTTTTGAAGCGGTTTTGCCATGAAGCGATTTGTAAATCCAATCTTATAGCTCGTTGCCGTCCCGAATTGATGGAACACAACCGCTTCAGGAATTGGCGGATGTGCAGGTGCCACTCAGCATTTAGCCGGGAAGTCTAACTCTAAAGTTGTCGCTGCGATTAACAAAGATCCCGAAGCCCGTATCTTTCAAATAGCGGACTACGGCATTGGGGGATGTTTGAGGTGATCCCGTTTCTAACGAAAGAAATTAAAAAAGTACTAGTAAACTCTTAAACAGATCTGGAATAGAACATGTATTACTCCTGATTAATAAGTGCATCTCTTCTCAATAAAAAATCTGCTATCAATGGAGTAATTGATAGACAAAACTTTTGGAAAGGAAACTGGATATGTTTAAAAAGGTTCTTATTGCTAATCGAGGAGAAATTGCTGTCCGTGTCATTAGGGCGTGTAAGGAAATGGGGATATCATCGGTCGCTGTATATTCTGAAGCAGATCGTGAAGCTCTGCATGTACGTCTAGCAGATGAAGCCTATTGCATTGGACCACACCTATCATCTAAGAGCTACTTGAATATGACAAATTTGTTAATGGTTGCTCAAGTATCACATGCAGATGCTATCCATCCTGGCTATGGATTTTTAGCAGAAAGTGCGGAGTTTGCTAATATATGTATTGAAAACGATATCATTTTTATTGGACCTTCACCTGAGGCAATCAGTAAGATGGGGGCGAAAGCGGTAGCGAGAGAAACGATGGAAGCCGCTGGCGTACCAATTGTTCCAGGTACGGATGGGATTATTGAAGATATTGAGGAAGCTGAGTTTATAGCAAGAAGTATCGGGTATCCCGTTATTGTTAAAGCCACTGCTGGTGGTGGTGGAAAAGGGATGCGGGTCGCTGAATGCGAGGAAGAGTTAAAAAAAGCAATTTCAATGGCGCAGCAAGAAGCAGCTACTGCTTTTGGTAATGCAGGTGTTTATTTAGAAAAGTACATTGAAGAGCCTCGACACATTGAAATCCAAATTATGGGTGATTCCTTTGGCAATGTCGTGCACTTAGGTGAACGTGATTGCTCAATCCAGAGACGCCATCAAAAGCTAATTGAAGAAGCCCCATCCCCTGCACTTGATGAAGAACTAAGAACGAAAATGGGAGAGGCGGCATTAAAAGCCGCGAAGGCCGTACAATATTCAGGTGCAGGGACGATTGAATTTTTACTAGATAAACATAAAAACTTTTACTTTATGGAAATGAATACCCGTATTCAAGTTGAACACCCAGTTACAGAACTTATAACAGGAGTAGACTTAATTAAAGAACAATTACTAGTTGCCTCAGGTCATAGGCTATCTGTCAAACAAGAAGATATTCATATCAATGGTTGGGCCATCGAATGCCGGATTAATGCAGAAAATCCTGATAAAAACTTTATGCCATCCCCTGGGAAAATTCGATTATACCTACCTCCAGGTGGATTTGGAATCCGAGTCGATAGCGCTGTTTATCCAGAATATACGATCTCACCATTTTATGATTCGATGATTGCCAAATTAATCGTACATGGAAAGAATCGGGAAGAAGCAATTGCAAGGATGAAGCGAGCCTTAAGCGAGTTCGTCATTGAAGGAATTGATACAACAATCGCTTTCCACCTTCGCTTATTAGAACATCCGGATTTTAAAGCTGGTAATTTTAATACGAAATTTTTAGAGATGAATGATTTAACGGTTTCCACTAAGTAACTAGTGGTTATTTAAAGTATTCAGTCTAGATTATTTTGTAAAGAGAAGAGGTAATGGTGGAAAAACAATTTTTGGGAATTGTTGATGAGAATGACCGGATAATCGGGACTGAGAAATCTGAAATGAGAAAGAAAAAATAACAGAAAATAAATTATAGAAGGAGTTTTTATTATGTTTAAAATGAATGACATTAAAGAATTAATTCGGGCAGTGGACCGTTCTTCAATTGGAGAATTAACGATTAAAGGTGAAAATAATCAGCAAATATCGATTAGTAAACAAATGAATGTCGGACAAGTAGCACTTATCGAAGAAACACAAGTCCCAGCGACTATTCCTGTCGCACCTGTGAAAGTGGAAGCCGCCCCCATTCAAAAGCAGGAAGGAATACAAACACCATCGACAACTACTGAGGACACATCGGTTCATAAAATTACTTCCCCAATGGTGGGAACATTTTATGCGGCTCCATCACCTGATTCTGATGTCTATGTAAGAGTGGGAGATCAAATAAAGGAAGACACAGTGCTATGTATTGTGGAAGCCATGAAGCTTATGAATGAGCTGGAAGCGGAAGTTAGTGGTGAAATTGTTGAAATCTTTGTGGAAAGTGGTCAGGTTGTTGAATATGGTCAGCCCTTGTTCCTCGTAAAAACAGCATAAGCAATAAAATATAAACACTGATAGGAGAGGACTCACAGCATGGATATGTTCGATAAAATCGAGATCATGGAAGAACGACGGGAAAAAGTGAAGCTGGGGGGCGGTTATACACGGATTGATGCTCAGCATGAACGCGGGAAGCTTACTGCTAGAGAGCGTATCGAAATATTAGTGGATGAAGGAACATTCGTTGAAATAAACCCATTCATAGAAAATCGCGGCCTTGAATATGGATCAAGTGAGGCTCCTGGAGAAGGGGTTGTTACAGGATACGGTAAGGTTGGTGGATGCCTCATTTTCCTTTTTGCTCAAGATTTTACTGTTTTCGGCGGAGCCCTTGGCGAAATGCATGCGACGAAGATTACCAAAATCATGGATTTAGCAGCAGAAAATGGAGCACCTATAGTCGGGTTAAATGACTCAGGTGGAGCACGGATTCAAGAAGGTGTTTTATCACTAGACGGATATGGACACATTTTCTATCGAAACTCCATTTATTCAGGCGTAATTCCACAAATATCCGTGATTATGGGACCCTGTGCCGGGGGGGCTGTTTATTCTCCTGCGATTACAGATTTCGTTTTCATGGTAGAAAAAACAAGTCAAATGTTTATTACAGGTCCAAAGGTAATTGAGTCGGTAACGGGAGCAAAAATTAATAGTGAGGATCTAGGTGGCGCGTCCGTTCATTCCACAATAAGTGGAAATGCCCATTTTACTGGACCAACAGAAGAAGATGTATTAAACCAAGTCAGGAGATTAATTGGCTACTTGCCATCAAACTATGAAGAAAAGCCACCTTACAAAGAGCCAGTAAATAAAATTCCTTTAGATGAAAGAATCGATGAACTTCTTGATGTTGTCCCGATTGATGGAACGAAGGTTTATGACGTGCGTAAGGTGATTCATTTAATTGTCGATGATCAAAATTTCATGGAAGTTCAGCCGAAATTCGCTAAAAACATTGTCGTTGGCTTTGGCCGTATAAACGGAGATACAGTCGGTATTATCGCCAATAATCCGAAGATGATGGCTGGTGGCCTTGATATTGATTCATCTGACAAATGTGCTCGCTTTATCCGATTCTGTGATTGCTTTAAGATTCCGTTAATTACATTTGAAGACGTGAGTGGGTTTATCCCAGGAATTCAACAAGAGCATGGCGGGATTATCCGGCATGGAGCGAAAATCTTATATGCCTATTCGGAAGCTTTGGTTCCCAAAATTACAGTGATCCTTCGAAAAGCATATGGTGGGGCTTACGTTGCCTTAAACAGTAAAGCAATCGGGGCAGACTTAGTATTTGCTTGGCCTAATGCAGAAATTGCGGTTATGGGACCAGCTGGAGCGGCCAATATCATTTTTGCAAAAGAGATTAGTGACAGTACAGATCCGGAGGCCTTTAGGCAAGAAAAAATCAATGAATATCGCGAACGGTTTGCCAATCCTTACGTCGCATCAGCTAATGGGATTGTTGATGATGTAATTGACCCGAGGGATACGAGAAAAAGTATCGCTAGTGCATTGGAAATGCTAAAAAACAAGAAGAAAGCATCACCTAAGAAAAGGCATGGAAATATCCCTTTATAAACCTTTTCTTTAATAGGTTATGAACTACCTATATTAATAGAAGAAAAACGTGTAAAGACGACAAATGAAAAAACGCCTACCGTAAAATGGTATAGAAGGGAGAGAGCGATAGCATGGTGATTGATGCTTACCGCAACTTAAAATGGATAAAAAAATAGTGGGCGAATTTTCAGAATTTGAGATCCCAAGTTATGAACAGTGGCGTGACCTAACAGAAAAATCTTTAAAAGGGGCTTCTTTTGAAAAAAGACTCATTACAGAAACATATGAAGGAATTTTACTTCAGCCGATGTATCGAAAGGAAGATGCCGCCAATCTTCCTTTTCTGCAGTCTTTGCCAGGTATGGCTCCTTTTACTCGCGGCACTAAAACGCTTATAAATGGATGGGAAATCAATCAGGAAATCAATGTTGGAATACCCACTTCTTTTAATAAAGTAGCACGGCATGACCTTAGCAAGGGGCAAACCTCATTAAATATAGTCCTTGATACACCAACGAAACGTGGGATAAATGCGAGTGAAGCTAGTTCAGAAGTAGGGAAAGCAGGACTATCGATTTCAGGGGTAACCGATATAGCCGATGCACTAAAAGACATTGACTTTGGAAATGTTCCTATTCACGTAGGTGCTGGGGCCAATTCATTGCCAATCCTTGCTTTGATTATCGCTCATCTAGAACAGTCAGGACGACAAGTGGAGGAATTACATGGGTGTATAGGAATGGATCCAGTCGCGGAACTGGTAGCAAAGGGAACATTGGCTTACGAGTTGGAAGATTGTTATACATTGATGGCCGACATAACAAAATGGGCAAATGAGAATACCCCCCATTTACAAACAGTTCTAATCCATGGAAATGTCTATCATGACGGTGGAAGCAGTGCGGTTGAAGAATTAGCTTTTTCATTATCAACAGGTGTCGAATATTTACAAGCACTAACTTCCCAAGGAATTGATATAAATAAAGCCGCCAGCAGTATCCGTTTTTCGTTCTCAATCGGTTCCGGTTATTTTATGGAAATTGCCAAACTTCGGGCCGCAAGAACTCTTTGGGCCAGAATTGTAGAAACGTTTGGTGGGAATGAAGAAGCCCAGAAGATGACGATGCATGCAAGAACATCTGCATGGACAAAAACTGTTTTTGATCCCTATGTGAATATGCTGCGTGCTACAACAGAAGCATTTTCTGCAGCAGTCGGTGGAGCTGACAGTATTCATGTTAGTTGCTTTGATGAAGCGATTCAAAAGTCCACCGCTTTTTCACGACGAATTGCACGGAATGCCTCCATTATTTTAAAAGAAGAAGCTCATATTGCGAGGACAATCGATCCAGCCGGTGGCTCTTGGTACGTTGAAGTACTGACAAATGAGGTTGCCAAAAAGGCATGGGGACTTTTCCAGGAAACAGAGCGAAAAGGTGGGATTTTCCAGTCATTAATAAAAGAATTCCCACAAAATGTGGTTCAACAAACAGCTTCAAAGCGAGTGAGGAACATCGCTCACCGAAAAGATATATTCGTTGGTACCAATATGTATGTGAATTTGGCAGAAAAAGAGGTAGATTGGATAGCGTTAAATGAAACGCTCCAAATTAATGATCATATTAATCAAGTAGTAGGCCGAGCACATATAGCGGTAGGAAGTTTAGCCGTATGCTCAAATAAAACAGAGACCGCGATCCAAGCAGCAAAACAAGGTGCATCATTAGGTGAAATAGCCAAAGCAACAGGTAGGAAGTCAGAAGCTGCGGTTTGTGTTAAAGCAATCAAGCCAACCAGAGGTGCACTTCAGTTTGAAGAACTTCGTCAATCCATTGATGAAATGGCAGAGAAAACTGGAAATCGACCAATTGTATTTCTAGCAAACTTAGGACCTATTTCAGATCATAAAGTGCGAGCAGATTTTGCTACAGGATTTTTTGAAGTAGGGGGTTTCGAAGTTATTCAAAACAATGGATTTGGTTCTATAAATGAGGCAGCCGAGGCAATCGTTGCGTCCATGGCAGATTATGTCATCATTTGTGGAAAAGATGAAGACTATCAACAAGCTGCCATTCCACTTGCAATGTCTATTAAAAAAACGGATGCACAAATAACCGTATTATTAGCAGGAAAGCCTAGCGAAGTAGATGAAGTCAGATTTAAAGAGGCTGGAATAACTGAATTTGTTCATGTTGGCTCCAATTGCTATGACATATTAAGTCAACTTCTACAGGAGAAAGGAGTGCCTGTTCCATGACAAAACCAGATTTTACCCAAGTAGCATATACAGATGAAATAGAAGGAGAATTTAGCGAGTGGAGTAAACATGCCGAGGAACTTTCTGGAATGCATTTTGATAATTTAGCTTTTCCGACTTATGAAAAAATTGATGTAAAGCCTCTTTACACAAATATGGACACAATAGGAATGAATCATTTGGATTATGTGGCGGGGATCGCACCATTCTTTCGAGGTCCCTACCTAGCTATGTATAAATCACAACCTTGGACGGTTCGTCAATATGCTGGCTTTTCTACGGCGGAAGAAAGTAATGCGTTTTACCGCAGAAACTTAGCTGCAGGACAAAAAGGGCTTTCGATTGCGTTTGATTTAGCTACACATCGTGGGTATGATTCGGATCATCCTAGAGTCGTTGGCGATGTGGGAAAAGCCGGCGTTGCCGTTGATTCCATACTAGACATGAAGATTTTGTTTGATGGAATCCCATTAGACCAAATGTCTGTTTCAATGACGATGAACGGAGCTGTCCTGCCAATCATGGCTTTTTACATCGTGGCAGCTGAAGAACAAGGAGTTCCCCAAGAGAAGCTTTCTGGAACAATACAAAATGATATATTAAAAGAATATATGGTTCGTAATACGTACATTTATCCTCCAGAACCGTCAATGAAAATTATAGCAGATATCTTTGAATACACATCCAAGCATATGCCGAAATTTAATTCAATTAGCATCTCCGGTTATCATATGCAAGAAGCGGGGGCTACGGCCGATATAGAGTTGGGCTATACCCTTGCAGATGGATTAGAGTATGTCAAAACGGGTTTAAAAGCAGGGATTGATATTGATCGATTTGCTCCACGTCTTTCCTTCTTCTGGGCAATCGGAATGAATTACTATATGGAAGTGGCTAAAATGCGCGCAGCTCGTTTAATTTGGGCGAAGCTAATGAAAAGGTTTTACCCGAAAAATGAGAAGTCGTTAGCACTTCGAACCCATTCGCAAACATCTGGATGGAGCTTAACAGAGCAAGACCCATTCAATAATGTTTCACGTACATGTATTGAAGCGATGGCTGCAGCTCTTGGTCATACACAATCACTACATACGAACGCACTGGATGAGGCGATTGCCTTACCGACCGATTTTTCTGCCCGAATAGCTCGAAATACCCAACTATACCTTCAGGATGAAACGGGGATAACTAACGTATTGGACCCATGGGGCGGCTCCTATTACGTGGAGTCACTTACAGCTGACTTACTTGAAAAAGCCTGGGAACATATTGAAGAAATCGAAGCGCTTGGCGGAATGGCAAAAGCCATTGAAACAGGCCTGCCAAAGATGAGAATCGAAGAAGCGGCTGCTAGAAGACAAGCGCATATTGATTCTGGTAAAGAATCGATCATTGGAGTGAATAAATACCGTTTAGAAAAAGAGGACCCTCTTGAGATTTTAGATATTGATAATACAGCTGTCCGTGAAGCGCAAGTTCGCCGCTTAGAGCAGCTCCGGGCAGAAAGAGATAAAGCAAAGGTAGAAGCAGCACTTCAAGCGTTTACAAAAGCGGCTGAAACTGGAGAAGGAAACCTCTTAGAACTAGCGGTAGATGCAGCTCGCGCTAGAGCGAGCCTAGGAGAAATTTCGAATGCATACGAACAAGTAGTAGGGAGACATTCAGCAGTTATTCGTTCGATTAGCGGAGTGTACAGTGCAGAGTTTGGGGAAGAGGAACAAGTGAAAATTGTCCGTGAAATGTCCGATCAATTTGAAGAGAACGAAGGCCGGCGCCCTCGAATTATGATTGCCAAGATGGGACAGGACGGACATGACCGTGGAGCTAAAGTGATTTCGACTGCATTTGCAGACCTTGGTTTTGATGTTGATATTGGTCCCTTATTCCAAACCCCAAAGGAAGCAGCCTTACAGGCCGTGGAAAATGATGTACATGTTCTAGGGATGAGCTCTCTTGCTGCTGGTCATAAAACATTACTTCCCCAAATCGTGGAAGAGCTGAAACGTTTAGGCCGTGAAGATATTGCCGTCGTGATTGGCGGTGTTATTCCTGCTCAAGATTACAGTTACTTAATAGAAAAAGGAGCAGCTGCAATATTTGGACCAGGAACGGTTATCCCGATTGCCGCACAACAGGTTATTGAAGAATTAAATCGTCGTCTCGGATTGGTCACTTAAATGACAGAAAAAGAAAGCATTCAATCCAAGCAACTCTTATCGCAAAGACGAAGACACCTTACGGTTGATTATTATGTGCAGGGTGTGATGAATGGAAATCGTGCAATTATTGCTCAAGCGATCACCTTAATTGAAAGCAATTTACCCAAACACATGGAAATGGCACAAAAAGTACTGAAAGAACTGATGCCATATACAGGAAAATCAATTCGAATCGGCTTTACAGGCGTTCCTGGGGCTGGTAAGAGCACGTTAGTTGAATCCTTTGGTATGATGCTCTGTGAGCAAAATCACCGTGTAGCGGTATTAGCCATTGACCCAACTAGCAGTGTATCTAGAGGAAGTATTCTAGGTGACAAAACACGAATGGAACATCTTTCTCGCCACCCACATGCATATGTTCGACCATCACCGTCAAGTGGGACGTTAGGAGGGGTCACTAGAAAAAGCCGTGAAACCCTTCTTATTTGTGAGGCAGCAGGGTATGACGTAATAATCGTCGAAACCGTCGGAGTCGGCCAAAGTGAAATAACCGTCCGGTCCATGGTGGATTTTTTCCTAGTTATTATGCTGACTGGTGCAGGGGATGAGCTACAAGGAATGAAAAAAGGGGTGATGGAATTAGCTGATGCTATTTTCATTAATAAAGCGGATGGCGAAAACAAAAAAGCTGCCATGAATGCAAAGGTGGAATACAATCGCCTCCTTCATTTCTTACAGCCAATTACCAAGGGTTGGGAAACCAAAGCATTTACTGTGTCTGCCTTAACAGGGGAAGGCGTATCTCACATTTGGAAGGTCATTCAGAAATATAAACAAGTTACCAGTAGGAATGGATTCTTTGGAAAAAGAAGAAAAGAACAAATGATTGACTGGGTTCATTCTATGATAGAGGACCAATTAAAGGCGAGATTTTATGGTAATCCATCGATGAAAAAAAACATGACTAAAATGGAAGGATTGCTTTTTAACGGCCATACTTCTCCCACACTCGCAGTCCAACAATTATTCAATATTTATGATGAAAATGGATAGGAAAAAGAAGGAATGGGTACGCAATCAATTGTACTCCTGCAACATTTATTTTGACGTTTAAAGTTAATTAACGGAACATTTAAAATATAAAATATACCGTTGATTAATATCATGTCCCAATAACGGTATAAAATCAGAAGGTAAAATAAAAATGGAAAAATCGAGTCAAACAACCTTCAATAAAGGAGAATGAATTATGAGTCATGTTTATATTTTAGGTGGAGCCAGGACGCCATTCGGGAGTTTTGGAGGGGTATTAAAGGATGTTTCTGCCATCGATCTTGGAGTTATCGCAAGTAAAGGTGCCATTGAAAAAAGTAATATTTCAGTTGATGAGGTTGAGCATGTTTTTGCAGGGAATGTGATACATACTTCGAAAAATGCTTCCTACCTATCCAGGCATATTGCTTTGAAAGCTGGGGTTCCAATCGAGAGCCCCGCTTTAACTCTCAATCGTTTATGCGGTTCTGGATTGCAAGCAGTCGTATCGGCAGCTCAGTCGATTATTTTAAAGGATGCTGATGTTGCCTTAGCCCTGGGCACGGAAAATATGAGCCAATCTCCTCACGTATTACGAGATGTCCGCTTTGGTACGGGTTTACAGGCTCCACAAATGGACGACATGCTTTGGGCGACTTTGAGCGATGAATATATAGGGTGTGGGATGGGAGTAACAGCGGAAACTCTTGCTGAAAAATATGAACTAACCCGAGACGATCAAGATAGTTTGGCTGTCCAATCACACCAAAAATCAGCAAAGGCCCAACTGACGGGGCGATTTCAACAAGAGATTTCCCCTGTCACGATATTCACCAAAAAAGGAAAGGAAATAACCATTTTAGAAGATGAACATATTCGCCATAATGCTTCAATTGAAGCATTAGCGAAACTGAAACCAGCCTTTAAAAAGGATGGGACCGTAACGGCAGGTAATGCCAGTGGTATTAATGATGGGGCAGCTGCCTTAATACTTGGAAGTGAATCCTTCCTACAAAACAATCACAATGTGAAACCACTGGCAAGAATCATATCCTGGGGGATTGCGGGGGTAGACCCAAATATTATGGGCATTGGACCAGTTCCTGCTAGTCAATTAGCTTTACGGAAAGTAGGACTCAATATTGAAGATATCGATTTGTTCGAAATCAATGAAGCATTCTCTGCCCAGTATCTTGCAGTAGAGAGAGAGCTTGGATTGAAACGGGAAAAAGTAAACGTCAATGGTGGAGCAATCGCATTAGGTCATCCAGTTGGGGCCAGTGGAGCTAGAATTATATATTCATTGGCCCAAGAGTTAAGGAATCGAGGAAAGAAGTTTGGACTAGCCTCCCTCTGTATTGGAGGAGGACAAGGAATCTCAGTAATCATTGAGGCTCTATGAACATGTGAATAAAATAAAACGAGGTGATGGTTATGGATAGTTTACAGCTACAATTCAGACATAAATTATTTGGAGCAGCCTCATAACTCATAGATGAAAGGATATTGAGATTCAATGTTTCTAACAATATAATTGCAATGGTAGGCATACAAGCTTAAAGGACCATCTCAGATGGTCCTTTAAGCTTTAATAATCAAAGTTGATGATTTAGACTATTAGTTTGATTCCGCATTTGTTACTTTTAATTGAACTGCACAGAGGTTAACAATAATAAAAAATGTATGCCAGCAAGATTGTGAGTTTTTATAGGTCTTTTGTCAAACAAGTATGGATAAGCTTCTTTAAGATCATATAATTGATTTTTTTGGAAGAGTTCGACATAAGATAACGACTCGTCCTGAGTAGCCTTACTTATATCTATATACTTAGATATGTCATCTATAGTAAGTTGATAAAACTTGTCTTACTAATAATGGGTTTTGATTTAGTGATTTTTTTTTGAATTAAAACAGATACCCATTTAATCCTGTGCCGAAAAGATCGAATTCAGGATTTTTTGACTGATTTAATGGAGGGGCTTCGGATTGCCCATTAGGAGAGTTGATAGCAGCTTCACCTTCAACTGACTCTACAGAGGTTTCGTCATTATCTTTATTCAATGGGTTATCAATCATACTCATAATCATCTCCTTTTTTATCAGATTAACGTAATTATTAATACCTAAATATTTTAATTTTATGCTTAAAAATATGACGACTGGAATGCATTGAAATGACCTGTTAAGACTTTGTAAGCAATCGTGCGGTAATCCGTTCAAAACTAGGAGTTACTCCCACTATCGAAGGTATACTTCAAGAAATCATGGTAAAGTTTAATTCGAAAAATAGTGAAATAACATTTGAATTTGAGTTAGTTGGGCAAAAACCTTCAGATATTATTCGAAATTTATAACAAGGAAAATTATGATTTTGCTATGATCCATGCATCTATAATGAGTTAAATAAAGAAAAAAATATTCGGTTTGAACATGTTCTGACGGACATATATGTATTGCAGTGTGTAAAAATTCACACTTTTATTCTTTGTTAAAGACTAATATACGATAACGATGATAAAAGAACTGATGTAATAATAATGGCAATAAGTGGACGTATCGCTTTTGTACGTAATTCTTTCAAGCAAATATTTAATCCTAATCCAGTCATTGACATTGTTAACATAAATGATGTGAAGTCTGAAATATAAGACATCACTTTTTGTGATACCAATACCTTATTACCAATGATATAGCTTCCCACGAAACTCATAACGATAAAGCCAATTAAAAACCATGGAAACTCGAATCTTGCCTCCCCTTCTATTTTTCCTTTCTTTTTCATCCAAAGCATGAGGATAAAGCAAACCGGAATTAATAGGAATACTCGTGTAAGTTTGGCAAGTAATGCGTGAGCAAGAGCATCCTGTCCTGCCGGGGCAGCAGCTAATGCAACATGGCCTATCTCGTGCAGGCTGATTCCAACCCAATTTCCGTAGTTCATAGGACCAATTGATAAAGAAGGATATATTAACGTATAGAATATTGAAAACACTGTACCGACTAATGCGATGATTCCTACTCCCATAGCCGTATCTTCATCTTTTGCTTTAATAATTGGCGATACGGCCGCGATGGCAGCCGCACCACAAATGCCTGTGCCGACACTTAATAATAAAGAAAGATTAAAATCTGCCTTCAGCCATTTTGCAATGATCATCAGAACAACAATTGAAAAAATGATCGTTATTGTCCCTCTTAGCAATAGAGGGAAACCCTGTTGGAATATCACAATCATGTTTAGCTTTAATCCATAAAGTATGATGGCAAATCTCAATAGTTTTTTTGATGAAAATTGAATACCAGTACGTAATTTTTTTGGATATCCAAAAACCTGTCTATAAACCACAGCTAGTAAAATGGCACACGCAAGAGGTCCAATATGATTTAGACCTGGCAACGCTGCCAAAATAAAACCTAACACGGCTATGATCAATGTAAAACCAATTCCAGAAATCAAAGAAACATTTAGCTTTTTTGTCGCTTTTTTTTGCTTTGGACTGGGAGTTATTAACGCTTTTTGTTCCAATGTTTTTCAACCCCTTATTTGGATTATTTATAATTTATCGTAACTAATGTTTTACAATAAGGAAAATAAATGATTATTATAGTTATAATAAGTAAATACGATAGTGAGAAGGGGAACATATGGATCAACAATTATCTGTATTTATATCTGTAGCTGATAAAAGAAACTTTTCCAGAGCAGCGGAAGAGCTTCATATGACTCAGCCTGCAGTCAGCCAGCAAATTCAGCAATTGGAAAAACATGTAGGTGCAAAATTACTTCTGCGAACAAACAAATCTGTCCAGCTAACTAAAGCAGGAGAAATAGTCTATTTACATGCTAAAGAAATAACAGGTTTATATAAACGAATGTCAATGTTAGTGAATGAATTAAATAACGAGCCAACAGGACCATTAAAAATTGGTGCCAGCTATACCTTTGGAGAGTATGTATTACCACATATACTTGCGAGAATGAAAAACCTATTTCCTAATATCTTTCCTTCGGTACAGATTGGCAACACAAGGGATATTGCCAAAGCAATCACAAGTCATGAGATTGATGTAGGAATTGTAGAGGGGGAAATTTCTCTTCGAAATATATATATAAAATCCGTTTCCACCGACCAAATGTATATCGTGGCAGGAGGTAAATATCCAATTTATTTCAATAAGGAAGTTACACGGAGACAGATAGAACAAGAGAATTGGATTGTCCGTGAAGAAGGTTCTGGTACAAGAGAGGCAACAGAAACATTATTTCAATCTTTACAAATACGTCCTTCCAAGTTAATGGAGTTCGGCAGCACACAACTTATAAAAGAAGCAGTTGAAGCCGGGCTTGGCATTAGTTACTTATCTGAACTTACTGTGAAAAAAGAAAGAATGCTTGGTACCATTCAAGTATTAAATGTAAAAGGGACACCGATAAAAAGAAATTTTTCAGTTATAACAGAATCTGTGGAATTGCATACCAAATCTATGAACTTATTTATTGAGTTAATAGAAAAATATCTAAAGAACCAATTATTGCAATAGCTCTATTTTATAAATTAAAAAAAATATAAAAAAAGACAAAGCTCTTTGAACTATACCCCCGATAACGGTCACACATAAAAAAGTGTCCCTTATCCGGGGTTTTTTATGTTTCAATCGGTGTAATGAGAATTGACGGGGGGGGGGTTCTATGAGTAAGAATATAGGATCAGTTGGTTGATGAAAAAACAGCGTAACATTATTCTATACATTGGTACTTCAATTGATGGTTATATTGCAAATGATGATGGTACATCGGAGTGGTTAGAATCAACAGAAGTAAAAGGAGATTCTGGCTACAATTCACTCCTGGGAATAATTGACACTGTTGTTATGGGAAAAGGAACTTATGATGTCATTCGTGGATTTGACATGAATTATGCTTATAGTGATTATAAAAATTATGTATTTTCTAAATCTGTTAAATGTATTTTGTTTTAGTAAACTAAAATTTCAAATTAGACTAAGGTTTATAGCAAAAGCTTGTCTCCATTCATAGGATAAAGAAAGGCTGTAATCAATGTTATTGGATTCAGCGTTCCTAAACGGGTTTTAAGTGTGGATTCCCCTCAATTGTTATTACAAAAGGAGGTGTTTCTGCCCGTCTTAGGGTTAATATGAAGGGAGAGGATGGAATTGCCAAATGTTCAATTAGTACCCTTCCAAGTAGAAGGAATAACAGAAAATACCTTGGAAGTTCCACGAGGTATTAGAATGATTCGTGCACGCTCTATTTGGAGAGAAGGGTTTAAGGGTGAGAACATAGTAGTAGCCGTAATCGATACAGGATGCCAGTCAGATCACCCTGATTTAATTGGTCAAATTATTGGTGGATATAATTTCACGGACGATTATTATGGTGATCCTGTCAAATTTGCCGATAATAACGGACACGGGACTCATGTTTGCGGAACCATTGCAGCAGCAGAAAATGGTTTTGGAGTTGTAGGTGCAGCTCCTAAAGCGAAGTTGCTGGTACTTAAGGTTTTAAATGGATCAGGAGAAGGAACAACAGAAAACATTACGTCAGCTATTAATTACGCTGTCAATTGGACAGGTCCTAATGACGAAAAAGTACGGGTTATCTCGATGTCATTAGGGGGACCGGATGATGATCCGGCCTTACATTCGTCGATTATAAACGCCGTTCAATCTAATATAATGGTCGTGTGTGCCGCGGGAAATGAAGGCGATGGTAAGGCCGAAACAAACGAGTACAGTTATCCAGCTGCATATCCGGAAGTTGTGGCAGTAGGCTCAGTTAACCAGCGTGAACGCATTTCCAGATTTAGTAATTCTAATGGTGAAGTGGATTTAGTAGCCCCTGGGGAGAAAGTGATATCAACCTTTCCTGGTAACCAATTTGCCGTCTTATCAGGTACATCCATGGCTGCCCCACATGTGTCAGGGGCTGTTGCGCTTTTGATAAATAAATTTGAAACAATACTTGGCCGTAAATTAACAGAGTTAGAAGAATTTAATGAACTCTTAAATAATACAGTTTCGCTGGGCAAACCAAAGACTCAAGAAGGGCATGGAATGCTGAAACTAAATCACCAGAAATTAGAAAATATAAAAAAAGTTTTAAGGGAGTTTAGGTAGCCTTAAGATAGAGAACAGAAAAGTATATGATCCTAATTTCATTGCATATTGTGTTAGGAACTCGGATACAAAGTGATACAAACCCTCTGGGAGTTAACTAAGGTTTTTTTGGAAAAAATTTATTGCTTATTAAACTACTATGAAAATAAAACTCTAGGTCTAACAAGCTGAAATATTATTAAACCTAAAAAGCTTCTTCAAAGTTTGAACTCTGCAGTAGCCTCCTACTTATAACTTTCTATATTTCTCTGGCACTCTGGAATCGAATAAAGGAACGCAGTGACAGTTACGTATCTCACCTCATTTGCCAATTTCAGTACAGTTGGCATGATTTGATTTATGGTACGTTCAATTCTATCTTCGATGATGAAAAATCGCACATTATCGGAAGGAATGTTTGGAAGCTGTTGCTTAGCGGCATGGCTGTCTCCTTGTTAAGTGCTATGATTGTTGGATTATTTGTTTGATAACCAATAAAAAATCTATTACTTTTTTGTGTATTCAACTAAAAGGTGTGGAGTAAGAACATCCTTTATTTGAAAACAAACATATCTATTAATTTCGGTGTGTTAACTATGCAATTTTAAAACAGAAAACCAACTAAAAAATTGAAATCCGTTAAACTTTATCGGGATTATGCTAGCGTAGGGTATTAAGATCCAAAAACACTCATTTCTCCGGAGATGAGTGTTTTTATTTGCATCCTTAGTAGACTCATGTAGTTCATCCTTTTTTGTTTAGCTTCGCATGGGGTATTTTGTGTGTAGTCTTGTTAAACAGACTAAGGAATAGATATACTTAAAAAGCAAAGAATAAAGAAATATTGACACAATAGCTTTTCTCTTTGCATAGGATAGGAGGGTATGGTATATTAATTTTCGAGGAGGGATGGTTAATGGATGAAATGATGAATGGGCAAGAAACGATGAATGAAGAAGAATGCTGTACGACCTCTTCCCACGGCCGAAAGAGTCATCACTCAGAAGCAGTAAAAAAGAATTTAACGACCCGGTTAAATCGAATTGAAGGTCAAATTCGCGGTATAAAGGGTCTTATTGAAAAAGATACCTACTGTGATGATGTGATCACCCAAATAGCAGCTACACAAAGCGCGATGAATAGTGTGGCCAAGATCTTACTGGAAGGGCATCTAAGGAATTGTGTGGTTGAACGCCTGAATGAAGGGGATACAGAGGTTATAGATGAAGTGCTTGTAACGATACAAAAATTAATGAAAAAATAAAGGAGTAGTGGTTGAAATGGAAAATGTAACATTGAATGTAAGTGGAATGTCTTGTGGTCATTGTGTGAATGCAGTTGAAGGGAATGTAGGGAAACTTGAAGGTGTTGAAAGTGTAAAAGTGCATTTGGATGCAGGAAAAGTGGATGTAGCGTTTGATAAGGAAAAAGTATCACTTGAGAAAATAAAAGAAACAATCGATGATCAAGGCTATGATGTCGAGTAAGTTATGAGAGTGCTGTTAAGCACTTCTTTTTTACAAAAAAATATACCCCATAGTGGTATAGGAAGGCGGGGATGATGTGAGCGGCCAAATAAAAGAAACAAGTATGCAGATTACGGGAATGACTTGCGCTGCCTGTGCTAACCGAATTGAAAAAGGGTTAAACAAAATGGAAGGCGTTGAGGAAGCCACCGTTAATTTGGCTCTTGAGAAATCGGTCATTAAATATGATTCGGAAAAATTAAGCAACAAGGACTTTGAAAAGAAAATTCAAGATCTTGGTTATGATGTAGTAAAAGAGAAAAGGGAATTTACGATTACTGGCATGACCTGTGCGGCTTGTGCTAACCGAATTGAAAAAGGGTTAAATAAGTTGGATGGAGTAAGCGTGGCCACTGTGAATTTTGCGCTCGAAAATGCAACCGTCGAATATGATCCATCCGAAGCCTCACCAGCTGACATCATTCAACGGGTGAAGAAGCTGGGGTATGGGGCGGTCATCAAGGAAGATAATATGGATTCCGTGGATTTCCGTCAAAAAGAAATTCAAAAACAAAAGAATAATTTCATCATTTCGGTCGTATTATCGTTTCCATTGTTATGGGCGATGGTAAGCCATTTTAGTTTTACTTCGTTTATCTATATGCCTGATTTACTAATGAATCCTTGGGTGCAAATGGCATTCGCGACCCCCGTGCAATTTCTGATTGGAAGGCAGTTTTATGTTGGGGCTTATAAAGCATTGAAAAATAAAAGTGCCAATATGGATGTATTGGTCGCAATGGGAACATCCGCTGCCTATTTTTACAGTGTTTATCAGGCGATTATTTCGATGGGATCCCATCACAATACAGCACAGCTTTATTTCGAAACTAGTTCGATTCTTATCACCCTCATACTTTTAGGAAAGCTGTTTGAAGCAAAAGCAAAAGGACGTTCTTCAGAGGCCATCAAAAAATTGATGGGGCTTCAGGCCAAAACGGCATTGGTTTTAAGGAATGGGGAAGAACGGGAAATACCACTTGAAGATGTCATCGTAGGAGATACGATTTTGGTGAAGCCGGGTGAAAAGATACCTGTCGATGGGGAAGTAGTCGAAGGGAACTCTGCAGTCGATGAATCCATGTTAACGGGTGAGAGCATTCCGGTGGATAAAACAAACGGGGATACTGTAATCGGTTCAACATTGAATAAGAATGGGTTTCTGAAAATGAAAGCGACAAAGATTGGAAGGGATACAGCTCTTTCCCAAATCATCAAAGTGGTTGAAGATGCTCAAGGTTCCAAAGCTCCGATTCAACGTCTTGCTGACCAAATTTCCGGTGTCTTCGTTCCAATTGTTGTAGGGATCGCCCTTTTAACTTTTCTGGTTTGGATGATATGGGTTAACCCTGGAGAATTCACCCCGGCTTTTGAAGCGATGATTGCAGTGCTAGTCATAGCCTGTCCATGTGCTTTAGGTCTAGCCACTCCTACATCGATCATGGCAGGATCAGGTCGGGCTGCCGAATTCGGGATTTTATTTAAAGGCGGGGAACACTTGGAAACCACTCACCATATAGATACGGTCATTTTGGATAAAACGGGAACAGTAACGAATGGTACCCCAGTGTTGACCGATGTCCTCATTGAAAACGGTATGGAGGAAGAACGGTTTTTATCTCTAATCGGTGCAGCTGAAAAACAATCTGAACACCCTCTTGCGCAATCAATCGTTCAAGGGATTCAAGCAAGACAGATATCACTTGCTATGGTTGAGGAATTTGAAGCGATTCCTGGTTATGGGGTAAGAGCTGTAGTGGATCAAAAAGTGTTATTAGTCGGAACGCGTAAATTGTTGAAGCAAAATAACGTCGATATTACTAAGGCGCTAACAGCGATGGAAGAACTTGAAGAGCAAGGGAAGACCGCAATGCTCGCTAGCATTGAAGGGGAATATGCAGGACTCATTGCCGTTGCGGATACGATAAAAGATACCTCGCATACGGCGATTAAAAGGTTAAAAGCAATGGATATCCAGGTCATCATGATAACCGGGGATAATCAAAGAACAGCAACTGCCATCGGCAAACAAGTCGCCATAGACCATGTGATTGCAGAAGTCCTTCCTGAAGGAAAAGCGGAAGAAGTGAAAAAACTGCAGGCCGCCGGAAAAAGAGTGGCAATGGTCGGAGATGGGATAAATGATGCTCCCGCACTGGCACTAGCCGATATAGGAATGGCTATAGGAACCGGGACGGACGTAGCCATGGAAGCTGCCGATATCACTTTGATCCGGGGTGATTTGAATAGTATTGCAGATGCAATCCTCATGAGCAGGAAAACGATGAGAAATATCAAACAAAACCTATTCTGGGCTTTTGCCTATAATGTAATAGGAATACCAATTGCGGCAATCGGACTGCTTGCACCGTGGTTAGCGGGTGCTGCAATGGCCTTCAGTTCTGTATCAGTCGTATTGAATGCACTTCGCCTTCAACGGGTAAAGCTCTAAAAATCATGTAACATATAATGAAAGCTTTGCTACTGACTGATTATAACCATATCACGAACGTTTGGATTTTCATATAATAAAAGCCGATGACTCCTTGGCAAGAGGATCATCGGCTTTCATCTGGAATGAGCGGTGCTTTAGTATGTTTACAGAGATCATGTTCCGTCGAGCTTGCCATGCCGAGTTTATTTTAAACAGTAAAATACATAATCTGTAGGTGCGCCACGCTCGCCTTGTTGATGGAGCATCGCTGACACATTACCGCGATGATAGGTCCCATGATTCACTACATGATGGACGAGGTCAGCAAGTACAAACTCACAAACCCCCATTTTGGGATGTTCAGTTACAATCGTCCGTTCGAGATCAGGCTGTGAAGTAAGAAAATTGTCATAATCCTTTGCAAGTTCATCATAGCAGGATTCAAGTTCATTTATTGAGACTCCGTCCACTTCTTTTCGCCGCTGTTCAACCTTCTTAAAAGTATCTTGAATTGTGCTTCCTTTCATTATCTCCAACCAGGTAATATCTGTTGCGTAAAGGTGAACAAGGACTTCCTTGATGGATGAAAAGACACTTTTTATCGTGTCGCCATAGACTCCTGCCGGTAATTGTTTTAAGTTTTGGAACACTTGCTGATTAGCCCAAACGTGGTAATCATACATTTTCTTGGCACGGATACTTTCCATTTTTTCACTCCTTCAGTTGTTACATATCGTTTTCGACATAAATTAAAGAATACCTTTATCAAAAGCTGATTCCTAATCTGATAATTTGTCCATGCAAAACTTCGTTTTATACATACCATGATAATAGATGCTATCCTACTTTTGTTTTTACGTTTTATTACCATCAAACAAAGTTGCGTTAAGGGAGTCTACCACCTTTTAATAATATTACAGTAGAGCCTGTGTAAATGATTAAGGGTTTCTCAAGTAGAGAGTCCAAAGACATGTAATAATAAAAGTTGTAAAAAATAAAAAAGTAAAAATGGATAGATATGCAACAAATTGATCGGGGTTGAAGAGCATAAACAGAGACTAGAAGTGCGGTTAATCATGCGAACAACCTGAAAAGCTGGCAAGGTCAAAGAACATGATATTACAGAAGTTGTGTTAGAGATTGAAAAACACAACCATGAGAATCTAGATACTGTTAGCGAATTAATTTATTAGAAAGATAGAACCGTCTTTAATTCCAACCATCGATGTCAAGCGGTTTTATTCTTCAACTGACGGGGCTTCTTTTTGGATTTTAAAAGTGTGAAAATTCGCTTTATTTGAAATTATTGTTAATAATTATAATAACTCTTATCGAGAGGTGGAAAAAAAATGAAAGCAGATGCCGTTTTTGAAGGTGGGGGGGTCAGGGGAATTGCTTTTATTGGAGCGATTCAAGCAATGGAAGAGGAAAAAGTAGAATGGGAAAGGCTTGCTGGGACATCAGCAGGAGCAGTAATCGCAGCTCTTTTGGCTAGTGGCTATAAAAGCAATGAAATTAGAGAACGGTATAGTGAAATCAACTACTCAAAGATGCGAGGCAGGACAATTCTGAACCGAATTCCCATTTTGGGCTTCTTTTTGGAACTTCTGGTTCATCTTGGGATTTTCAAAAACGACTATTTGGAAACGTGGGTGGATTCTCTTCTTTCAGAAAAAGGGATTAGGACATTCGCGGATCTTCCAGATGGAAAGTTGAAGATAATTGCGTCTGATGTTTCGAATGGTCAGATGCTTATTTTGCCAGATGATTTGGAACGCTATGGGATGTCTCCTGCTGATTTAAAAGTTTCAACTGCCGTAATGATGAGTGCCTCTCTACCATTTTTCTTCCGTCCGGTTATTTGGAAATCAAAAGACCGGAAAAAATCCTACATTTTAGATGGTGGTTTGCTTAGTAACTTCCCAATATGGATTTTCGATACAGAAAACCCTCGCTTTCCAACATTCGGATTCCATTTTGTGAAAGATGAAGTTAATATAGATCCTGTTATACCAACGCCAATCCACCTTTTCAAAAATATATTTAAAACGATGCTTCAAGCCCATGATTTACGACATATGAACGAAGAAACGATTGAACGCACGATTCAAATTCCTACTGGCGGCATCAACGCAACGGACTTTGAACTGAATGAGGATGAAATCGACTTTCTCTATAAATCAGGCTATACTTCTGCAAAAGAATTTTTGTCTGAGTGGGATTTTGAACAATATAAGCACAAACGGATGCAAAGAGTAAAAAATAAGTAGGAGAAACATTACCCTATCGTTTCAAAAGGGTGAAAGAGTGGGACAAGGAGCTGTTACAACGGCTCTTTTTCTTATTGAGCTAACGATCAATAGTTTAATATGAGGCATAGTTGTCTTGAGCTTAAAAGCAATAAATGGAAATGCGAAATCATAAAAAATTAACAAGAGATATTATTTTAGAATTTTTTAAATGGATAAACGGAAATAAAAGATTAAAAAAAGAAAACAACGTTGGAATAAATATATACCATAAATGAATTCCCTTACCAGATTCAGGAGATGGATCAATCGAATAAATCGTTTCCGCAATAAATTATGAAATTCAAAAGATCCTAAAAGGAGAAGAGATAGGAGGAACCTAATGTCACTGTGAGGAACGGATGATGAGCCAGCCTTTCATTCCTCTTTAAAAAATACTGAGAAAAAATATAGTTGTAGTAAATGTGCGAAGGGATGGGATCTCCAAAACAAATGAAAACAGTATTTCGGGTGCTTATCAGTAAGTAGTGGAAACTCCATTAACCATCCCAGCTTCCATTAAGATTTAATACCAATAGAAAAGTGAATTCAGCAACGCTAAGCGAACAATTAATGTCCCACTTATCTGGTAAACTACATACTGCTTTATCAGGTACGTCTATGGACGTCCCGTATGTATCAGGAGCGCTTGCTTACCTTATAGGAAAATAATAAAAAACGTCTCTAAGCCTTTCCGGAGAGATGGAAATGGATCGTGCGCTAAAGGTTGTTATGATTTTACTCTCAAAAAAAGCGGTCTATCAATTTTCCCCACTTGGCATAAAACGTTTCCTAGGAATATAATCCCGAAAATAAGAATAAAGATTGACAATCCCACATCCTCATAATACGATACTTTACAGAATAAATGGAATTTTCTTTTTATTTTTTTGCCACAAAACAAAAACCGAGTTTTATATTATAAAACAATAGCCTCCTTGTATATACATATTCTCCAAGCGTAACTCTGTCTTTTTCTTATTTTGGAAGCGCTGCCAATTATGGCGTTTTATATAACAAGGGGGGATAAGGTATGGAAGCAAGAATGGAAACAAAGCAAGAAAAGCCATTAAATATTGGCCGGAAATTTCGCTGGACCGTCGTCATCTGGTTATTGATTGGGGGTATAATCAACTATCTAGATCGGGCCAACCTCTCCATTGCAGCTCCCGAAATGATGAAGGATCTCGGACTAAGCGTGACCGAAATCGGGTTATTGGGAACCTTTTTTTCTTGGAGTTATGCATTAATGCAGCTTCCTTCCGGCTGGCTGATTGATCGGTTCGGGACCAAAAAGGTGTATACAATTGCGCTTATTTGGTGGAGTGGTGCGACCATTTTAACCGGAGCCGTTCATAAAATGAGTTCATTTATTGCTGCACGGATTTTACTTGGAGTGGGAGAAGCACCGTGTTTTCCGACGATGGCTAAGATCACTTCGTATTGGTTTCCTAAAAAGGAACGAGGCTTGGCAACTGGAATTTGGGATTCTTCGTCCAAATGGGGACCAGCCATTGCACCGCCAATACTCGTTTTCATCATGGTGACTTTTGGATGGAGAGCGCTGTTTTATATAACGGGTATGATCGGCATCATCTTCGCGATCGGTTTTGTTATTTTTTATAAAAATCCTGAAAAAAGCCAAAAACTTTCCAAGGAGGAATTTGATTACATTAAGTCGGAAGGTGGTGGAGTGGAGCAAGGCATTCAATCATCAAAAATAAAATGGGGTTCGTTATTTAAATATCGAAGCGTGTGGGGGATGATTCTGGGCTTCTTCTGTACCATTTGGATCTGGAACATTTTCCTTGTCTTCCTTCCCCTTTATTTGTTTGATGTCCATCATGTTTCACTTAAAGAAATGGGTATATATGCTGGTATTCCTTGGCTTGGCGGAATCTTTGGCAATATTTTCGGAGGATATCTTACTAAAAAATGGGTTGACAAGGGAATTACTACACCTATTAAAGCAAAGCGTGCCTTAATTAGTATATGTGCCATCTCGGCCGCTATTGTTGTATGTGCAGTACCACTTGCCAAAGGGCTCGCAATTACCTTAACATTACTGACTCTTGCACTTTGTTTTATTTCTGCCATTACAGGCAGCGCGTGGGCACTTGCCGGTGACATTGCTCCTCCTTCCATGGTTGCTTCCGTAGGTGCAATTCAGAATTTTGGCGGTTATTTTGGTGGAGCCTTTTCCCCTGTTGTGGCAGGCATGATAGTGGATGCAACTGGTTCTTACTCTCTTGCCTTTATATCTGGTGGTTTAATCGCCGGATGCGCCGCAATCTGTTATTGGTTTATTGTAAAACATCCTATTCAAGAATAGGGTAACCGAGGAGGAGATAAATTGATGCCAAAAGTGTACATAGCAAGATCAGTACCGGCCGAGGTAGAGGCATTTATTTCGAAGTATTGTCAGTATGAAAAATGGAACGGCCCTGAACCAATCACCAGAAGCCAGCTGTTAAAGGAAATTTCCGATGTGGAGGGACTGCTCATCACAGGAGAAAAAATAGATGATGAATTTCTGGACCATGCACCATGTCTAAAGGCTATCAGCAATATCTCGGTAGGCTACAACAACTTTGATATAGAGGCAATGAAAAAGAGGAGCATAATCGGTACAAATACCCCTGATGTTCTCGATGAAACCGTGGCTGATTTAGCTTTAGCCTTAATGCTCTCAGCAGCCCGCCGTATTCCGGAACTGGACAAGCTTGTAAAGGATGGCAAGTGGGGAAATAAAGGCGATGAACCCCTCTTTGGCGTTGATGTTCATGGGAAAACATTGGGCATCATCGGTATGGGGAGAATTGGTGAATCAATTGCAAGACGAGGCAAATTCGGTTTTAACATGGAAGTTTTGTATCATAATCGGCGAAGAAAATCCGAAGTGGAGGAAACGCTCAATACAACCTACTCCTCTTTAGAGCACCTTTTACGGGAATCCGATTTCGTCCTTTTAATGGTCCCTTATACTCCGGAGACGAGGCATCTAATGGGACGGGAGCAATTCGCGCTGATGAAAAAATCTGCGATCTTTATCAATACATCCCGCGGTCAGACGGTGGACGAAAAGGCCCTCATTGAAGCACTGCGAAATAAGGAAATCCTTGCAGCCGGTTTGGATGTATTTGAAAAGGAACCCGTATCGCCTGACAATCCGCTTTTAGCCATGCCGAACGTGGTTACCCTGCCGCATATAGGTTCGGCTACTCATCAAACACGATTTGATATGGCCATGCTTGCGGCGAAGAACCTCGTTGCAGCGGTTACCGAAAGGGAGGTAAGCAATGTTGTCCCTGAATTGATAGGACTTCAGTCACAAAAATAGTAAAAATTATTAAAATAGCGGAAATATTAGGTTGGCCATGACAAATTAAAAGAATCGTTGATATTTAAAACTCACACCATTCATAAATTTAGATGAGATAGATAGTTTTTATTAAATGCAGGACATAAAAGAAAAATTCAATAAAAAAGGCATCCATTCAATTTGGATGCCTTTTTAATGGGGAGAAAGTATGTGTTCAAAATGACTCTAAACAATTTGTTCTACGGCACAATTCCAACCAACAAAATAAGACGTAGAAGACTTGACTAGGAAGTATTATGTTCGATAAACCATTTCAAAAAGGAGGAGTGATTATGTTTACAATTATAAAAGAATAGTCCAAGAGTCCAAGAATAGAATACGAGGTGATTTAAAAAGGAAATGTGCTGCATGAACTACAGAGTGGGTAATAAAAAAATTCCGAGAAATTTCTTGCAGCTATCATGATTGAATGAAGTTAGAAAGTCCAAGTCACGCTTCATTCCTGTTTTTAAACATATTCTAAACCATTCGGTTCTTTTTGAGCCCCGAGTAAATTCAACAGTTTATCTAGTTCCTGGCTTTTATGTAATGTTTTTGGGGCAGTAAATCCATATATCAATCCAGTGGTTATTAGTTCTTTCCTCAATATCTCAATTTTTTCATATAATGCTTCCATACTCTCCAATCCAGAATCCCTCAAGTACTTTCATTTTTTGTTGTGAAACTATTATTACATAAATTAGGATGTTTTTAAACAAAAAGTGAGTATTTACTTATAAAATATTATTCAAGCATTCGAACAAGTTGGGAATTTGAGTTCCCGGAGAATGTACCATTTATATAAGATTATTAAAAATTTTTTATTGTAAAAATAGCCCATGGAAGTTATTTGTAACGATTAAATAAATGATTCATTAAGAGAACTAGGCTGAAAGACTGTCGTTATATGTAAAAGTTTGTAGGGCTATGTAAATGTATAAGTGGAATCAAAACTCTTTTTGCGTTCAATGGGTACCATAAGTCCTGCCTGAAAATTCCTAATTGGAAATTTATTGATTTACACATCTTCATACACCTTTAAAAATGGCCTTCTATACTTGAACCAGATTCAAATAATAGGAGGGAAAGATCAATGAATAATGAAAGAGCAATGGATGATTTAATTAAGAATTGGAGCGAATTAGGTAAGAATATGGACCGCCGAAACTTTATCCAGGGAGCAAGTAAGCTTGCCGGACTTTCATTAGGTCTTGCCCTTGCCCAATCAATGGGCGGGATTGAAGTGAATGCTGCCCCGAAATTCAGTGATTATCCATTTACTCTCGGTGTAGCTTCAGGTGATCCGCTCTCGGACAGTGTAGTTTTATGGACAAGGTTGGCACCTGACCCGTTGAATGGCGGAGGAATGCCAAAAGAAGCCATTTCCGTTAAATGGGAAGTGGCAAAGGATGAGAATTTCCGAAAGATTGTCCAGCAAGGCAAGGAAATAGCCAGGCCGGAACTAGGCCACTCTGTTCATGTGGAAGTAAGCGGGTTAAAACCTGATAAGGTCTATTTTTACCGTTTTAAAAGCGGAGGGGAAGTAAGTCAGACTGGGAAAACGAAAACTCTTCCGCCAGTAGGTTCAAGTGTTTCGAGCTTGTCATTCGCGTTTGTTTCATGCCAGCAATTTGAGCATGGTTATTATACGGCCTATAAACATTTGGCAAAAGAAGATCTGGATATTGTCTTCCACCTTGGTGATTATATATATGAATATGGACCAAATGAATATGTTTCTTCTTCAGGTAATGTCCGTGTACATAGTGGTCCGGAGATCATCACGCTTGAGGATTATCGAAATAGATACGCACAATACCGCTCTGATACCCATTTAAAGGCGGCACACGCAGCTTTTCCATGGGTCGTGACTTGGGATGATCATGAAGTTGAAAACAATTATGCAAATGTCATCCCGGAAAAAGGACAATCGGTAGAAGCATTCATCAAGAGAAGGGCCGCCGCCTATCAGGCTTATTATGAGCATATGCCCCTTCGTAAATCATCTTTGCCTAAGGGAGCGGATATGCGGTTATACCGAAATTTCACATATGGCGACCTGGCCTCTTTCTTTGTATTGGATTCACGTCAATACAGGGATGATCAGGCAAACGGTGATGGAAGTTCACCGCAAACGCCTGAGTCACTTGATCCGAAACGGACATTGTTAGGTCCAGAGCAAGAACAGTGGCTAACTGACAATCTATCAAAATCAAAAACGAAGTGGAACGTTCTGCCTCAGCAAATTTTCTTTGCACAACGGAATTATGGAACACCAACCGCTCCCAAATTCAGCATGGATTCCTGGGATGGTTACCCGGCTGCACGCGATCGTTTAATTGATGTAATCAAAAGTAACAACCTGGAAAATCTAGTCGTGTTGACCGGGGATGTACATGCAAGCTGGGCAGCCAATTTAAAGGCGGATTTCGATGATCCAAATTCAAAGATTTTCGGTGTGGAGTTTGTCGGCACATCCATCACATCTGGTGGAAATGGAGCGGATAAGCGTGCGGATACGGATAAAATACTAAGTCAGAATCCACATATAAAGTTCTTTAATGATTACCGGGGATATGTCCGATGCAAAGTAACACCAGAACAATGGAAGGCTGACTATCGTGTAGTCCCATTCGTGACAGAACCAGGTGCGGATATATCGACAAGAGCATCCTTTGTTTTTGATAAGGATCAATCAGGGCTGCGAAAGGTTGCATCAGCAGCGGTTATGGAAGGTGTACAAAAAACGAACGAAGTCGAGGAAGATCGGACACGTGCGCATAATCGCGCACATGAAAAACAAAGAATGAAAAGTCAGGGGAAAGTGACTAATTGATAGGGAACCATTATGATGCTTGACAAGGATATAGCGAAGAAAAATGAGAAGATCAGAGGAGTGAATAAGAATGCTTTCAAATATAGGAATACCCGGTTTGGTGATCGTACTCGTGATTGCACTGATTATTTTTGGACCGTCCAAACTGCCGGAAATAGGCCGTGCATTTGGCCGGACATTGTCCGAATTCAAAAGTGCAACCAAAGGATTGGTGAATGATACAGAAAAAGAGGATGAAAACGAGAATAAAGCTGCGTTAAGAGCTGTTAAAAAAGAGGGATGAAGTAAATGAGATATAGCGGGCGGAAAGACTCGCCTGCTTCTTTTCATGAAAAGAGTTCGAGGGGAAGTGCCATTTGCAATAGTGCAAGAAAATGTCTAAAAAGGAGGAGTGAAAGTGGAGAGTAAGGATTTACACGTTATTGAGCATATGGAGGAACTCCGAAGCAGAATCATTAAAACACTGATAGGTTTTGTAGCTTTTTTTATAGTGAGTTTCATATTCGTACAGGATATTTATGAATTGCTTATTAAGGATTTGGAAGGAAAGCTCGCCGTGCTGGGTCCGAGTGAGATCCTGTGGGTATATATGATAATCGCTGGGGTTTGCGCAATAGCTGCAACGATTCCGCTGGCAGCCTATCAGTTATGGCGCTTTGTGGCTCCAGCTTTGAAACCGGAAGAGAGAAGAGTTACATTTCGTTTCATACCTGGGCTGTTCATTTTATTCATCACAGGTATCTCATTTGGATATTTTGTGTTGTTTCCAATAGTGCTGGGTTTCCTCACTTCCCTATCAGCCGGGCAGTTCGAGATGATGTTCACTGCGGAAAAATATTTTCGGTTTATGATTAATTTGATCTTACCTTTCGGGATTTTATTCGAGATGCCGCTTGTGGTCATGTTCCTGACCAGATTAGGCATCATCAATCCAGCAGTGTTGAAAAAGTCTCGTAAGATTTCTTATTTCGTCCTGGTCATAATCTCGATCCTGATTACGCCTCCAGATATAATTTCGGACATTTTGGTTATCGTCCCTTTGCTTGTGCTTTATGAAGTGAGTGTACAGCTGTCCAATATGGTTTATCGAAAAAGGCTTATGAAAGATGAGTCAGCATTATCTGTAACATGATAATGATAACAACCTATTGAATGAAACATTTCTTAGGAAATAGTTACTAAAAGTTGAGGGCATATCCCTCAACTTTTTTATTGCGGAATATTATTTGATGGAAAAAATCGGGGAATTTTCTTTTGCATTTGCCTTCTTACATTAATGCTTTTCTTATCTATTTTGTCAGGTTTTTTGGGGTGTCATCTTCGAACTATTTCCATTGAAGCGAGCATTAAGATGCCTTCTCGATGTACTACCCTATGGAAATTTTGTTCATTCGTTCAGATAAATTTGTACAGAAACTCTGCAATGTCTAAATGATTTTGTGATAAACAAGAAAATCTTCAACTTTTTTGGGGGATGTTTTATTTTATTTATTAGAAGGAGAGAGGATTCTGGTTAGCGAATTATTCTAATCACTTGAACAAAAATATGCATCCTTCGTAAAATCATTCAAAAATATCGAAAGGGAAAAGGGTCGAATAAATTGGTGTAAGAGGTGAATGTGTATCATATGGTTCAAGTATAAATATATATTTAGGGGGGGAAAGCATTATCAAAAAATCAATAGGGCTGGTGAGAAGTTTATGAAGGATTTGATGAAAATTATTGCAGGAAACATTTCCATGACCTTTGCCTATGCTTATTTAATCGTTCCCAATGAAATTATCAATGGCGGGGTAACTAGCTCGGCATTATTATTGAATGCATTATCGGGTTATAACATTGCCATGCTAGCCAATTTCGTTACAGGATTACTGTTAATCATTTGTTTAGTTTTTCTAGGGAAAGAGTACTTTTTTAAGTCGATCGTAAGTTCCCTTAGCTATATGGTTTTTTTTAATTTTTTTTATTCATTGAACATTGATATTGATGTAAATATCGTTTTAGTGATTATCGTTTCGTCGATTTTGATAGCGATAGGATATTATTTATGTATAACAGCAAATGCTTCCACTGTTGGCTTTGACGTGATTGCCTTAATTTTGCATCATAAAAATGAAAAAATTGATATTGCAGCGACAATCAGGATTATTAATCTTATCGTACTCATATTGGGCCTTCTTGTTTACGGATTTACTTCGATTGTTAAGGGAATAGCGTTTACATTGTTTTTTTCATATCTTCTAAAGAAAATGCTGGATAGAAAGCAGAAGGCCGTAAAGTCAGCAGTGGAAAGTGTGTTGGATGAAACCACCAATTAAAGAAGTAAAATGAAAAAATTGCCGACTAACTGGAGAACTTTTGTTGTATTTAAAAATTTTCATTTTGTTATCTAAATATTCTGATTTTTAAATTGACTTTAAAAAAATCAGAGTGTATTATACACATAGAAAGTGGTACTAACATCATGACGTAGTGATGTTATATCCGCTTTGAATTTCAAAATAGCACTAAGGAAGGAGGAATAGTGATATAGAATCTTAATTTCATAGTCATCTCCTGTGTTGTTTTTAAAATGCCATGTTTCCAAGTTCCCACTATCTTTGTGAAAGTGTAAAGGACAGGCAGCTGAAAAGCCTTGTTTTTACATTCAAGTAGCGATTATGTTAGTTGATTCCCCAAAATATTGAAAGTTGGTGGAGGGTATGAAACATCAACAGGAAGAACTGAAACCAGGTTTGAAACAAAGACATTTAACGATGATATCTTTGAGTGGTGTCATAGGCGCTGGTTTATTCGTAGGAAGCGGTATCATAATTGGTCAAACGGGCCCCGGGGCGATATTATCATATGTTTTGGCGGGCTTGATCGTTGTTTTAGTCATGAGGATGCTTGGGGAAATGGCCACAGTTAATCCCAATACTGGATCTTTTGCCGTTTATGCAAGAGAGGGGATAGGTGAATGGGCCGGTTTTACAACAGGTTGGTTATATTGGTTCTTTTGGGTTATCGTAATTGCTTTGGAAGCAACAGCTGGAGCAGCAATCATACACAGCTGGCTTCCTTCCGTCCCCGTCTGGGTCATAAGTCTATCATTGATCATCCTATTGAAAATGACGAATATTTTTTCCGTTAAATCGTTTGGTGAGTTCGAATACTGGTTTTCAATCATTAAAATAATCAGTATCATACTATTTTTGTTCCTGGGTGTGGCAGTGATATTAGGGTTTATCCCAACGATAAAACCACCTGGCGCTTCGAATCTTTTGAATTTTGGCGGTTTTATTCCGAACGGGCTAAGTTCTGTGCTTGTTGGCGTCGCCATTGTTTTTCATGCATTTGTTGGAGTGGAGATTCCAGCGATTGCCGCGGGTGAGACCAGTGATCCGGTAAAATCAGTTAGAAGTGCATTGAATAGTGTCGTTTGGCGAATCCTGATTTTCTATATTGGGTCCATCGCGATACTAGTGACGCTATTACCCTGGAATTCGGCTTCTTTGCTGAAAAGTCCATTTGTTGCCGTCCTTGAATTGCTGGGAATCCCTTCTGCTGCCCTGATCATGAATATCGTGATTCTCATCGCATTGCTATCCTGTTTGAATTCAGGATTATATACGAGTTCACGCATGTTATTTTCACTTGCACAAAAGGGCGACGCTCCAAAGGTATTTTCAATAGTGAGCAAGAACGGCGTCCCTATATTTGCTGTAGTCGGCTCTACTTTATTTGCCTTTATCAGCACCATTTTCAGTTATGTTTCACCTGATAAAATCTTTTTCTTTTTAGTGAATTCCTCAGGTGGAGTCGGAATTCTTGTTTATCTGGCCATTGCGGTTTCCCACCTCCGATTAAGGAAGAGAATGGAGAAAGAGAATCCCGGAATTTTCAAGATCAAGATGTGGTTATTCCCGTATTTGACTTATGCAACCATAATTTCCATGATTTCTGTGTTAATATTAATGGCCTTTATCGATTCGCAGCGTCCACAGTTTATCTTTACCATGCTATTTAGCTTGATCGTTATCTGTTCATTCTTTTTCATTCGAAGAAAAAAAGCGAAGTATATGGAGAATGAATTAAATATTGTTTCTGGTTCCCCTAATTCTGAGAAGTTATAAGCTTTGGCTCTATACCATTTTAAGGCAATTCTTCTTTTGCTTCTAAGGAACTCCTCCGACAGAATTCTTCATCACTAATCACCTAGAATATGTTTCCCATAGAAAAAGGAGAGTTGTGCCATGAAGTGCTTGGTGCCCTCTGTCTTTTAAATCATGAAGGAGGGATTATGTTGAATGGTTTCCGTGTAATAACTTATGGGGCTGTCCTTGGAGCCATATTGCTGTCAGGCTGCAACAATTCAGCTGAACCGGACGAGGCTCAACAAGAAAATAGTCCAGTCATGAATGAAAATCCGGATTCAAATACGGGTGAAACCCAGGTTATTAAAAAAGGTGTCGGCGATGTGATTCGATCCATAAAAGGATTGGATTCAGAAATAAGTATGGAGGCGGATTCAGAGAAAATTCAAGAATTGGGAAAAGAGATCAGTTCTACCTGGGATTCGATAGAAAAGCAAGTGGAAGATGAATACCCAAATTGGTATGAACGGATTGAGAAAAACCTTTACCCATTAATTGGGGAGTCAGGGAATCCGGATAAGGACCTTGAAAAGATTAAACGACTCTCTGAAGCTACTAAAAAAGATCTACAGTTATTTTTGGAAGAAGTTAACTGAATTCTCTCTATACCCGTGTTTAGCATGTTTGGTGATTTTTGAGGAGGTAAGGATAAGGAGGGGAGCATAGATTGGAAAATGCAAAAGAATGCAAAGAGGTTCAGGCAGTTATATTCGATTGGGCAGGAACGACGGTGGATTATGGTTGTTTTGCGCCGGTCCAAGCATTTGTCGAGATATTCAGGATAAGGGGGATAGATATTACCATTAGGGAAGCAAGGGAACCTATGGGTTTATTGAAAATAGATCATATAATGGAACTCTTGAAAATGAAACGAATCTCCAATTTATGGAGTGCTAAATTCGGGAAAGAACCGGACGAAAGAGATCTAAAATCATTATATATGGACTTTGAGGCTTTGCTTTTTAAGGTTCTCAAGGAGAACGCCAAGCCAATACCAGGCGTAATTGAATTAGTCAGCCGATTAAGGCAGCAAGGAATAAAAATCGGTTCGACAACAGGGTATACTCGTGAAATGATTGATGTTGTTAAAGAAGAGGCGGAAAAATGGGGCTATCAACCAGATTCCATCGTTGCGTCTACCGAAGTGCCGACAGGAAGGCCTGCCCCTTGGATGTGCTTTAAGACGGCGATGAATCTCCAAGTGTATCCACTCAGCAAAATCGTTAAAGTGGGTGATACGATAAGTGATATCAAAGAAGGCATTTCTGCGGGAATGTGGACTGTTGGCGTATTGAAAGGCGGCAGTGAAATCGGACTTTCAGAAGCAGAAATCAATGAAATGGACCCTTATGATCTGCAAAAAAGGATGAAAAATGCAGAAAACCGTTTTTTGAATGCAGGTGCCGATTTCGTAATTGATGAAATAGGTGATTTATTGGAGATCATCGATAGAATCAACTATAGATTGACAGAAAAAAAGGATATATTTATTGGTTAAAAATAGATTGATTGATGTAATTCAAGAGTTTTGATAGTTAATGATTTTAAATAAATTCTAAATATTCAATTTATTCATTGACTGTTTCACCCAATGGTAGTATTATACATCTTATAACTGGTACGGACGTCGCAACGTCATTATCAGAAATAAATATAATTAAGGAGAATGTGCTATGGTCGAAACAAAAATGTTAAGAGGAACGAAAGTTAAAATGACACCAAGTGAAGCCATCGTTGAGACATTAGTGGCCGAGGGAGTTAAACATATCTCGGGAATCCTGGGATCTGCTTTCATGGATATGCTTGATTTATTGCCAACTGCAGGCATTCGTTTCATTGGTGTCCGCCATGAACAAAGTGCAGCACATATGGAAGATGCCTATTGTCGTGTCTCCGGGGTTGCAGGAGTTGTCATCGGGCAAAACGGACCGGGAATGACGAATATGGTCACCTCTGTTGCAGCGGCCAATCAAGCTCATACTCCTATGGTGGTCATATCACCTTCAGCTGGGACACCAACAGTTGGATGGGATGGTTTTCAAGAATGTGATCAGGTTTCCATCTTCAAGGCCATCACGAAAGAAACGGTTAGAGTGACACACCCTGGCCGGGTCGCTGATTGCCTCAGGACAGCATTTCGGATTGCCTATGCTGAGAGGGGACCGGTTTTATTCGATATCCCCCGTGATTACTTTTATGGTGAAGTGGAAGATCAAATACTTCAACCACATCAATATCGCGTAGATGAAAGGGGCTGCGGATCTTCTGCATCATTGGATAGAGCAGCTGAAATTTTAGCTGAAGCTGAGTATCCTGTCATCATTTCCGGTAGGGGAACGGTTGATTCGGATGGCATTGAGGAAATTAAGAATATTGCAGAATATTTAACAGCTCCGGTAGCTGTCTCCTATATGCATAATGATGCCTTTCCTGCTGATCATCCATTATCAGTCGGCCCAATCGGTTACATGGGTTCAAAGGCTGCCATGAATACACTTAAGAAAGCGGACGTCATATTGGCGGTCGGTACTAGATTATCGGTATTTGGAACGCTACCATGCTATGACATTGATTATTTCCCTAAAGATGCGCAAATCATCCAAATAGATATTAACCCGAGGCAAATAGCGAGGACGCACCCTGTGGAAGTTGGGATCATCGGAGATGCCCGTGAAGCTAGCCATGAAATCTTGAAACGGTTGAAGGCTAGTAAACCTAACCTGAAACAAGAAAAAAAGCGGATGGTCGAAGTAACGAATGAAAAACAAAAATGGGAAGAAGAATTGGTGAGACTTGCGATGATCGATGGAACGCCAATCAATCCGCGTCGGGCACTTTTGGAATTGACTAAAGTGTTGCCTGAAAATGCCATAGTTACTACAGATATCGGTAATGTATCGTCAACTGCAAACGCTTACTTGAAGTTCAACCAGAGCCGCAGGCATATCGCTGCGCTTACATTCGGGAACACGGGATTTGCTTACCCATCCGCACTCGGTGCCAAGTTAGCTGAGCCGAATACGCCTGTTTTAGCCATTGTTGGAGATGGCGCGTGGGGCATGAGCTTACATGAAGTGAGTACGGCCGTTGAAGAAAATATACCGGTCATAGCATGTGTCTTCAATAATAATGCATGGTGTGCAGAGAAAAAGAATCAGGTCGATTTTTATAATAACCGTTTTGTAGGGGCGGATATCCAAAATCCTGATTTCGCAGAAGTTGCCCGATCAATGGGTGCTGTTGGTATTAGAGTCGAAAAAGCTGACGAGTTAGGGGCTGTCATTGAAGAAGCAATAAAATCAAATAAACCGACTGTCATTGATATACAAGTCGATGGAACACAATTGGCTCCGCCATTTAGAAAAGATGCATTAAAAATGCCTACTAGATTATTAGAAAAATATTCTCATTTAGATCATAAAAACTGGGATAAATAATGGTTTGAAAATAGAGTGATATGACAGGTGCGATGACTTGAATTTAGGGTCATTGCACCATCACCCATTCGCTCTATAAAGGTCTGTAAACAGCATGGGAACTTAACTTAATTGCATTCGATGAATAATAAGGGGGTTTCAAAAGTGAAGATGGAAACTGAAACGAAAGACCTTGTTCAAATGGATAAAGACCATTTATGGCATGCGATGCATCGCTATAATGAAAAGGATGCTCCCATGATGGCTACAGAAGGATCCGGCTCATGGTTCACAGATGCTAAAGGGGATAAATATTTAGATGGGGTTTCCGGTTTATGGTGCTTGAACCTGGGTCACGGAAGAAAAGAGATTGCCCAGGCAGCCTATGAACAAATGGTTAACTTATCTTACTTCCCTTTAACGTTAAGCCATAAGCCGGCAATCGAATTATCTGCAAAAATAAGTGAGCATTTAAAGGGCTCCTATACAACGTTTTTTACGAACAGCGGCTCTGAGGCGAATGAGACAGCTTTTAAAATAGCCAGGCAATACCATTCCCAAAATGGCAATCAGGGTAAATACAAATTCATCTCTAGGTACAGAGCTTATCATGGCAATACTTTTGGCGCGCTAAGCGCGACCGCCCAGGCAAACCGGAGAGTGAAATATGATCCGGCGGTTCCCGGTTTCCTGCATGTGCCACCGCCGTACAGTTATCGAAGCCCGTTTGGGGAAAACGTTGAAAACTCCGATTTGCTTGCAGCTGAATATATCGATCAGGTCATTAATTTTGAAGGAGCTGAAACGGTAGCGGGTGTCATCCTTGAACCATTCATCTCTGGTGGCGGGGTCCTTATTCCTTCGAAAGAATACTTAACGAGGGTTTCGGAAATCTGTAAGAAGCATGATGTTCTTTTAATTGTGGATGAAGTGGTTTCAGGTTTTGGAAGAACCGGAAAAATGTTTGGGTTCATGCACTCCGATGGAGTTCAACCGGATATTGTAACAATGGCAAAGGGTTTGACCAGCGGTTATCTTCCACTTGGAGCAACGGCAGTGAATTCGAGGATTTATGAGAAATTCAAAGAGAACGGAAATTTAAATCATTTCAGGCATGTGTCAACATATGGAGGCCACCCTGCATCTTGCGCAGTTGCCCTAAAGAACATTGAAATCTTGGAAAATGAAAAAATCGTTCAGCGAGTATCAGAACTTAGTGAATCGACATTAAGTGAGCTATTTGAATTGACAGCCCTTGATAAAGTAGGGGAAGTTCGGGGAGTAGGGTTTTTATACGGCATTGAATTAGTGGAAGATAAAAAGGAAAAAACACCAGTTTCCGATGAGTTCATGGGTAAAATAATCGGGGCTTGCAAGGAAAAGGGTCTTATCATCGGCCGTAATGGTGATACAGTTCCTGGATATGGTAATGTACTGATCATTGCGCCGCCTTTATCTTCGACAGTTGAAGATTTACGCTTTGTTATAGAAACCGTTAAATCCGTTTTATATGAATTATGCTAACCAAAACGATGAATAGCTTTAGGGTGCTATATTTATAGACGAAAAATGAAGATGGGCATGATATGTCTAGCCGCTTTGACATCCATGTCCATTTTTTCATATTGGGACTAACAGTGTGGGAAAACTGAAGAATCCGGAGTAGGAGGAAATATGCAATCACAACAAAGATTATTGGTGGTTCTGGCACATCCCGATGATGAGTCATTCCTGTGTGGCGGAACCATTGCTAAAATGTCTGAGCAAGGTGTTCATATAACCTTACTATGCGCGACAAAAGGCGAAATGGGCAGGCGCATGGGAAATCCCATTCTTACAACAAGGGAGGCATTGCCTGGACTAAGGGTAAAGGAGTTAAAAAACGCTTGTGAAGAATTGGGGATCAGCGACCTGCGATTTTTAAACGTAAGGGATAAAACGATAGAATTTGAGAGCTTCGATTTATTGGCTGAGAGAATCGTAAAGGTGATTCGTGAAGTTCAGCCGGAGGCACTAGTAACATTCCATGAGAAATATGGGGGGCATCCAGACCATTGTGCGATTGGCCGTGCTGCCGAATTTGCTTTTCTAAAATCCGGTGACCCCGATTTTTATCCAGATCCAGTATTTCCAGCTTTTAAGGTTCATAGTCTGTACTTTGTCCTTTGGCATGCTTTTTATGATGAATGGTTTAAGGAAAACGGGCTGAGCAGTATCACAGAAGTGGATATAACAGGGACGTTACAGAAAAAGATCCGAGCCTTAAGGTCCCATCGTTCCCAGACACTAGCAGTTCCTGAATTGTGGGGGAATCAAAATCCTAGCTTGCCTTTTTTAAAGGAATCCGAGTATTTTATCAAAGGGAATTCACCTACTAATATAGAAGAAACCGATTTTTTTCAAACGATTGAAAGGATGGGATGATACGTAATTTGGGCTTTAGTTTATCTGGAAAGGGGGAAGGAATGTATGGAATTAGAAAAATATGAGCCACTGGAAGAAACACCTCAGGTGCAGCAAAAACCGCTTCAGAATAAGGTGCTTTTGTGGCTAAGCGGTATCGCTTTCACCTTTTTTATTGCCCTCTTAGGCTTGGGGCTGTCCAAGATTTCAGGATTCAATCGAATCGGCCCTCTTGCATGCTCGATCATCATTGCCGTGATTTATCGTCAAATTGCGGGATATCCAGAAAAGTTCCGGACGGGAATTGAATTTTCCGCAAAAAAACTTTTGCGTTTTGCCATTATTTTATACGGGTTGAAATTAAATATCGATGTGATTTTCAATCAAGGACTGCCATTGTTGGTACGTGACATAGGGACAGTAACATTTGCCATAGTCGTGATGGTCCTGATTGCTAAGTGGTTTAAGGCAGATGCTTCCATTTCCCTTCTTCTTGCTGTAGGAACCGGGATATGCGGAGCGGCAGCCATCGCGGCCATATCTCCAATCGTGAAAGCGAAGGAAGAGGATACAGCCATAGGCGTTGGGATAATCGCTTTAATGGGAACACTTTTCTCGATTATATATACACTTTTACGTCCGATCCTTCCGCTGTCTGCTTTGGATTATGGAATCTGGTCTGGGATCAGCCTTCATGAAATCGCACATGTTGCATTGGCAGGAGCACCGGCTGGTGAAGATGCGCTAGCGATTGCACTACTCGCAAAATTGGGTCGTGTCTTTTTACTTATCCCATTATGTTTCATTTTTATGTATTGGATGAAAAAACGCACATCCGGGAAAATGGGCCATGATGCCAAAATTGATTTTCCATGGTTCCTCGTTGGTTTTATAATCATGAGTCTAATAGGAAGTTATGTGTTTGGAACTTATATTACGGTGTCTCCTCTTGTAATGGATGGCATTTCGAAAACGACTACATTTATATTGACAATGGCCATGATCGGTCTTGGACTGAATGTAAGCCTGCAGGCACTGCGGACAAAAGCCATGCGTCCTCTTTTAGCCATGACCATTACCTCTTTGCTGCTTTCCATCATCTCGTACTTTATCGTTTAATATATAAGCTTTCCATAGTTGTCCCAGTTAGATAAGCCTGAAAATGTGATGAATAATGCATATGGATAAGCCCTGAATATATTAATCTATTCAGGTTTTTTTTATTCATTCTAAGAAAACGTTTTTGGAAATGTAGGAGTGGAAATTTGATAAAATCCTAATTTAAGGAAAAAATTAAGTGTTGACATGTTTGAATATTATAACTATTTGGTTTACAATATAAGAACTGATACGAACATTACGATGTCTTTTTCTGTTTGGAGGAAATTTTATGGAGTTAGACTTTAAAAATCCAATCCCTTTACATGCTCAATTGAAAACCATATTGGAAAATCAGATTTTGGAAGGTTATTATAAAGACAAAATCCCTAGTGAAAGGGAACTCATGGATATGTATTCTGTCAGCAGGAGTACTGTACGGGAAGCCGTATCCATCCTGGTTCGTGAGGGAATATTGGAAAAGAGGCATGGAAAGGGAACGTTCGTTTCCCTTAAACCTGTACAAGAATGGCTAAAGATGATAAGTTTCACTGAAACCACTAAAAGCATGGGAATTAAATTACTAGATCATGGCCGAGTAATGACACCTGAAAATATTGCTGATGCAAATGGGTTCGAAGATGAATCTTACCATATTAAAAGGCTGCGGTTACAGGGGGATGTCCCCATAGCCATTGAATTGCATTATTATTCTTTGGATCTAGGAAAAAAATTGACGAAATTCGATTTAAGTACAACTGTATTGTATGATGCACTCGAAGGTGATCTAAACATTGACTTTTGTGAAGCGGAACAAATCATAACCTGCGGCTTTCCAACAAAAGAAGATGCAGAACATTTAGGTATAGCCGAAACGATGTGCTTGTTGATTACAGAACGAATGATTTTTGATTCTGATGGTAATTTAGTAGAGTATTACAAAGGATTATTCCGATCTGATATGTACTCATTCGCAATGAAAATGTCCCGGAAGAATTGATTTTGCACATAAAATGACCTATGCCTTTCTAAGAGAGTTGAGAGGCCTAGGTCATTTTAAATCCTACCAGTATATACAATGATATGACTTTTAATGGAGAGTTTGTCTATGTTTATAACATAGGCACGTTTTAATATAATATATTGTTATGATCTAATTACGTTATTTCAAGATCTAGAATATCTATGCTTGCCCAACGTTTTCAGCCTTTTGGTTTTGGAGGGCTTGTCATCCTCCATTTTAGCCGAGATAAGCCCAAGTACCACTCCAAGCAACGCACCTGCTCCCACTTCCACAGGCTGATGTCCGAGCAGTTCATTCAGTTCCTTCTCACGCTCAACAAATTCAAAGCTCGGAAACTCTCCCGAAAATTTCGCCATATTATCTTCAAGATCATTCACAAGCTTAGCAATTTCGCCTGTATGGCGCCGAATCCCCTGAGCATCATACATCACAATCACGCCAAACACTGTCGCAAGCGCTGTTTCCGTATGCATCCAGCCTTTATTCGCTGCCACATAGGATGCCAGTGCGGCCACACCAGCAGAGTGCGAACTAGGCATGCCACCTGTTGTGAAAGCCTGCTTCAATTCCCACTTTCCCGTCAGTTTATAATGCGTTAAAATTTTCAGCCCTTGCGCAATGCCAATTGCCGACAGCGCCGTTAAAATTCCCCGATTCATCTTTTCCATGAGCAACTCCTCCACTCCGCTCCAGACCAGTCCAACCCAATCCAGGATTTTATCTTCCCTCTTTTGATACCCCAATAATAATTTTTATATGCAGCAGTTCCATGATTATCGGCATTTAATAACAACCTGCTAAATGCAACATAATGACACTGTTGTCTGGGTCCGTGTTCAGTGCAAGCTTAATTTCCGAACTAGGGGTTCTGGCTTGCTTTTTTTCAGAGAAGGTCACCATTTTATAATAATATTTATAGGATGGGTCACTTAAGGAAAATATATAACGGAAGATTATTAACAGGTGTTAAGGTGGCAATGGAATGAACAAGATCAAGGATATGAATCCGGAAGAGTTAAAAAAGATCATGACGGTAACCGAGCGAATGTCTTTCACAAAAAACTTCAGGTCTGCTACTGCTGAAGAATGGTTTGTTTTCATTCCCGGCTTTAATGATCCAGTTACTGAAGGAGCTGCTGGAAAGGCTATAGTTCACTACAATCTATATGGAAACAAAGATATGTTCATTAACACGACGGTCATTCTGGATGACCCTGTTTTATTTGAGGTGGAAAACTTTCAACTGGTTTACTCTATTTGTGATGAACTTATAAATCGTCTAGTGGGATACGCTGATACTTTACTGTCCGTACACGCAGGTTCAAATTCTTACAATGCTGAGTACAAACGATAATGTTCGTAAGAGAACAAGGAGGAAAAACAGTGCATCATAATCTAGTTCAGTCAATAATCGAACAATCAGTCATGCTTACAAGTGAAGCAGATTGGGATAAGCTAGTTCAACAAGTCAATAATTCCAAATTTGTTTTGCTGGGTGAGGCATCACATGGAACATCCGAATTTTATACGGCCCGAGTTGAAATTACAAAAAAACTGATTCAAGAAAAAGGGTTCACCTTTGTAGCCGTTGAAGGCGATTGGCCCGCATGCCAGGCAATCAATAGGTATGTTAAAGGCTATGACCTAGTGACTAAATCGGCAAGGGATGTGCTTAAAAGTTTTGACCGCTGGCCGACCTGGATGTGGGCAAACGAGGAAATGATCGACCTGATTGAATGGATGAAAGAATACAATGAGTCTGGACAAAATCAAACGAAAGTTGGATTTTATGGGATAGATATCTATAGTCTTTGGGAATCCATGGATGAAGTCATCCATTACTTAAAACAAATTGATTCGCCTGACCTCGAGGCTGCCAGACAGGCGTTCACATGTTTTGAGCCATTCAATCGGAATAATGAGGAGTACGCAGTTTCTGCAGGCATTTTTTCAGAAGACTGTATAGAGGAGGTTTCCAAATTACTGACGACTATTCAACGAAAAAAAGAAAAATACCCTCATCATGAAGAATTGAATTTGAACCTTCAAGTGAATGCATTGGTAGCGTATAATGCAGAAAATTATTACAGGACGATGGTGGTTCATGATGATAAATCATGGAATATTCGAGATATGCATATGGTGGATGCACTTAATGAAATTATGGATTTTTACGGTTCTGAAGGCAAGGCGATTGTATGGGAACATAATACCCATGTTGGCGATGCCAGCGCTACAGATATGAGAGATTCCGGAATGATTAACGTCGGCCAGGTCATTCGTGAACAAAACCCAACTGAAGATGTATTTATCACAGGTTTCGGAACCTATAGGGGAACTGTTATTGCAGCAGATGAATGGGGCAAGGATTTTGAAATAAAAACAGTACCCCCGGCTATGAATGGAAGTTGGGAGGAGGCTATGCACCTTTCAGGCGCGTATGATAAGTTGCTCATTTTCACCGATGAAAATCGTCAGCTATTCCAAGATAGAATTGGACATCGGGCTATCGGGGTTGTATACCGACCGGAATATGAACAATACGGAAACTATGTACCTTCTGTAATGTCAGATAGATATGATGCTTTTGTTTACATTGATGAAACGCAGGCCCTTCACCCGCTTGTTCATGAAAAAGCGCCCGTTATGTAATAAAAAGACAGAGCCATATATAACTTTCGTGTTATAAATGGCTTTGTCTTTTGTTCATGCCAATTCTTAACGCTGCCTTTTATTCTAAGACTTATGAAAAGCTAATGAAATCGTTGCGTGCAAAGCGATTTAATATTTAAATTAAAAACCATTCTTTTAAGAAAGGTTTTTATCTTGATATCTATTTGCAGAAGGGCATCCTAAACAGACGGTGTAATAAAGAAAGAGGTAAGAAAAATGACAAAGATAGTGCGAGACTCCTGCGGGAAAAGCGCGTCAAAGGGGAGACCCAGCAGGCGCAAAGGCGCCGAGGAGGTTCCCAGACCGCCTCGGAAAGCGAGTGCCCTACGTTCCAATCAACGTTCGAGGTTTTAAAAAAACTCATAAAACTAGACAAACTTGATTTTCATCGAGTTGGTCTACAGTTTGAGAAGACTAAAAATAGTCTTTTTTTATATTTACAGATAGTTCAACGTAAGTATATTTTATGGTTAAAGAACAGCCAAGGGTAAATAGTATGATCCCCATCAAATAAGGTTAATGTTTGTTTTACTCACATTTAGCACACTTTTCATTTATTAATTCTTTTTATCATTAAAAGATGTGGACCGCCATCTTCCATAAAGACATCGGATGAAGTATGATAGCCGAGTTTTTTATAAAAACCCTCTGCCTGTGTTTGCCCATGTAATTTAACCTGGGATATTTCCTTTTTCTTTGCGATTTCTTCCAACGTTTTAATTATTATTTTTCCAAGACCAAATTTACGGTAAGGCTCTAAGATGCAAATTCTCTCCAATTTTCCTAAACCATCAACAACTCTTAACCTACCAGTTCCGACTGGTTTTTCATTATAATAGACTAATATGTGTTCAGATAAAGCATCAAGTGTATCGTAATCATCAAATTCACTTTCTAAAGGGAAACCTTGTTCCTCGACAAATACTTCTTTTCTGATTTGAAAGGCTACATTTAAATCATTTTCTGTAGTTATTCTCTTTGAATCCAATGTTCTTCATCCCTTTCCTAGATTTATTCAGTAAGACAAGTCATAATATATGTATAACTTTTTTATAGTATATACGAAATTATTTTTGTTGTAAATACAACAAAAAGTCAGGGGCTTTTTGAATGAAGGAAATACTCCGTGAAATTGGAATGATAGCAAGGGCATTGGACTCTATAAGTAATATTGAATTTAAAGAATTTGACCTTACAAAAGGGCAGTATTTGTATCTTGTTCGAATATGTGAAAATCCAGGAATCATTCAGGAAAAATTAGCAGAAATGATAAAGGTTGACCGGACGACAGCAGCTCGGGCCATTAAAAAACTTGAAATTCAAGGTTTTATTGAAAAGAAAAATGATGAGGAAAACAAAAAAATTAAAAAGTTATATGCGACCGATAAAGGTGAAAAGGTCTATCCCTTTTTGAAAAAAGAAGGAGAGTACACCGACAAGGTTGCATTATCGGGATTTTCTTTGGAAGAAACGGAAACGATGTTCCATCTTCTTCAAAGGGTCAGGAAAAATATAGAGGTAGATTGGGAATTTGTGAAAAAAGGTAATAAAAGGGGGTATTGATCCTGTTTATAAGTTATCCGCTTCATGGATGACTGAAGCATTAGTTAAAGTGCTTATACAGGTTGTGGAAATAAATTTTTAAAAAGAGGCTCGATTCCGATTGGAAATTGAGCCTCTTTCTTATTATCCAGCTACATTTTCAGTGAACTGACTATTGTATAGCTCTGCATAGAAACCATTCTCCCTTAAAAGGTCTGAATGCGTTCCCTTCTCTATCACTTTTCCTTGATCCATAACAAGAATCAAATCTGCATCCTTAATTGTTGAGAGACGATGGGCAATGACAAAGCTAGTTCGTCCTTCCATCAGTCGGTTCATGGCCTTTTGGATAAAGACTTCTGTCCGAGTGTCCACACTAGACGTCGCTTCATCCAATATCATGATTGGTGGATCTGCTAGAACAGCTCGGGCGATTGTCAAAAGCTGCTTTTGGCCTTGTGAGATGTTCGAAGCTTCTTCGTTTAAGATTGTCTCATAACCATCTGGCAGTGTCCGAATGAAATGGTCGGCATGTGCAGTTCGAGCAGCTGCAAAAATTTCTTCATCAGTTGCTCCATTTTTGCCATAAGCGATATTTTCTTTAATCGTACCATTAAAGAGCCAGGTATCTTGAAGTACCATACCAAAATTCTTTCGAAGATCATTTCGTGACATATTCCGTGTATCAAGACCATCAATATTAATCTTTCCGCCATTGAGTTCATAAAATCTCATCAAGAGATTTATCATAGTTGTTTTTCCAGCACCAGTCGGTCCAACAATTGCGACCGTCTGTCCAGGCAAGACATCGATGTTCATATCTTCAATTAACATTTCTTCCCCATATCCAAAGTCCACATGTTCGAAAGAGACAGCACCATTTGCCCTTTTAATATTAGCTGTTGTTTGTTCTTTCATTTCCTCTTCTTCATCTAGCAGTTCAAAAACACGCTCAGCTGCTGCAACCGTCGACTGAATAATGTTGGCGATGTTAGCCGTTTGTGTGATTGGCTGGGTGAACTGCTTTGAATATGTGATGAATGCTTGAATGTCACCAATTGAAATCGAACGTTGCGTTACTAATATTCCGCCGACAACGCTGATGAGGACATAGCTCAAATTTCCGATAAAGAACATTATGGGCATGATGATACCCGATATAAACTGGGCTTTGCTTCCCGCTTTATACAATTCTTCATTAACCGCAGTAAAATGGGCACTCGCCTTTTTTTCATGTCCGAATGCTTTAACGACCTGATGGCCGGTATACATCTCTTCAATGTGCCCGTTTAATTGTCCAAGTTTACGCTGTTGATCGGCAAAGTATTTTTGGGATCTTTTTAAAATAGGCCGGATTGCAAATATTGACAAAGGTAAGCTGACTATCGAAATTAATGTCAATAACGGGCTTATCGAAAGCATCATGATGATAATCCCCAAAATCGTTACGATTGATGTGATGAACTGCGTTAAGCTTTGCTGAAGGGTGCTCCCGATTGTATCAATATCATTTGTCATTCGGCTAAGTGTTTCTCCGTTTGGACGTCCTTCAAAATATTTGAGTGGAAGTTTCTCGAGCTTGTCGTTCACATCTTGTCGAAGATCATATACCGTGTCTTGAGCAACACTTGACATAATGTATTGTTGTACATAGTTGAAAAGGCTGCTTAAAGCATAAAGTCCGGCAAGGAGTAGAAGGATCTGGCCAATTTTATCAAAGTTAATAGCTGCTCCTGGTATTCCCTGGAGTTTTCCGTAAGCTCCTTCGAATAATTCTGTAATTGCATTTCCCATGATCTTTGGTCCAACAATCATAAAAATCGTACTCATGATTGCAGCGAAGAACACGGCAATCAATTTGTTGCGCCGAGGTTTTAAATAGGTCAAGAGACGTTTTAGTGTTCCTTTAAAATCTTTTGCTTTTTGACCCATCATCATCATGTTACCGCCACCAGGACCATGCCCAACCTGACCGCCGCCTTGAGGTTTTTTTTGATTACTCATGCAATTTCCTCCTCTGTGAGCTGTGATAAGGCGATTTCACGGTAAATGTCGTTTGTACTAAGCAACTCTTGGTGTGTTCCCATACCTACAATTTTGCCTTCGTCTAACACAATGATTCGGTCAGCGTCCACGACCGTACTGACACGTTGTGCAACGAGTAGTACCGTCGAATTTTTCGTTTCATCTTTCAGGGCTGCGCGAAGCTTGGCATCCGTCTTGAAGTCAAGTGCAGAAAAACTATCGTCGAATATATAAATATCGGGTTTCCGAATGAGTGCCCGTGCAATCGAAAGCCGTTGTTTTTGCCCTCCCGATAGGTTTGAACCGCCTTGATCGATTTCTGCCTCATAGCCGTCTTTCATGTTGCTGATAAAATCTTCCGCTTGCGCGATGCGAGCCGCATGTTCGACTTCATCTTGTGTGGCTGTTTGTTTTCCAAAGCGAATGTTTTCAGCGATAGTACCTGTAAAGAGGAAGGCCTTTTGAGGTACAAAGCCAATTTTTGAACGAACTTCATCTTGTGATGAATTACGAATATCAACACCATTGAGGCGAATCGTTCCACTTGAAATATCATAGAAGCGAGGGATCAAATTGACGAGCGTCGTTTTCCCTGAACCTGTTCCACCAATTATTGCGGTGATTTCACCTGGACCTGCAGAAAAACTAATATCCGATAATGCATGTTCTTCTGCTCCTGGGTAACTGAACGTCACATGTTCAAATTCAAGTGTACCGTGTTCACGATCTGCCTTTTCTGTCCCCTTATCCATGTATGAAGGTTTCATGTCAAGGATTTCGTTTATCCTTGTTGCCGACACGGCTGCTCGTGGAACCATAACGAACATCATGGATGCCATAACGAGAGCGAACATAATTTGCATAACATATTGGATAAATGCCATTAAGTCCCCGATCTGCATACCGCCATTATCAATACGAACTCCACCAAACCAAATGATACCAACAACCGTCAAGTTCATGACAAGCATCATTACAGGCATCATGAAGGCCATGATTTTATTGACTCTGATTGACACATCCGTCAATTCTTTATTCGCTTTCTTAAGACGTTCTTTCTCTTGTGTTTCACGATTGAAGGCACGAATGACGCGAATACCAGTTAAATTTTCTCGTAATACTAGGTTCAACCGGTCTAATCGTTTTTGCACAGTTTGAAAGAGAGGGACACCTTTATATAGAATAAGCAAGATCGACCCAATCAATAAAGGCATTGTGACAACAATGACAAGGGATAATTTTGCATCCATGGATACAGCCATGATCACTCCGCCGATTAACATGATGGGTGCACTGATAACCATACGAAGCATCATGATAACCACTTGCTGGACTTGTGTTATATCATTGGTCGTCCTTGTAATCAATGATGCCGTACCGACTTCATCAAATTCTTGTAACGAAAATTTTTCAACATGATTAAAGACTCTCAGGCGGAGATCGCGTCCCATCCCCATTGCCGCTTTGGACGAATAGTAGCTTGCGATTATGGATGCACAAGCGCCAAGTGCGGAAACCAACAGCATCAAACCACCGATTTTCCAAATGTAAGGAGTGTCTCCTCGAACGACGCCTTTGTCAATAATATCGGCCATTAGTGTAGGCAGAAAGAGGTCGGACATGGACTGAATAAAAACCAGGCCGATAACTGCTGAAATAATCCACTTATAAACGGATAAATTTTTCAGTATTTTTATCATTTTGTACACTCTCCCGGTTCGGTTGATTGTGCTTCTAAAAAGTTTGTAATTTGAAGATGTGTTTCTAGCAATTCTTCAAACTGTTCTTCAGAAAGCATTTCAATGGCAGTTTGAAAGACTTGGTGAATGCTTCCTTCGTGAAAATGAATCGTTTTTAATAAATCTTTCCCTTTATCTGTGATTGACAACTGAATCTCACGCCGATTGCCCTCCACATGCTCACGATGGAGCATACCTGCGCGAACGAGACCATCGACGGCTTGGCTCAAGGTGCTTTTTGGAAGAAATGTTTTCTCCCCGACATTTTTTTGAGTGGTCTCTTTGTAAAGGGTAATGGTCATCAAAATGGAATATTGAGGAACTGTTAATCCATTTTCTGCGGCAGTCTTTTGAACGAACCGCATTATATTTTTCTGCACGTTCCAAAATGAACGCAATAGTTGTACGGAACGCATTAATTGTTTTTCATTCTCCACTCAACTTCACCATTCTTTCTTTTTTGAACTGTTCCATTACGAACATTTAATTTTATGAATCATTTTAATTTACAGCTATATATCCGCTTAGTCAACAAAAAAATAACTTCAATACCCCAGTGTTTAGTCTTTGGTGCATGTATGGAAATGAGTTTTCAAGTCAGGTAAGGCTTTCGCGTGAAAACAACCCATACAAAGTGAAATTAACTTGAAAATGTGAGATAAAAAGTGTTAGGATAATATTGAGTTAGTACCAGGTAATAATACTAGATGATAACGCAAATGAGAATGTACGGGTGTTAAATGGAATGGGCATGTATACATATAAGAATTTTTCTTCCGTAGATACATAACAGGATTTAAGTTTGCGAGACAAGCAAACAGCTAATTAGAAAGATTGGTAATTTGTGATACAGGGCCCCATTAAAACAGGGAAATGTTTTAATTAGGTATTGGGAGGGATGATGAGATATGGATAAAAGTCGTCATCTACAGGCAGGTCTGAGTGATGAGCAGGTGCTTGAGATGTATAGAGTTATGTTGTTGGCAAGACGAATTGATGAACGGATGTGGCTGTTGAACAGATCTGGAAAAATTCCATTTGTCGTTTCTTGTCAAGGGCAAGAAGCAGCTCAAGTGGGGGCTGCATTTGCATTGAATCGTGAAAAGGATTATGTACTTCCTTATTATCGGGATCTCGGAGTGGTGCTCGCGTTTGGGATGACCGCCAGGGATTTAATGTTATCCAGTTTTGCCAAAGCAGAAGATCCAAATTCAGGCGGGCGTCAAATGCCTGGGCATTTTGGGCAAAAAAAGAATCGCATCGTGACGGGATCTTCGCCAGTTACCACTCAAGTGCCGCATGCAGTGGGGATTGCACTCGCTGCGAAAATGGAAGGAAAAGATATTGTTTCATTCGTTACATTCGGAGAGGGTTCATCAAACCAAGGTGATTTCCATGAAGGAGCGAATTTTGCAGGTGTACATAAACTTCCGGTTATCTTGATGTGCGAGAATAATCAGTATGCCATTTCCGTCCCGATTGAAAAGCAATTGGCTTGCGGAAAAGTGTCCGACAGGGCCATTGGTTACGGCATGCCAGGGGTGACGGTTGATGGAAATGATCCGATCGAAGTATACCGGGTGGTGAAAGAAGCGGCTGAGAGAGGAAGGCGCGGTGAAGGCCCAAGCTTAATCGAAACGGTTTCTTACAGGCTTACACCACACTCAAGCGACGATGATGATAGTCAATATAGGTCGCCTGATGAAGTATCGGAGGCAAAAAAAGGAGATTCGATCATTACTTTTGGTGCCTATTTAAAAGCAACAGGAATAATGGATGATCTCATGGAGAAACAAATGAATGAGGAAATAATGAAAGTAGTGAACGAAGCGACGGATTATGCGGAAAATGCTCCATTTGCAAATGAAGACACGCTCTCAAAATACGTTTACGCAGAAATGTAAGGAGGAAAGAAAATGGCAGTGATATCTTATATAGATGCGGTGATAATGGCGATGCGGGAAGAAATGGAACGTGATTCCCGTGTATTTGTATTAGGCGAGGACGTAGGGATAAAAGGCGGCGTTTTTAAAGCGACTTCAGGGTTATACGAACAATTCGGTGAACAGCGTGTCATTGATACACCGCTTGCTGAATCCGCAATCGCAGGAGTTGGCATCGGCGCGGCCATGTATGGAATGAGGCCGATTGCGGAAATGCAGTTCGCTGATTTTATCATGCCTGCAATCAACCAAATCATTTCAGAAGCTGCAAAAATCCGTTATCGCTCCAATAATGACTGGCATTGCCCTATCGTCATCAGAGCTCCTTACGGTGGGGGCGTACATGGGGCGTTATACCATTCACAATCCGTTGAAGCCATTTTTGCCAATCAACCAGGACTTAAAATTGTCATGCCCTCTACACCCTATGATGTTAAAGGGTTATTGAAAGCAGCCATTCGTGATGATGACCCGGTCCTCTTCTTTGAACATAAGCGAGCCTATCGCCTAATTAAAGAAGAAGTACCGAATGATGATTATGTTTTACCCATTGGTAAAGCGGATGTAAAACGTGAAGGCGAGGATGTTACAGTGATTACTTACGGACTTTGTGTTCATTTTGCGCTTCAGGCAGCTGAAAAGCTGGCCAGTGATGGCATATCTGTTCATATACTTGATTTACGAACCGTTTATCCATTAGATCAAGAAGCCATTATGGAAGCTGCATCTAAAACAGGAAAAGTCCTATTGATTACTGAAGATAATAAGGAAGGGAGCATCATTAGTGAAGTATCGGCGATCATTGCAGAAAACTGCCTCTTCGATCTCGATGCCCCAATCATGAGACTCGCGGGTCCGGATGTTCCAGCAATGCCATATTCACCATCATTGGAGAAATCATTCATGGTGAATCCAGAAAAAGTGGAAAAGGCACTGCGTGACCTAGCTGCCTATTAAATGATCGGCATGGAGGAACGAACCTTGCGCATCGGTTTAAATTGTTGTTTATATTGGGAGTGATCTTAAAAATGAACGTAAGTCTAGCAACTATAAAAAAGGTTGCCAGGCTTTTTTTTTGCGCTAAATAAATCATCTATAGTGAAAAATAATCCGTTGGATTACGCTAGAGAGGGCATATAAAATTCAGTGATTTTTGGGGAATTTTCACTTGTAAATATATGTTGAACAAATTGCGTGGTATTATATGGTAAAGCACTCTAGGTAAAGGAGAACTAATGATGAATAATGGACAATTAGCCAATAATAAACTATTAGATATGGTGTTTGAAAGTACATATTACGGAATTGTAATTGTCGATAGTCACGCAAAAATTCAATCTATTAGCAATAAATGAAGAACAGTGATTGGTGAAAATTGAAAGTAGGAAGGGGGAACATCATGCTTCGATTATACGGGGCTTTAATCGGCCTTAGTTTGATATGGGGTTTATCGTTTGTTTTTATGAAGTGGCTGCTACCGCCTGCGGGCATTTGGGGGATTGTATTTCTCCGCTGCTTGGCGGGTGCTGTTGTTCTGCTTCCCATTTTATGGTGGAAGCGCAGGGAAATCAACTGGAAATTGCCGTGGAAAGCACTGGTCGTTGTCGGAATCTTCAATTGCGGATTAGCATGGGGATTAATACCTTTAAGTGAAACAGAGATTAATAGCAGCACGGCATCGATTCTAAATGCAACCACTCCGATCTGGACGGGGATCATCGGATTTATCATTTTTTCATACGTTCTAACCGCCCGACAATGGATGGGCATTTTAATTGGTTTCTTCGGCATTCTAGTATTGATGGATTTTCAAATCGGTCAGCTTTTCGGAAAGGAATTCATCGGGATTGGGACAATGCTGCTAGCGTCCATCTGTTATGGTTTTGCCGGTCATTTTACGAAAAGATTTCTTTCCAATACCAGCATATTGGTCATTACGACGTTTACGCTGCTCACGGGTGCCGTTATCGGTTTGATCGGGATGCTAATAACAGAGCCGATTAAGCCAGTGATGCTGATGGAACCGCTGACGATTTTAGCCATAGCCGGTCTTGGGTGCTTTGGCTCTGGGGTCGGCCAGCTGATCTATTTCTACATAAATAAAAATGGCAGCCCTGAGTTTGCCGCATCTGTTACATACCTTATTCCTGCAACCGCTATGGTTTGGGGTTATGTCCTGCTTGGAGAAGCGATTAATCCTAATGTAATTATTGGCCAGCTGATCATTTTCGCAGGAGTTTATCTTTCTTCTAAGAAGTCAAAAGAAAATGATGGCACAAACTCTTCATCCGGAAAACAAGCGGAATTGCATCACGTAAAATAAGTAACCAAAACGAAATAGCCCTCACGTAAAGATTTATCCTGGGGGCTTTCGTATTGAAACACATTAATAGTTTTACTTAATTCTGATTCATTTTTGCCAAAGAAGTGATTGACTGTCTTTGCCGCTAGTTATAGCTATAGACATTAACCCATATACACGGAAATTGTCAGTGGTGTTTTTTTATCTGAATTTGTTTTGAAGTTGAGATATATTAATTTGAGACAATGTTATTGACAGTGAATGGCATTCGTGATAAATTATCTTTAAGTAAAGATATATTAATTCAAGATAATAAGGAATATGTAAAACCTTATCAAACCCTTTTAATGAATAGCCACTCTTATTGAAGGGAAAATATAGGGGATTAATGGAAAAGTTGAACATCCAAAAATTGAATCGTTTTAATGGGAGGAACAATTTATGAATGGATTAAAAGGTATACACCACGTAACGGCCATAACAAGTAGTGCAGAAAAGAATTATGAATTTTTCACAAATATATTAGGCATGCGTTTAGTCAAGAAAACAGTCAACCAAGATGATATCCAAACTTATCACCTGTTCTTTGCCGACGATGTTGGCGGTGCGGGTACTGACATGACATTCTTCGATTTTCCTGGTATTCCTAAAGGAGAGCATGGGACTAATGAGATTTCCAAAACATCCTTCCGTGTACCGACTGATGCGGCATTGGAGTATTGGGTTAAACGCTTTGACCGTTTAGAGGTAAAGAATGCAGGTATCCAAGAACAGTTTGGCAAAAAGATCATTTCTTTTGTTGATTTTGATGATCAGCAATATCAATTGATTTCAGATGAAACTAATGAAGGGGTTGCAGCTGGAATCCCTTGGCAAAAAGGGCCGATTCCTCTGGAATACGCTATTACAGGATTAGGACCAATTTTCATTCGGATCGCCAACTTCGATTACTTTAAAGAAATGATGGAAAAAGTACTATTATTCAAAGAAATAGACAAGGAAGGATCATTTCACCTATTTGAAGTAGGAGAAGGGGGGAATGGTGCTCAAGTGATCGTCGAGCATAATTCGATCCTCCCTCAGGCACGGCAGGGTTTTGGAACTGTACACCATACTGCATTCCGTGTTGAAGACCGTTCCGTTCTTGAAGAATGGATCCAACGAATGGAAAGCTTCCAATTTCATACGTCCGGTTATGTTGATCGTCACTTTTTTGAGTCGCTTTACGTACGAGTGGCGCCGCAAATTTTATTCGAGTTTGCCACGGATGGTCCTGGATTTATGGGGGATGAGCCGTATGAAACGCTTGGGGAAAAGTTATCTTTACCACCGTTCTTAGAACCAAAAAGGGAGCAAATCGAAAAGTTGGTCCGTCCCATTGATACAGTAAGAAGCACCAAAGAATTCATTAAAGAATAATTGACAATCTTTAGCGAATGATATATTGGTTTATGCCCATACTAAAACAGGTAGATAATAAAAAATGGAATAATCATTTGAAATAGAAAAAAATGCTCTGGAGGAATGACTCATGACAAAAGATTTTTACACGGCCATTAAAGAGAGACGTTCATATTATGGAATCAATAAAGAGGTCGGAGTATCGGATGAGAAAATTAAAGAAATAGTTGAATTTGCGGTAAAACACACGCCATCGGCTTTTAATTCCCAATCTTCCCGCCTTCTTGTTTTAACAGGATCGGCACATGATAAATTATGGGATATTACGACGCAGGCTTTAAGGAAAGCGGTTGGTGAGGGAGATTTCTCTGGCACTCAACAAAAAATGGATTCCTTCAAAGCGGGATATGGGTCAATATTATTCTTTGAAGATGAATCTGTTGTGAAATCACTTCAAGAACAATTTGCAACTTACGCCGATAATTTCCCTATCTGGTCACAACAAACATCAGGCATGCATCAATTAGTTGTTTGGACTGCACTTGAAGCAGAAGGTTTGGGAGCAACTTTACAGCATTATAATCCTCTAATTGATGATGAAGTGAAAAAAGAATGGGATGTTCCAAGCAATTGGAAATTGATTGCGCAAATGCCATTTGGAAATCCAACAGCTCAACCGGGTGATAAAGAATTCAAACCACTTGAGGATCGTATAAAATTTTATAAATAAAGAGGACTGATAAGAGCAACTTTGTTGAGAGCCAACTCTAATTGGCTCTTTTTTTATTTGTACTCATTTGCCCATATTTTTTCAGTATTACAATAAGATAAAATATTTTCACTATTTTTTGTTTATTGCCTTGTGTGGAAAGTGACTATACCTTATGTAAAAGCTTTATAAGTAATAGTTCTGCTTGTTATTCAATTCTTTAAAAATTAGAGCTATTCCTTGGTCAAGTTTTTGTATATTTGTATTGGACACATTTAATTTTAATATTTTTTCCTGGTGAAAGCCATCTAAATAATTTTGACCCATCGTCTCTACCAGTACTTGTTGATTCTGTAAGTTATTGATGAGGTGAGTACTATTTAAACGATGAGGCAGTACGATATGAGCGTTCATACATATGGATGCTGGGCGATTAAAGCCTGAAGTAGAGTGCTTTTCTAGAGCATCATATAGCAAGTTTGCACGCCCTAAATAGGAGAGCCGTACCTTGTTTCTATGGCGTTCAAACATACCGCTTTTTATATAGATTTCCAAGGCTGCTTGTGAAATCATGGAACTATCAATATCAGCTGTTCTTTTATATAGTTGGAAGCTGACCGCTAATCGTTTAGGCAATACGGCAACACCTATGCGTAGTCCTGGAAACATTATTTTAGAGAAGCTTTTTAAATAAATGACCATTTGATGAGTATCCCCGGAAAAAATGGGGTCTACCTTCATATTCTCCTCGAAATCTGCTAAATAATCATCTTCTACAATATAGACACCATACTTTACAGCAAGTTTTAGTATCTCTTCTCTGTCCTTTTTAGAGTAAGAAGTCCCTAACGGATTATGAAAACGAGGCATCGTATAAAAGAATTTAATTTCCTGACTGCTAAAAATCCGTTCTAATTCCCCTAAATCAATACCTTCTGCTGTTCGTTGGATTCCTAGCACGGGAATCTTATACGCTTTCAATTGCTCCACAAATAGATGATAACTAGGCTGCTCAACAAGTATATGAGTACGTTCATTTGGAAAGGGGATGAGCGTTAATAAGGAAAGTGCTTGCTGCACCCCAGAAGTAATGAAAATCTGTTCTTCTTTTGCGAAAACCTGATACTGCTCTAATTGTTTTTGTATCACTTTAATTAAAGAGGGTAGTCCTTTAGGAGTGCCATAGATAAACAATTCTTGCTGATAGGTATCGATGGCTTTGTTGATGCAATGTTGAAAGTCATGATACGGAAATTGATGCCAATCGGGAGCGGAAGTAACAAAGTCGATTTCCGCTGTTGGTTCACGTTTACCATCAAATTCTTTTTGAACGACATAATATCCACTTTTAGGAACAGCGTAGATTAAATGCTTCTTTTCCAATTCTTGCAGAGCTTTCAAAACTGTACTTTTACTACATTGATGTTGTTCGCTTAATTGACGAATCGATGGGAGCTTAAAGCCCGCTTTGAGCCGTCCATTCTGGATGAGAGATTCAAATTCATTACATAAAGCTACGTATTTTAACATGAATACCTCCTAAAAACTGTACCGTTACAGATGCTTCTTATTTGTATTGTATCGTAGTGGAACTTTTAATACGATACTAACAACCGGCCGGGTGTTGAAAAGGAGGATTTACTCAATATGCCAGAACATAAAAAAGCCTATATTGCGGCGATATTATATGCCTTTATTATTGGATTTTCATTTATTTTTACAAAAATATCATTAATGGAAGCGAGTCCGCTAGATACATTGGCACATCGATTTACGATGGCTTTTTTGACCGCCATAATTTTTAAGCTATATAGGAGGACATCAGTGAAAATAAGTGTAAAGGATACTTTGAAAATTCTTCCATTGGTGTTCCTTTATCCAATTTTTTTCTTTATATTTCAAGTGTTTGGTCTCGTGTATACCTCATCTTCAGAAGCGGGTATTATCCAAGCGACCATACCAATTTTTACGTTATTATCAGCTTCATTATTTTTGAAAGAATACGCTGGTAGAGGTCAGAAATTTTTTCTTTATTTATCTGTGATGGGGGTTATCTTTATCTTTGTCATGAATGACTTGCAACTTGCGGCTCACAGTTTGAAAGGAACGATCCTGATCTTATTATCCTCGATTGCTGCCGCTTTCTATAATGTGGTAGCGAGGAAGGTAACAAAGCAATATTCACTATTTACGTTAACTTATGTGATGACGTTCTTTGGTTTTGTGACTTTTAATAGTTTGGCCGTCATCAACCATATAATTAACCAATCTATTAGTAGCTTTTTATTACCCTTCACAAGTAGCGCATTCCTCATTTCAATCGTATATCTTGGGGTATTATCGTCACTGCTTACTGCTTTTTTATCAAACTATTCATTATCTATATTACCAGCATCTAAAATGAGCGTTTTTAGTAATTTAGCGACATTGATTACGATAATAGCAGGGGTGATTTTCTTACATGAATCGATTCATTATTATCATGTAATAGGTGCAATGATTATTCTTGCTGGGGTAATCGGCACGAATTATTTTGGTGGAATTCAATCAAAGAATAATAGTAAGACTTTTGCCGATCCATTGCTGAAAAGGGAGGTAAAGTGAATGAATAAATATGTGTTGTTACTCTTGATTAGTGGTATATGGGGATCTCAATTTTTCTTTATTGCATTAGTTATAGATAATGTTGGGGTTATTACTTTGTCAGCCATCAAAGCATGTATCGGTGGTATCTGTTTACTCTTCTTTGGTTTTTTTTTATCAAAAGAAGAGCGAAGAGTACCCAGGAGTTATTATAAATGGTATATAATCATTGCGGTTTTCGAGGTTGTACTGCCATTCGTGTTTATTGCACAAGGCCAGAAATCGGTGCCTAGCAGTATCGCAGCGGTGCTGATTGGAATGGTTCCCGTCTTTACCATCCTCTTTTTACTAGCATTTTTCAAAAGAAAAAGCACAAGGCCGGAGATTACAAGTATCCTATTCGGATTTGCAGGTATTGTCTTCCTTTCCTGGCCAACACAAGGAATCCAAGACCTTTCTAACAGTATTCAGGGGAACTTCCTATTGATATTGGCTGCTATGAGTTTTGGATTATCATTGATTTTCATGGAGAAATTAAACGAGGGATCTTCCGTTATTCATATGAGAAATGTATTACTGATTGCCAGTGCATTGCTCATACCCATGTCCCTTTTGTTTGAGCAATCTTTCAAATTGGATTTAGCACGATCTCAATCTATCTACTTAGCGATTTTAGGCATTTTCCATGCTGGTGTTGTTTATGCATTATTTAATAGGCTGATTCGGCAAGAAGGCGCATTATTTACTTCATATAGTAATTATATAGTGCCTGTCATCGGAATGATTATAGGCTTTTTCTTTTTACATGAAGCGTTGTCTATTCATCAGTTGATTGGAATGGGAATAGTTATGATGTCATTAGTTTTTTTAGACAGAAAAATAATAATCAAGTTGATAAGAAAGTAGTATTTTATTATATGTACTCTGGTCCGTTATCTTTAATTGTACTAATAAAGGCAGTAAGTTTAGAACTCGTATATTTAACGAAACCAAATTGAGAAAAGGGGAGCAGGTTTAATATATCTTTGTAAGATCATTTTTTGTTTTTTGATCCGCAAATGATTTATATAGTAGAAGAAGCATCTGCTGAGGTTAATGCAGATGCTTCTTCTACTAAAAGGGGTAACTGATTTATTGGCGCTAACCAGTAATAAATGCTTATATTTTTATTTTTTCTGCATTAGATAGTGAAGTATTTTTCTCAATCTTCATTATAATAAATCCACTCCAGGCAAACATTAAGGAGGCAATGTAAAAGATGCTGCCGATCGTTAAAAAGTCGACTAAATATCCGGTTGCAATCACCGCAGCTGCAGCACCGATGGATGTCCAAACATGGTAGTTTCCAATTTCCTCACCCGCTGTTTTCTTCGTAACATATCTCGCAAGTACGGTTTTTTCAGTGTTTTTTTGCACTGCCCCAAGTACTCCCATAATGATTTGCAGGAGATAGACATGCCAAATTTCATATGCGAGAGGAAAGGCAAGAAGGATTAGTGCCATCCCCCATGAATAGATAAGGAGAAATGCTTTGTCACCGGCTTTGTCAGTGAATTTTCCGATTAAAGGATAACTAACTGCTGCAGTTAGTGAGAATATTCCATATGCCCACCCGAATTGTGAATAACTTGTACCTACATTTTTGATTAGCAAAATATAAAAAGGGAAAATCATGCTGGCAGCCATTCCAACAGTGCCTTGGTAAAAAACAAACCGTTTATAATTCATGGATGATACTCCTCATAGAAAAGATTCATGAAGCGATTATCAGGATCATACTTCTTCTTTAATCGAAAGAATTCCTCAGTATGCGGATACGCTTCAGATAATTGGGTCTTGGTTGGATACCCATAATAGGGCAAATAGTAGCTGCCGTTATGGTCAAGCGTCACATCAATCATATTACGGATGACCCTTCCCGTATTTTTCTTACTTTCGTTATCTGTCCCTTGATTAATGAGCATTACAAGAGCGAACATATCATCCTTGGCATAGGACATGAGTGATTCATCATTATGTTCCACATAACGAATTGTAATATTTAATAAATTAAAATCTTTCTCATCAGATAAGGTATTTCTTAAATCATCGATATAATCAGCAAATTGATCAATCGGAACGAAGTATTCTTGCAGCACTTCAGTTTTGGTAGGGTTGCTGTAATCCATAAAGGCTGAGTCTGACCGCATCACATTATTCCTCGAAACCAAGTTGCCATCAATATTGGCCGTGTAAGTTTTTTGAGTTTCCCAAAACCTTTTTTTACCCCAGTCATTAAAACGTGATAGGCCAAGAAAGAATTTAGGCACGGCAATGATCGTTTCCCGTTTGAGAGTATTATAGTCAGATAGCTGTGTTTGGTCATTTGCCGTATAATAATCCGTTACATACATTTCATCCAAATAGGAGCCAGGAGCAACCGATATTCTTGCAAGATGCATTTTAACATCATCGTTTTGGAGAACTTCTCTTTTAAAGTACGACGTATATTCATCATAATGGAGTGATTTAGTTTTAATGTTATAAAGTTTGTCATCGGTAAGGTGGAGTGTTACATCGAGTATTACGCCAAACAAACCATACCCGCCAATAACCGAATGGAAGAGCTCCGAATTTTCTTCGCGGCTCACTGTTAGGATTTTTCCTTTTGCGTTAAGCAATCTAAAAGAATCCACGGTTTCTATCAAGGCATGATTACGGATATCGCGGCCATGGACATTAACGCTCAAAGAACCGCCGATGGTAAAAATGTTTTGAGATTGACTGACCTTCAGTGCAAGTCCATATGGGTTGATATATTCCTGGAGAGCAGCCCAGGTTGCTCCGCTTTGGACCGTGATGCGTTTTTCTTTTACATCCAAATCAAGTATTTTATCATAGTGCTTCATATCGAGCAGGATCCCATTTGGATATAATGTCTGCCCTCCTTGGCTATGCTGCATTCCGGCAATGGAAATGGGATCATCGTTTTTTTCGGCATCCAAAACGACCTTTTTGATTTCTTCTTCACTATCTTCCGCCTTAATCGTTTTCATTTTAACCGGCATCAGCCGGCTGATATCTTTGGCAATAGGGTGGTCAAGCTTGAAATTAAAAGCCTGCAGCGATAATCCAAATAATAGTGCATATAGGATGATAAATAAAAATCGTTTCATGATATCTGGCTTTCGACTCCTCGTTTAATATGTCTGACACTCAATTGAAAATAATGAAAAAGTATGAACTTTATAGATTAATGGAGTTACCCTGACCATTCAGTGAGATTGGGGTTAATATTGAATTAATGTCAGATTTTTTGAAATGAATCTTTTGATTTAAGTATTAGTTCTTAGTTTTCAGCCCGTTAATGATTGTTTTGGTTAGCGGTATGGATAGTGATTCCAAGCTTTGTTCAGAGTTGTTTAATCCCCAATGATAGATGATTCCCATTAGGCTTTGGGTGATAAGTTGTGAAATTTCGTTAACTGATTGGTCAGTGCCAATGTCGTTTTGTTCTTTCGCCTCTTCAATTAATGAACGAATAATTAGGAAGAGTGAGCGATTTGAATTTAAAAAGTAAGTATGTTCTTTCGAATCTAGAGCGGAACTGTAAATCACTTTCATTAAATCTTTGCCCATTTCTTCTTCCAGAAAACGCATCAATTTGCGTATGAAAATAAATAATTTCTCGGTAGCGTCCATATCGACTGGGAACGAACGGAAGACTTCACGATAGTAATCATCGACTTCTATGAATCTCACTAAAAAAATATCCGATTTCGCTGAAAAGTGTTGGTAAAATGACCCTTTTGATGTGCCGCTTTTTTTCACGATTTCGTCAACGGTGACTTTATCATAACCTTTTTCGCTAAATAGCTTTAAAGATATTTTTAATATTTTTTCACGAGTCTTTTCTCCCCTAAGCTGTTTCTTTCTAGGCTCAATCATAAAAAACCTCCAAATAATAATTGACAGAATATTCCTATATAGTTTAATATCAGACTACAGTCTAGTTAAATGATTGGTGGTCTATTTAATCTAACGTAAATCATCAATAATCACAACGCTTTCTTAATCGCATTTCGCATTTTTAGAAAGCGTTTACAAAGTTTTGAGATCAAGTATGGGGGAGGTTAGTTTAGTTTAAATTAGGAGGAGGTATCAGGATAAACTTAAAGACCTAGGAATGAACCATAGTATCGGGAAGCAGGAAAAGTGATGTGCGTTAAACGGATTATTTTTTGGGAAATAGTAGCAAGAAAAGGGAGGAAATTATCATGAATCATTCCAGTGGTGAGATAGAGAAAAGAACAATCAGTAAAACGATGAAGCGCATTCTTCCATTTATCTTGCTTCTTTATATCATTGCTTACTTGGACAGGGTCAATTTAGGCTATGCTGCTTTACAAATGAATGCAGAATTAGCCTTATCCGCTGAAGTTTTTGGATTGCTTTCCGGCATTTTTTTTATAGGTTATTTCTTCTTTGAAGTTCCTAGCAACATGATCATGCATAAAGTGGGAGCTCGGATATGGATTGCCCGTATAATGATTTCGTGGGGGCTCGTGGTAATATTAACAGGTTTTGCGCAAACAACGATGCATTTATATATTCTCCGTTTTTTATTAGGTGTCGCCGAAGCTGGTTTTTTCCCTGGTATAATTTTGTATTTAACTTATTGGTTCAGGGCCCGCGAAAGAGGAAGGGCAACAGCGGTCCTGCTTTTAGCCCTACCGATTGGCGGATTGATTGGTGCGCCTGTGTCGACATGGATTCTTGACAATATTTCCTGGTTGGGTATGGCAGGGTGGAGATGGATGTTCATCCTTGAAGGCATTCCGGCAATTATTATTGGTGTTGTTGTTGTTTTCTATTTAACTAATAGACCAACGAACGCTAAATGGTTATCTAAGGAAGAAAGTGATTGGTTAGAAGGGGAATTGAGTACGGAAAGGAAAGTAAGCTCGAAAATAAATAAAGTCACTAAGCTTGATATGCTGAAAGATTCGAAAATTTGGAAGTTGGCCCTTTTTTATTTCGCAGGGTACACATCTATTTATGGATTGTCATTCTGGATGCCAACTATCATAAAATCTTTATCGGAAAATGCAACAACCAATTTAGAAATAGGCTGGTTAGCGATGATTCCATCGTTAGTCGGTATACCTGCCGTTATGTTTGTAGGCTGGAATTCAGATCGGACCAATGAACATAAATCACACTTGCTCGTTTGCCTCATGATAGCAGTTGTCGGATTTATCGGGTGCGGCTTTTCAGATAGTGTTTTTATGATGGTGCTTATGTTAACGATTACATCTTTCGGGTTATACGGATTCAGTGGATGTTTCTTTGCCTATATGACATTTTTCTTCACTGAGTCCACTGCACCAGTTGGAATCGCCATAGTCAATTCATTTGCGGCTTTAGGCGGTTTTGTAGGACCGTTGATTCTCGGAACTGTTGCATTTACTCAAGGGATGTTTATTTTATCTGGATTACTTGTATTAGGAGTCATCACCCTATTATCATTAAAATTAACAAGTGCTTCAGATGAAAACATCGCAAAAGAAGTTGAAGTCAATATTAATCAATTATAACGGTTCTAAATTTATTGAAGATCAAAAGTGACTAAAAGAAACATCATTGGAAATCACAAGGTTTCCATGATGTTTCTTTTTATATTTTCATATAGGAAGTAAAAATATATGAGATGAAAATTCCAGTTGAGCATGTCAAAATTTAATCTAAATCGCAGGTTCTGCTCAATAAGACTTGTTTGTAGTTTTCGGCGGGATTAGAATGGAGATGAGATACAAGTGCTTTCGAAAAGACCAGGCATTCCTTTTCTTTTCAAGTGCTGACTTCATTTTTATTCATTACAGGAATAACAGCAGAAATGAGGTGATGATGTGGAAATTCATTTGGTGGCAAAAGATGAGATTGAGGCTCAAGGAATTCGTTGGATAGTGGAGTCTCACCTAACGGGAGTTAGACTGATCTTATGGAAAACGATTGAAGAATTTGAAAAGGGCATACGCAATCAGCAACCGGAATTCGTTATTTTGGATATGGATATTTGGACGGATGAAAGTGAGGCGATGGGTGTTTCGTTAAAGCGGAGGGGAATTCGATGGTTAGGCATTTCATCTGAGCGAATCTTTCAAACGGCGTACCGAGCCTTACGTTTTCGTGCTGAAGATGTTTTATTCCGTCCTTTTTCTTCCGCGGATTTGGTAAAACATATCCAACAATTGCGTTTTCAATTGAGAAATGGTCCAGGTCTTCTTTCGACAAACACCATGGATGATGAGAATGCTCTGGATATTGGGTATCCTGATTTCTTCTTGACGGACCGGAGGCATGAAAGTCGAATAACCATGGTCGCTTTTTTGACACCTGATAACAAGACCCTTCCTTTAGTTTATGATGAACTGCAACGATATTCTTTTACTGGGAAGAATCAAATCTTCGCTTTATCGGATTTTATTTTATGTGTTCAGGAAACAAAGGAAATGGAGGTATATAAGGAAGAGTACCAAGCGTTCCTTGCTCACTGGAAAGAAAGAATGGATGAGCCCCTTGCCATCATAATAAAAGCGGCAACTTCAGATGAGTCTTTAAAAAGGATGTATCAGCAAACACGTGAATTTACGAGACAAATCTTTTTCGATGGATATGATATCATTTTAGCCGAAAGTCAACAGACTTCGCCACAAGAGATGGATCCATTCCTCACTCCTCTTGAACAAAGACTTTGGATAGAAATGCTCGAAAGGCGGGATGCAAAAGCCATCAGGAACTGGATTGAACGTGAATTTCTTACCTTTGAACGACCATACCCCGACCCGGAAATCGTTCGTATCCGCCTTACAAGCGTACTTGCGCAGATTCGTAGGCATATGAAATCATACAACTTGCAAACTGCCTCTTTAGAAGCAATATACTATGATGTATTTCAGCAAATTGTACATAAACCTGTCATTCATCAAATAGTAAAAGAGCTGCATGCGTTCACCACCCATATGCTTCTGCAGGATCATGGACAATTACAGGAAGGGGCACGCACACTTAGCGAAAAAGCAAGAGAGCTGATCGAGTCCAACTATTGGGACGCCCAATGGAATCTAGCGAGTTGTGCAGATACTCTGCGTATCAATAAAAGCACACTCAGCCGTCGTTTTGCGGCTGAATCCGGCGAGTCTTTTCGAAATACGCTGCATCAAGTTAGAATTAGGGAAGCTAAACGTTTATTAAAGGAAACGGATTTATCATTGGAGGAAATCTCACAATTAGCCGGCTATTCACATCAAACTTATTTCAATGCCAAATTCAAATTGCTTGAAGCTTGTACACCATCAGCATATCGGTCTGGATTATAAAAAAGGACGATTCAATAAATGAATCGTCCTTTTTTATTTATTTCATAACAATGTAATTCATGAAATTATTCATAAAAAAATAAAGTTAACTACAAAAGATTGAAATGAATTATAAAATTATCATTAAATTATAACTAATTATTCTGAATTTTTCTTATAGAATGAAAATATAACAAAAACAAGGGGGAAATGAAAAATGAACACGATTACAAACAAGGTTATCCGTTATACAGGAACAGAATTGCATACAAAAGGATGGCAACAAGAAGCAGTGCTTAGAATGTTAATGAATAATTTGGATCCTGAAGTCGCTGAACGTCCAGAAGATTTGGTTGTATACGGAGGCATTGGGAAAGCAGCTCGTAACTGGGAATGCTTTGATGCAATCGTTAAATCACTAAAAGAGCTTGAAGAAGATGAAACTTTATTGGTCCAATCAGGGAAACCGGTGGCCATTTTTAAAACGCATACAGATGCACCACGTGTCCTGCTTGCCAATTCAAATATCGTCCCTGCATACGCGAACTGGGAAACATTCCATGAACTTGATAAAAAGGGATTGATGATGTATGGGCAGATGACAGCTGGCAGCTGGATATATATTGGTTCTCAAGGAATCGTACAGGGTACATACGAGACCTTTGCCGAGCTTGCAAAACAACATTTCAATAACTCGTTAAAAGGCACCATTACTCTAACGGCAGGTTTAGGCGGAATGGGAGGGGCACAGCCACTGGCAGTTACGATGAACGGTGGTGTCTGTATCGGGATCGATGTAGATGAGACAAGAATTGACAGGAGGATTGAGACTCGTTATACCGATGTGAAAACGGATTCTTTGGATGAGGCCATTCGTTTAGCCAAAGAAGCAAAACTTGCAGGAAAAGCATTATCGATTGGTTTGATTGGGAATGCTTCCGATCTTCTTCCAGAAATGATCGCCAGGAACTTCATTCCGGATGTCTTGACGGATCAAACTTCCGCCCATGATCCGCTAAATGGATATACACCTTCAGGTATGTCAATGGTGGAGGCTGCAGAACTACGGAATGCAAATCCAGAAGAGTATATTAAACTCTCTAAAGCTTCAATGGCCAAACATGTAAGAGCGATGCTTGAAATGATGGAAAAAGGAGCCGTGACGTTTGATTATGGCAACAATATCCGTCAAGTTGCGAAAGATGAAGGCGTAGAGAATGCTTTTGACTTCCCTGGCTTCGTTCCAGCATATATCCGTCCACAATTTTGTGAAGGTAAAGGTCCATTCCGCTGGGTGGCTTTATCTGGTGATCCAGAAGACATTTATAAAACAGACCAAGCGATTTTACGCGAATTCGCTGATAATGAACATTTATGTAACTGGATTAGAATGGCTCAAGAAAAAATCCAGTTCCAAGGTCTGCCTTCCCGCATATGCTGGCTTGGTTATGGGGAGCGCGCCCGTTTTGGTAAAATCCTCAATGATATGGTTGCAAGTGGTGAATTAAAGGCACCGATAGTGATTGGGCGTGACCATTTGGATTCAGGTTCTGTCGCTTCGCCGAATCGTGAAACGGAAGCCATGAAGGATGGTTCGGATGTAGTGGCTGACTGGCCGATCTTAAATGCAATGGTGAATGCAGTGGGCGGTGCAACCTGGGTTTCCGTACATCATGGCGGCGGCGTAGGAATGGGTTACTCCATGCATGCAGGCGTTGTAATTGTGGCAGACGGCACAAAAGAAGCAGGAGCAAGGATTGAGCGAGTGCTGACAACGGACCCTGGGATGGGTGTAGTGCGTCATGTTGATGCAGGGTATGAACTGGCAGAGGAAACAGCTCGTGAAAGAGGAATTAATATCCCGATGCTTGATAAAGGAATTGATAAACAATGACAAAACCAATTTGGATAAAACATGCCACTCAACTTGCTACCCTTACCTCTGATAGGAAAGGGCCTCGTTCCAAAGAGGGAATGTCGGAGCTTGGGTTGATAGAGGATGGAAGTATATGGATCGAATCTGGGTTGATTCAAGCTGTCGGTACAACCAAGGAATTGGAAAAACTCTATGCTGATAGAATGCATGAAGCTGAAGTTTTCGATGCTACTGGCCATTTGGTGACACCAGGGCTTGTTGATCCCCATACGCATGTTGTATATGGCGGAAGTCGTGAGCGTGAATTCGAAATGCGTCTAGAAGGTGCAACATATATGGACATCATGAACGGAGGTGGGGGCATTCATGCAACCACCCGCATGACAAGGGAAGCAAGTGAAGAAGAATTGATGGAACAAACCATACGCCGCCTTGATTCGTTTCTTGCTCATGGAGTGACTACAGTAGAAGGTAAAAGCGGTTATGGAATGAATTTGGAAACCGAATTAAAGCAGTTGCGGGTGATGAAGAAGTTACAGGAAGAGCATCCGATTGATCTAGTTCCTACTTTTATGGGAGCCCATGCGGTTCCAAAGGATTATAAAGGCCGTGAGGATGAATTTGTCGATCATCTGATTAATGATATGCTTCCAATCGTCTCTGAAGAAAAGCTTGCCGAATTCAATGATGTCTTTTGTGAAAAAGGGGTTTTTACCCCCGAACAATCAGAGAGAATTTTAAAGGCGGGGAAAAAGTACGGCTTGATCCCTAAAATTCATGCTGATGAAATTGAGCCATACGGGGGAGCGGAACTAGCTGCCAAAATAGGGGCTATATCAGCTGAGCATTTATTAAAGGCTTCCGAAGAGGGAATTCAGGCCATGGCTAAGTCAGGAACCATTGCCTGCTTGCTTCCAGCCACAGCTTTGTATTTAAGAGAAGATGCGGCCCCAGGACGCCGAATGGTTGATGAAGGTGTAGCTGTTGCCATTTCGACCGATTGCAATCCCGGATCCTCGCCGACGACTTCCATGCCACTTGTCATGAACCTGGCATGCATCTCGATGCGGCTGACCCCAGCTGAAGCGCTTACGGCCGCAACATACAATGCTGCTTGTGCAATCAACAGACAAGAAAAGATAGGTTCGCTTGAAGTAGGTAAACAAGCGGATGTCGTTTTATGGAATGTTGAAAACTATCAGGAATTGCAATATTTATTTGGGGTTAACCACGTTAAGGCTGTATGGAAAAACGGTGTTCAAGTTGTGAATGATAAAGTGAAGACTGATTCCAAAAGCCTGACGGGCCTTTAAAAATCACTATTCTCAATCAATGTCTTCCCATTCCATCCGCTGAAAAATTCAGGGGATGGAATGGGCTTTTAGAAGTATTCAACAAATGTAATGGTACTGAATAGTAGGATGATGATTTATCATCCTACCCATTTTCAGCGTTAAATACTTTACCACTTTACAGTGAAATTAAATGAAAGTGTTTTAAGGAATTCGTGGAAATGAATCTTCCATGTGGAGGGAATTTTATGTGGATAATCACTATCCATTCGAAAAATGGCATAAAAATGTTTGAGTTTACCACAGAAAAGGAAGCTAGGGAAAAATTCGAGGTAATAGAAGGGTGTAAAATCCTTACTGAAGTCATTTATTTCAATAAATTTACGGTTAGTTGAATCTTAAAATTAAGCGGAGAAACTATATATTCATAGCTTAAAAGACAAAAAAGGTAGAAAAATATGAAATAAATTATAAAAAGATTATTATTTCATAATTCATTGCTGGATTTTCTTTTTAGTATTAAGCTTAATCATAAAATGAAAAGCTAGCTGTAAATTAAGTTTTAACATGCATGCAGGTGTACATTCCTTTTCGTAAGGTCAGTAAAATATCATTATTTAGTGTGAACTGAAATCTGTTCATTTAATTTCAGGGTCACTGCTGGATTATTGCAGTAATAGTTTTTTCGATACATAAATCTGATAAATCAAAAAACGGAGGGGATTCTTTGAACGAACAAAAATTCACTATTGACGATGCCCCATTTAATAGGTTTCATTTTCGAATTGCAGGACTTACATTCGGTTCCAGCTTTTGTGATGGCTATTCTTTAGGGATCATTGCGATGGCCCTGACAGTATTCGGGCCTCAAATGAATATGAATTCAATGTGGACAGGGCTGATCGGCAGCTCTGCTTTAATCGGTCTGTTTGCGGGATCTTTAATACTTGGAAGACTTTCTGACCGTGTAGGCAGACAGAAAATCTTTCTCGTAAACTTTTTACTTATCACGGTAGCTACTATTTTACAATTTTTTGTTAGCAGCCCAGAAGAGCTTTTTATTTTACGGTTGCTGATTGGATTTGGACTTGGAGGAGATTACGCTGTCGGTACGACTTTGCTTGCCGAGTTTTCACCAAAAAAGTATCGCTCCTCGCTCCTCGCGTCTATAAACGTAGTATGGACGCTTGGATATGTTGCATCAAACTTTGTTGGTCATTACTTGGGACAGGTTGGTTCAGACTCATGGCGTTGGATGCTTGTCAGCGCTGCCATTCCGGCTATTTTGGTTTTAATCTTAAGAATAGGAACGCCTGAATCACCAAGGTGGCTTGTCAGCATGGGGCGTGTCGAAGAAGCTCGCCAGATTGTAAAAAAACACCTTGGATCGAACGTTGAAATGGGAGAAACGACGACTGGCACAGAAAATCAAAAGACTCTGGGATTTCGTGGGCTTTTCAGTAAAAGGCTTCGTAAGCGTTTGGCTTTTGGTGGAATATTCAAATTAACTCTTGTTATTCCGTACTTTGCAATTTACACTTTCCTGCCTTCCATACTTAGTACAATGGGTTTTGAACAGAACTTTTTTGCCGATACAATGTTAAATCTATTCTTGCTTGTTGGGGCAATTATTGGTCTTTGGCTGCTTGCAAAATTTTCTCGTAGAGGATTTACCATCGGGGCTTTCACGATCCTTACTGTTTCATTGTTCTCACTCAGCTTCTTACACAATGGTTCTCAATTCTTAATGTTGTTAGTCTTCTTGATCTTTACTTTTTTCATGTCAGCAGCATCGAACCTTACATTAGTATACCCAGCAGAGCTTTTTCCAACTGAGATCCGTGGCTCTGGAATAGGTATGGTTACGGCTATTAGTCGGATTGGTTCTGCAATTGGAACATTTCTGCTGCCTGTTTCTTTAAGTTCATTCGGATTAAGTGCCTCAATGGCAGGAATGGCAGCCATTCTGCTGGTCGGCTTGATCGTATCGATCGCCTGGGCGCCAGAAACGAAGAATCTTTCATTACATGAAGCAAGTGACCCTTTGCTAGAAGCGGAGAATTCTCCGAAGGGAACAGCTATTCCCTATACAGAAAATGAAAAAATAACATAAGATTAACTTCCGGCAAATAAATGAGAAGGACCAAAACTTTTTTCTCCTTCTTGATCAGTCATATGAGAGGAGATGTATAAGGATGACAACTACCGATTGTTTACAACCGAAGGATATTAAAGAGGTTGTACTAGGTGATGGTGCAATCTCAATAGAAGAGGTAATTGCGGTTGCAAGATATGGTGCAAAAGTTACTTTCACTGAGGCATTTTGTGAAAGGGTGGATAAATCACGAAGCTTAATAGACAAGTTTTTAGATGATAATAGATTGATTTACGGTGTAACGACAGGTTTTGGCAGTAATATGACGGAGGTGATTTCTCCACAGGACGCCGAAACCCTTCAACGGAATATTGTTCGTTCACATGCTGTTTCAGTAGGGGAAACTCTTGAAAAAGAAGTCGTAAGAGCCATTCAATTGATGATCCTCGTGAACTTAGGCCAAGGGTATTCAGGGGTCCGTTTACAAGTTTTAAAGCTTATTGCTTCACTGTTAAATCACGATATACTTCCCTATGTTCCAGGTGATGGGTCAGTGGGGTATCTTTCTCCTGAAGCTCACATGGCCTTAGTGGTGATTGGTGAGGGGAAGGCATGGTATAAAGATGAGCTCATACCTGGCAGGGAAGCTTTAGAGAAAGCTGGATTAGCACCTGTTACGTTGGGTGCTAAAGAAGGATTGGCACTTACAAGCGGGACTACTTCCGTTACTGCGATGGCTGTCCTGGCCTTATACAATAGCATGCAAGCCGCGAAAACCGCCGACATTACGGGAGCTATGTCTTTAGAAGTGCTAAAAGGTACAATAAAAGCATTTGATCCCCGTCCCCACGCATTGAAAAAACATGAGGAACAGGCTAAGACAGCCAGAAATGTTACAAGGATTCTTGAAGGCAGCCAAATCATTGAAACTTACAAGGAACATAGATTACAAGATGCACTTAGCTTACGATGCATTCCACAAGTCCATGGAGCCATAAAAAGAGTATTGAAGGACGCTGCTGTTTCGATCGAGAATGAAATGAACTCTGTAAGTGACAATCCTCTGATTTTTCCGGAAGAGGAAGATGGAATTGCCATGATGGCGGGAAATTTTGATGGTTCATTTGTTGGGATTTATGCGGATGCGATTTCCATCGCGTTAGCAAACTTAGCAAAAATAACAGAACGCAGAATAGATCGGCTTGTAAACCACCACCTTAGTGAATTACCTAATTTCTTAGTGGTTAATCCAGGTTTAAATAGTGGCTACATGATTCCGCAATATACAGCTGCCGGGCTATTGAATGAAATCAGGGTGCTCTCGCATCCAGCCACTATAGATAATATCCCTACCTGCGCAAATCAAGAAGACGTGATAAGTTTTGCCTATTTCGCTGCGAAGAAAGCCTATCGGATTTCGAAGAAACTTGAATATATTTTAGCCATTGAACTGATGACGGCAACCCAAGCAATGGATTTTCATCTGCCCTTGAAACCGTCACCGGTTACGGAGGGGGTATATCATTTAGTTCGGAGCGAAGTCCCGATGGTTGAAGAAGACCGCTTTTTCCATCCTGACATTGAAGCGGTATATAGGCAAATTCATGAAGGGGAAATAGTGAAATTCGTTGAAACGGCGATTGGGGAAATAGAGTTCTAAAACCATGTGGAAGCTGTTTTACTTTATTTAATAAGGTAAAATGGCTTCCTTTTTTTAAAATGAAGGATCATATTTAAAGGAGGAGGGATGTAAGATGCACTATGATGTAATTGTAATTGGAGCTGGATCTATGGGAATGTCTTCAGGTTATTATCTATCAAAAAATGGACAAAAAGTATTATTATTGGATTCCTTTGCTCCTCCTCATAATAAGGGCAGCCATCACGGGGAAACAAGAATTATTAGACATGCTTATGGTGAAGGCAGGGAGTATATTTCTTTGGCACTTAAATCCCAAGAGCTATGGGGTGAGTTGGAAAGAAATTCGGGGAAACAATTATTTCTTCCAACGGGGGTCCTGAATGCTGGTAGCGAAAATTCCACTTTCATTAAGCAAGTGATAGCGGGTTCAAACGAATATGGGTTACCTATGAAAATCTTGGATTCACATGAAATTCATGATAGATGGCCTGGAATAAAACTGCCGGAAGACTACATTGGATGCTATGAATCGACTTCGGGCGTATTGAAAAGTGAAGAGTGCTTAAGAGCGTATCAACAACTTGCGAAATCTCATGGTGCCGACATCAGGGTAAACAGTGAAGTGAAGAAGATAGTTGTTCATGGCAATGGGGTCACGATTAAAACGGATGAACAGACATTCCACTCAGAATCTTTAGTGGTTGCAGTTGGGGCGTGGGCCCCGAAAATATTGGCGATGTTAGATTTAAATCTGCCGCTGGAACCCATCAGAAAAACATTTGCCTGGTTTCATGCAAATGAAAGATTATATAATCATAATGATTTTCCGGCTTTTTCTTTTGATACTTCAGTTGGTACATACTATGGCTTTCCTAGTATAAATGGTTCTGGAATGAAAGTAGGGAGACATGATGGGGGAACCCGTATAAATCCTGATGGCTGTATTGAAGGTTTTGGTGAATTGGATGAAGATGAGGGAGATTTGGTGAAGTTTTTGCGGAAATATATGCCTGCTGATCAAAAATTGAAATATGGGAAAACTTGCATCTACACCATGACCCCTGATGAGCATTTTATAGTGGATAAACATCCTTATTATCCACACATTGCCATAGCAGCAGGTTTCTCTGGACATGGTTTTAAATTCAGCAGTGTAATGGGGGAAATTTTGAGTGACTTGATTATCTCCGGTACGAGCAAGGAAGATATTTCATTGTTTTCTATTAATCGATTTAATTAAAGACTTGAAAAAAATATTTCGCCATCGAGATGAAAATACAAAATCACAAGTTTAACTTGAACCTGCATATAGAATGAAAATCAAAGTCGTTGATTCCTTATCATAGGAATCAACGACTTTTTTTATCAGCAAAAAAAGGTTTAGTATATGTTTTTGCCGGTTTATTGATATTACATCTATGTACATAATCTTCTATTTAATCAAAGATAATAGTAGAAGAAAACATCAATGATATTCAAGATAAATGAAAAAATACAAAAACATATGTTAGGTTAGCTAACAATTATATTGTCGAAATAAAAAAAACATGCTAGAATAAGAATATTCCGAAATATGAAACACTAATTCCGAATTTCGGGATTTCATGAAATTTAATGAAAGTGAAATACTTATTTTTTTATCTACATATTTATAGGTTTTATTGTTCGAAATTTCTGTAAATAGGAGGAATGTACAATGAATACAGTTGATTTGAATTGTGATTTAGGAGAGAGCTTTGGCACATATCGAATTGGAAATGATGCAGAGATTTTGGATTATGTAACATCTGTCAATGTTGCTTGTGGATTTCATGCTGGCGATCCGACCGTTATGAGAAAAACGGTTCAGCTTGCTTTAGAGAAAGAAGTAAAAATCGGAGCCCACCCAGGTTTCCAGGATTTAATAGGTTTTGGCAGACGCAATATGAATATTTCACCACAGGAAGCTTATGATATTGTTGTCTATCAAATTGGTGCATTAAATGGCTTTTTGCAATCTGAAGGCGGGAATATGCAACATGTTAAACCACATGGTGCTTTGTACAATATGGCGGCAAAGAATAAAGAGTTGTCTCTTGCCATAGCTGAAGCTGTATACAAAATTAATCCTGAGCTCATTTTATTTGGCTTGTCGGGCAGTGAATTAATACGTGCTGGACAGACCATTGGATTACAAACGGCTAGTGAAGTGTTTGCAGATCGGACATATCAACAAGATGGTTCATTGACTTCACGTATGAAAGCGCATGCAATGATAGAAAATGATGATGATGCTGTTGTACAAGTAATTCGAATGGTTAAAGAAGGAAAGGTTTTGTCACAGCAAGGAACTGATGTGGCTTTAAAGGCAGATACAATTTGTATTCATGGGGACGGAGCACATGCTTTAACCTTTGCTCGTCATGTAAAAAAATCCTTAGAAATATCTGAAATTACAGTTAAGTCTATTTCTAAATAAAATCACAAACATCTAGGAGGCAGATTCCATTGGAGCAAATCAAGAATTCAACTGACCCGAAAAAAAATCATTCTAAGCCAAAAACTAACAGGACCTTATTGCTAGGTGCAGCATTTCTTATGGCAACATCAGCCATAGGACCAGGTTTTTTAATGCAGACAACTGTTTATACCCAAAGTCTTGCAGCAAGTTTTGGGTTTGTTATCCTTATTTCAGTTATTCTTGATATTTTTGCACAAACAAATGTATGGCGCATTATTGCTGTATCTGAAAAACGAGGACAAGAGATTGCAAACATGGTTCTTCCAGGACTAGGTTATGTTCTAGCGGCACTCATAGTTATGGGGGGGCTAGCATTTAATATAGGGAACATCGCAGGAGCTGGACTTGGTCTAAATGCGATGATTGGAATTTCCCCAACAACTGGAGCAGCAATTAGTGCAGTTATTGCAGTATTAATATTTGTAGTAAAAGAAGCAGGAAAAGCGATGGACCGCTTTACACAAATTGCAGGCTTTTTTATGATCTGTTTGATGATATATGTTGCATGGACAACTTCTCCTCCAGTTGGAGAAGCAGTAGTGAAGACATTTGCACCTGATAAGATTGATATTATCGCAATCGTTACATTAGTTGGGGGATCTGTGGGTGGCTATATTACATTTGCTGGCGGTCATCGTCTATTGGATGCAGGAGTGAAAGGTGTCGGAGCACTGCCACAAGTAACAAAGAGTTCAGTAATGGGTATTTTAATAACCACAGTTATGCGAGTTGCATTATTTTTAGCAGTTCTAGGTGTTGTATCTAAAGGCTTGCAAATTGATTCAGAAAACCCTGCGGCATCCGTTTTTCAACTTGCTGCTGGAAATGTAGGCTATAAAATGTTTGGTATTGTTATGTGGGCTGCAGCAATCACATCAGTAGTTGGTGCTGCATATACTTCTGTTTCGTTTATCAGAACATTCAGCGAAAAAATAAATAAAAAGGCTAACTGGATTATCATTGGCTTTATAGTCGTATCGACCATTTGCTTTCTATTAATTGGTCAACCGGTTAAAGTACTACTTGTAGTAGGGGCAATTAATGGTCTGATTTTACCAATTGCACTTGGTACACTTTTAATTGCGGCATATAAGAAGAATATTGTGGGTGATTATAAACATCCTTTATGGTTGACGATTTCCGGTGTATTTGTGGTAATCATCATGGCGTTAATGGGCGTATATACATTAATGAAACAACTGCCCGCTCTTTTTTAATGATACATCAATAAAACGGGGTGGAAGTGGCGTGCTAGTTTGTCACTGACTCCCAGTTCTTAATAGGAGATGAATATTAATGATCGATCTTTCTCAAGCTACCCCGGCTGAATTGCGCGCAATGATCCGCAACAATGAATTGATTAAGCCAACTGCTGGAATGGCAAACGGATATGCACAAGCAAACTTGGCCATCTTAAAAAAAGAGCATGCTTTTGATTTTTTATTGTTTTGTCAGCGTAATCCAAAGTCTTGTCCACTTCTAGACGTAACAGAAATTGGTTCTCCTATTCCTAAATTTGCTGCACAGTCTGGTGATATACGTACAGATATTCCAAAATACCGGATATATAAATATGGTGAATTAATAGAAGAAGTAACGGATATTTCAGATTATTGGGAAGATGATATGGTTGGGTTTTTAATCGGTTGCAGCTTTACATTTGAACATGCCCTTTTAAACAACGATATTTCCATTCGTCATATTGAAGAGAACTGTAATGTACCGATGTATAAAACGAATATTTCATGTGTTGAAGCAGGGATATTTCACGGGAAAATGGTAGCGAGCATGCGTCCGATTCCTCAGAAAGATGTGGTGCGAGCGGCTCAAGTTACATCGCGTTTTCCTGCTGTTCATGGTGGTCCAATCCATATTGGAGATCCGGAGGCGATTGGTGTTTCTAACATACAGCAACCTGATTTTGGTGATGCAGTAACGATTCGTGAAGGAGAAGTGCCGGTCTTCTGGGCTTGTGGAGTAACGCCTCAATCTATCGCAATGGAAACAAAACCGGCGATTATGATTACGCATGCACCAGGACATATGTTTATAACGGACATTCGTGATGATAAATTAGGCGTTTTATAATATTACTAACAGAAAGAGTTGAGTTCTATGCCGGAAAAGCTTTTGAATAAAACTACATGCATACTGTCTCCCTTAGGCGATTCCGCAATCGTGATTACATTTGGGAATGAAATTAAATACGACATTCACAAAAAAATTAAAATGTTTATGGATTTGCTTGAAGATGAACCTTTTGTTGGATTTATAGAATGTGTGCCGGCTTTTACAAATTTGACAGTTTTTTATGATCCTCTAGTTATCTATAAGAAACAAAAACAAAGCAATAATGATGAATTTATTTCTCCATATGAAGTGGTTCGTTCTATCATGGAAAGGAAACTACAGTGGTTAAAAGAAGATAAAAAGCTAACACATCGAACTGTTTCTATTCCTGTATGTTATGGGGGGGAATATGGCCCGGATTTGGAATATGTAGCTCGTTATAATAATTTAACTACTGATGAAGTCATCCATATTCATTCAAATGGTGAGTACTTAGCCTATATGATTGGATTTGCTCCAGGTTTTCCGTTTCTCGGTGGACTATCAGAAAAAATTGCAACACCTAGACGATCTTCTCCTAGAATGACCATACCAACAGGAGCAGTTGGAATTGCAGGTATGCAAACGGGTGTATATCCAATATCTACGCCTGGAGGGTGGCAATTAATTGGACAAACGCCAACCAAACTATTCTTACCAGATGTAAATCCTCCAAGCCTATTACAAGCAGGAGACATTGTGAAATTCCATCCAATTTCTAATCAAGAGTATAATGAAATTATTCTTAAGGAGGGGTTACAGTGAGCCTGCGTGTAATCAAACCGGGATTATTAACTAGTATTCAGGATCTTGGAAGAAAAGGGTTTCAGCAACATGGAGTGATTGTAAGCGGCGCAATGGATGCATATTCCCTAAGAATTGCCAATATGTTAGTTGGCAATAAAGAAGGTGAAGCGGCCATGGAAATTACGTTAATGGGTCCGACTCTTAAAATAGAAAAAAATTGCTTGATCGCGATAACAGGTGGAAATTTATCACCTACTATTGACAGTCAAGCTGTTCCAATGTGGAAGCCTGTTTATGTAAAAAAAGGCTCTATTCTTCGATTCGCGGGATGTAAATCAGGTTGTAGGACTTATTTGTCTGTAGCGGGAGGATACGCTATTTCTACAGTTATGAATAGTAAAAGTACATATCTAAGAGGGGAAATTGGGGGCTATAAGGGAAGAGCATTAAAAGTAGATGATGTTGTGGATTTTAATGAAACTTCTACGATTCTAGATAACCGGGAGTTTAAAGAAGCGTTTATCGCTCCAAAGTGGTTTGTCAATGAAAAGGAGTTTATGCCAAGTCGCATGCCAGTTATTCGTTTCATAGATGGAAGCCAGTACGATTATTTTACGGACTCTAGTAAAGTTAGTTTTGCAGAGAATTTGTTTAAAGTTTCAAACCAATCTGATCGTATGGGCTATAGAATATCAGGTCCTTTGTTAGAGTTACAGGATAAAAGGGAGCTATTGTCTGAAGCAGTAACTAACGGGTCTGTTCAAGTTCCTCCTGATGGAAACCCTATCATTCTTCTTGCGGATAGCCAAACAACGGGAGGGTATCCTAAGATAGCTCAAGTGATTACTGCAGATTTACCATTAATTGCTCAGGTCAAACCAGGGGAAGCTATTCAATTTTCACGAGTAACCTTAAAAGAAGCCGAGCAGCATTTCCTTCAAAAAGAACAACAATTAAAAGATTTAAAGGTTTCGATTTCATTAGCTCTAAAAAACAGCATGTAATATAGTTACTTCATCAAGAAGTAACAAAAGGAAGAGAGTACTCTTATTAAAAGGGTACTTTCTTTTTTTGTTCATAAATAATAAGTGAAAGATGGAGCCTCTATTTATTTTCTCAAGGCAGTTTTTCAAATAAATTGTTGCTTATTTTACCTTAATACTTGATGGCTGATGTGACTCCAACAAGTATTTTCTTTAATGACTGTATCAAGAAATACTTTATCTTGCGTTTAAGCTTAGTATTAACCGTTGAATTTCTATGTGGATTTTTATCGCTCCTATCTGATTAAATGTTTCGATCTATCAGAATTCTCTATCCCATTTTACTATGTATGTGCAGTTCTTCTTTCAGTCAATAAAAATCTTGAATACTAATATCTTTTTTATGAGATTATGTCTCAATAATTTCACCTCTATATACTTATTTTCATTAAAAAACATTTGTTTTCGGTAATCGATTTTATCATATGCAAAGACTGCAAAAACAACAAACATCCCTTAATCATACTAACATCTAGAAAAACTACTATCAGCATTTCCTACATTGCAAAATAAAATATAAAAACTGGAAAAGAGAAAACTTGAACATTGAAATATAGTACAGGCAGTTCAGCACATCAGAACTGTTTTTTTTATTTTAAAAGATAGGGGAATTTTCCCCTTAGGATAGGGAATTCCCCCGATATGGAAAAATCGGGGCAGCTCTTACAATAAGGGTATGGTAATTGTTTGTAATGAGGAGGAATAGTAATGCAGGCAAAAGTCGCAGCAAATCAAAAAACAGGAAAATCGATTGATAATGCTTTTGCATCACATTTTGCTAAGTCTATGTTTCTAGCAGTTTGCGGACTTGTATTCTTATCGTTTATTGGTACGAGAATGTTTACACACGTAGATTTAAACCTTTATGGCTATATGGTGGGGACGATTATTTTTATTGGGGGGTTCTTTTACAGATTTATCGCATGGGGAGAAAGGCCGCCAACAAAGATTTTTATAAAAAAGGGCATCAAACTTCTATTTAGAAAATCAACGCCCAAAACATCAGTTGACCATTTAGCAACATACAATTTCATCTGGAATAGGGGAATTTACCGATGGACTCAGCACGTTCTAATGGGCTGGGGCTGCATTCTTTCCTGCTTCGTGACTTTTCCTCTAGTATTTGGATGGATGTACTTCACAATGGACGACAACGGTTACTACAACATCATCGCAATGGGGATCCAGGTAATGACAGTACCAGCTGATGGGCTTATTGCGAACTTATCATATAACGCACTGAACATTACAGCAGTGATGGTCATTTCCGGAGTATGCATGGCTCTATACCGCCGCTTGAAAAATATGCAGGCAAGAGCAGAACAAAAATTCATCTATGACTTCCTTCCATTATTTATGTTGTTATTAGTCAGCATTACAGGATTGGCACTAACGTTTATGAACATCTTTATACACGGTGCAGGACAGCCAGCTATGTCCTTGATTCACCAATGGTCAGTCATTATTACATTGATTTATCTTCCGTTCGGAAAACTTGCGCACATACCTTTTCGCCCAATGAGTGTTTTAGCAAGAAACTATAGAGAGCATTATGCGGAACAATCCATGAAAGGATGCAAAGTATGTGGTGATGAGTTTGTTTCAACAGAACAATCAAAAGATGTCGTAGAGGTTCTCGGCGTGAACAATATCGAATTTCAAACGAAGGAAGGCCACCATCTCGCTGAAATGTGCCTACCTTGCCGTAGAAAATACCGGATTGCTCAATTTTCCGGTTTCCCTATCCATGAGGTAAAAGTTAAGGAGGCAAACCAGAATGCAAAGGGATAAGTTTTATAAAGAAGTAGAGAATGTGATACACCCGAATGAATCATTGGTCAAAACGCATTGTGCATATTGTGGAATGCAGTGCGGAATGAATTTAAGGGTAAATGTAGCGACAAATAAAATCATTGGGGTTGAACCACGTTATGACTGGCCTGTAACGGTTGGAAAAATGTGTCCAAAAGGGGTTACAGCTTACCAGCAGACAAATCATGACGATCGTATTTTAAAACCGCTTATTCGTGATGATGCATCATTAAAAGGAACCAAGGAAGGCTTCCGTGAAGCAAGCTGGAATGAAGCGTATGATTTAATCGTGAAAAAGTTCAGTGAGCTTCAAAATAAATATGGAAAAGATACATTATCCGTTTTCAGCGGCGTATCAATGACAAATGAAAAATGCTATTTAACAGGAAAATTTGCACGTGTGGCTCTTGGAACACGCTACATTGACTATAATGGCCGATTTTGTATGTCAAGTGCGGCCGGAGGATTCCTTCGTTCATTCGGCGTAGATAGAGGTTCAACATTACCCTGGACAGATATTCATGAAACAGATTGCTTATTTATTGCAGGAAGCAACACAGCAGAATGTCATCCAACTTCTATGTTCCGAGTCTGGAACGTTCAAGAAAGAGGAGGTTACATTATCGTGGTGGATCCCCGGGAAACACCTATTGCGAGAAGAGCAGATGTGCACCTTGACCTGAAACCGGGAACGGATCTTGCCCTTGCTAATGGAATATTAAATTTATTAATCCAAAATGGTTATGCTGACGAAGAGTTTATTAATAATCATACAAACGGATTTGAAGAAACAAAAGAGCTTGTACAAAAATTCACACTGGAATATACGAGTGAGCTTACAGGTGTGGCACCTGAAAAAATTATTCGCGCAGCAGAGATTTATGGAAAAGCACCGAATGCAGTTGTCATGTTTGCCCGTGGAATTGAACAGCAGCATAAGGGTGTTGACAATGTATCTGGATATACAAACATGGCGCTTGTAACAGGTAAGATTGGCCGTCCGAAGTCTGGTGTAGCAACATTCACTGGTCAAGGCAACGGACAGGGTGGACGGGAACATGGCCAGAAAGCGGATTTATTGCCAGGATACCGTAAAATTACAAATCCTAAACATGTTGAAGAAGTTTGTAAAGTATGGAAAATTACTCCGGAAGAAATGCCTCAGCCGGGTGTTTCTGCTTATGAAATGTTTGAACTGATGGAACAAAAAACGATCCGCGGATTGTATCTGCTATGTTCTAATCCTGCAGTATCTGCGCCGAATCTAAATTTCGTCAGAAGTGCGATGAAAAATCTTGATTTTATGTTGTGTTCGGACTTCTATCTTTCTGAATCAGCAGAGTTTGCGGATGTGATCCTGCCATCAGTAACGTGGTCAGAAGATGAAGGAACAGTTACAAACCTTGAAGGAAGAATTATTAAGATAAATAAGGCACAAGAACCAATCGGTGAATCTAAGCCCGATTGGCAAATACAAGTAGAACTTGCAGAACGTCTTGGAAAAGGAAAATACTTTTCCCATTTGAAAACAGCAAAAGATATAGCTGATGAATTCAGACTGGCTAGTAAAGGGGGATATGCCGATTATTATGGTGCTACATGGGATAAAATCGATAAACAGGACGGAGTATTTTGGCCTTGTAAGGATGAAAATGATATGGGAACGCCGCATATGTTCCTGGATAAGAAATTCTATCACGCAGACGGCAAAGCGAAAATTTGTGCGCTTCCTTACCGCCCCCCTGCTGAGGAGCCAGATGAAAAATATCCACTTCGTTTAACAACCGGGCGTGTCGTTTACCACTACTTATCTGGAAACCAGACGAGAAGAATCCAGTTCTTGCGTGATATGTGTCCGGAGCCATACGTCGAAGTACATCCGGAAACAGCAAAAAAATACAATATGGAACATGAAGAAAGAGTCCGCCTACATACCCGAAGAGGCGAGGCAATCTATAAAGTGAAAATTACAGAAGCAATTCGTAAAGATACTGTATTTGTTCCGTACCACTTTGGTCACGAGCAATCTATCAATCTATTAACCATTGCAGCACTTGATCCGATCTCCCGTATGCCGGAATATAAGGCATGTGCTGCTCAATTGGAAAAAGTTGAAATAAAGAAGGTGCAATAAATGAAAAAGAGGCTGTACTTAGAACTTGAAAACTGTATAGGATGCCGTTCATGCCTTGCAGCATGTACACAATGCGGAGGGCATGAAGAACGGAACAGAAACTATGTTTACGATGTAAACCCTATGGTTAATCGGCAAACCATGCCTCTAATGTGCCTTCATTGTGTGAATCCGGCCTGTGCAAGAAGCTGTCCAGCCCAGGCAATCCAAATACATGAGACAGGGGCCGTCTTATCAGCTCTCGTTGAAAAATGTATTGGCTGCCAAAACTGTACGATTGCTTGTCCATATGGTATACCAAAATTTGACACTGAACAAAACTTAATGTACAAATGCGATTTATGTATCGACCGGACAAAAAACGGTATCCCGCCAATGTGTGCAAGTGTTTGTCCATCCAATACACTTCAGTGGCTCACCGATGAGGAAATTGGAAATAGAAAAAAACAATTTAATCTAGATAATGGAAAATGGGTGACTAGCATGCCGTATCTTGAAGGTGAAACGAACGTTAAAGTAAATTTGCCTGGTATTTTACAGGGGATAACGAAGCTATTTTAGGAGGGATTAAGATGCCGTCAGATAAAAATAATAAAATTCCCTTTAATGAAGATAATTACACCCATAATATTGAACGGAATAATGAAAGAAAGCTCGACAGACGTGGGTTCATGAAAACATTAGTGGGAGCTGCTGGTGTATTCGCAATTTCCTCCCTTCCTTGGGGAGCGGTAGCGGCTAAAGAATTGATGGGTCTTGGGGAAAAGGAGTATCCCCACAAAAAAATCACAGATGTAAGCAAAATTGCAATTGGTGACGCAGTAGAGTTTAAATTTCCAGGTGATCATGATGATGCTATTTTGATCAGATTGTCTGAAACGAAATACGTAGCTTACCAAAATGCATGCACACATCTTCGTTGCCCGGTTTTCTGGGTGAAGGAAGAAGGAGAGATGGTTTGTCCTTGTCATCATGGAAAATTTGATGTTGAAACAGGTGCTCCAACTGCCGGTCCGCCAAGAAGGCCGCTGCCTGAGATTCAGGTGAAAGTTGAAAATGGCGGGGTATACGCAGTAAGGGTGAAGCGTTATGAGGCTTAAGTTTATTGGTGTCGCGTTGCTTTGTGCCTTCTTTATGATGAATATTGTATTTACCCAATTTATGGTTCATCAATATTATTATGAAAATTATGTAAATGTTTTAATATTTGGGGGATTAAACATAGTGGTGTTTCCCTTAGCGTTATTTACTTATAAAAAAACGAAAAACGAAAAGGCGTGAATCAAATGAACAGTGAAACATACTTTGATTTTTGTTTTGTAAAAGAAGCATCTGGAAATTTTGCTGCTGAAATCGATAAGCTCCTTTCAGACCTTTTTAAAGATGTCCGTCTTAACTGGTATTTAGATGAAAAGTCAATAGATGGGGCCGATATTGTAGTTGCCGAAGTAAAGGGAATGAGCAATTGGGAGTCTGTAGTGGAAACAATTGAATTTATCGAGAATCATGCAGAAGATACATTCTGGGAATATTTGCAGGGTTTTCAAATGAATGTTTACACGGCAAAGAGAGGATGCAATACCTGTGGAACACATTAAAATAGAAGATATACAACCATTAATATCGGAAAAAGCAAGTGTAGCCATCTTAGATGATGATGGCCAGGGTAAAGCTCCTTTCGTTTCTAAAACGATTGTTAAGGTGAAGCTTTGTCCTGATATAACACATCTGCGTATTTACTTTGACGACATTAATTTTTTCGCTGTCCCGTTGATATCCAATGTGACTAAAAATGAAAATGAGTGGTCAGCTTTTGACGAAAATGCGAGATTACAATATGTAATTAGAAGAGAGAGTGGTCAGGATGTTTAGAAAAATTCAGCTTCCATTACAAACCTTAAACCTCGTTGTAGGATTTATGGTGTGGGTATTAATTTCGTCCCTGCTGCCTTTTATTAAAGAAGATATCGCAATACCGGATGGTCAGCTTGCACTGGTAACAGCTGTTCCAGTTATTTTAGGATCTATTCTTCGCATTCCCCTTGGCTTTTACGCCAATCAGTTCGGGGCCAGGAAAATTTTCCTGATTAGCTTTATATCGCTGTTATTCCCTGTTTATTATATCAGTATTGCGGATTCTCTTGCTGATTTGTTGATTGGAGGGCTATTTCTTGGTATTGGGGGAGCCGTATTCTCTGTTGGAGTAACCTCTTTACCGAAGTACTATCCTAAGGAACGCCATGGCTTTATAAACGGAATTTACGGTGCAGGAAACCTCGGAACGGCTATATCAGCATTTGCAGCACCTGTTGTAGCTACGAAGTTTGGCTGGTCAACAACCGTACAGCTTTATCTTGTGATTTTGGCAGTATTTATCGCAGGTAACTTCCTATTAGGGGATAAAAAGGAACTGAGAGTAAAGACACCGCTTTTAGAACAAATTAAGGGTGTCTACAAAAATGAAAAACTATGGCTGCTAAGCTTATTTTACTTTATAACATTCGGTTCTTTTGTTGCATTTACTATTTATCTGCCAAACTTTCTTGTAGCGAACTTTGGATTAGATAAAGTTGATGCAGGTGTAAGGACAGCAGGCTTTATTGTTCTTGCTACTCTTATGAGACCTATTGGCGGGTGGCTTGCCGACCGCTTCCATTCTCTTATTCTGCTCATGTTTGTTTTTGGAATTTATACGATTTCAGCAATGATCCTATCCTTTGCTCCATCAATTGGCTGGTACACATTTGGCTGTTTAAGTATTGCTCTCTGTGCTGGAATAGGAAATGGTGTTATTTTTAAACTGGTGCCGATGTATTTCCAAAAGCAGGCCGGTATTGTGAATGGAATTGTGTCCGCAATGGGAGGTTTGGGAGGATTTTTCCCGCCGTTAATTCTATCCTTGTTATTCAATATCACAGGCCATTATGCAATCGGGTTCATGGCATTGTCAGAAGTTGCCCTTGCAAGTTTGATTTTAGTAGTCTGGATGTATTTCCAAGGTAAAATGGGCCTTGCCAAAGAAGTGATTGACAATACAATAGAAGGCATTTTGATCACCGATACCAGTGGTAAAATCATTTCAGTAAACCCTTCGTTTACAAGGATTACTGGCTATCAGGAAAATGAAGTAATTGGAAAGAATCCTAGTATACTTAAGTCAGGTAAACAGCCTCAAACTTTTTATGAGGATATGTGGAAATCTATTGAAAAAAATGGTTTCTGGCAAGGTGAAATCTTGAATAGCCGAAAGGATGGACAGCAATATCTACAATGGCTGACAATTAGTGCAATAAAAAATGATGCTGGGGATGTTGTTCAATATGCCGGAATGTTTAGTGACATTTCAAGTCATAAAGTGAAGAAAGCATAAAATGAACTGCGCGTATGAAATTATTGGATTTGAAGGCTGAATTGTAGTTTTCAAGAACAAGAAGTTCTAATGCTAGGTCTCTGGTGGGAAAGAAGGTATACGTCAGTGTTCTCACCACTCTGCCGAAAGTGTAATCGGGAGAGCATGTCGCATTTTGAATGGCCAATAATCAGCGACTATTGAAGAAGGAGGGTGGGAATGAATACTCAGCCACTTAAAAACAACATCAGTTCTTATATCATACAAACACATGAAGAAGAGATTAAAAGAATTGCCATGGAGCTTCATGAAGGTGTGGGGCAGTCCCTTTCCAGTCTCTTTTCCGGAATGCAGCTCATTGAAACGGCAATCGAACAGCCTGCCATGAAAATCTATGCGGGTGATATGAAACAGCTATTGGAGAAGGCAATACAAGAAATCAGGCTTTTGGCTGTAGAATTGCATCCTCCTACCCTTACGACTTTTGGGCTTATTTCAGCTATAAAAAGCTACATAAAAATATACACTTCAACCTATGGAATTGAGGTTGAGATGGAGAATCTGGGAATTGAATCGCAAATCTCTGATAGAGATAGGATTACACTTTTCAGGGTCTGCCAAGAAGCATTGGTGAATATAGCAAGGTATGCTGATACAACAAAAGCAAGTATAATATTCAAATGGGAAAAAAGCTTGTTATTAATTATGATAAAAGATTCAGGGAAAGGGTTTGAGGTTGAAGCCGCCATGAATAAGTTGAGCGGGCTTGCTGCCATGTGTGAAAGAATGCATTTGATTGGCGGGAATTGTACCATATTTTCAAAAATAGATGACGGTACTTCTATAGAGATTTCACTTCCATTATATTAAAATGGACTAAACAAGGGGTTTGCTAATTGAGCAATCCCCGTTGTTGTTTCATATTCATTTATAACAATACATATACAAACAAAGCTAAGGGGGAGCAGCTTTGATAAAAATTTTGCTTTGCGATGATCACGCCGTTGTAAGAATGGGCTTAAAGATGCTATTAAATAATCATGCTGATATGGAAGTCATAGGGGAAGCTTCAGAAGGGAACGAAGGAATAGAACGAGCACTAGAGCTTCAGCCTAATGTGGTAGTCATGGATTTAAGCATGCCTCATGGGAAAGATGGCTTATCGGCTACTTCCGAACTAAAAAAACTAATGCCTGAGGTAGCCATATTAATACTTACTATGCATGATGATGATGAATATTTGTTCAGAACTATTCAAGCCGGGGCTTCAGGATGTATTTTAAAAAGTGCACCCCATGAAGAATTATTGGTAGCCATCCGATCATTATCGAACGGAAATGCTTACCTTCATCCATCTGCTACAAAAAGGGTAATGGAAGAATATTTAGGCAGTGTGAAGCAGGGAACCGCTGATTCTATCAATCTGTTGTCTGACCGTGAAAAAGAGGTACTTACGTTGATTGCGAAAGGGTTTTCCAATAAAGAAATTGCCGGACAGCTTGTCATAAGCGTGAAAACGGTTGAAAGCCATAAAGGAAACCTAATGGAAAAGCTCAAGATGAAAACAAGGCATGAACTTGTTGCATTCGCTTTAAAAAAGGGGTTATTAGGGTATGGAATTTAACGGGGACAGTAAATCGAAAGAGGATCAACCATTTAAAAAAGCGTGTGAACATGTATTAGAAGAAATGAATGGTGATTTTGTAGGCCTTGCCTTACAAAACAGAAATGGTCCTGACATAAGCTGGCATTATGCCGCCGGAAACAGAAATGATAAGTACAAAAGGATAACTGTTAGATATGGAAAAGGAATAGCAGGTAGGGTCATATCAACGGGGACGCCGATGAAAATTGAGGGTTTCCCCAATAATATCCACGGCAAAGCTTTAGATTATCCCATTATGCTTGCGGAAAATCTCAGTTGCGCCTTCGCAGTTCCGATTCAATTTAAAGGTGTTCCCAAGGGGGTATTATTAGTAGGTAAACGAACAGCTCAGCCTATTTCTGAAAGCGACCAGCATAAGATCCTTGATGCAGCGAAAAAACTGGAAAAGGAATTGAACAGCTCAATTTAACATGGCAACAAGGAGGATTATGTATGGACTTGAATAAACATTTGGAAATGGAAAAAGGGGTTACGCCTGGATCTAGCGATGCGACAATCCTTGTCAATGAATCTGGAGTCATCTCTTTTGCGAATCAACAGGTATATGAAAACTTTGGTTATGATCATCATGAATTGAACGGGGAAAAGCTTCTGAATCTTATACCAGGGGCAAACCTGCAGCACAGCGGGGAAGGGGAGATTATCCACCAGTTGGGGATCCACCGGGATGGTCATGCTTTTTCGCTTTTTTTCAGGGTGAACTCCTTTCAGCTTGCGAAAGAGCTTTATTACTTAATTGTAGTCCATAAAGTGAAAGACCAATCACGGATTAACCAGCAGCAATCCTATCCGATAAATGAACTGGTTGATTTAATTTACGCACTTGATGAATCAACGATTGTTGCATTTACGGATGAAAAGGGCAAGATAATAAACTTTAATAAGAAATTTTGTGAGGTATCCAAATATTCAGCAACAGAGCTTATCGGGAAGGATCACCGAATTATCAATTCAGGTTATCATTCAAAGGAATTTATGCAAGAGCTTTGGCGAACAATTTCATCAGGAAGTGTTTGGCGGGGTGAAATCAAGAACAAAGCGAAGGATGGAACTTATTATTGGGTGGATACCACAATTGTCCCTTTCTTAAATGAAAAAGGGAACCCTTATAAATACCTGGCAATTCGGAAGGAAATTACCGAATATAAACGAGTTTTAGAGGAATTAGGGAAATTTGTAAATAAAATGGCCGATTTCCAATTTGCTTTGGATGCTTCCTCAATTGTAGCAATAACCGATCAACGAGGGACGATCAAATATGTCAATGATCAATTTTGCCGGATTTCAAAGTTTTCAAAAGAAGAGCTGATCGGACAGGATCATCGAATTATTAACTCGGGATTTCATTCGAAAGAGTTTTTCGACAATCTTTGGAAAACAATATCATCAGGGGAAGTATGGAAAGGCGAGATTAAAAATAAGACCAAGGATAATACTTATTATTGGGTGGATACGACAATCGTTCCATTTCTTGATGAGTTCCAGAAACCTTACCAATATTTAGCGATTCGATATGAAGTAACCCAGCGTAAGCTTGCGGAAGAAGAGATTCAGAAAATGACCGGGAAAATCATTGATGTGCAGGAAGAAGAAAGAAAACGCATTTCCCGAGAGCTTCATGATGATATCGGACAAAACTTATACAGCCACCTCATAACGATTAACAGACTGCAGACAGAAATGGATCATCCCCTGTTAGATCAGATGCAAGATGAAGCGACCGAAATTATCGAAGCACTCCGGCATCTATCCTGGGAATTAAGGCCATCTGTACTTGATGATCTTGGACTGTTCCCTGCCATTCGCTCTTTATTGGGGCAATTTTCAGAGCATCATCATATCAAGGTCCATTTTGAATGCTATTTGAATTGCCGTCTGAATACAAACAAAGAAATTACCATTTACCGTATTATTCAAGAGGCATTAACAAATATTAGGAAATATGCTCAAACCGAAGAAGCTACAGTGACGATCCAGGAAATAGAGGAAGAAGTTCGTGTAGAAATAGAAGATAAAGGAAAGGGCTTTGATATAGAAAAAGTTACCCGTGGAGTAGGCTTATTCAGTATGGAGGAAAGAGCCAGAGTTTGCGGCGGAAACCTTATCCTTCATTCTCGTGAAGGGAAAGGGACAAAAGTAATATTGAAAATGCCTTTGTAGTGGATGGATTTTCGTAATGATCAAGTAACTTAATCCGCTAAACGCTTCAGCATTTCCCATCAATACTCGTTCTATGGGCTTGCGGGATGTTAAAATGATACGATCAAATTGAAAATAATGCCGGAAAATCAAATGAGAATACAGTCAGAGCATTCACGAAATAACAATGAATACGGTTATTTTCATTACATCCTTTCTTCCATGTTTTATAATAGAATGATAGTTAAGGAAAACATGTATCATGAAAGGAGACATTGTATGCAGGCACATAACAAAACGGTCGTGAAATCCATGCAAATCCTAACCCTTTTCATAAATCATCCAAAACTGACCTTTAATGAAATGATGGAACTTTCCAATTTGCCGAAAACGTCGTTACACCGTATGGTGGGATCATTGGAAGAAATGGGGTTTTTAACAAAGGACGAAGATGGCCACTATTCACTTGGACTTATATTCCTGCAGTTTGGTCAACTGGTTGGGGAGCGTTTGGATATCAGGTCAATCGCCTATCCCATCATGAAAGACCTGCGGGATGATGTTGAAGAAGCAGTGAATTTAATTGTGAGGGATAAGGATGAAGCGATGTATATTGAAAAGGTGGACACCCTGCACCCTGTTCGACTTTATACATCCATTGGAAGGCGTTCGCCATTGTATGCTGGTGATTCTCGAATCATCCTAGCGTATTTGCCGGAAGAAGAGCGTGAAAATTATTTGGGAAGCATTCAATTAAAACCAATCGCCATTGGAACGATAACGGATAAAACTGAACTCCGTCACGCTTTGGATGAAGCGAGAATGAATGGTTACACGATAACTTCATCAGAACTTGAGGATTATACAAAAGCGGTGAGTGCACCGATACTCAATGGTAAAGGTGAAATAGTAGCTGGTATTAGTGTGGCTGGGATTGAAGCAAGATTTCAGGAAGATCGCTTGCCTGAATTGATTGAAAAAGTAACGAAAGCTGCCAAAGCAATTTCCATGAAACTTGGTTCTCAAACACATTAATGAAAATAGAAAAATCATGTCATTTTCGGAATATATTTTTCTGAAATAAGATAACTTATATAAGATAGTCGATTCCTACATACTACATATAGGAAGTAAAGCCACCGATTATGGTGGTTTTTTGTCATGTTGGCAAGGTTTGCAGCTTTATTTGGAATTGCTTATCTGCAATCATTTCGTTAAACGGAATCATTCTTGATCTCGGGGAAAATTGAGCCAGGACGAAAAGGTGAACCATTCGGGGTTCACCTTTTCCAATATCGTAAAACTATATCGCAAGATTGTTGGTTAGCCATTAAATATGCACAAAGTCTGATTGATCTATATTCCTCGGCACCCCGATGTCAGCCATTGTAAGTAAACCTGGTTTACGGAGGGCATCAATTTGCTTAGCGGTATTAATAATCATTGCTGCGGTTGCGGTATCTCCAAAAATGCCGTTTGGAACAATCAACCTTTGTGTTTCGTTCCCCTCAATAACGATTTCATCTTCCTGTTTAATACCTGCAGACATCGTTAAATCCAAGGAAATTTCCTTTCGGTCCACCGTCTTGCCAGTGGAAATTTGATGAAGCCCATTAACATCCCCTGGTTTTAAGGCAGATAGCGGAACGGTCATATCTTCGCTTGCAATCGTTGGTTCTATGGTATTGGTTACACTTGATAGTTTCCAATTCAGCCCATAAGCGATTAACCTGACAGACTCCTCAAGACCTACATGCCCAATTTTATTCCGTTCAGCTAAAAATTCAAACTCTTCTCTGGTCATCCCGATTCCGACCTTTTTTTGTAAGGGGAGGCGCCTTTTCGAAACATCTACTTTACGATTGACCTTAATTTGGTTAACCGTGGTCAATACTGTTGTAAATGAAATGGCCATAGTATCCATGATGTAGCCTGGATTGATTCCGGTCCCAATGACACTAAGCCCTTTAGCTTTAGCATAATCATCTACTTCCTTTGCAAGTAGGGGGTAGCGATGCCAAGGGAAGGAAAGTTGTTCACAGGTGGAAACCACTGAAAAGCCGTGATCTAGCAGTTCTTTGATTTGAGGCCATACTTGTTGTGCGTCGGAACCGGTTGCATGTAGGGCGATAGGGTGGTCAGCTTCAGTATTTACATCCCGTATATGAGAGACTACACACTTGTTGGTTTCCTTTTCATGGATTAGTAACCCAATATCCTTTCCTACCTTATCGGGATCAATATCGACAACACCGATAATCGATTGCGGATTCGTTTGATAAGCACTGCGTAGAATTTCAATTCCGATGGGGCCCAGCCCGAATACTGCGAATTCAGAATAGTGCATAGACATTCATCACTCATCCTTTCAAATAACTTATAACAAAATGCTAACATTGGCTGATAAATAATAAAAATAGTTAATTTTTATATATTTATAATGAATCGTTATAAAAGGAAAGACGGCAATGAATGAGGTGAATTAGTGGAGAATCATACTTCAATTTGGGGTTACATATCGCGGGAATTGTGAAATGGCGGCTCAAGCATCAGCATAAATTGGGATGTTGGACAGGTAAGTAGAAACCGCCATACTGTTCCCGGTTAAAACATTTTACTTGATCGGACACGAGAATTAGCAGAAACGTTATCCGGTTTTATGTGATAAAGGGTTAAGGTATTGTTTCCGGTTGTTTTAATCGAAGCAATACCTTTAATAGTTTTGTATATAAAACTATCTTTTCTGCTGGAAAAATTTTAACCTGAATATTATTGACTATTGTGAAAATTCAATATAACATTAAATATCGGTAACGTTGTTTTTTATATAAAACAAGAGTTGTTGCTATCTTTTGAAAGGGGGAATTGGTGAAGTTGATAGTTTGACAGGCATTTTCTTTATCGAAATCATGAAAGCGCATTCAAAAGAGCTGCTATAAGGGGGAAATAACATGTTACAAGGTCAAAAAAGATGGTTGTACATTGCGATTCCTATTTTTTTCTTCTGGTTTTTCGGTCAGATTGATAAAGTGGGTATCTCTGTTATCCAAACCGATCCGGGATTTTTAAGTGATCTTGGTTTAACTGGCCCGGATAAAAATGCGAAAATTGGCTTGATCTCCTTTATATTCATGATTTCATACTCCTGTTCCAACATTTTTTGGGGAGTTATCATCGACAAGTTAGGGGCACGGAAAACAGCAGTTTTAGGTTTACTGGTATGGACAGCGACAATGGTAATGGGCGGGCTGTCCACTTCATACGAAATGTTTTTAATCAGTAGGGTAATCCTCGGAATTGGGGAGGGTATGATGATCCCGATATCGGGAAAATTCATTTCGAATTGGTTTAATAAACGAGAGCTGGGCAGGGCACAGTCATTCTGGATCACTGGAAACTACCTTGGCCCGGCAGTGGGTACCGTTATGCTCATACTAATTATTTCAACGTTTCATTGGCAGGCCGCGTTCTTTGCTCTCGCCGCTTTTAACTTGTTTATAAATATTCCAATGTTCCTGTTTTTGGCTCGTAATACGCCAGAAGAGCATCCACGCATGAGTAAAGAAGAAGTCTCCTATATTCGCCAAAAAGACGAAGCGGATGATGTGAAGTCGAAGCAATTCTTTGCAAAGGATTATCGTTATTGGATTGTCTGGTTTGGCAATTTAATGTCGTCCTTTCTTTTCTTTGGAATCAGTATTTGGCTGCCTACATATCTCGTTGAGGCCAAAGGGTTTGAAAGGGAAGCAATGACTGGTATTACTTCATTATCGTGGCTATTCGCGCTTGGATTTGTCCTGGCTGGCGGATTTCTGGCGGACAAAACGAAGCGTCCGAGTTTACTTGCGACGATTCTTTTCATACTAACAGCTGTATTTTTGACGATCGCTGTCATTGCACCAAATCCTATTTTCGCTGGCGTTTCCATGGGGCTCGCCATGGGAACTCAAGGAGGAATGTTTCACCTGACCAATTTCTTCATCATCAAATTTTCAACACCTGAAACAGCTGGCCGCGCAGCCGGTTTAATGGGATTCACTAATATTATGGGTGGATTTTCAAGCTACATTATGGGGTGGAGCCGCGATTTGTCTGGCGGTGATTTTGGTCCTTCCATTGCCATGCTGATTGTAGCAGCCATTCTTGGGTTTGTGGCGTACTTATTTATGATTAAACAAGAAGTTGCCGAATATCACCTAAGTAATGCGACAGGAAACAAAGTAACACTATAAGCGCTAAAAAGTTAATATGTTTTTTAAAAGGGTTTCTCGGTAAGATGGGCGCTAGAATCTTACTGAGAAACCACAAAAAAATCATACTTATTGACGAGTGCCGCAGTAGTAAGGATAACCGCAGATTGATATAGATAGTGTATACCCGAACGATTGTTACAGTTTTTTTTTACATTGACAATAAAGCGATTACATTTTAGAATTATTTATATAAAAAACATTGTTTTGTGTATAAAACACAATGTGGTCGTTATGAAAAAATATGTGCTCGCATGCAAGACCGTAAACTTGAAGGAACCGATCTTTGTATAACCGTTCATCACGTTTGAAAGATAATAGAAGGGGTGGAGACAATGGGCATGGCCTTAAAAGATAAAGTAGTATGGATTACAGGGGGAGCTTCTGGAATTGGAGAGGCTGTCACTCGCCGTTTTATACAAGAAGGAGCAAAAGTGAGCATTATCGGCCGCTCTAAAGACACGTTAGCGAAAATGAAGGAAGAATTTGGTGAAAATATCCTTACCTATCAGGGAGATGTAAGCAAATACGAAGACAATGAGCAAGCGGTCCAAGCTACTGTTGAGCAATTCGGAAAGTTGGATGTTTTCGTGGCGAATGCCGGCGTGTTCGATGGATTTGCCAAATTTGCCGATGTGACTCCTGAGGCGCTTTCCGAAGCGTATGATTTCCTTCTCAATATTAACGTAAAAGGCTCTTTTTTCGGGGCGAAAGCTGCTCTTGAAGAACTGAAAAAAACAAATGGCAATATTATTTTTACCGTCTCCGGTGCAAGTTTTTATCCAGATGGCGGCGGTGTTTGGTATACAGCGAGCAAACACGCCCAAATTGGATTGATGCGCCAGCTTGCGTTCGAACTATCTCCTTCCATCCGGGTAAATGCGGTAGCCCCAGGGGGGACATTGACAGCACTTACTGTGATCCCGCCACTGCGTCCATTTGTGAAAATCGTCGATAATGATACGAAAGCAAGCAGCATTAAAAAACGGAATATCCTTCAACTTGCCCAGATGCCGGAAGATCACGTTGCGGCGTATGTACTGTTAGCTTCCGACGAATCACGCGCAATCACCGGTGAGGTCATTTCCAGCGATGGTGGATTGTCAGTGCGAGGACTTGGCTAAGCTGGCACAGTTTATTAATACTTTTTTAGCTAAATTAGAAGGGAACGGAAGTGGAATTTCCTGCTTAACTTCAGGATAGGAAGCACTTTCTTAATAGGAACTAAAACTGTTTCCAAGCGAAATATAAAAAAAGTAAATCATTCGCTTTTTTTAGAAAGATATTTCAAGTACAGGTGTTTTAAGAGTCAGAGATTCACCTTAAAAGGGGATTGATATTATGCCATACGTAAAAGTAGAAGATATAAGCATTCATTATGAAATAGAAGGTCATGGAGAACCTTTAGTATTATTACACGGCATGAGTAATAATTCACAGTCATGGAAGGAGCAAATTCAGGAATTAAAGGAGCATTATACAGTAATTGCATGGGATGCACCGGGTTATGGGAAAAGTTCAGATCCAGCAGAAGAATTTAAGTATTTTAAAGAGTTTGCACGTATTCTGAACGGCATGCTAGATCAGCTAAAGTTGGAAAAAATCCATCTGCTTGGCCATTCAATGGGAGCGGCAATCGCGATAGAGTTCTGTAGCCTGTACCCTGATAAGATTAATAAACTTATATTGGCCGATTCGACAAGAGGGGCTGCTGCTCTAACGCCAGAGGAGAATGAGACGAAATTGAAAAATCGATTATTTTCAATTGATAACCTTTCTACTGAGGAGATCGCGGAAAAGAGGATACAAGCATTGCTATCTCCCCATGCTTCAGAAAAAGTCTATAAGCGAGTAAAAGAGATTATGACACAGATAAGACCGGCAGGATATCGTTCGGTAGCAAATTCACTTTATCATCTAAATCAAATGAGTTTGTTATCTCATATAGATGTCCCTGTTCTTGTAATTTGTGGTGAGTTGGATACTGTAACTCCTATAAAGGAGTCGGAAGCAATTCATGAAGAGTTAATGAATTCCCGGCTCGTGATAATTCCAAAAGGCGGGCATTTGTGTTATCAGGAAAATCCTGAAAAGTTTAATTCGAGCATTTTGGAATTTTTGAACGATATTGAGTAGAAAAAGGCTTCTACAAATACCTTAGTAAAAAACCAGGGCCTAGACAGAGAGAGGAATGGATAGAAAAAATGGCTAATTATACAATCGTGGATAAAGAAACTTGTATTGCTTGCGGAGCTTGTGGTGCTTCAGCTCCGGATATTTATGATTACGATGAAGAAGGTATTGCGTTCGTTATATTGGATAATAATGTTGGGGCAGCGATTATACCTGATGAACTTGAGGACGATATGATAGATGCTTCAGAAGGATGTCCAACCGATTCTATAAAAGTGGCTCAATTATCCTTTGATGGTAACCCTAATAAATTTGAATAATAATTCTAGGTGCGTTTGTGACAAATAATAGCTTTATAGATTTTTAAACTGGTGACATATCCAGATTGTCTTTGAAAGGGTGGATATTCAATTGCTCTTATCCATCATTTCTGGAATTGGAAAAAGGAAGAATTACTTGTAGGCTAGTACATCCCTTACAACCAATAAATTATATTCAGTATGAGCAACCATCCTGGAAGAAAAGGAGTGATTACATTGACAGAAGAAAAAACGGTCTATGACATAACAATTATTGGCGGCGGCCCAGTTGGTTTGTTTACGGCGTTTTATGGAGGAATGAGGCAAGCAAAGGTGAAAATCCTTGAAAGTCTGCCTCAATTGGGAGGACAGCTATCAGCTCTTTATCCCGAAAAATTCATTTATGATATAGCTGGATTTCCAAAAGTAAGGGCCCAGGAATTGATAGATAATTTAAAAGAACAAATGAAAGTATTTGAACCAACAATTTGTCTTGAAGAAGCAGTTGAACAGATGGAAAAGCAAGCAGACGGAACATTTAAAATCACTACAAACCTCGATACTCATTTCTCCAAATCAGTGATCATTACTGCTGGAAATGGAGCTTTTCAGCCCCGTAAACTGGAATTGGAAGATTCAACACAGTTCGAAAATAAGAATTTGCATTATTTCGTGAATGATATGAACCGCTTTAAAGGAAGAAAAGTGGCGATTCTTGGCGGTGGAGATTCTGCTGTTGATTGGGCCCTTATGTTAGAGCAGATTGCTGAAAAGGTAACATTGATACACAGAAGAGATAAATTCCGTGCCCATGAACATAGTGTGGAAAAATTAGTGAATTCCTCTGTTGAGGTCAAAACACCTTATATTCCCTCCGAATTGGTAGGAGCAGAAAGAATTACGCAAATTGTTCTAGAACACACTAAGACGCAACAAAAAGAAGTGATTGATATAGATGATTTAATTATTAATTACGGCTTTGTCTCTTCTCTTGGTGCGATTAAAGAATGGGGACTAAACATCAACAAAAATGCAATTGTCGTTAATTCCAAACAAGAAACGAATATTCCAGGCATTTATGCAGCCGGGGATATTTGTACGTATGATGGAAAGGTTAAGTTAATAGCATCCGGATTTGGTGAAGGTCCTACGGCAGTCAATAATGCCAAAGCCTATATTGATCCGATGGCGAAAGTTCAGCCGATGCATAGTACTTCCTTATTTGGCTGACCTCTATCTAGCTATCTTCTGAAGAAATGAATTAGTATGTACATAGGCGAGGCTCAAAAATAAAAAGTGATTGATAGGGTTCTCGATTGTCTTGATTAATGGAGATGATACTTAAAGTAGATATATATCGAGGATTTCCAGGTTTTGTTGCCTAATGAACTAACAGGTTGATAGTTCAACAAAAGAGACAGGCTATGATGACTGTGAAAAATAAAAGTCGAATTCCTTCAAAATTAGGAATTCGACTTTTTTTAAGTAACTCCCCTTTAGCGATTCTTCACAATATTAATGCGAGACGTGAAAATTTTTCGATAACTGGTATCCTGTCTAAACTCATTCAAATGTCCCTTTTATCAACGGAATACCCTTATCTACCATAACTTGTCCTTTTGCCATTACAGTGACAATTGCCAAAGTTTCCTTTTGCAATAGCACAATATCTGCATCATTGCCTGTTTGGATCCTGCCCTTGGTTGATAGTTTCAGCACTTGTGCGGGATTCGTGGTGATGACCTTCAGTGCCGTTTCAAGTGGGATTCCTTCTTCTAAAACAGAATCACGCACTTCGTGATATAGCGAAGATACTTTTCCTACTTGAAGGCCTGCATACTCCCCATGGTTGTTGAAAAACGGAAGACTTGCCTGACCGTCTGAAGAGAAGGTGATTTGTTCTACTGGAATCCCTTCTTCAAGCATTATGCGCAAGGCAATGCTGCACTTTACTTCGCCATCATCCAGAAACTGAGGAATTGTGCTTGTTGTAAAGTCTACGTACCCGCCCCGTTTTGCGTAATCGATTCCCGCCTTGAATAATTCTTCATTTCGGTTGATATGTGTCGGATGGAGCTGCCGAATCGGAATATTGGTTTTATCAGCGATTGCATGTAACAACGAGAGCTCGCCATCTCCGTCTCCTACATGAACTTCTAATATACCTGCTTTTCCTGACAGAATACCCCCGTTACGTGCGGCTGCGACGATTTTGGTCAATTCCTCAAAAGTGGGTTCTGATGATCTATGGTCGGAGATGGCAATTTCCCCGACACCGATGATTTTGTCAATAAAAATAAGGTCATCTTCAATTTTTCCTGTCAATGTTTTTACTGGCACTTGGTAGGAGCCTGTATGAATGAAACAGGAAATACCCTCTTCTTCAAGTGCCCGGGCCTTTGCAAGCAGGCTTTCCATTCTACGCGTAGTTCCGTCCGTACCAAGCAATCCGACAAGCGTTGTAATACCTGAAGTCGTAATATCCGTAAGCATCAGCTCAGGGGTGCGGGTTTTGAATCCGCCCTCACCGCCTCCGCCAATAATATGAACATGTGAATCTATGAAACCTGGAACAACTAAAAGATTGGTCGCATCAATGATATGAATAGGAGCAAAGTTGTCAGGAATCTCGATTCTGTCATCTATGAATGCAATTTTTTCATCTGTAATCAAAACGTCTTTCCGTCCTAAGTAATTGGGTGAGTATATCTCGCCATTTTTGATTAAAGTAAGCAATGCGTTTCTCCTCCTGTAATGAATTCGTGATTTTTATCAAAATGGACCATATCCAATGAAGTGAGCCGTTATGACAGCTATTAATCCAATGAGATATTGAATAAGTACCAGCGGCAGAATCCACTTCGCCCATTTTGTCCAAGGTATGCCTGCGATTGCCAAGCCCGCCATCAAGGTGGTAGCGGTTGGGAAAATCATATTTCCGATTCCGTCCGCAAAAGAGAAAGTCAACACTGCAGTTTGGCGTGTAATATCCAATAAGTCTGCGAGCGGAATCATAATTGGCATGGTCAACATTGCATGACCGGTGCCGGATGCTAGAATAAAATGAATAAGAGTTTGGAAGCTGTACATGCCGGCAACACTTAAATAGGCCGGAATATGCTGGATAGCTTCAGATACTTGATGCAGCATAGGGTCGACGATATGCCCATCATTCAATACAACAAGAATGGCGCGTGATACGCCAATAATCAAAGCACCGCCTAGCAAGGCTGCAGAACCATTGGTAAAGGAGTTGACAATTTGATCTGCAGATAATTTACCGAATATTCCAATCACGATTGTCAAAACAATGAATAAGGCTGTAATTTCTGTGATGTACCATTGGAACTTGATGACACCAAATGCCAAGACGATATAGTTAATTAAAAAAGAGATTAAGATGAATTTATGTCTTGCAGTTAATTTCGAACTTGATTGGAGCAGTTTTTTTGCTTCTTCTTTTTTATATTTTCCGTAGATTCCTATAGAAGGATTTTTCTTGACCTTCATAGCGTAACGATAGATATAAAGAACGGAAACAAGGTAGACGATAATAAATAAAATAAGGCGCAACCCTATTCCTGAGAACATCGGCAATTCAGCAATTCCTTGTGCAAGTCCTACAGTGAAGGGATTCATGATAGCAGTCGTGAACCCTGACAATGCCCCTACAATGACGATGGCAGTACCTGTAATTGTATCGAATCCCAGGGCCAACGCCAGCGGAATGATAAGAGGAAGGTAAGCTAGTGTTTCTTCTGCCATTCCCATTAAGGAGCCGCCTACAGCAAAAAACAGCATCACGACAGGAATTAATAGCTTTTCACGTGTCGCCAACTTCCGAGCCATTGTGGCGATGAGCACATCAACCGTCCCTGTAGCTCTTAAAACACCGAAAAACCCTCCAATAATCAATAAGAAAAAGATAATATTGCCGGCTTCAACCATTCCTGTGTGAATAGCTTTTATCATATCGAACAATTCCACCGGTGCAGATTCTATCCATTTGAAAGAATTGGCGTCAACAGTTGTCCGTCCATCTGCTTCAATCCGTGTATATTCCCCGGCAGGCAAAATGTAAGTAAATAGAGTTGCAATTGCGAGAATGCAGAGCAGCAATACAAAAACATTGATTTTTCTCTCTTTTTCTCCCGCTGTTTCAAGCGAAACAGCCTTCTCTTCTACTTGGCTCATAAGTGTCTCTCCTTTGTATATAAAATAAGTACATGGAACTAATACGCTAACAAAATATTGCCAGCCTATCGACTATCATCTGTTTTTCTAGTATTCTGCTGTTTCCCTCCTTTTCAAATCCATAGGCACGTCAACTCAATCACGTCAACTCAATATATAAGCAAATTCTGTGCCAATATGGGGTAATTGATTTTTATGAGAACTTATTGGTTGGATTGAAGTTAAAGGTCATTATTGGTTCTTTTTGGTGATATAATAGTACCAATTAAAGACAGGTAGGTGTTTTTATGTCAAAATCCTCACTTACACTTATAGCGGGAAGCTCAAAAACAAAGGAAGCCTTGCAGGAGCAACTGGAACAACTGCTTGGAGACTACGTTCATGTCAGCAGCTTGCTACCGATGAGGGAATACCTCGTTCTCTGGGAGATGGTATTATCTTGTATTCATCAGATGCAGCTTATGATAAGAAAATGGGAATGAATGGCGTAAATGCCCAGAAAATAATCGTGGGAAAGAGAACTGTTAATCATGAATACATTTGACAAGCTATTAAGAATACCAGAGGGTTCGGCAGTGCTTTTGGTGAATGATGATGACGATGCAACTATAAACCTTATTGAATCCTTATATCAGCTTGGTGTAGATCATGTTCAATTTATCCCTTTCAGGAAGGGGATTTTATTTTATGAGAATGTCCAAATAGCCGTATCACCAGGAGAAACTCATCTGTGCCCCTCTTACATAAAAGAAGTAATCGATATAGGCGTGCGTCTTTTTGATATAACAACAATTCTGGAAGTTGTGGAATGCTGTGGTTTACACAAGGATATATCCTCAAAGATTTCTGAAAGGTATATTAGTAATATCATTGAATTACAACGTAAGCTGTTACATGCGGAGTGGGATGCCAAGCAAATGAGCGATCATATCCAAAATGTGTTGGGGACTGTCGATGACGGCATATTGGTCGTTAACGAGGAAGGGCTGATAACGGTATTCAATAACCAGCTTGCGGCATTATTCCATGTTGATGCAAAAGATGTGGTTAATCAGTATCTAGAGCATGTAATGAATCGCCGGGATATTATCGATTTCATCATGGGAAGTAATGACGAAAGCAAGTTCTTCAACATAGACGGAGTGGATGTCGTAATTTTTCGGTTGCAAATGATGAAAGAAAATACAATCGTCGTAACCTTCAAAAGCGTACATCAAGCCTTTGAAATAGAAAAGACTGCACAAAGAGAAATGCGCAATCAAGGATTTTATTCAAAATACTGCTTTGACGATATTATCGGCGAGAATGAAGTAATGAAAGAGCGTAAGCAGATTGCCAAGAAGCTTGCCTTGTCGGAGCATCCAATTTTGATTCAGGGAGAGACAGGTACAGGAAAAGAGCTGTTTGCTCATGCGATTCATGAGCATTCAGTGCGAAAGAACGGGCCATTTCTAGCGGTTAACTGTAGCGCTTTAACAGAAACTTTACTTGAAAGTGAATTGTTCGGCTACGAAGAAGGGGCATTTACAGGAGCGCAAAGAGGAGGAAAGAAAGGACTGTTTGAAATGGCGGATAAAGGGACTATCTTTTTGGATGAAATTGGTGACATAAGTCTCACAGTTCAATCCCATCTGCTTCGAGTCTTCAGGAGGGGGAAATCCGCAGAATTGGCGGCAAGAGCATCATTCCCGTTAATGTCAGGGTGATTACCGCGACGAATAAAAATCTTCATGATAAGATGCGGGACGGTTCATTCAGAACAGACTTGTTTTACCGTCTGAATGTGCTCAATCTTTACATACCGTCACTCAAAGAGAGAAGAGCGGATATTCCACTTTTGATAAAGCACCTCATCACAAAAAGTGGGAAGTGGGTAAAAGTAGAGGAAGACGTACTGGAATATTTTATGCAATATGAATGGCCCGGCAACATACGGGAACTTAAAAGTACAATCGATTACATGTTGACGGTTTGTGAGGGGAATGTCGTGACGAAAAGTGACCTTCCGTTCATGCATGGGAATAAGGAAGACAGTGTGACGGCAGATTATCCCGTCTGTGAAAGTGTGTTGGAAAATCAGGAGCGCGCTTTCATCTTGGAAATAATTAAGCAATACAACGATAAAGGAAAAGCGGCAAGCAGAGAACTGATTTCTAATCAAAGTAAAGTATCGGACTTTGTCTTGTCCCCTCAGCAGATTCGTCGCCGTTTGGATATTTTAGAAATCGAAGGATTTGTCGTCAAAGGCAGAGGAAGGGCCGGCACTAAGATTACCGCTGAAGGAATAGAGTATTTATATTTTCTTAAGTCAAAGCATGCTATGCATTGATATAATTAGTCACTACCAATAAGGGGAGTTTGCTAATTTAGTTATATCGCCAATAAGAAATTTAAAAGGAAATTATAAAATATTAATAGCCCCGTTTCTCAGTGTCATAAAAGAGGAATGGGGCTTTTTAACACCGATAAGTATCAATCATTTTACTATAATTGCCTCGTTTCGCAGCAATTTCCCAACTAAGAATCTTATATATTGTTAAAATCATCATCATTCTCTAATGTTTTCAAAATATGCTTAGTCAGAATTGAGGCATCCGTGTTTTTCCAAACTGCCGATATCGAACTGGTTAATTCCGAGTTATCGATGTTCAAGGCTTTTACTTGGCTTTTTCCCAACAAACTCACCATATCTTCCGGCATGAGGGCTACGCCTAAGTTATTGGATATTAGATTGGCAATCGTCAGTAATTCAGAGCCTTTACATAATTCTTTAGGTGAAAATCCAGCCGTCAGGCAAGCCTTTTCCAAAAGGAATTGAAGGGAGTGTGCTTGAACGGCATCATAATGGATAAAAGGTTCGTCTTTTGCTTCGTATAAATGTATAGCCTCTTTTTGGGCTAGTGGATGATCCATGGAGACGACTAATTGTAAAGGGAACCTCATGAATTCAATCATGCTTAATCCTTCATTGGCGATGATGTTACTGTGAATGGGCGTTCGGATGAAACCGATGTGATAATTTTGTTGGTTTACGAGTTTTACTGCTCTTGAAGATGTTGTTTCATGCACGTAAAACTCTGTTTCCGGGTATTCCCCCACGATCTTTTTCAATAACTTCGGGATATATATACTAGCTGCAGAGGGTACGGTAGCAATCTTCAATTTAGGCTTGGGGATAGCTTTATTTTCAACTATGTAATTTACTGTTTTCTCAATATCTTCAAAGGAAGGAGCAAGTTTTTTATAGATGTACTCTCCTTCTTCCGTCAATGTAATTTTTCTTGTGGTTCGATTCAATAGTTTAAAGCCTAATTGTTTTTCGAGGGATAAAATCTGTTGGCTAAGTCCGGGCTGGGATATATGCAGGGTTTTGGAAGCCTCACTGAAACTAAGATGGTTAGAAACCTCTATGAAATAGCGGAGGGATAGGAAATTCAAACAATCACCCACTTCAGTTGGATTTGAAAATACAGAGCTAAAATGGCTGGTAAAAGAAAGGGTTGGACAGTTGATTCCCTCTCAAACAAAGCTGGATATAACGATTAAAGGTTAGGAAGATCCTTTTATAACATCTACTTATAAGTTTATAACAATAATATATTTCTAAAATGGAAGAGTCAATATTATCCTTAAAGAAAGGAAGAATAGGTAATAAAAGGTAATATATTACTATTGGGTAGCGGATTTTCCTTGTTTTTAATAGGTGTTTTTACACATTTAAGCTTGGTGATTGGATTTCTATAAAACTATTTAATGTAATACTAGTGCTTATGGATGATGTGTCTAATTTTGTAAAAAAAGGGAAAGTAAGGTGGTCGGTAGAATAATAACATTATCATCTTTTGCAGATGATGAAAACACATGAGGGGGAGTTTTATGAAAAAATTTCATAAGTGCTTTTTATTGGTCATGATTTTGACGGTATCCGGTATTATCACTGCCTGCGGAGACAGCAAAACAGGTGTCTCGGGCAGCGGAAACCAAAATTTGAGTTTGTTGACTGGTGGTACGGGAGGTACATACTATCCGCTCGGAGGACAAATTGGAAAAATCATTTCCGATAAAACAAAAGCGAACATAACACCTCAGACATCTGGCGCCTCCGCCGAAAACATGGAAACGTTAAGGGCTGGAGAGGCTGAAATTGCTTTTTCGCAAACGGATATCGCCGCATATGCACTTGAAGGAACAGAAATGTTCGACGGGAAACCCATTGACAATATAATGGCGATCAGCTCTCTATATCCTGAAACTGTTCAAATTGTAACGACTGCAAAAAGCGGGATTAAATCAATTGAGGATTTAAAGGGTAAAAAGGTATCAGTAGGTGCTCCGGGTTCCGGTGCATATATCAATGCCATGCAAATCCTGGAGATTCATGGTTTGTCTGAGAAAGATATTAAAGGACAAAATCTGTCCTTCGATGAGTCGGCCGAAGGAATTCAAGCAGGAAATATTGACGCAGCTTTCATTACTGCCGGAACACCAACAGGTGCAGTTGAGGCGCTGTCCGTACAAAATGATATCATGATCCTGCCTATTGCAGAGGACAAAATTCAAGCGTTGGTTAAAAAATATCCATACTATGCTGAAGATACAATTCCAAGTGGTACGTACAAAATCAAATCCGAGGTAAAAACAGTTGCAGTTAAAGCGATGTTAGTGGTTACAAAGGATCTTGATGAAGATTTAGTTTATGAAATGACTAAAGCTGTATATGACAACACAGATCAAATCACACATGCAAAAGGCAAGTTCCTTACAGCAGAAACTGCCCTAGAAGGATTAGGGGAAATGGAAGTGCATCCTGGAGCAGCAAAATACTTTAAAGAAAAAGGTGTTTCCAAGTAATGCAATTGGGTCGGTAGCTCGCTTTATGTGGCCTATCGGCTTCGTTTTTTTCTAAATGGGATATCTGGTTTTGAAAGGGGTACCTATGAAATTCAAGAGATTCATGGCATTTGGTATACCTCTGCTCATCGCTTTTTTATTCTTTTTTCCTTACAAGCATGTAATTGCCTTTTCCTTTGAGGACCAAGGGGAATTAATCGCATACTTTCCTTTGAAAAAAGAAAAAGAATTCAAGATTGAGTATACACACTCCATCCACCTCACGGATGTTTTGGAATCATATCGTTTATCGGATAAGCAAATCGAACAAACTGAACTTTCTTATCATGATTTTGCAGTTGGTATGCCTTCTAATGCGGAGGGGGAGGAAGTATTTGAAGAAAAAGACGGTACCTATTTCATAAAAAATATGAAACGCAATTTCACCCATATCGATTTACGGGTAGGACAAGTTAAAGCTAACCATCGTTTAATTTATGATGAAAAACCATACACATTGGCAGACTTCATTAAACCAGGGACATGGGTCAGGATTTCATCGGAAAGAATTTCATTGTGGGAACAGTTGAAGGGAGTGAAGATTAGTGGCTGATAATGAAAAAATCAAATATTTAACCGAAGCGGAACAGCAGGAGTTATTGGAAAAATATGATCCAGAAGCCGGGACTAGGAAATTAACTGGTGTCTTGGGCCACATTGCGTTTTTTGGACTCCTGGCTTTTTCGCTATTCCAATTATATACTGCCATTTTTGGTGTTTTTACAGCACAAATCCAACGGACGATACATTTAGGGTTTGCACTCTCCTTAGTGTTTTTACTATTTCCCGCAAACCGGAAGAAGCGTGAAAAAGGAAAGTTTCAAATTGCCTGGTACGATATCATATTAGCGATCCTTAGTATCGGGGTAGGTGCATATTGGCCCTTATTTTTCGAAGATATCGTCATGAATGTAGGACGTTTGGGCGCATTGGATTTTGCCGTTGGTTTAATGGCCATTCTCCTGGTTTTGGAGGCAACCAGGCGTGCAGTGGGGCTTCCCATTATGGTCATTGCTTTGATATTCATTTTCTATGGAATTTTTGGACAGTATATGCCAGGATTCCTCGCTCATCGCGGTTTGACTCTAGAACGGATGGTGCAAACGATGTTCTTCTCGACAGAGGGCATTTTAGGCACTCCGTTAGCGGTGTCATCGACATTCATCTTCCTATTTTTACTGTTTGGATCCTTTCTAGTCCGAACAGGTGTCGGTCAATACTTCAATGATCTTTCAACCGCCATTGCCGGCAGAAGGATAGGGGGACCTGCAAAGGTTGCGATTTTTTCCAGTGCTCTTCAAGGAACGATTAGCGGAAGTTCTGTAGCTAATGTTGTCACTTCGGGAGCCTTCACTATACCGATGATGAAAAATCTTGGATATAAGAAGGAATTCGCTGGGGCAGTGGAGGCAGCCGCTTCGACAGGCGGTCAATTGATGCCTCCGGTAATGGGGGCAGCGGCATTCTTAATGGTTGAGTTCATTGGGAATGGGATAACGTATTGGGATATAGCAAAGGCGGCTGCGATTCCAGCTATCCTTTACTTTTCAGGAATTTGGATCATGACCCATTTTGAAGCGAAACGACTTGGGCTGCGTGGGTTAACAAAAGAAGAGATGCCAAGTAAAAAGGAAGTGTTCGGCAAATTTTATTTACTAATACCGATCCTTGCCATTATTTTATTGCTCATGCTGAATATCACGGTTACACATGCAGCACTGTATTCCATTGCTATCTCGGTTCTTGTAGGTTTCATAAACAAGGATGTCCGTATGAAATTCATCGATATCATTTATGCATTGGTGGATGGAGCCCGAACGGCACTTGCGGTTGCAGCTGCAACCGCAGCAGCAGGCATTATTGTAGGAATCGTTACGAAAACCGGATTAGGGCTGAAGCTGGCTAATGGTTTGATAGATTTGTCTGGTGGATATTTGATTCCAACACTGATGCTAACTATGGTAGCGGCACTTATATTAGGAATGGGTTCACCTACGACCGCCAATTATGTCATCACATCGACGATTGCAGCACCTGCGATCATTTTGCTTGGTGTTCCTGATTTATCTGCACATTTATTCGTTTTCTATTTTGGCATTATAGCAGATATTACTCCTCCAGTTGCTTTAGCGGCATTTGCAGCAGCAGGGGTGGCAGGCGGTGAACCGATAAAAACGGGAATTGAGTCATCAAAACTTGCTATCGCTGCATTTATCATTCCATATATTTTTGTTCTTTCCCCACAAATGCTGATGATCGATACAACTTGGATGGAGGTTGCCTGGGTCGTGCTTACAGCAATGTCAGGCATGATTGCAATTGGTGCGGGTGTTATAGGTTACTGGATGAGGGGGATGCACTGGTTAGAAAGAATCCTCGCGATAATCGTTGGTTTACTATTAATCTATCCTGAAACGATATCGGACATCATTGGGGTATCCGCTTTTATCGTATTACTGGCTTTACAATATCTTTGGAAGAGTGACAATCACGACAGCTCCAAAATCTTGGAAAATAACCAAAGCATAGAGAAAAATTGAGTCTAAGAATATCGATCCTAAAAGTAAATGATAGAGCTGAACCATTCGGGGGGGGGGGGGTGATTTTTTGAAGTGAAACATCATTGAGAACACAACGCCCAATCGGAATGTGCAGATTGCTTTTCTATCGAGAACAACCAGCATATTCCTACTAGGGTCATCTGCTCGTATTTTCAGTTGCATTATGGTAGAACCCTAATTGGTTTTAATTTGAAAGGAGACTAATTCATGAAATTTTTAAAAAGTTTTATTTTAGTTACTTTCAGTTTCTTTTGCATGATCACACCAGCTTTTGCAAGTGTCCCTGGAGTGGATACTTCAATGAAAAAAGGAGCAACAAAAGGAATCGTATCAGTTTCCCACCCTTTAGCGGCTGAAGCGGGCATAAAGATATTAAAACAAGGTGGAAACGCAGTCGATGCAGCAGCAGCCATTCAATTATCGTTAAATGTAGTTGAACCGATGATGTCTGGAATCGGCGGCGGTGGTTTTATCATGATTTATAATAAGAAAGAAAATAAAATAACGATGATCGATAGCCGCGAAATGGCACCGCAAAATGTTACGCCTGAACTATTTTTAGATGAAAAGGGAAAGCCCGTACCTTTTAGTAAACGGCACACAACCGGTAAAGCTGTTGGTGTTCCTGGAACCCTTAAGGGGATGGAAGCTGCCCTAGAGAAATATGGAACATTGAAATTATCACAAGTTATGGACCCGGCCATAAAACAAGCTGAAAAAGGAGTTAAGGTCAATTGGATAACAGCGCAATATATCGATGAAAATGTAAAAAAATTAGAAAATAACGAAGAAGCTGCAAAAGTATTTGTGCCTAACGGAAAACCATTGGAAGAGGGAGACACCCTCGTTCAGCCTAATCTAGCAAAGACTCTTAAGTTAATAAAAAAACAAGGTTCAAATGTTTTTTATAAAGGTGAAATCGGGGAAGCCCTCACCAAAGAAGTTCAAAAACGTGATGGGACGATGACAACTGAAGATTTGGAAAACTATGTGGTGAAAGAGAGGGAGCCAATTAAATCGGAATATAGGGGATTTGAAGTGGTCGGGGCGGCTTCACCAAGTTCAGGCAGCTTGACTGTGCAACAGATTCTTGAGCTTATGGAAGGATACGATGTGCAAAAGATGGGGGCGAACTCTCCTGAGTATCTTCATCATCTAACCGAAGCCATGCATCTGGCTTTTGCCGATCGAGCTGCCTATATGGCAGATGAAGATTTTTATGATGTACCCACTAAAGGACTATTAGATGAAGAATATATAAAAGAAAGAAGAAAACTCATCAATCCAAATAAATCAACAGCCGATGTCAAAGAAGGCGATCCATGGAAGTACGAAGACCAAGAACCGGTTTCAATGGAGAAGGTAAAAGAAGAGAAAACACCGATCGGACAAACGACTCACTTTTCTGTAATGGATAAGTGGGGAAATATGGTTTCTTATACGACTACGATCGAGCAAGTATTCGGTTCAGGTATCATGGTACCTGATTATGGATTCATGCTTAATAATGAAATGACGGATTTTGATGCCACACCGGGTGGCGTTAACCAGGTGGAACCAGGAAAAAGACCAAGAAGCAGTATGTCGCCGACCTTCTTATTAAAAGATGGCAACCCTTTCATGGCCATTGGGTCACCAGGTGGAGCCACGATTATAGCATCGGTATCTGAAACGATTATGAATGTGATCGATCATCAAATGACAATTCAAGATGCGATACTTACGCCGCGTGTTTACTCTGCTGGTTATCCGACAGTTAGATGGGAACCGGGAATCGATCAAAATACAAGGTTAGAGTTAATGGCAAAAGGGCATGTTTATGAAGAAAAACCGCAGCATATCGGAAATGTGCAAGCTGTTATTTATGATTATGAAAGGGGAAGAATGTATGGGGGTGCCGACAATACAAGAGAAGGAACAGTTCTCGGCGTGGATGGGGTTTCCTATAAATCGAAACAGCCAAGAGAAATGAAAGAAGAAAAAAAGGGGCCGTTTACCTTAAAAGTGAATGGAGCCGTTTATCCTTACACAGCAAAACAAATGAAACTGATTGATGGAAAACCCTATATCCAATCAGACAAATTGCTTCTAGGTTTGGATGCAATTGAAACAGTGGATTTAAAAATATTTAATCCAGATAAAAAATCCTACTTACCGGTGCTAAAAGTCGCAAAATCATTAGGATATAAAGCAAAATGGAACGAAAAAGACAAAGTTGCACTTTTGGAAAAAGATCCTGCTGATATTGAAGATCCAGACGATGATGGCAGTGTCACGAATTAATTTCTTTTCTTGAGGGAGCCCAGCCTGCTCCAAGAATAAAATCGAATTCTGTATGACTCAAAAAATGGAAAACCCCTGGATTCTCTATGAAAAGAGAATTCAGGGGTTATTTATAGTTCATAGCGTTTCTTTTATAAAATTTGATCATTTCAAAAGTGGATGGCCGCTTAAATTGGATTTTGTCTGTTCAATTGCCAATTTTGCTAAATTCTTTATCGTTACATCGTCCATCGGAGGATTGTGTAAACCAGCTCTTACATCCCTATAGTGCCTTTGTAGTGGATTATTGCGTTGAAGACTTTTTGCACCGACTATTCGCATGGCTTTATCGACAATTGTAATGGCTGCGTTTGTAACAATATGTTTTGCAGCCCCCAGCTCATTTGTGAAATGAATTCTTCGTGATTCATCATCATAAGCCTCGGCAACGCTATATAAGAAATGCCTGGCTTTCATTAATTCCAAATCAATTTCTCCTAACAGTTGTTGGACATTAGCCAGCTGGCTGATAGGTGCATTTATACTGTTTGGAGTATAGTTATTGGCAAAGTGTATGGCGTAATCCCTTGCAGCTTGCGCAATGCCAAGGTAACAGGCTGGAATATGAAGGATCCATGCATTGAATCTGTTTCCACTTGGCATTTCAGGTAACTCAACAAGTTTTGAATCATCCACTTCAACATCTTTAAGGACCAAATCATGACTTCCTGTCCCCCTCATTGAAATTACGTCCCATGTTTCATCTATGTAGAGCCCATCCAAATCTTTATGCAGGAGAAAAAATCCAACCTTTTGCCTTTCCTCGATCCATGCTGAAACTAGGAAATAAGTTAAAACAGGGGACATGGTTGTATAGGTTTTACGTCCGGAAATAACCCAATAATCTCCCTTTTTGACTGCCTTCGTTCCGGGGCGTCCCCCGCGAGTCGGACTGCCAGTTTGCGCTTCACTAACGGAACGGTTCACTAAAGCGCCATTTAGAACTTCCCCAGCAATAAAATCTAAGTTCGGTTTTGTCCAACTTTCCTGTTCAAAAAGGTCTCCTATCACTCCAAGGTTCCAACCAATGGATAACGCAGTCGCTGAATCAAAACTAGCCAATGTTTCTTGAAGGAGAATCATGTCATAAACTTTTAACCCTCCGCCACCATAGGATTTGGGAAGAGTTGAACTTGTATATCCCATACGAATTAAATCTTGAATATGTTCTTTCGGAAAAAAGGCCAATTCATCAATTTGAGCAGAATTATTTTTGAATTTTGATTCTACTTCATATAATTTTTTCAGCCACGCTTTTTGACTCTCCGTCTTAATGAATAGGTTAATCACACGGTTCCCTCCTTCTATTACCTTCTGTTTTTGTTTCAATTCCTATTAATCTTATTGGTTTAAATAATAATTAAGGTGTGTTTAGTTGTCAAGGAAATTAAGGGTTTGCAGATAAACGATGCCTCCGGAAAGACTCTTGTATTTTCATATAACTACAACTCTTTTAATAAAACAGGTGTGTGCAGTTGCTTGAAAATTTTAAATCTACACATTGACTTTACAAAAGTATCCATCTATTATGATTATAACCAAATAACTTACTTAACCTACCTAAATAGTTGGTATTTAGTGGTGAAGGTGATGTATGTATTTCCTTTGAATTTCAGGAAATACAAATGCAAGTAAAAAAAACATCGTAAAACGAAAGGGGATTCACTATGAAAAATAAAAAATTTCGCCATGTTTTAACTATCGGTTTAGCGTTTGTAACCATATTAGCGGGGTGCGGATCAGGTACATCAACAAGTAATGAAGCCGATGCAAATTCAGGTAGCACTTCAGGTGTCCGAAAGGTAAAAGTAGCATATGACCAAGCGTCAAAACCTATGTCTTGGCTGGATGAGAAGGGAAATCCAACTGGATATGATGTGGAAGTTATGAAATTGGTTGATGAATTACTACCGGCATACGAATTCGAATATATTGGCACATCAAGCGATGACCTGTTAGTAGGCATTGAACAAGGTAAATATCAAGTGGGGGTTAAAAATGCTTTCTGGACAGAGGAAAGGACTGAGAAGTTCATCTTTCCTAAAGAATTCCTTGGATTAAGCAGTGCGGGCCTTGTTTTAAAGAAAGAAAATTCAAAGATCAAAAATCTCAAGGACTTTGCTTCAAAGGGCTTCTCCTTAGCACCAATCGCAGCAAATAACGCTCAATACACGATCGTTGATGAGTATAATCAGGCCAATCCGGACAATAAGGTGAAATTGAAAGCCGGAGATGCCTTCACTGTAGATGTAATTCAATGGGTAAATGAAGGCCGTGTCGACGGTGGAATAGCGATCGAGGGAGCTTTTAAGAAGCAAGTGGCCGACGATGGCCCCTATCATAATTTAGTGGATGATCTAGTTTACAATGAATTTGCAGTCATTAAAACCTGGCCATTATTCAACAAAAAAGAACAAAAATTCGCAGATGCTTATGATGAAGCGATTAAAAAAATTAAAGACGAAAAGAAGACGAATGAGTTAAGCAAAAAGTTTTATGGCCGGGATTTATTCGAAGTTTTGGGAACTGTAGAGAGATAACGAAGCCCTTAGCAAAACAAGCATTAAAATGTCAATCAATAGGTTATGACTTGTCATTTTCTTAATATGGGTTTTCTTGGATAACTCTGGTATTTTAAGAGATGGCAAGTTTCTAGGTACTGGCCTTCAATAGAATGATTGGATTTGAAAATTCGAATCTTCAATGAAAGCAGATGGAGGTGAAACATGGAAAAATACTTTGATTTAGCTTACATAGTAGAGTCGGTACCAATGTTAGTTCCCTTTCTAAAAGTAACATTAATCGTTACGGGTCTATCGGTCTTGTTCGGGACAATCATAGGTTTCATCTTAGCAGTCATGAAACTTGGAAATAGTAAAATCGCCAGGAAAATTGCCTATGGATATACAACGGTATTGAGATGTACGCCCTCTATAGTTCTGCTTTTTTTGACTTATTATGGTATACCTGCAATTGCAGGGAAATTTGGCATAAATCTTAATGATATTGATAAAGCAGTATTTGTAGTCATAACCTTTTCGCTTCAATTTGCGGCAGCAATGTCAGAAGTGATCAGAACATCGCTTGAATCTATTGATAGAGGGCAATTTGAAGCGGCAGTAAGCGTTGGATTAAGCAATACGCAAGCTTACCGGAGAATTATTTTACCCCAGGCTTTCGTAGTCGCATTACCAAACTTCGGTAACAGCTTACTTGAATTAATGAAAGAAGGGTCTTTAGCATATACAATCGGCTTGATAGATATCATGGGGAAGGCAGAGCTTATAATCGCCGGGAACTATAACACACATGCATTAGAAATTTATCTTGCATTGGCGGTTATTTACTGGACATTGTCGATTGCCATTGAACAACTGTTCTTAAAATTGGAAAAGGCATTCAGTAAAGGAAAACAAGTGATAACAACTGCATAGAGGGGTGACAGAATGTCAGAAGGTCTGGATTATAGGTTTTTAGTGGAAACCTTTTTTGTAGCGTTATCGGGGGTGCCGACCGCATTATTCATTACAATTGTTGCTTTGATTATTGCCTTGCCATTAGGGTTTTTACTTGCTTTATCAAGAATAAATCAAATCCCGGTATTGAATCGCTTAGCACAGATATACGTTTCATTTGTCAGAGGAACGCCCGTCATTATCCAAATTTTCATTATATATAGCAGTGTGCCATTAATGCTGACTTCTATATTTGAAAAGTATGCTGTCGAAATGAATGTATACGATGTAAATCCGATATGGTACGCATTCATTGTTTTCTCGTTGAATACGACAGCTATTCTCACAGAGGTGTTTCGTTCGGCAATTAGCACAGTGAGCAAGGGGCAACTTGAAGCTTCTTATGCTGTCGGATTAACAACTGTGCAAGCATTTAGAAGAATTATCATTCCACAGACATTGGTAGTGGCATTACCGAATATATGTACAGCAACAGTCAATCTGATTAAAGCGACATCATTAGGTTATGCTTTGTCATTGCAGGAAATCACTTTAAAAGCCAAGGTAGCTGCCAATGTTGGCTACAATTATGTTGAAGCATATATTGATATCTTTCTTGTTTACCTAATTTTATGTAGTTTGGTGGAATACTTGTTTAAAAGGTATGAAAAACGAGTAAGCAGGTTTAAAGCCGTGAGTATCTGAAATGAGGAGGTGTGGCCGAAATGCTAGAGATTAAAAATATTCATAAATCATTCGGTGAGAATGAGATTTTAAAAGGTGTGGATTTAAATATAGACAAGGGGGATGTGGTGGTAATTCTGGGTCCAAGTGGTTCAGGTAAGACAACTTTACTTCGATGCATTAACTTTCTTGAAAAAGCAGATCAAGGACATGCCGTTTTTGGTGATATTGATGTAAGTCTTAAAACGGCATCTAAAAAAGTGATTCATGGAATAAGGCAGAAGATAGCCTTTGTTTTTCAAAATTATAATCTTTTCACTAATAAAACGGCATTGGAAAATGTGACGGAAGGACTGGTTATTGGAAGGAAGATTGCGAAAGCAGAAGCATATGAGATTGGTAAAAAAGCATTGGATAAAGTAGGCTTGTCAGAAAAATATGGTGCTTACCCTAGTGAACTCTCAGGCGGGCAGCAGCAAAGGGTGGGCATTGCGAGAGCGGTTGCTTTAAACCCTGACATAATTTTATTTGACGAACCAACTTCGGCATTGGACCCGGAATTGGTCGGTGAAGTACTGACGGTGATGAAGCAAATCGCCAAAGAAGGAACTACGATGTTAGTTGTCACGCATGAAATGTCTTTTGCAAAGGATGTTGCAAACAGAGTGATTTTTATGGATGCAGGTGTCATAGTGGAAGAGGGGTCGCCTAAAGAAATTTTTGTGAATCCAAAAGAAGAAAGAACGAAGAGGTTCTTAAAAAGAGTCTTGCCGGAGGATTATATTTTTTATATTTAGGTTATGTTCACTTTCTCTTTTGATATGTGATTGAAACAAACGAATGAAAATAACGTTTGTTAGAGGGATTCAGAATGACGTTAAGTGAATTGATAGTAAAAATTTAAAAATTGAATTAAGCAAAAATACATCGGTTGAAAGAATTCTTTATCCATTTACTTGCATCATCATTTTCTGCAAGTGAACAAGCATTTCAAGAAGTGACCGAACGCAAAAATAAAGATGGCTAAACTTGTGTAGATTTTGACTCTTTAAACATATACCTCTACAGTTCATTAACAAGCAGAATAGAATAATGAAAGAAATATACTTTTGTGGAAATTGAAAACTGTAAAGGAGAATAAAAACTTGCGTAATCAACAATGGAGTAAAGTAAAGAAAAAGTTAGAGAGTTTTATCTGTGACTCTCTAAAAAATAGAGTTCAGTTTACTGTTACGAATTATCGAAAGGCTCACGACCGATTAGGACGAGCTTTTATTACTGTTGATAAAAAGGAAATCCTAAATATGTGTACGATAACATCTGATAGAGTAATGTTCAGAAAAGAAAATGAAATAAGAAATGCCAAAAGTATTGAATACAATGTCTATAATGGAAATCAGAACTATGAGATAGGGATACAAGCACATGAAATGATTAAAGCAGAGGGGATTTTTGCACAGTATGACTTTTTAAATGCGGTTGAAGAATATTTTAATTTACCAATAGAAATTTCCTTAAAATCAGATGATATGATTATAAAGATTCTTTCTCTGATAGATAGAAGAGTTGGGATGCGTACGTTACAGGGACTTAAAAAATCTATCCTAAATGAAAAGGAAATTATCCAGTATTTTTATAACTTGCGATGTGAAGCAAAGGGAATAAGAACTTCCTAAAAAGCGCTATAATGAATAATTATTGAACAAGTATTTTACTTGGCGTGGAAGTGTGAGCGTTAGGACGTTATTAATTAGTGAGGAAAAACAATATGGATGGATAGTGAAAACACATGAACCTCCTGCAAATATGAGTGGGAAACCTAGCTCATTGGCAGGAAGTCTAAAGTGTTTTCTTTATATAAAGTGAATCACAATGAACCATGGTGTCTTTTCCATTAAATTAGAGAATCAGCATTTAGGCATCGTTCCTAACATCCCACTTAAAAAAGCTATGTATGTCCTCGACTAACCTACATACAGCAGGAGATAGATATCGATCTTTCAAAAAAGCCAGATAAACAGTCCTTTCCAAAAAATTTGAATCAATCGGACGAATGGCAGTATTGGGGGTTGCAGCGGATTTTATATAGCTTTCCGGTAAAATTGTAACCCCAAGCCCTTCTTCCACCAAACTGCAAGCCGTTTCAAGCCTTTCTATTTCGTATAGTATATTTGGAATTGCATTTTCATCCTTAAATGCTCTTAAGATATCATCTCTTGTTTGAAATCCAGTTGTACTGATGATCAATTCTTTTTTTGCAATGTCTTGGAAAGTGATGGACTCTTTTTCATTTAACTCGTCATCTTTATGGATCAAAAGCATGAATTTTTCATTATAAAGGGGAGTGGACAGAATTTCATCGTTGTTGATGGGCTGGTTCGTGATGGTGAAATGAACATTATACCGAGTCAACGAATCGAAAACTTTCTCTTCCCCTAATATTTCCCTTACTTTTATATGAATATTAGGATAATTGGTTTTAAAATTCCTGATTATCTTCGGGAACCAAAATTTGAATGATTCTATGGAACCTATAGATACTGTTCCGCTTCCAACATCTTTCATTTCCTTAAGCTCAACTTGCATATTATCGAATCTTCTTAACAGATCAACAGATCTCGTATAAAAAAGACCCCCTGCTTCCGTAAGCTCAAGACCCCTTGTATTACGTTCCAAAAGCTGTAAACTAACTTCATTTTCTAATTTCATTATGGCATTACTTAGGGAAGGTTGTGATATATGCAGCATTTTTGCCGCTTTTGAGAAATTCTTTTCCTGGACGGTGGTAGTGAAATACCGAAGTTGACGAAGATCCATTTATTCTCCTTTCTATAGCTTTAAACTATATATATATTGAATTTTTGTATTGGTAATTATATATTATCTCATTTATAATTTTAAAAAAAGATATTTCGGAATTTTTTAAATAAAGGAGAAATTATGTATACTAATCCGACTTCAAAATATTGGAATGGAAGAATTGATTCCCAATCTGACATGGATAGCTTCAGATACCACCAAAGAGTACGCTTGGCTTCGATATCGGAATTAGCCATCTCTTCCAATGCATCAAAGACCTTTGGGTTGATTGGCTTCAAATGTGATGAAGGCGTCAAAAGGAATAAAGGCAGGATTGGTGCTGCAGAGGGTCCTGATCATATTAGGCAGTACTTGGCGAAATTACCCTGTCATTTACCGTCCCAAACCGAGCTGGTGGATGCTGGCGATGTAATATGTGAAAGTACGGAAATGGAGGCCGCCCAATTCGAACTGGGATCGGCTGTTGACCGGATATTGGAGACTAAAGCGATTCCTATCATACTTGGGGGAGGGCACGAAACCCTGTATGGCCATTATCTTGGGATAAGGAAATCCATTGGACCAAAAGCTAGATTGGGGATCATTAATATTGACGCGCACTTTGATATGAGGCCTTATGAAAAAGAAAGTTCATCAGGAACAATGTTTAAGCAGATTTTGGACGAAGATCAAAGTTGTGGATATTTATGTGTCGGAATTCAGAAGCAGGGGAATACGAAGGCACTGTTTGAAACCGCTGAGAGAAGTAAGGTCGACTACATATTGGAAGAAGATTTGTCATTGAACGAAATGGATGAAACAAAGAGGCGGATAAATGAATTCGTTAATAAAAATGACTACATTATGCTTACATTATGTACGGACGTTATTGATTCAGCCTACGCACCTGGGGTAAGTGCACCATCGCCGTTTGGAATGAATCCGAAATTGGTCCGTGCGATTATTAGGCATATCGTATCGAATGAAAAGATCCTCTCCTTTGACATTTCGGAAGTGAATCCTTCGTTGGACGAAAATAATAAAACCGTAACATTGGCAGCACATTTAATAAATGAAGTTTTGCTGCATTTTAAATAATGAATGGACATGGAAGAGGGGCAATTCCAATTTGGTCCTTCCAGCATTCCTCAATGTTATCTCCATGATCAATTATCAGTATTGAAGCTAAAACCTTTGACAGCACCCAGACTGTCCGTGAATCATTCATGGACAGTCTTTTTTACGCCTCCTTTACACGGGTTAATGGTCCCGGCCATTGCTTCACTCCCCGTTATAGGATTAACCATGACTCTGCCAAAGTTCACTACTGATACTTGTGGGTTTTTGGTTTATAATAACAACCATCTAGGGGGGATTTTTTATGAATGAATATAAAGTGACGGTCAGGAATGGCAGTACCTTGATCTTGTCGGAAATCATTAAAGCTGAAGATGAAAGAGAAGTCCTTGGAACTCTTTTGATTTCCAGCGAATTATTTAATCAACCATTTACCGACATCAGGATTTTAGAACGCTGATTTGTGCCTGTCCGTTCGATTTGTTACACTGTAATAAATTCTAATACGGTAGGCGATAGTATGTGTGGACGTTTTACCCTTTTCACTGACATTGAAGAAATAAAAGATCGGTTTGATATTCAAGGATCGTTTGATGAGGAATACCAATTCAGCTACAATATTGCTCCCTCCCAATCCGTGCTCTCCGTCATTAATGACGGGGCAAGGAATCGACTTGGATATCTTCGGTGGGGACTCATTCCTTTCTGGGCTAAAGACGAAAAAGTGGGCTACAAAATGATCAATGCCAGAGCGGAAACCATTGCTGAGAAAGCAAGCTTCAGGAATGCGTATAAAAAGAAGAGATGCTTGATAATCGCTGACTCTTTTTATGAATGGAAGAAGACACCGGAAAGAAAAATACCGATGCGAATAAAACTGAAGAATCATGCTCCATTTGGAATGGCGGGTATCTGGGAATCCTGGAAATCTCCTGAAGGCATCAGCGTCTATTCGTGCTCCGTTATAACAACCGTTCCTAATGAGCTAATGACCAGCATTCATGATCGTATGCCTGTCATCCTTAAACCAGAAGATGAAAAAGATTGGTTGAATCCAACCAATAATGATCCTGCATATCTGCAGCAGTATTTAAAGTCATTCGATTCGGAACAGATGGAAGCCTTTGAGGTATCGACTGATGTGAACTCGACCAAAAATAATTCATCTAACCTAATACAACAAATTTGCTGAGAGGTCATTAGACCTCTTTTTTATATGAATTCCGTCCCGATAAATGGCTATATGCGGGGTTTTATCTAAATATCACAAGAGCTTCGTATTGAAAATAACTGATTAACTGCACATGTCAAGACTCTTTATAATCAGTAAGGAGTGCATGTGAAAAAATTTAAAATTAAACCTTGCGAAAATTGACAAAATGCTGTACTCTTATATTTGCTTTTCAAAACGACTTTCGATGTCACTTTCAGAAACTAGATTGGTTTCGGCAGGTTTCCAGCCTGGTACTTTTCTGGTAGACATCGTAATTTTTGATAAATTATATAATTTAGATCTTCTTATCAAGAGAGACGGAGGGACTGGCCCGAAGATGTCTCGGCAGCGGACTTAATAGGAGTGCTGTGCCAAATCCAGCAGGCTGATTTTCGCCTGAAAGATAAGAAGGGTGTTTTTTATAAATTAAAAGACCTCTTCTTGTTGTTAAATAGAAGGGGTCTTTTTTATGCTGACAGTTTTTTTGCTATAGCTCCATGACTTGATAATCAAGTTCAAACTGGTGTTATTTGCGAAAACTGTTAATAGAATAAGAGCTGTGACACATGTCGCGGGAAAAATAAAAAGAGGTGTACATCATGAGTGCAAACAATAAAGGGAATCCATGGGCATTGATCCCATTTGTCGTATTTTTAATTTTATTTATAGGGTCCGGAATCATCACTAAAGATTTTTATTCATTTCCGGTGATTGTAGCGATTTCAATTGCTTCGGCAGCTGCATTGGCAATGAATCGGAAAGAGACATTCAATCAAAAGGTTGATATTTTCTGTAAAGGTGCCGGGGACGCCAATATTATGTTAATGGTTATCATTTTCCTTTTAGCTGGCGCTTTTGCCGAAGTTGCCAATGGCATGGGGGCAGTTGAATCAACAGTGAATCTTGCCTTAGCTGTTTTTCCGCAAAATCTATTAATGGTAGGGATTTTCATTATTGCTTGTTTTATTTCTTTATCCATGGGGACAAGCATGGGAACGATTGTTGCACTGGCACCTATAGGGGTCGGGATTAGTGAGCAAACAGATATTTCGCTTGCCCTTTCAATGGCGGCCGTTATTGGTGGTGCGATGTTTGGGGATAACCTTTCCTTCATTTCAGATACGACAATCGCTGCAGTTCGAACTCAGGGAACGAAAATGAAGGATAAGTTTAAAGTAAATTTTTTCATCGTTTTACCTGCGGCCATCATCACATGTGCCATCCTAGGAATTTTAACGATGGGTGAACAAGCCGACATCTCCCAACAGTCTTATAATTGGGTGAAGATTCTTCCATATCTTTGCGTATTGATCACTGCATTGGCAGGAGTCAATGTGTTCTTGGTCCTTTCCATCGGAATCGTATTTGCCGGAATTATCGGCTTGGTTGATGGAAGTTATCAACCGTTGGGTGTCATCCAAAAAGTTGGAGAAGGAATGGCGGGAATGTATGAAATCTCCTTCCTTGCCATTTTAATTGCAGGTATGGTAGCTGTAATCAAACATAATGGTGGCATCGATTATCTACTCCACCTAGTGACCCGAAATAGCAAATCAAAAAAAGGGGCGGAATTCAGCATTGCCGGGCTTGTTGGTTTGACAAACCTTTCAACGGCAAATAACACGATTTCGATTATCATTGCCGGGCCACTTGCCAAAAATATCGCTGAAAAGTATGGGATTGATCCGCGTAAATCAGCGAGCTTGCTTGACATATTTGCATGTTGTATCCAAGGGTTGATACCGTATGGAGCACAACTGCTTGTTGCAGCAGGGGTAGCAAAGATTTCTCCGATAAGCATCTTGCAGTATTCATATTACCCAATACTAATTGGACTTTGTGGCGTCATTGCCATCCTGATTGGTTTTCCACGGTTTCAGCCGGGAAATGATGAAACGAAGAAACGTACTTCTTAAAAGAGAATAATAAGAAAACACCCTGAATCATTGGATACAGGGTGTTTTCTGTATGGGTGAAATACTAAAACATAAATTTTCAGAAGTCATCATCGCTCTTATGTTAGTATAATTGTTTCTCGGTGTTCAGGAACTAATCAAGGCCGTATTCATCTGAACTAAGCTTTTGGTAAACAATTTTTTTCATAACAAAATAACTGCTTAATTCCGGTCCAAATTAATGATGGTTGTGTGTGCGACACCTGTCATGAATAGAGGACAACACCAACTAAACCGGAAAGAATAATTATATAGGCTGGGTGCCAGCGTAATTTCAATAGGGCAAATAACGATAATCCAAAAACGAGTAATAAGCTTATCGTATGCCAAGAAAAGTTCAGCGCTATCATATTATTGGAAAGTGCAAAGCTGATTGCTGCAAAGAGGATTAAACTAGTGACAATGGGTCTTAGTCCGTAGAACATGGATTGAATAACTGGGTAATGATTCAATTTGCTGAAGAAGGTGGCTATAACGGTTACGAATATAATAGCAGGAAGCAAGATTCCGAGAGCAGATGAAATGGCCCCTGCAAATCCAGCAGTAGAATAGCCAACAAGAATGGCACTATTGGCAGTGACAGGTCCTGGGGACATACCGGAAATCGCGATGATATCAGTAAATTGCTGCGTCGTCATCCATCCATGCTGTGAGACTTCCGATTCTATTACGGGAATCATGGCGTATCCGCCTCCAAACGATACAAAGCCGATAATAAAGAAGGTGCTAAACAACTCCCACAATTCCATCATTCCATCACACACTTTCTTGAAAATTAGTTAGACCCTTTTTTGATATACCTATATGCCAGCACCCATGAAAGGTTCGAAATCATTTTCTTCATTTCCTATATCTTTTCTGTCCAACTTGACATCGTAACCTAATTTTCTCTTAATGGTGATGGTCACAATACCAGCAAAAGCTCCTGCTAATATAACCATCACAGGGTGCAGAAAGAAAAGGACTGGAATTCCTACTATTAAAATACAGAAAGTTGTTTTGTCTACAATAGCCGTTTTTCCAATCTTGATAGCCGCATAGGCGATGATGGCTACTATGGAAGCTCTGATCGATACGAATGCGGATTCTATCTTCGGGTTATCATGAATGAAAAAATACAAAATGCCGAGGAGCAGAACAATTAAAAAGGTAGGTAATGAAACACCGATCATGGCTGCCAATGCCCCCTTCATTCCGGCAATCCGATGGCCGATAAAGGTGGCGGAGTTAATGGCGACAGCTCCCGGTACGGACTGAGATAACGCAAAAACATCCGTAACTTCTTCGCTTTTCATCCATTTTCTCTTTTCGACCACTTCTTTTTCGATTAAAGGGATCATCGCAAACCCGCCTCCGAATGTGACAGGTGCTATTTTAAAAAAGGTCCAAAATAATTGGAATAGAATTTTCCATTGCCCTTTCATTGACATCAGTCACTTCCTTTGCATGCTTTGTTTAAATCTTATTATTAACATATCAAAGAAAAAGGGATGGGTAAATTGCAACAAAATCATCGGGTATAACAAAACGTTATACCCAGAAGATTTATCCGTTTTATAAAGAATGCCGCCTAGCCTCAGTATGTATCACACTATTTTCATTTCACCATTTACCTAATGATGCTATCATTTTAATAAACTATCAAAAAACATGGAGGTCGTTTTCTTGAAATTGGAAAATCTGAAAATGTTTTGTTTAGTGGTGGATGAAGGAAGTATAAGCCAGGCAGCTAGGTTAAGTTTCCTATCTCAACCCGCTGTAACACGTCAAATCCATCAACTGGAAAATTATTATAACACTTTGTTATTTGACCGTGAGGAAGGAAGGCTGAGAGTTACAGAAGCAGGAAAGCTGTTATACCCTTTTGCAAAAGCTATTGTAAATGACTTCAACCATTCAAAAGAAGTGATTCAGCAATCAACGGGAGAGTACAATGCAAACCTTATAGTAGGGGCATCCTTGACTATCGGTGAGTATTTGTTGCCGAGCTTGCTGGGGAGATTTAAAAAACAACAGCCTGAAATAAAAGTTACCTTAACGATAAAAAATACCCCCCGGGTTCTGGAGGATCTTTCAAACGATGTCATTGATTTGGCCTTGGTGGAAGGACTTGTGGAAAACACCGATTTTATTGTAGACAAGTTCGCCGAAGACGAATTGATATTGGTATGTCCATCCGACCACCCATGGAAAGACAGAAAAGAAATTCAGCTAGAGGAATTGGGAAATGAAAGGATGATTTGGCGTGAATCCATTTCCGGAACTCGGCTTATCGTAGAAAACATGTTAAGGGAGCATGGGGTTTTAGAAAAAATAGAAAGCTACATGGAGATTGGCAGTACACAAGCGATAAAAAGTGCGGTTGAAGCTGGACTTGGAATCAGCATTTTACCAAGGTTGACAGTGGCCAGGGAATTGGAGCAAGGCTTTTTGCGGAAAGTGGGTATTTCCAGAATAGAAATAACAAGAAATTTATGGCTAGTCAGGAAAAACAAGCGATTCAATAAAATAGGGGTGTCTAAATTTGTTGATTTTCTTCAATAAGGAATGAAAGCTACCTTCGTTTACCATTACATTTTGGCAGCGTTTTCAGTTTTGGGGAAACGGTGTGGCCCCGGACACCTTGCCTTGCAAAAGTCATAGCAAATTGAATATACAGCATTGCGTATTCATTAAAGCTCTTCCCTATCGGGAGGGGCATTTTGTATTTGGTTCTTCAGCCTTCGGTTAGACAAACAAAGGGATTGTTATTTTTTATATAGGCTATGTTAAATAAATAAAGAAGCTCGCCGAAGCATTAAATGAAAGCGGTAAACAGGAACTTGTATATTTCTTGCAGTCTCGAACGAAACCGATGTCGGCTCCTATTCGTGCAATTGATGAAATCAGGAACAAAAGCATAAAGCTGGTCTTGTCTGCCCACATTTCGACAGCCATTTTGTTGTGCGATTTGGTAAATTCGTTATCAAAACACGTGCTGGAGAGGTGAAACAGCAGCGTTACCGCTGTAAAGCCTGCCATAAAACCTTCACGACCTCACAAACACGCGATCTTCAACGCACCAGAAGACCACATCTTTGGGTTCGGTTCATCGAATGCATGATTGAGGGCTAGTCGTTGAGAAAATGTACCGAGCAATTAGGTAATGCGGTGACGCATGTAACCTTGTTTTACTGGCGGCATAAAATTCTTTCGTCATCGAATAAGAAAAATATGTTGGTCAAATCGTGCCTATTTACTGTGACCGACACGAATACCAAACTTCGGCTCTCTGCTTATTCTTGTTAAGCTAACGGGCAGTTTTGTTGAACAAGTTGTAAATTTAACATTTTAAAGTAAGAGCATTTCTTTGTAATGAGAAGTGCTTTTTATTTTTGTCAAAATTAAAAGGATATTTCAATAACAATAATAATATAAATGAAAACAATATAAATTTACTGTAATACGATAAATAATATGCTAAAATCATGTTGTCATTAAATAAGTGAGGTGTTTTAAATGAATGTTAAACGAGGTTCAACCACTTTCTTAAAGGTAATTATTTTTCTGGCTGGAATTGCAGTGCTTGCTTTGTGTATCTGGTTGCCTGAGATAGCCGTTAGGGATGCAAGGGTACATCCAGATACGGCTTACTTCCTAATCCCCTTTTTAGTATGTGCATACGGATTCTGTATTGCGTTTTCTGTTGCGTTGTATCAAGCATATAAACTATTAACCTACATCGAAAAGAACAATGCTTTCTCTGAATTATCCCTTAAATCTTTGAAGATTATAAAGAAATGTGCTTTTACAGTCATTTTCCTCATTTTGTTAGGAATAGTAAGCTTAAGGGTGCTTGCTAAAGTTACAGGTAGTGATGATGCAGCGGGTCCTACATCATTATGTCTAATGGGTATTTTAGCAACAAGTATCATCGCAGCCATTGTGGACGCCCTTCAAAATCCATTAAAAAATGCCCCAGATATGAAGTCAAAAAATGAATGATTAACGGATATGTAAGACTTTTGATTGTCAGCCAGGTGATTTTTGTTGTACAAAAGCGACGAAGACACTCAATAAAAACAGACACAACTAATTTATTTAACTACGGGGACGATAGCTCAATGAACCGCCTTTTCACCAAGGCGGTTTTCTTATGGTCAAATATCAACATTAGAATTTAACATAGCCTTTATATAAATAAAATTGAAGTTACCATTAGAAATAGGAAATATACTTAAAGTCAAATTAATTATAAAATAAATTCATATTATTCTAAAAATTTCTAAAAAAAGAGAAAGTTTACTGCTGCAACATTCGGAATAGATAACATGATATCTATGTAGAAAGGGGTATGAAATGTCCAAAGTATCTTTTATTAAAGGAATTGTATCCGTTCCCATTGTATTTGTTTTACTGGCAGGGTCTTCTGTTACAAAGGCTGCGTCAGATGAGCCGATGCCGGCGACAGATGCAACAATTTCAGCAAATAAGGCTTTTTATGAACAGTTGAATTTTAAAGATAAGGAAGATTTCAAGAATGCACATAAAGGATTCATTGCGCCTTTGAATATGAATCCAATTAAAAATTCAAAAGGTGACGTAGTTTGGGATAGTAATCGATATTCATTCATAAAAGAAGATCAGCCGGCAAGTTTTACTGTAAATCCAAGTTTGTGGCGGCAGGCTCAATTACAAAATATAACAGGCTTATTTAAAGTGGTAGATGGCGTTTATCAAGTTCGGGGCCAGGATTTATCAGTGCTTACCATTGTGGAAGGAAAAACAGGATTAATAGTTTTGGATACACTTTCTACAATTGAAACGGCAAAAGCAGCCATGGAGCTTTATTTTGAACATCGGCCCAAAAATCCAGTAAGTGCAATTGTTATTAGTCACAGTCATGCGGATCACTTTGGTGGTATGAAAGGCATTGCTCAATACGCTGACAATCCAGCTAAGGTGCCGATTATTGTCCCAGCAGGTTTTAACGATGAAGCGCTAAGTGAAAACATTCTTTTAGGCAATATAATGTCTCGCCGTGCAGGTTATATGTTTGGAAATCTCTTAACCGCAAATGAAAGGGGATTTGTTACTTCTGGTATTGGCCCAGGATTAAGTAACGGAACTTTTAGCTATTTACCTCCAACAATGGAAGTGAAGGATGATATTCAAACGGTGGAAATAGACGGAATTACATTTAAATTTTTATTGACGCCGGATTCGGAAGCTCCATCTGAAATGCATTATTATATCAATGATTACAAAACTTTAGTGGTAGCGGAAAACACCGGACACACGTTACATAATATTTATACATTAAGGGGAGCTAAAACCAGAGATACCCTAAAATGGGTGAAAGCACTTGATGAAACAGTTGATCTGTTTGGAAACGAAGATATAGATGCTATGGTTACGGCCCATACATGGCCCATATGGGGAAGGGACGATGTTCTGGAGCAGTTGGAAAGTCAGCGTGATTTGTACAAATATATTCATGACCAAACCATACGATTAGCTAATTTAGGTCTTACACCTGATGAAATCGCGGAAGAGTTAAAGCTTCCTGAAAAGTTGGATAAAGTCTGGGCCAATCGGGGGTATTACGGAACATTGAAACACAACGTAAAAGCGGTGTACAACTTTTATTTAGGATATTTCAACGGTAATCCATCCGACTTGGATCCATTACCACAAGAGGAATCGGGCGTTAAATATGTACAATATATGGGTGGGGAAAAGAAGGTCATTAAACAGGCAAAACTTGATTATAAAAGAGGGGAATATCGCTGGGTGGCTCAAGTCTTAAAGCATGTCGTCATGGCCAACCCGAAAAATACAGAAGCAAAAAATTTATTGGCTAAAGCTTATGAGCAATTAGGATACACAGCTGAATCTTCTGTGTGGCGTAATTTCTATCTTACCGGCGCAGACGAGTTAAGGAATGGTGTGGCAGACTCGAAGGGAAGTGGAGGAATGATGAATCTCGATACGCTGCTCAATATGCCAATGGAAGATTTCCTGAAATTCTTGTCCATTAAATTAAATGGAATGAAAGCGGAAAATAAAAATATGACATTCAATTTGACATTTACAGATTCGAAAACCAATTACACGATCGATTTGAATAATTCTGTATTGAACTTCAAAAAAGGGAAAACGGCGTCCAACCCTGATGCAGCATTAACATTAGATAGAATAACCTTCTATCAGATTGCTCTGGGACGTGAAGATTTATCCAAAATGGAAGCAGCCGGTAAAGTTGCCATTTCCGGTGATAAAAAACAGTTTGAAGATTTCCTGACTTTGCTGGATCAATTCCAACCAAAGGTTAATATCGTAACTCCGTGATAATCAACCACTTCATATTCTGAAACCAGGATGGGTCGGTTACCCACGAGTCTACTTTGTAGTCTCGTGGGTTTGAATGTATTAATTAATCCTGTAGGCATCCTGTTTCGTTTTTAATTTTTTATAAAACGCTCCTAATAGTTACAGAACAAAAGTCAATAACCGTAAAAAGAAAATTTCGAGTTTTGTAATTCGAAAGGAATTGTAAGCGCTTCCTATGTGGCTGAGGTTTTGTGAAAATATAAAAAAATGGAGTGATGGGGAATGCAGTTATATGCAAGTAAGAAACGAAAAATAATGATTAGCGGCCTTTTATTTGTTGGAATGATTTTAAGTTTTTTTGATCGCGTTGCCATAAATGTCGGGATTATTCCTATTGCAGATGAGTTTCATCTCAATACGTCCCAGACAGGTATTTTAATTAGTATATTTTTTGTTAGCTACTCACTCATGCAACCGCTTGGTGGATGGATGACCGATAAGTATGGCGCCAGAGTCATGGTTACTGTTTCTTTATTTAGTTGGTCCTTGTTCACTGTAATGACTGGGTTTGCCTGGTCATTTATGTCATTATTATTCATCCGTTTTCTGTTCGGGTTAGGTGAAGGGCCTTTCTATCCTGCCAGTATGTCCACTATAAGAGATAACTTCCCTGAAGAAGAACGGGGCCGGGCAAATTCGTTTTTCCTGTCTGCCCAAAATATTGGCGGGATATTAGGTACCGCACTTGCCGCTTCCATGGTGGTGGCATTCGGTTGGCGGGGCATGTTTACCATTGCCGGAATTCTAGGGATATTAGCTTCTTTCGGAATTTGGTTCATTCTAAAGCCTCAAGGAAATCAAGAGTTTAAAAAGGACAAACCGAAACAAAAAAAGGTTGCTCTGAAACTGTTATTTAAAATCGAAAATATTTGGAAACTCATAACATTCAAGTTTATATCAAATATTATCAACTATGGTCTGATCACTTGGATGCCTATATATTTGGTTAAAGAAAAAGGGGTGGATTTAATAGCCGCCGGAGGTTTATTGGCAATCCCTTATATTTTTGGTTTCTTGATGTTTAATGTAAGCGGGTGGCTTCTGGATAAGCATATGGCTAACCGAGAGAAGTATCTTGCCGCTGCAGGCGCTTTATTATCAGCAATTTTTCTCTTTTTAATGTCTAACGCCACGTCTATAGCACTTATCATCACTTATCTCACTCTCAACTCCGTAGCACTGTCTTTCTTTGGAACGGTTCTTTATACGATCATCATAAAATACTCACCAAAGGAACTAACGGGCTCTGCCTCCGGACTCGTAACTTTTGCCGGTCAAATTGCAGGTGCGGTTTCTCCTTTAGCCCTCGGTTTGATTATCAGTTTGTTTAATGACTCCTATAATGCAGCTTTCCTGTTTTTGGTGATAATAGCGTTATTGGGAACGATTGTTGCCGTATCTATTAAAAATAATCAGGCACAACCCGCTAAAGGATACGAAAAAACAACTACAATTATATAAAACTGGCATTCTGCTTTTGAGGAGACGGTTTGAAGTGTCCTGAATCCACTTCTCTAAAATTGAAAGGGCTTTCTGTTCGAGGTATGATATTAGTAATAGGCTAGAAGGAGAATGAATCATGAATATTGAACAATTGGAATATATCATCAAGGTAGCCGAGGTTAACTCGATTTCCACGGCTTCAGAAAGCCTCCATATCTCCCAATCTGGAATCAGTATGGCCATTACGAGTTTGGAGAAGGAATTAGGTATAAAAATCTTCAAGCGGTCAAGGTTAGGAACCATACCTACAGAAGACGGAAAGGAAATCATCCAGAAAGCTCTTGAAGTATTAAGCAAATTGGAAGAAATAAGAGACAGTGCCCAAATACATTCAGATACAATGGAAAAAGAGTTACGCCTATCATCAACACAAGGTTTATTTCTAACGGTTTTGCCTAAATCCTTGGCCTTATTTAAGAAGAAGTATCCAGAGGTGAAAATTGTCATTGAAGAAAAAGGGGGACAAGAGATAACCGAAGAAGTACTGAATGGTAAGATAGACATCGGGCTATTGAATATCCCAAAGGTTAAACCAAAAGAAATTGAGTTGGAATTCCAACCCTTGATGGAAGCTAAAGTGATTGTGATGGTCAGTAAGAACTCCCCTTTAGTGAACCGTAAAAGCATAACCCCAAAAGAGCTAATGGACCAAAATTTGGTCATTTACAATGGACCAAGAATGAAGTCGTTCATTAAAGGTTTTTTTGATCATTACGGTGAGATGAACATTTTGTTTTTCACAAATAATACAGAGATCATCAAAAAAACCGTCGCTGAGGGATTAGCGATTGCCTTTTCTTATGATATTGGAGTTAACAGCGACCCCTATTTCCTGAGCGGGGAACTTGTGGCCATTCCTTTGGTGGAGCTGGAAAATAGTACAATGGAATTCGGTTACGTTCGCTCTAAGAAGCAGTATTTTTCAAAAGCTGCCAGGGAGTTTATTAAATGTCTCGATTTCTATACTACTCTTAAATATTAGTTTCCTATGATGATAGGGAACTAATATTTTTTTATTTACATCAATATTTTTTATATTTATATCATATATCCTTATTTTACTTAAATAATATTTACATTTAAAATTAATATTATAACATTTTAAATATTTAAAAAGTTCAACGAAAATAAAAACCGAAAGGGGACACTTATGGTAACGACCCAAGAAGAGAAATTAGAGGTACTTCAAACAAAGTTGCAGGATTTCATCCAAAATGAATTGCTTCCATATGAACAGGAGCATGGATTGAACGCTGAAGAGGATATCCCGATGGAAGCTATTCAATGGGCAAGGAAACGATCCAGGGAATTGGGATTTTACGGAATTAACCTCCCTGAAACTTATGGCGGACAAAATGTTAGCTTAAAAGGCTTATGCATGTTCAAGGAAGAATTGGCCCGTTCCGGAGCGGTTTTATGGGGACAGGTTATTGGCGAGATTGGCGGACCGCTAAGAATTGGTCAGATGTTGGAAAGTTTTACACCGGAGCAAATAGAAAAATATGTGATGCCCATTGTGACGGGAGAAGCGAGCTGCTGCTTTGCCCTTACAGAACCCAATGCTGGATCGGATGCCTTTGCTATCGAAACAACAGCCGTGAAAGACGGAAATGATTATATATTAAACGGAAAAAAACATTTTATCAGTGCTGCCCCCTATGCTGATTTCGCCATTGTCATAGCGAAAGAATCTCAGAATGGAGAAAAAGAAAGAATCACTGCTTTCCTAGTTGATAAAAAAACACCCCAACATCCGGGGTTTGAACTAGGAGCCATTCAAGTTCCGCTATCAGGAGAACGCATACATGCTGAATTGAATTTCAATCAATGTCGAGTGCCTGCCGCCAATATAATCGGAGAACCAGGAAAAGGGTTGCTGCTCGGATTGAAAAGAATAAACACAAATCGCGCTTCCCATGCAGCCGGCTTTATCGGAATGGCTCAACACCTTCTCGATTTATCTATTGAACATGCCAAAACGCGAGTCCAACATGGCCGGCCCATCGGTGACTTCCAGGCAATTCAGCATATGCTCGCAGATATGGCGACTGAAATCTATGCAGCAAAGTGCATGGTCTATGATGTGGTTGAAAAAATTGATCAAGGAAAAGAGGATCGAGCCGGCACGTCCATGGCTAAGCTGTTTGCTTCAGAAGTAAATTGCCGTGTGGCTGACAAGGCTGTCCAAATCTTTGGCTCCAAAGGCTTGGTAAAAGGGCATCCAGTAGAAAAAATGTACAGGAGTGCTCGGATGTATCGTATTCTGAGCGGAACCTCAGAAATTCAAAAAAATACAATTGCCAAAGCATTATTAAAAGGGTAAAACCTTTTTCGAGGGAGGAAATATACATGCTGCATAAGATGACATTTCAGTCACTGTTGAATAAAGGAATGAAACGATTCGGCGAACTGCCGGCTATTACCTTGTTGCCAAACGGTGAAACGATAACCTACGACGAGTTATGGAAGAAAACAGAACTTATCACTTCTTATCTACTTCGTTTAGGTGCAGGAAGGGGTGTCCGCATAGCGACCATCATTCCAAACAGTTTGGAAAGTGTGATGTTTGGTTTGGCCATCCAGCAATGTGGAGCCACCTTAGTGCCATTAAGTGAAAAACTGGGGAAACGAGAAATACAATTCATTTTAAAGGAAGCAAAACCAGAAGTGGTCATAATAGCTACACAGACACACTTTGACACCTTCTTTAAGTATTTGGAAGAAATGAAGAAGGAAGATGTCCATGTCATTGGGCTCCCAGGCTTTCATATTAATTATCCGGAGGAGTTTGAACTGTTTCAATGGCCCGGCGAAATAAATAATCTAGACTTGCCATTAGCTGAAGAGGAAGACATTGCCCTTCTGTCATATACAGGCGGGACAACGGGTACACCCAAAGGCGTCATGCATTCCCAGAAAGGACTCGGCGCAGCCATACTTTCTGCAGCTATCGAAGACCCGCTGGATGACCGTGACCGGGTATTGCTAAGTACGCCCATTGTGCATTCTGCCGGTTCATTACTTTGGAGATCCCTTGTTTCGGGCGTCCATGTCTATGTGATGGGCTCATTCGACGCTGCAGCATTCATACAGGCGATAAAGGAACATAAAATCACGACGACATTCATGGTACCGACCATGTTATACAGGCTCCTTGATCAGACAAAGAAGATGGACTATGATATGAGCTCCATGCGCAATATCTTCTACGGCGCGTCACCAATTTCTCAAAAGCGCCTTAAAGAAGCTTTTGAAGTATTCGGGCCTATCATGCGCCAGCAATACGGCATGACAGAATGCAATATTGTCATTACCAGACTATCGAAGAGCGCTCATGTATGGGCTTATCATAACAATTCGGAAATGTTGAAAAGCTGTGGGAAACCGTGCATTCTTACCGAAGTTCGACTGATTGATGAAGATGGAAATGATGTAAAACCAACCGAGCTTGGAGAAATTATCGTAAAATCACCAGCCATGATGGTAGGCTATTATCAAAGACCGGATCTTACCCAAGAATACATCCGTGATGGCTGGTTCTACACGGGGGATATTGGTAAATGGGATGAAAGCGGTTACCTTTATATTGTGGATAGGAAGAAAGATATGATCATTACGGGCGGGATGAACGTGTATTCTTCAGAAGTGGAGCGAGTGGTGAACCAGCACCCTTCTGTTGCATTAAGCGCTTGCATAGGCGCTCCTCATCCAGATTGGGGAGAAGTAGTGTGTGTCGTGGTATCACTGCGAGAAGGATCGAACTGTACTAGTGAGGAATTAATTGATTTCTGCAAACAAAGAACCTCTAAGTATATGGTTCCTAAAGTAGCCTATTTTCTTGATAAGTTCCCATTAACGCCGATTGGAAAAATAGATAAGAAAGAATTAAGAAAGATGTTTGCACAAGGTATTCTAACCATCTAGCAACATTGAGGCCTACAGATAACCAGAATATAAGATAGAGCAGAGAAATGCAAAAAAGCCTCGCACGTTAACCTGGGATCAGGAAGTGTGAGGCTTTTTTGAGCTATATCCAAGGTGTGTTTGGAATATGAATGTACTTAACGTTGCAGTGAATGTTAAATGAATAGAGGATAAAGATTATTATCGAAAGGAAATAATACTGAAATATCAATTCATGAATGAAAAAAATAGAGTGTTAGGATATAATATATTATTGTATTGGAGATTCATTACGGAATTTCCTTTTTTTATTGGCTTCACTTGTTTATCTCCTCAATGCATGGGGAAATAAATTATAGTTGTATATGTTTTTATAATAATAATTAGAGTTAAGTAGAGGGGTTTGTATTAATGGGAATCTTAGAAAAATTTATTAGTGAAACTAATGATGTGTTATGGTCTTCCATATTGATCATCATGTTGGTTGGATTGGGTCTTTATTTTACCATCCGCACGAAGTTTGTCCAATTCAGAATGGTAGGGGAAATGTTCCGGCTTTTGGGAGAAGGAGCCACTGCGGAAAAAAAAGGTGTAACATCCTTTCAGGCATTTTGCATAAGCACGGCATCGCGGGTAGGAACGGGTAACCTTGCAGGTGTTGCCATCGCGATCACGACGGGCGGACCTGGAGCCGTTTTCTGGATGTGGTTAATAGCACTGATCGGATCTGCTTCCGCATTCATTGAAAGCACACTTGCACAAATCTATAAGGTCAAGGATGGGGATGCATTCCGCGGCGGTCCTGCGTATTATATGGAAAAAGCATTGAATGCCCGCTGGATGGGCATCACTTTCGCTGTGTTGATTTCGCTTACATTTGGACTAGCATTCAACTCGGTACAAGCCAATACGATTACAAGTGCATTCAACGAATCGTTTGGGATTGAAAAGTGGGTTACGGCAATCATCTTGGCTATGGTCACGGCTGTCATCATTTTTGGCGGGATCAAAATGGTTGCAAAGGTCTCTGAAGTCATCGTTCCGATCATGGCAGGAGCCTATGTGATAGTGGCGTTGATAATCATCATCATGAACATTACCGAGTTACCTGGTGTTTTTGCTTTGATCTTTGAAAGTGCATTTGATGGAATAAAAGAAGTGGCTGGCGGAGTGCTGGGAGCTGCCATGATGCAGGGAATCAAGCGCGGCCTATTTTCAAATGAAGCCGGGATGGGTAGTGCTCCAAATGCTGGTGCGACGGCTGATGTCAGTCATCCCGTCAAGCAAGGTCTCATTCAGTCTCTAGGTGTTTTTGTCGATACGCTCATCATTTGCAGCTCGACAGCCTTCATCATTTTGTTTTCAGGTCTTTATACATCGAAGGAAACGGATGGTATCGTCCTTACTCAAAATGCCCTCGGAACGGCATTGGGATCTTGGGCGGGTATTTTCCTTGCCATTATCGTACTGTTATTCGCCTTTAGTTCCATTGTGGGCAACTATTATTATGGAGAGTCGAACATTGGCTTCATTAATGAAAATAAGGTCTGGTTAAACATCTATCGGGTCGCAGTCGTAGGGATGGTGATATTCGGTTCGCTTGCCTCACTGGATTTTGTTTGGGGACTGGCTGACTTGCTGATGGCCCTTATGGCCATTATCAACCTGATCGCCATAGCTTTACTGGGAAAGATCGCTTTTGCTGCACTGGCGGATTATCAAAGGCAAAAGAAAAGTGGGAAAAATCCTGTCTTCCATGTGAACAATATTAAAGGTTTGAAGAATGTGGAATGTTGGGGTGACCCATCCGATAATATGGATGTGAAGAAGGAGGGCTAAGCTCTCATTAAGCTTACATGTTAAGTCCTTGAAAGGGGATTTTACTTGTAAGCTTTTTTTGCCTTTTTCCTCCTTTTTTAACATTATTGAATATTGCTTCGTTTTTTACACAAAATAGCTTTGTCTTTGATGATGTTGTCAAAATGTTTGGATAATTTAAAAATTAGGAGTGAAAAAAATGGATAGCAAGCAATCAAAAAATGAATCTTCAGAAGTTGCCGGAAGAATATATGATGTCAGCGATTATAAACGGGAAGATCCATTATCCTCTGGACTGGCCAGAACTCACGAACAAGTCTCCGATACTTATGCGGAAGGCGAAATAAAGGCAGTCATTGATGATGTAAACGGAAGAGATATTGAAATTGCAAAAGAAAGATCTAAAGAAGAAAGGTAATAAAATTTGTTTTTATATCGGTTTGATCCCCTAGCTTCTGATGAAACAAGAGCTAGGGGAAACATAATTAATAAATTCTTTCTGTCTCCAACTTTTGAAGCAATTCTTCCTTCGTTCTTGGGAAAAAGTCCCTTTCTGCAGGGTTCCTTGATTGAAGAAGGGCTTGAAACATTTCAAAAACCCACGGTTTCTCCAGATGTGCCTGCAGCAAAACGTCTTCATCATGGAAAACGGAAATAGGGTCCCCTTGGTATATGACCTTACCATCGTTCATGACAACGACTTCATCAGCCCATTGATAAGCTAAATTAACATCATGAGTTGATAGGATAATCGTTTTCTCAGGGGCGTGGATACTGTCCAGCAGAGCCATGATCTGTCTTGAGAAATAAGGATCCAATCCAGCGGTAGGCTCGTCCAAGAGCCAGACATCGGGTTCCATGGCGAGTATCCCCGCAATGGCGACACGTTTTTTTTGCCCAAGGCTCAAAAAATGTGTAGGTCTGTCTTTCAGTTCCGTTACTTCCGTTTGGGCCATTGCCCAATTTACTTTCTCCTGGACCTTAATTCTATCCCATCCTAAATTCATCGGTCCAAACGATATATCCTGTTGTACATTAGCGGAAAAGAGCTGCGAGTCGGGATCTTGAAAAACGATCCCGACTTGCTTTCGTAATGATAATAATGATTTACGGTCATATTTCATTTTCTTGCCCTTAAATCTGATTGTTCCTGCTGTAGGTTGTAAAAGACCATTTAAATGGAGGAATAAAGTCGATTTGCCGGCACCATTATTGCCTAATAATGCAATCTTTTTACCATGTTTAATCGTTAGCGACAGATCGTTTAAAGCGAACGTTCCATCTGCGAATTGATGGGTGAGGCCTTCTATATGAAAAATATGCTCGTCCATTGTTGGGTTGCCTCCAATTTACAAATATCCATTAATAAAGATTAAGCTTCCTAATATTACAATCGCGATCAGCCAATTGCGTGAGGAATAGGTGTAAGTATCCTCGATATAGGAAAGATTCTCCTGATAGCCTCTTGCGTTCATGGCCATCGTCAATTGTCCAGAGCGCTGCAATACTCCTAAAAATAAAGACGAGATTAGTAATCCGAGAGATCGTATGCCTTTCCTTAATGAAACATACCCCAGCCGTGAAGCTTGTGCTTGGTGAATGGCCAAAGCTGTATCTAAAAAAATAAAGATAAAGCGATAGGTCAATTCTATTAAATCGATCAATAAGGAAGGCACTTTAAATTTTCGCAGCACAGATAGGATGACGGTAATGGGTGTAGTTAAGGTAAGGAAATATAAACAGCTGATGCTGCCTAATACGACAGTGATCAAATTGGCCACTGTACCGACGCTGTCATCGCTGATGAATATTTGCCAGTTCCCGACCTTCCAGGACCACCATATATTCGATATCGATGTAAATTTACTTGTGAAAGAAAAAAGGATGGTAATTGTTCCAGATAGTATAAAAAATCCTGGCAATAGAAGTAATTTCAGATAATAGGAAAGCGGGATTTTTGCCGCAAAAATGATTAAAGCGCTCATCACCGTAAAAGTGATGAGCGAAACGGCCATATCCCTTACCGTTAATGAAAACAGCAAAAGGGAAAGTGCAAAAACCATCTTTTCCAACGGATGTACATCCTTTAGCCCATTAAAATAGGCATATTTATCAATGAGTAACATGCTTCGATTTTTCTGCCAATTCTTGTTTGGTTTGCTTATTCCTTTGTCTCATCACGCCAATGAAGTATCCAATGAAACCGGCTCCGATTGCAGCTTGAAGCGCAAATAATAAGCTTTCGGTTTCTGCACCTGGCGGCTCCCAAATACTGTTGAACCATGGCTTGTATTCCGGATGGATCTTAGTGATGGCTTCCTCAGCTTCGCCATCGGCACCGCCAAATTCCGTTCCTTGTTGGGTGATTAACGGTATGGTTGCAAGAATGACAACCAGGAAAAGCAGCAGTAGACTTTTTTTCATATTAACGGGCCTCCTTAGATAAAACTCGCAGCAATTTCAATTCGCCAAGATTGTATTTTTTCAAGAAATTCATCACGACGACTGTCAATAACCCCTCACTGATTGCCAAGGGAATTTGGGTGAGGGCAAAAATCCCTGCAAATTTACTGAATGAGGCCATGAATCCTCCTACCTCGGATGGAAAAGCAAGAGCAAGTTGAACGGAAGTGACCACATAGGTTCCTAAATCTCCAAAAGCAGCTGCCAAGAAAACGGCAAGTGAAAAAGACCACCCCAATTTAGTTGCGCCCTTGAAGACAAAGTAAGCAATGAACGGTCCGCAAACGGCCATGGAAAATGCATTGGCCCCTAATGTCGTCAATCCTCCGTGAGCCAGTAATACTGCTTGAAATAACAGAACGATGGAGCCAACGACACTCATGGCCAATGGTCCGAATAATATGGAACCCAAACCAACTCCGGTAGGGTGTGAAGAACTTCCCGTAACGGAAGGAATCTTTAGGGCCGATAAAATAAATACAAATGCGCCCGATAGGCCAAGTATCATTTTTGTTTCTGGGTTTTCCCTTACTTTGGACCTAATGGACCGGTAACCCAAGATTAAAAATGGAAACGTCACGGCCCACCAGAATATAGCCCATTCAATGGGTAAAAAGCCCTCCATGATATGCATGGCCATTGCCCGGTTCGGGACAAAAAGCAGTAAGATGACAAAATAAATAATTTTCCAATTGGTTCTTTTCATTCTTTCTCCTTTCAACACTTTTAAATTTTTCTGATCAATCTTGAGAAGAAAGCGGCGCCCAACATAAAAAGCACTTCTCTCAAAGGAAAGAAGTGCGTAATGAACAGGAATTTTGCAGCATGAACCAACCATGGGCCATTCTGCCTGATCCGCACGCCCATCCTCGTAGGCTGAAACAGTTTCACGCTTCATGGCAGGTCTCCTGGCTTTGGTTCATCATCCCATTACATCCTTCCCATCTCATTTGACAGTGGATTAAAGTTAAAGTAATAGGACTTCCCTTTACAGTGGCGGGACCGCTCCGGATTTTCACCGGCTTCCCTTTTAAGCTGAATTCCGAGAAATTCAACACCATAAAACTTATGTAATTATTTTGAAAATTCTCGTATAGTGTACCATAAAGAAATAATTCCAGCTACACTATCTTTTTTTTTCGGGACGAAGTTTGTTGCAAGGAAAGGATTTTAACCGGTTTTACACTATTAAACTTTTCTAAACAGTCGGAATAAACTATTGAATTTTGATAAAGTTGTTATATGATAGATTAAGTTAGTTAGAAATGTATAATAAAACCAAATATTTCATTTTAAAAGTGCCCTTGTGTTAATAAGCAAGGGATAATAGGGAAATCGGTGAAAATCCGATGCAGCCCCCGCTACTGTAAACGCTGATGAAATTGTCGATAGCCACTGGCATGATGCCGGGAAGGGACAAAGTAAAATGAAGCGTAAGCCAGGAAACCTGCTTTTAAAATTGCGTGATACTTTTCGGAGGGAAAGGTAGAAGGACTATGACGATTTTGGGAGGATTTGGCATGCTTGCCTTTGGCTCCTCATTCATATAGTTTTTTTAAAACCTTGACTCTAATGTTAAGGTTTTTTATTTTGCCTTTTCCCTGAACTCAGGAGGAAGAAGATGACTACTTGGAACTTGACGGGTACAAAAACGCATCTGTTGATTTGTAATGGGAGCAGCTGCATGAAAAAGGGCGGGGAAGAAGTAACCCAAGCGATTCGCGATGAAATTACTTCAAAAGGACTGGATCTGAAAATCCATACAACCAGGACACGCTGTAACGGAAGATGTAAGGATGCCTGCGTTGTGATTGCCTATCCCCAAGGAAACTGGTATCGAGTGGAAACGCCTGATTTCGGTCGGCAGATCGTCAGTAATATCGATGATGGTGAGTTTGTTCCACAGATGATCTATCAATTCAATGGTGGGGAAATGACCCCTAATCCAGATTTTCCTGCTCATACGGGTATTTCAAAGAACAAAGCGTAAAAGGAGATGTCTTAATGAGTACAAACGGTAAATTATTCGTCGTGGGCTTTGGGCCCGGGAATTTTGAACACATTACCAAACGTGCCGTCGAAGCCCTTCAAGAAAGTGACTACATCATTGGTTATAAAACTTATGTTGAACTCATTCAGGGACTGCTTACAGATCAAACGATCATTAGTACGGGGATGACTGAAGAGGTATCACGTGCACAGGAAGCAGTGAAACAAGCGGAGCTGGGAAAGAAAGTGGCGGTGATTTCCAGTGGGGATGCCGGAGTTTACGGGATGGCAGGGTTGGTTTATGAAGTATTGATTGAGAAAGGCTGGAAAGAAGAAACTGGAGTGGGCATTGAAGTCATTCCTGGCATTTCTGCAATCAACTCATGTGCGTCTTTACTTGGGGCACCAGTCATGCACGATTCGTGTACGATCAGCCTCAGTGATCATTTAACTCCTTGGGAATTGATCGCTAAAAGGGTTGAAGCAGCTGCAATGGCAGACTTTGTCATTGCACTTTATAATCCGCGCAGCGGCAGGCGGACCCGGCAAATTGTTGAAACACAGAAAATTCTCCTTCGCTACCGCTCGCCGGATACACCTGTCGGGTTGGTGAAAAGTGCTTATCGCGATAGGCAGGATATTGTCATAACCAATTTGCAGGATATGTTGAATCACGATATTGGAATGTTGACCACCGTCATTATCGGTAATTCATCCACCTTTTTATATGATGACAAAATCATCACACCAAGAGGCTATCAGAGAAAATATACTTTGAATTCGGAAAAGCAAACATTGAAGCCGCATCAGCGACTGCAAAAAGAAGCGGAACCGTGGGCATTAGATCAAGAAGCCTTAACCGAGTCCGCTGGAGGAGTTGGATTACTTACAAAAGCACCAGAAAAGAAGCCAGCTTCCTTTGAAATGGCAATGGAGGCCCTGTCAAGAGTCAAGGGTCAAACCGTTAAGCAATCCATTCAGCCGATAGTTAAGCAAAAAATGGAGTCGGTATTCGAACTTGCCGTTAGTCCAGGTGTGGCGAATAAACAATTCACTCCCAAACAAATGATGACACTTGCGGAAGTTGTCGGGGAAAAGGGAACGATGGAATACACGCCAAATCATAAAATCGTCTTAAAGATTCCGACAACGGATCCGGAAGTCATTACGGGGAAATTGCAATCAGCAAACTTTCTTTTGTCGCCGATTGGAGATGTACTGACATTAAAAGCCTGTGATTTCTGTGATGGTGAAAAAGCGGAATCCATTCCTTATGCGGATGAAATACACCGGGTGCTTGGCGGAATGAAAATGCCCAAGGAACTGAACATCGGTTTTAATGGGTGTGGGATGGCTTGTTATAGTGCTGTGATGGATGATATCGGGATTGTCTTCCGAAAAGGGAAGTTCGACTTATTTCTTGGAGCTAAACCGGTTGGAAGAACAGCCCATCCAGGTCAGCCGGTTGCGGAAGGCATTGAACCGGAACAGCTTGTTGAACTGATCACGGACATTGTCGGGGAGTATAAGCAAAATGCCCATCCCAATGAGAGGCTTTTTAAATACTTCAAACGTTCGAAAAAGATACAGAATTTTTCTTATCAGGACATCGCTCCCAAAATAAACATAGAGCCTGCGCCTTGTGAAGACTAATCAAGAGGGGGAAAGTAAATGAAAGCAGTTTTGTTCGTAGGACACGGAAGCCGGTTGGCTTCGGGAAATGAAGAAGTCCGTCATTTTATTGAAAATATGATTCCGGCAATGGACGAGCGTTTCCTAGTTGAAACGTGCTTCTTGGAATTTGCGGCACCGAATATATCCAAAGGCATTGATAATTGTGTAAAACGAGGGGCTACTGAAGTTATCGTCATACCGATCATTTTGTTGCATGCAGGACATTCGAAATTACATATCCCAGCTGAAATAGAGGATGGGAAAACCAAGTATCCAGAAGTGAAATTCACATATGGCCAAACGATCGGGGTCCACCATGATGTATTGACGATCCTGACAGACCGTCTTGAGGAAGCGGGATTCGATACGACCTCTGAACATTCTGAGACAGCGATATTGCTAATTGGCCGAGGTGGCAGTGATGCTGATGCAAATAGTGATATATATAAAATTTCACGATTATTATGGGAAAAATTAAACGTTAAATGGGTCGAAACAGCCTTCATGGGTGTAACGGACCCGCACGTTGATGAAGGTATTGAACGATGCATCCGATTAGGGGCAAAAAAAATAGTGATGCTGCCATATTTCCTCTTCACTGGGGTGTTGATGGAAAGAATGGAGGATATGCTGAAAGGCTATCAAGAGCAATATCATGATCGAGAATTCATTTTGGCAAAGTATTTTGGATATCATCCAACCTTACAGAACATTCTGCAAGAACGAGTAATTGAAGCCAGTGAAGGCAGGTCAAGCGGGGCGCGTGATCTGGAAAACTATCGTAAACATGTCGAGGAACATGGACATGCTCACCATCATCACGACCACGATCACGACCACGATCACGACCATGATCACGACCATGATCACGACCATGATCATCACCACGATCACGACCATGATCATCACCACGATCATGATGGACAAGTGGTGGGGACATCAAAATGATTTTGTTCTTGGCGGGTACAAGTGATGCAAGGGAATTAGCGATTGAGATGCAGCAGGTGGGATTCAAGGTGTTGGCAACTGTTGTAACCGAATCGGCGGCTAAGAGTTTGCAAGATGCTGGGATATCCACCCGGATTGGCCGATTAACTGCAGAAGATATGACATCTTTAATCTCTGCAAAAGGTTTTCACGCTGTAGTCGATGCAAGTCACCCATTTGCCGAAGAAGCATCCAAAAACGCCCTTAACGGAGCAAAGGCAGCAAATGTTCCTTATATTCGTTATGAGCGTGAAAGTCAACGGTTTAAGAATGATAAATTGATAGTTGTCCGTGATTATGAGGAAGCTGCCAAGCTTGCCGCTGCAAAACGGGGAGTCATCATGCTCACGACCGGAAGTAAAACCCTAGCCGTGTTCGCAAAAGAATTGGTAGGGCTCGAGAATACCAGAGTCATAGCGAGAATGCTGCCACGCATGGACAATATGGAAAAATGTGCACAGCTGGGCATCGAACAAAAAAATATCGTTGCGATTCAAGGGCCGTTTTCCAAAGAATTAAATAAAGCTCTATATGAACAATATGGGGTCACATTGATGATAACGAAAGAAAGCGGCAAGGTCGGTGCGGTTGATGAGAAATTGGAAGCCGCGTTGGAATGTGGAATTGAGACGATCATGATATCTCGACCGGATGTTGACTATCAGAATGTTCATTCCAGTTTTGAACATGTTATTGCCGAGTTGAATAATCAGTTAAATGAAAAATAGGAGGAATGCAAGATGGATTTTAAAACGGATTTTAAACCACTAACGGTAGACCCTGACAAAATATATGATTATAGCTTTTCAATCATTGCTGAAGAAATGGGCAATCATGATTTTTCTGAAGATGAATGGAAGATCGTCCGCCGGGTCATTCATGCTTCAGCGGATTTTGAATTGGGAAGAAGTGTCATCATCCATCCAAATGCCATTCAAGCTGGTGTGGAAGCCATTCGCAAAGGCAGACATGTCATTGCGGATGTTCAAATGATCGAGAGCGGTACAGGCAAAAAACGATTTCAAAAACATGGCGGGGACGTCCATTGCTATATTTCGGATCCGGATGTGATGGTCGAGGCAAAACGTTTGAATACGACAAGGGCGATCATTTCGATGCAAAAAGCGGTAAAGGAAAATGAAGGGGGCATTTATGCGATTGGCAATGCACCTACCGCTTTACTAGAGCTCATTCGTCTTATTAAAGAAGGGATTGCAAAACCGGATTTAATCATTGGAATGCCTGTTGGATTTGTTTCTGCAGCAGAATCGAAAGAGGAACTGGCTAAGATCAAAGAAGTGCCATTCATTACGAATATTGGCCGAAAAGGTGGAAGTACTGTCACTGTTGCAGCATTGAACGCGATTTCCCTTTTAGCTGATAGTTAAAAAACATGGAAAAGAAAGTGAAAAAAGACCCCTCACAAATGCGTCATGGATATACGACGGGAGCATGTTCGACAGCAGTGACCAAAGCGGCATTGACCGCTTTGATCACGGGGGATGCACTAGAGGAGGCAACCATTTCCTTACCAATCGGCCGAGATGCCACTTTCACTATTGAGAAATATGAAATATCGGAAAATGCGGTTAGTGCAGAAACGATTAAAGATGCCGGAGATGATCCCGATGCCACACATTTGGCCCATATTATCTCTACTGTCAGCTGGTCGGATGCACCTGGGATTATATTGGATGGAGGGACCGGAGTTGGTCGTGTGACCAAACCCGGACTTCCCGTTCCAGTTGGAGAGGCGGCGATTAATCCTGTACCGCGCAAGATGATTTTAACCACTGTGCAACAAACACTGGAAGAATTTAAGATCAATAGAGGTGTGAAAGTCGTCATCTCCGTACCAGCAGGTGAAGAAATAGCGAAAAAAACATTAAATGGCCGCTTGGGGATTGTCGGAGGAATTTCCATTTTGGGAACAAGGGGCACTGTCGTCCCTTTTTCCAGTTCCGCCTATATGGCAAGTATCGTCCAGGCTATCAGTGTCGCCAAAGCTAGCGGGTGTGAGCATCTTGTCTTAACGACTGGCGGGCGCAGCGAAAAGTATGCCATGAGCCTCCTCCAGCATTTACCTGAGGAAGCCTTTATTGAAATGGGTGACTTTGTGGGCTTCTCACTTAAGCAATGTAAGAGGCAGGGAATTAAAAAGGTCTCACTGGTCGGCATGATGGGTAAATTCTCCAAAGTGGCCCAAGGTGTGATGATGGTGCATTCAAAAAGTGCCCCGGTCGACTTCGGTTTTCTATCGGAAATTGCCCAAAGCGTCGGAGCTGATGATGATCTTGTTCTTGAAATCAAGAATGCAAACACAGCGTCACAAGTCGGGGATATGATGTCAGGCATTAATAATTTTGACTTTTTTAATAAACTATGTGAATCCTGCTGTCACTCTGCCATTAACCAAGTGAAGGGCGGCATTGAAATGGAAACGGCGATTTATTCGTTGAAAGGACAATTATTGGGAAGGGCTGTTGGAATTGAGTCAATCGATTAAATTAATCGGGATAGGGGATAACGGTCAGGAAAGCTTACTGCCTCAATATTCCCAATGGATAGAAGAAAGTGAAGTGCTGGTCGGAGGTGAACGGGTCTTATCCTTCTTTCCGAACTATTCTGGCAAAAAGATTGTCATAAAGGGCGGTTTGAAAAAGGTGGTGGAGCAACTGCAGGATGAAACTCGTCCAACAGTGGTTTTAGCTTCCGGTGACCCAATGTTTTATGGAATGGGAGGCTATCTTTCCAGCAAAATCAACATGGAGGTTTACCCATATTTCAGTTCAATTCAGCTTGCCTTTGCAAAAATGGGGGAAAGCTGGCAAGATGCCTTCCTCGTTAGCATTCATGGACGCAGCATGAAAGGGCTGGCACAAAGGATCGATGGGAAAGCGAAAGTTGCCTTGCTTACTGACAGCGAAAATAGCCCCAATCAACTGGCTAAATATCTCCTTTCATTCGGAATGACGGAATACCGGGCATTTGTGGCTGAAAATCTTCAAGGGGAAACCGAAGAATCTGGCTGGTATGAACTTGATGAAATGATGGAGCGGGAATTCTCCCCGTTGAATGTCGTCATTCTGAAAAGGAAATCAGAAGGTCCAAGCTGGTCCTTGGGGATAGAAGATGAAGAATTTTCGCAGCGTAAGCCTGACAAAGGACTCATAACCAAAAAGGAAATTCGGGTACTAAGCCTGCATGCGTTGAAGCTCAGGAAAAACAGCATAGTTTGGGATGTTGGGACGTGTACGGGCTCAATGGCAATTGAAGCGGCCAAGCTTGCTTCCGAAGGTCAAATTTACGCGATTGAAAAAAATGAGCCTGATTTAGAAAACTGTTATCAAAACCAACGTAAATTCCGTACAGATATAACGGCGATTCATGGTAAAGCCCCTCAAGGGTTGGAAAATTTTCCTGACCCTGATGCAATCTTCATTGGCGGGACTGGCGGCGAAATGGGAGAGCTGATCAATACTTGCTGCAATCGGCTAAAAGAAGGCGGCAGGATCGTTCTGAATGCTGCGACGATTGAGAATCTTTACCGGGCTAATGAAGCATTTGCGGAAGCTGGTTTTCACACTTCCATCATGCATGCGCAAATCTCCAGAAGTAAGCCAATATTGGGAATGAACAGATTTGTACCGCTTAATCCGGTTTATATCATTACTGCACAACGAAAGGAAGACATGAATGAGTAATCTTGGTACATTATATGGCCTTGGCGTAGGCCCGGGCGATCCAGAGCTAATTACAGTAAAGGCATTTCGCGTGATTCAGGAATCTCCGGTCATAGCGTATCCCAAAAAAAGAAAAGGGAGTAAAAGCTACGCCCATCGCATTGTTGAAGTTTACATTCGTCCTGAAGAGAAGGATATGCTGGGCCTTGTTTTTCCGATGACGAAAGATCAAGCCATTTTGGATCGGGAATGGAACGGAACGGTTGAAAAGGTTTGGCAAAAATTAAATGAAGGAAAAGATGTGGCTTTCGTTACGGAAGGCGATCCGCTTTTATATAGTACGTTCATCCATATGATGAAATTGATGCAGGAGTTGCATCCCGAAGTCGAAATCAAGACAGTCCCGGGCATTTCTTCCTTTAATGGATCAGCGTCAAGGCTGGGCATCGCTTTGGCTGATGGTGATGATCATGTTGCGATAGTTCCTGCAAGGGATGATTATGAAGCGATGAAGAAGGCCATCGAAGATCATGATGCCGTGGTGTTCATCAAAGTGGCAAAGGTAATCGATTTAATGATTACCGTTTTAAAAGATTTGGACTTGCTTGAAAAGGCCTCGGTCGTAACCAAAGTCACTTCCGATGAGGAAGTGATTTGGAAAGTGAGTGAATTGGAAGGACTTGAACTGGAATACTTAACATTGATGGTGGTGAGAAAATGAAGATATATATAGTAGGTGCCGGCCCGGGTGACCCGGATTTGATTACTGTAAAAGGATTGAACATTCTCCAAACGGCTGATGTGATTTTATATACGGATTCATTAGTGAATGAAGAATTGATTGCTAAGGCAAAACCAGATGCCGAGGTGCTCAAAACGGCTGGAATGCATTTGGAAGAAATTGTTGGCATCATGGTTGATCGTGTTAAGGAAGGAAAGATGGTTGCCAGAATCCATACAGGGGATCCTGCCATGTACGGTGCAATCATGGAACAAATTGTCCTATTGAAGAAAGAGGGTATCGGTTATGAGGTGATTCCTGGCGTTAGTTCGGTGTTCGCCTCAGCAGCGGCAATAGGAGCAGAGCTGACCATCCCTGATTTAACCCAGACACTCATATTAACGAGGGCTGAAGGACGTACGCCTGTTCCGGAATTTGAGAAGTTACGTGATTTGGCAAGTCATCACTGTACGATTGCCCTTTTCTTGAGTGCGACCTTGACCAAAAAAATCGTTAAAGAACTCCAGGAAGCCGGTTGGAAGGATGATACACCGGTTGCAGTCATTCAACGGGCAACATGGCCGGACCAAAAAATCGTCCGCACCACGTTAGTGAACTTAGATGATGATATGCGTCAAAATGGCATCCGCAAGCATGCGATGATTTTGGCTGGATGGGCTTTGGACCCTGACATCCATGATAAAGATGAATACCGTTCCAAACTATATGATGCGAGTTTTACCCACGGTTTCAGAAAAGGTGTTAAACCATGATCATTGAATTGAAAGAAGCGGAACTTGCTCCCATTAAACGGTCGCACACTTATGCGATCGTGGCGATTACAAAGCATGGTGTCGAGCTGGCACGAAAATTACATACGGTTTTTTCGAATTCCGATCTATATTACATGAGCAAGTTTGAAAAAGGGGACGAAGAGCATAAACAGATCCAGCTTTTTTCGGGCAGTGTCCGTATGCTATTGCCAGCTTTATTCAAGGAATATAAGGGAATCATTTTAATTATTTCACTCGGGGCAGTCGTGAGGATGATTGCACCAATTTTGAAGGATAAGAAAACGGATCCAGGTGTCGTAGTCATTGATGATAAAGGGGAAAATGTTATCAGTGTACTTTCAGGGCATCTGGGAGGGGCAAATGAACTGACTAAGGAAGTTGCTGCAGCCCTTGATGCAAGAGCTATAATCACCACGGCTTCGGATGTACAAAAAACGATTCCTGTCGACTTATTCGGCCAGCGCTTCGGCTGGATTTGGGATTCCGCAGAAAAATTGACGCCAGTAAGTGCGTCCGTTGTAAATGAAGAGCATGTTGCCGTTGTACAGGAATCAGGTGAACGGAACTGGTGGTCTTATGAAACGGCATTACCTGAACGAATTATCGTATACCCATCCATTGAAGAAGCGCTTCAAGCAAAGCCGCAAGCAGCTCTGGTCGTGACTCACCGCATGCTTAAGCAGTCGGAAAAGAGGATCCTGGAAAATGGAATCGTATATCGTCCAAAGGTCATTGCTCTTGGTATTGGGTGCAATAGGGGAACGGCGGCTGCTGAAATTGAGCAGGTGATTGCAGAAACACTAGCCGAATTATCGTTTTCATTAAAAAGCGTTAAGGCGATCTGTACAATTTCCTTGAAGAAAGACGAACTCGGTTTGATTGAAGTAGTTGAAAAATATGGCTGGGAATTCGTGCATTATGAACCGGAAGAGCTTAATCAAGCCAAAATCGAAGCGCCATCGGATACAGTATTTAAATACACGGGTGCATATGGTGTGAGTGAACCGGCTGTGAGGATTTATACTAAAGCTGAACAATTGGAGCTGGTTAAGAAAAAATCGGGGAACGTAACCATATCAGTTGGGATCATTCCTTTTTAAGGAGGGAAGAAAAAATATGAACGATAGAAGATTGGTAATTGCAGGTACCGGAAGCGGTGTCGGTAAAACGACATTGACCATCGGAATCATGGCAGCCCTCCAGAAGAAAGGCTATACCGTTCAAGGGTTCAAATGTGGTCCTGACTATATTGATCCTACTTATCATACTGCAGTTACAGGACGGGTTTCACGCAATCTTGACAGTTGGATGTTTGAACATGACACAGTTCGAGAAATTCTTAACAAAGCAGGTGCCGGAGCTGATATATCGATCATCGAAGGAGTCATGGGCTTCTTCGATGGCAAAAGTCCATTAGCCAATACAGGATCGACGGCTGAAATCAGCATCATCACGCAAAGCCCTGTCCTGTTGGTAGTCAACTGTGCCAGCATGGCACGGAGTGCAGCTGCAATTGTAAAAGGATTTCAGGACTTTTCGACCGGCCCGAACATCATTGGGGTCATTGCCAATCAAGTGGGAAGTGCAGGTCATTACAAAATTGTCAAATCAGCCATTGAGCAAGAATGCGATGTACCGGTGCTCGGTTATATGAAGCGGGAATTGGATATTGATATTCCAAGCCGTCATTTAGGTTTAATTCCAGCTATTGAACGCGGGGAACTAAATCCGTTTTTCGATAAGCTTGCACAATTAGTCATGGAAACGATCGATATCGAGCAGTTGTACCGTTTATCCAAGACAAGCTCCGTTACCAGTGGAGACTCAAATATTTTTCAACCCAAAAATGAAAAGGACGTGTGCATTGCCGTCGCAAAAGATGCAGCCTTCAATTTTTATTATCAGGAAAACCTTGAGCTGCTTGAAGCATATGGGGCGAACATCAAGTATTTTTCTCCATTAAAAGGGGATGAAGTACCATTGGATGCTGATGGTTTATATCTTGGAGGCGGTTTTCCTGAGGAATTTGCAGCTGAACTTTCCGGTAACGTGGATGCTATCTTATCCATCAGAAGCTCCATTGAAAAGGGGATGCCGACTCTTGCGGAATGTGGCGGTTTCATGTTTTTAAGCAAATCGATTGAAACAACTTCCGGAGAAACGCATCAGATGGCAGGAATGATCCCGGGCAGGATTAAAATGCAGAAAAAGCTTGCAGCACTTGGGTATCGTGAAATTACAGGAACTCCAGGCAATTTTTTGATCAATGAACTGGAGCATGCAAAAGGTCATGAATTCCACTACTCGACATTTGAAGCGGATGCTGATCTTACACATGCTTATGAAGCCAAAGGCAGATTCGGTTCGAAACAAGAGGGGTGTGTATTGGGCAACCTTGTTGCTGGGTATACCCACTTTCATTTTGCTTCCAATCCAACACTTGCAAAGAACTGGATAGATGCTTGCTTAAAACAAAAAAACAGATCTGCCCATGAAACTATCAACTAGTAAAATGTATTTTTTGAAGCTTAAGAGGAGGCGCGAGCATGAAACCGGGAAAAGTTCATCTGGTCGGTGCGGGTCCCGGAGATCCGAAATTGATTACGGTATATGGACTGGAATGTATCCAAAAGGCGGATGTCATTGCATATGACAGGCTTGTCAATCCAGAACTATTAAACTATGCAAAAGAAGGTGCAGAACTGGTTTATTGCGGGAAATCACCAGGGAAACATCATCTCATTCAAAATGAAATACATGAACTTTTAGTGGAAAAAGCTTTACAGGGGAAAAACGTCACCCGTCTGAAGGGTGGAGATCCATTTGTCTTTGGGCGGGGCGGTGAGGAAGCGGAAATACTGGCTGCTAACGGGATTGAATATGATATCGTCCCAGGAATCACAGCGGGAATCGCAGCACCGGCTTATGCGGGCATCCCGGTAACCCACCGTGAACATGCCTCAAGTTATGCCATTGTGACAGGCCATGGCCGTGATTACAAGGGGCAGGATAACCTGAATTGGCAGGCATTGGCTCAAGGGATCGATACCATTGCCTTTTATATGGGAATAGGTAATATGCCGTTCATCTGTGAAAAATTGATAGAGCATGGCAGGGACGGTAAAACGCCAGTGGCCGTCATTGAATGGGGCACGACAGATAAACAAAGGACGATTACCGGTACTTTAAATTCGATTTCCTTGAAGGCTATAACAGAAGAAATTCAAAATCCGTCAATCTTTCTAGTAGGGGATGTCGTCCAATTAAGAGAAAAAATCCAATGGTTTGAAAGAGTGATTGAATCAGAGTCCATTTAGGAAGGGAATGAGTTGGAATGTCCATCATTCAAGAATTGAAGGAACGCCGGGCAATAAGGAATTACGAAGAAAAAGAAGTGGAAGACGAAAAAATCAGGCAGTTATTGGAAGCGGCTACCTATGCCCCTAACGACCGATTGCGTGAACCTTGGAGTTTTTATGTTATCAAGGGGGAAGCGAAGCACCGTTATGAAAGATTGGCAGAAAGGTATTTACATGAACGCTTTCCGACCAAACCAAAATTGATTGACAGTTCACTGGAAGTTGTAAAGACGACACCGCTTATCATAGTCGTGACTTCTGATATTTTACCTGACGATCCAGATTCATCCGAAGACAATGTATTCGCTTCTTGTTGTGCCGTCCATTCGATGTGGCTTGCCGCAAAAGAACTTGGTCTTGGATTCGTTTGGCGCACTAGAGGAGTGGGCCTTGTCAGGGATGAACGCCTGCACGAATTTATCGGTTCACCGGAAAACAAAAAAGTGATCGGCACCATTTTTGTCGGATACCCTAAAGGCAATCAGCCGGTTCCTGCTACTAAAAGGACCTCATACATAGAAAAAACAGTTTGGCTATGAAGGTAGGTGAGTGAGTGGCACGCAGAGGATTAATGCTTATTTATACGGGAAACGGGAAGGGCAAGACGACTGCCTCATTAGGGGTGACATTAAGGGCAATCGGCAGAGGAATGACTGTTAAATACCTTCAGTTCATTAAATCACCAGAGCGTACTTATGGGGAAGCATTGGCTTTGAGAAAATTAGGAGTTAAAATGGAACAGTTAGGTATTGGTTTTACATGGACCAAAACACCAGAAGAACATCGCAATGCCTTATCGCTAGCTTGGGGAAAGGCGAAACTGGCACTTACTGATCCGGATATTGATTTACTTGTTTTGGATGAGTTGAACAATGCGTTAGCGATCTCCAAATTCCCGATTGAAGATGTCTTGCCATTGGCTGAAGTCATCGATGCAATTCGAAATCGTCCTGCTCATATGCATATAGTCATTACCGGCAGGGATGCCAGGCCGGAGCTTATGGAAATGGCGGATTTGGTTTCATCGATCGAGGCGACCAAGCATTATTATGACGAGGGTATCGGCGCTGTCAAAGGATTAGAGTTTTAGGGGGTGAACGTAATGAAGGCACGATCCATCATGATACAAGGGACGTCATCTGATGTAGGGAAAAGTTTGATTTGTACGGCATTTTGCCGGGTATTTTCCAATAAAGGATTACGTGTTGTCCCATTCAAATCACAAAACATGGCTTTGAATTCTTATGTAACCTTGGATGGCGGTGAAATCGGACGGGCACAGGGAGTACAGGCGGAAGCAGCACGGATCACGGCAACGACCGATATGAATCCGATATTACTGAAACCGAAACAGGATATGGTTTCGGAAGTCATCGTGCACGGAAAGCATTTCCTTGATATGAATGCAAAAAGCTATCGGTCCCAATTTGTCCAGGAAGCCATGCCCATCATCCGTAAATCGGTGGAAAAACTTCAAGATGAATATGACATCATTGTACTCGAAGGGGCAGGAAGTCCGGCTGAAATTAACCTTAAGGACCGGGATATAGCGAATATGCGAATGGCTAAACTAACGGATGCGGCTGTCATTTTAGTGGCCGATATTGATCGTGGTGGAGTATTTGCGTCCATTATCGGGACACTTGCCTTATTGGATCAAGATGAACGAGATAGTGTAAAGGGCATCATCATCAATAAATTTCGTGGCATGCGTGAATTATTGGACGATGGCATTGAATGGTTGGAAAAGGAAACCGGGATTCCGGTTCTCGGGGTGCTGCCCTATCTAGACGTGAATATTGAAGCGGAAGATTCACTTGCCCTCTCTTCCTTACGTTTTAAAAAACCTAAAAAGGCTGAGTTTCCGATCGATGTTGCCGTCTTGAGATTTCCGCGGATCTCCAATTTTACAGATGTGGATCCTTTTTTTGATGAACCCGGAGTAGGTGTCCGCCTGGTAAGCAGTGTCCATGAGTTAGGTGATCCCGATCTGCTAATTTTGCCGGGTACAAAAAACACGATGGAAGATTTAGAGTGGTTGAAACGTATGGGATTGGATCAGGCCATCAATGAACTGCGGAAACAAGGAACGATGATATTCGGCATATGTGGCGGTTTTCAAATGCTAGGGACAAAACTTTTTGATCCCGACGCGGTCGAGGGTGACGGTGAGAACGCGGAAGGGCTTTCGCTTCTTCCGGTGGAAACCATTTTTCAAGCAGAAAAGAAAACGGTACAAATGGAAGGTGTCCTTTCTGCCGGGATAATGGAAGGTCAAATGAATCTTAACGGTTTCGAAATACATTTAGGCAGAACGACATTGAAGTCACAAGTAAGGCCCTTTCTTTTATTGAAGGATGGAAGAGAGGATGGAGCCATTTCCAATGACAACAAGGTAATGGGAACATATCTTCATGGGATATTCCATAATCGCTTGTTCACTAGATTACTAGTTAACCAAATTCGACGGGACAAGGGGTTGGAAGAAGTGAAGGAAAACGTTCAAAGCGACTCGGAGCGTAGGGAGGAAGCTTACAATCTCTTGGCTTCCCATTTGGAGGAGAACATAGATATGGATACGATCTATCAATGGCTGCAGCTGGAAACTGCAGAAAGTTGAAAAGGTCATTAGGTTAATGTTGATCAAAGCCCTTTTACCTTTAAAAAAGATCAATTTAGAGCGATAATTCCTTTTATTTAGCCATTTTAAGTGACAGAGACATACAAGATATGTTATGTTGTCTACTCTACATACTTTATACAAAATAAAAGGATGAGGTGTTCATATGAATAAAACAGAATTAGTGAGCAGTGTTGCAGCACAAGCTAAACTGACAAAAGACGACGCAAAAAAAGTAGTGGACGCATTGTTTGAAACAATCACGGCTACACTTGCTAAAGAAGAAAAAATCCAATTAGTTGGTTTTGGTACATTTGAAGTGCGTGACCGCGCTGCCCGTACAGGAAGAAACCCGCAAACTGGCGAAGAAATACAAATTGCAGCTAGTAAAGTACCTGCTTTTAAAGCAGGTAAGGAATTAAAAGAAGCTGTAAAATAAATGAGTAACGAAAAAAACCTGGCGATGCGATATTCGCCAGGTTTTTTTGTTTACTGTCATGCGCTTCGAAAAGCAGTAAATGACAGTCATTTTTATATATTCGGTGCCATTTTCAAACGGAGGCATATAGGGCGTTCTCATGACCAACAATGGAAGAAGCCCACTCCATTAAGCGGTAATGGAATGTAACACAAATGAAAAAAAATTATAGTACTTATTAGTAAGGTTTATACTGTGACTATGTTAGGCTAAGTAATAACAAGTTTTAAAACCAAAATAAAAGAGGTGAAAGATATGCTGAAGAAAATAATGAAAAAAATCAAACAGCTTTCCCAAGGCAGCAGTGAGCGAAGACATGGTCATTATCGCCGAGGCAGCAGCAGCAGCAGCCGAGGTTACAAAAGGTATCCCATGAGTGGAAGTGACCGCTACAAGAGAAAAGGGCGCGGCAGTAGCAGCTAATTCAATTTCTTTGCCTTCATTGCAGCCTGCAGGTCCATTGAGATTTCTTTAATATCTGAATAAGGTTCTTGGATGCTTAATAACCTTTTCAGTAAATGCACGGTTTCTTTTTCTAACGAAAGCTCTTCTGTCCAAGGAAGAGTCTTTTTACTTTTGGAGGCGTACGTCGTATAAAGTACATAAAGAAGTATTTCCCCCAAGTCGTAAAAATCCTGCCTTTTGAGCTGCAAAATGGATTCTTTAGTAAAATCGGCCGAATTGATCATTTTAGACAAACCAAAGTCTATCAAAATGGGCTGATTGTTCTTTAGTAAAATATTTGGTATACGTAAATCTTGATGGAAAATGTCATGGTCATGTAGATAAGATACTAAACCGACCAGCTCATCCAGAAAAAATAGAGACTCTTTCTCATTGAATGTTAGATGATTCAAGAAAATATGGTCTTCCAAATTATCTCCTTCTATGAAATCCATCACAAAATAAACATTTCCCTCATGTGAAAATTTCTCGTGAAATTTGGGGATGTTTTTGTGGTTTAACATTCGTAATATGGAAATTTCATTTTCAAACTGCCTCAGCTCTTTTTTGCTGCGGCGTTTACTTTTCCGGAGCTGCTTGATCACTATATTTTCATTCATTTTCAAATCATTGCAAAGATAAATAATACCGTAGCTTCCTGTTCCGATTACAGCTTTTACCTCGTAACGGTAATTCAGAACCACTCCTTTTTTTAAAGGTATATCCACGAAAAATTGGTAGAACTTTCTAAATGTACGCAAAATTGAAACTTTCCTCACCACTTTCATCTATTCAAGTCAAGACCAAAAAAGTCCATTATTAATTAAGCTGGAAATATGAATGAACATGGATAGTTTAACACTGATTTTTGATATTGCGGTAATGAAAGTCTTTTCTTCGGGGAGTTCTTTTGATAGTTCACAATTAAAAATAAATTTTTCCTATAATTTCACATTATGAAATTATATGGTTTTTAAAAATATTAAGTTTACTATAATGAATCCATAATAAAAGAGTAGGAGGTGATAAGATGGATGGACGCGAGTTGAGAAATTGCTTTGGTAAATTTCCAACCGGAGTCACGATAGTGAGCTGGTTTGATGGGAAAGTTCAAAAGGGCATTACTGTGAATTCATTTACCTCGGTTTCCTTGAATCCCCCGCTTGCTTTAGTATCAAATAAAGAAGCAAAAGCCTGCACTAGCATGAAAGATAAATCTTTTACCATTAATATTTTGTCGGATGAACAGGAATCCATAGCATGGCAATTTGCAGGCAGTAAACAGGAAACAGTTGAAATTGACTGGGATAACAGGGGGATTTCACCAAAAATAAATGGAAGTGTTGCCTGGATGGATTGCAAACCATGGAGAGAGTATGATGCTGGTGATCATGTATTGTTCATAGGTGAGATCCAGGAGTTACACTTCGAAGATTTGGAAGCGCTTACTTTTTATCAAGGGAAAATGGGGTCTGCTAAACAACTTGTAAAATAAGGGGGATTCTTATGGGGATTAAAACCGGCGAAGAATATATTAATAGAATTAAATCAAGGAAGCCAGAAGTCTGGCTTGGCGGAAGAGTGGTTGAGGATATTTATAATGAGCCAATTTTTAAACAGCCGATACAAGAAATTGCGAAGTTGTATGACATTCAACATGACCCCGAATATCAAGATGAAATCACCCACATTTGCAAAGAAACCGGAGAACGTGTTAACAATGCTTTCTTATTCCCGAAGACATCGGAGGATTTGCAAAAAAGAAGTAAATTATTTGAAGTGTATGCAAGGATGACATATGGACTTATGGGGAGAACGCCGGACTTTTTAAATGTCGTGGTCACTTCCATGGCACATAACTCCTGGTTTCTTGATAAATACAACAAAGACTGGTCAAAGAACATCAAGGATTATTATACCTATATTCGTGACAATGATTTATTCTTAACGCATGCGATCATTAATCCTCAAAATGATCGAAGCAAGCAATCTCATGAGCAAAAAGAAACATATACCCACTTAGGGACCGTTGAGGAAAAAGAAGAAGGAATACTTGTACGCGGTGCAAAAATGTTAGCAACCCTGGCACCGATCACCGATGAGGTGATTATCTATTCTTTCCCAGGATTCACACCAGGGGATGAACGTCATGCGGTAGCATTTGCATTGCCGATCGATACGCCTGGACTGCGTATAATCTGCCGGGAACCAATGCAGGACGGAACACGCTCGATGTTTGACCATCCACTTGCCTCCCGCTATGAGGAAATGGACGCCCTGCTTGTATTTAATGATGTCCTGGTTCCTTGGAACCGCGTCTTCTTATACAACAATGTGGAGGCGGCAAACCGCTTGTATCCAATGACGGGGATCGCTGAACAGCCTGCTCACCAATCGGGCGTACGTGGATATATTAAACTGGCATTTGCCGTTGAGGTTGCTTGTAAAGTGGCAGACTCTATCGGGGTTGATGGATTCCTGCATGTACAGCGTGATTTGGGTGAACTTGTTCAATCCGTCGAAGTCATCCGTTCACTGCTTCGGGTAGCGGAATATGAGTACACGATCAATGACTACGGTGAGGCCCGGCCAAATCCGGATGCATTGGAAACGATTCGCGGCTTCCTTCCGGAGATGTATCCCCGTGCCATAGAGGTGATACAGACCATAGGAGCTGGAGGGCTTTTGATGTCTCCGACAGGGGCCGACTTTGATAATCCCGAATTGCGCAGTGATATCGATAAATATTATGGAGGACGAAGCGGGGTTTCAGCGGAAGAGCGCATTCGGGTGTTTAAACTGGCTTGGGATTTATGCGGGGAAGCATTTGGGCAGCGCCTCCTTCAATACGAACGCTATTACACGGGTGATCCAGTTAGGAAAAGAGCGATTTTTTATAATAAATATAAGAAAAACAAGAACTTTACCATGGTGGATGAGGTGCTTAACAAACCGATGCAAGTAGCCATCGATGCGGTTAACCAGTAATTTTAATAGTTGAATAGGGAGGGGGGCCGTCATGATTTCGTCCGTTGAGAAGCTTATAAAGATACTTGATTTATTCACTAATGAAGAACCCGCGCTTGGAAATAAGGAAATAGCTGAAAAATTGAATATGAGTCCGAGCTCATCCCATCATCTAGTGAAAACGATGTGCAAGGATGGGATGCTGATCCAAGGCAAAGATCGAAAGTACCGGCTTGGTTGGAAGTTACTTGAGTGGAGCAGTAAAGTCATGTATCAGCAGGATATTCATTATGAGGCAGGTCCAATTATCAGTAATCTTGTCCTGCAATTTAGAGGTAATTCTCACATCGGTATGTTTCACGAAGGCGAAGTCAGGTTTGTGATGAAAATGTCGTCCCCTCATGCCGAGCATATGACCACATATATAGGAGCAAGAAAACCAGCTTATTGTACGAGCACCGGGAAAGTATTACTTGCCTTTAACCCATCCTTCATTCAGCCTACGCTTGCAAAAGGGCTATTGAAGCACTCAACTAACACGATCACTTGCATTAATCAATTGAATGAAGAGTTAAAGGACATCCGTAAACAAGGATTTGCGATTAGTGATGATGAAAATGATTATGGGTTATATGGTGTAGCAGCACCCATTAAATCCTATAATGGCCAAGTCATTGCGGCACTTAACCTCGTCGGGGACCGAAATTATATGATTGGGAAAGAAAAAACGAGAATTATTCAGTCGGTAATTCGTTCGGCACAAATGATTTCAAAACAAGTTGGTTATATGTCGCTAGTATGAATTTTTTGACTATTATGAAAACGGGAGGTAGTTTATTTATGAAAGGATATGCTCAATCTTCAAAATTACAGGCTAAATCATTAAATCTATTAAAAGTTATTGAAGACAATAAAAATTTATTGAAACCGCCGGTTAATAACAAAGTGCTTTGGGAAGATTCCGAATTCATTGTCATGCTACTGGGTGGTCCGAATTATCGGCGTGATTTTCATGTAGATCCTTCTGACGAGCTATTTTATCAGATAAAAGGCTCCTGCTATGTAGAATGCATCAATCAAAACGGCGAACGCGAAGTAGTGGAGGTGAAAGAAGGGGAAATGTTCATGCTGCCGGCTTATGTACCTCATTCTCCTCATCGTGTATCTGATACTTACGGCATTGTCATAGAACGCAAGCGTGCTAAAGATGAGCTTGAAGATTTTGTTTGGTTCTGCGGGAATTGTAACCATGAGATGCACAAAGTTACGATCCAATTGACGAATATAGAGATCCAGGTGAAAGAAGCCATCGAGGCTTTCAACGGTAGTAAAGAACTTCGCACCTGTAGTGAATGCGGTCATGTCATGTCAGAAAACGTTGAGGCTTGGAAATGCGAATAGATTTTCATACACATATTCTTCCGTTGGACCTGCCGGACTTAACCGGTAAATTTGGTCAGGGACGCTGGCCGGTGCTAGAGCCGAAATGTTCTTGCGGGGCGGATATCATGGTAAGCGGAAAGCTGTTCAGGAAAGTGACTGACCAGGTATGGGATCCGGAAAAACGCATTCAGGATATGGATTCCGAAGGAGTCGATATGCAGGTGCTCTCACCGGTGCCAGTGACATTTTCATACTGGGCGCCAATTGACCAGGCGCTATATATGTCCCAGTTCCAGAATGATTTCATTGCTGAGACTGTGAACAGGCATCCTGACAGGTTCATCGGTCTCGGTACTGTACCGCTTCAGGATTTGAAAGTGGCAATTGGTGAAATGGAACGCTGTAAATTTGAGCTTGGACTGGCGGGAATCGAAATCGGTACTAACGTAAACGGAGAGAATCTGGATTCACCTGTTTTATTGGAATTCTTCCAAATGGCTGAAAAATGGAATGTCCCGCTGTTTATACATCCATGGGAGACAATGGCAAAAGACCGAACGGAACGGCATAACCTCATGTATACAGTGGCGATGCCGAGTGAAACGGCATTGGCGGCAGCAAGCATTGCATGGAGCGGCGTCATGGAAAAGTTCCCGGATCTGAAAATCTGTTTTGCACATGGCGGGGGCTCATTTCCATATATTTTACCGCGGATCGATCAGGGGTGGGAAGTATGGCCTGAATTAAGAAAAACATCAATGCCACCAAGCCATTATGCACAAAAGTTTTATTTCGATTCCCTGAACTATGATACCCGGAATATTCAGTATCTGATTGACCGTTTTGGATATAAGAAAGTGCTGATGGGTTCCGACTATCCATTTTTATTGAGAGAAAAGCCTCCAGGTCAAGTGATTGATGACACTCTAAATCTTTCAGATGAAGTGAAAGCGAATCTTCTTGGTCGAAATGCATTGAGGTTTTTAAATTTGGAATCGCGAGGGGAGAAGCATGGAAAAACAGATTAAAGCGCCAGAACAAGTCCTTGAGGAACTTGGGATCATGCTAGAGCCGCCAAGGGAAGCGGTCGGCAACTATGTCAGCCACGTCCGGGTGGGAAATTTGATTTTCACATCCGGACAAGGTGTTGATGATTTCCACGGCAAGCTTGGCAAAGAGCTGACGGAAGAAGAAGGATATCAGGCAGCGAGGCAGTCCATGATTAATCTTCTGAGAGTGCTTAAAGATGAGCTTGGAGATCTATCCAGAGTCAAGAAGGTAATCAAAATTCTCGGAATGGTAAATTCAACACAAAATTTCACAGGACAGCCTAAAGTATTGAATGGTGCATCAGATCTGCTTGTTGCCGTTTTTGGAGAGAGGGGCAGACATGCCCGGTCAGCGGTGGGGATGGCCCAGCTTCCAAATAACACTGCAATTGAAATTGAAATGATTGTGGAAATACAAGATTGAGGCACTTGATTACTAAACCAGCGTCTCAATAAAAGGAGAGGGATGTTTCATGCAAGCAGCAAAAGCTAGTATAAATACAGCTAAATCAATAGATTGCCGGCACTTTATTAATGGGGAATTCCTGAATCCAAATCAATCCAAGACTTTTGACAATATCAATCCCGCAACGGAAGAAAAACTTGGATGGGTTGCGGAAGGAGGTAAAGAGGAGGTGAATCAGGGTGTTTCTGCAGCAAGACGTGCGCTTAAAGGTCCTTGGAAATCTTTTACCGATAATGAACGCTCTGCGCTTCTAAGGCGTATCGGCGATCTCATTTTGGAAAAGAAAGAAGAACTGACAATGTTGGAAACCCTTGATACAGGGAAACCATATAGCCTTGCACTTGAAATGGACATCAAGCGTTCAGCTCACAATTTTCACTTTTTTGCGGACTATATCACTGCACTTGGTAATGAATCCTACAATCAGAACAACATTGCACTTCATTATTCTATTAGGCGGCCCGTAGGGGTGGTAGGAATGATTAATCCGTGGAATTTACCTTTGCTATTGTTGACGTGGAAATTGGCACCGTGCCTGGCAGCTGGCAATACAGCGGTTATGAAACCAGCTGAACTGACACCGATGACAGCGACAAAGTTAATGGAAATATGCAAGGAAGCGGGGGTTCCCGATGGAGTTGTCAACCTTGTGCATGGATATGGTGTAAATTCAGCAGGAGCCGCTCTAAGTGAACATCCGGACGTCGATGCGATTACATTCACAGGGGAAACAAAAACGGGAACAGCGATCATGAAAGCTGCCGCGCCCACATTGAAAAAAATCTCTTTTGAACTGGGCGGGAAAAATCCGAATATTGTGTTTGCTGACTCGAATCTTGATGAAGTAATCGAAACGACATTGAAATCAAGCTTCATGAATCAAGGTGAAGTTTGTTTGTGCGGATCACGAATCTATGTTCAGCAAGGTTTGTATGACGAATTCCTTGAAAAGATGGTCGCGCGAACAAAAAAATTAAAAGTCGGTGATCCGTTTGATTCCGATACGGAAGTAGGAGCTGTAATAGGAAAAGAACATTATGACAAAGTGATGAGTTACATTGATTTGGCGAAAGAAGAAGGAGCGAGAATATTAACTGGAGGAAGAAGAGCAGGACAGTTTGAAAAAGGGTTTTTCATTGAACCGACAATCATTGCCGGAGTTACGCGTGAATCCCGTTGTGTACGGGAAGAAATTTTTGGTCCTGTGGTAACTGTCATGCCTTTCGAAACGGAAGAAGAGGCACTGGAGCATGCTAATGACACACATTACGGACTGGGGGCAACGATCTGGACCAATGATTTAAGGAGGGCGCATCGTGTCGCTTCTAAAATAGAAGCGGGCATTATCTGGGTGAATACCTGGTATTTACGTGATTTGCGTACACCTTTTGGGGGCATGAAACATAGCGGCATCGGCCGCGAAGGCGGATCGCATAGTTTCGAATTTTACAGTGAATTGTCTAACGTCACGATTAAATTATAAAGAAGGAGGGAGGCATTCATGATCGTCAGTTTAACAGAATGGTCTGTCAGGTTTTTGAAAGCGGAAAAAACAGGCATAGGAATATCGGCCCCCACCAGTGAAATTCCGGATTTGGATGTGGAGGATGCCTATCAAATTCAGCTTGAAACGATTCGAATGAAAACCCAGTCCGGTCTGGAAGTATCAGGTAAGAAAATAGGCTTGACTTCCAAGGCTATGCAGGAGGTTCTGGGAGTGAATGAACCAGATTACGGACATTTGCTTGATGCGATGGAAATAGAAAATAACGGCTGTATTTCGAGTTTGCCGTTAATCCAACCAAAAGTGGAGGCAGAAGTAGCTTTTATATTAAAGAAAGATTTACATGGCCCCAATATTAAGGTTGATGATGTAATCGAAGCAACTGATTATGTGGTTGCTTCGATCGAAGTGGTTGATAGCCGGGTGAAGGATTGGGAGATCAAACTTGCAGACACTGTGGCGGATAATGCATCATCGGGCTTATATATTCTGGGGAATCGCAAAATTCATTTGAGTGAAATCGACCTCCCTTCCATTCGAATGAGACTATATAAAAATGGCGAACTCATTAACCAAGGAACAGGTGAAGCAGTACTTGGAAATCCAGCAACGTGCGTAGCCTGGCTAGCAAATGAACTGCATCGTTTTAAAGGTTCCTTGAAAGCGGGCGAAGTCATTTTATCCGGTGCATTATCCGCAGCAATCGAAGCGAAACCGGGTGACCATTTTTCTGCTGACTTTGGAGAAAAACTTGGAAATGTATCGGTTAATTTTGAGTGAAAGGAGCCCAGCGGCCTTGAAAAAACTAAAAGTAGGCATTATAGGTTCAGGGAATATCGGCACGGACTTAATGATGAAAATTCATCGGTCGGATGCTCTGGAAATGTCGGTGATGATTGGTATCGACCCGGAATCGGAGGGTTTGAAGAAAGCTAGGATGCATGGACATCATGTCATTGCAAATGGCATGGATGGATTTTTGGAAAGGCCGGAGCTTGCAGATATTTTATTCGATGCCACATCTGCGAAGGCGCATGTTTTTCACTGCGAAGCCTTGAAAAGGATGAACAAGAAGCTGATAGACTTGACTCCTGCCGCAATCGGACCGTTCATTGTTCCTTCCGTGAATTTAAAAGAAAATTTGAATGAGGCGGTTGTTAACATGATCACATGCGGCGGTCAGGCGACAATCCCCATCGTTCATGCGATCAGTCAAGTGGCCCAGGTCGAATATGCCGAAATAATAGCGACAATTTCCAGCAAGAGTGCCGGTCCCGGAACCCGTGCAAATATTGATGAGTTCACACAAACGACGGCAAGGGCCCTGGAACAGGTGGGTGGAGCGAAAAAGGGGAAGGCTATTATTCTGCTGAATCCGGCAGAACCGCCACTCATCATGAGGGATACGATTCATTGTCTGCTTCAATCGGATTCCTTTGATATGAAAGCAATAACAGCGTCCATAAATAAGATGGCGGAAAAAGTTTCTGAATATGTTCCAGGATACCGCCTGAAGACAGAGCCGATATTTGATGGGAAACAAATAACAGTCCTTCTGGAAGTGAAAGGGTTAGGAGATTTTCTCCCCATATATGCAGGTAATTTGGATATAATGACGGCTTCAGCTGTAAAAGTAGGGGAAGAGATCGCTAAATGCCAATTCGAACACTATGTTTGAAAAAGATAATCGGAACTGTAAAGGTGGGGTTCATTTGCGTAAAGATGTATTGGTGACTGAAGTTGCATTGCGGGATGGGAGCCATGTAGTTGCACATCAATTCACCATCGATCAAGTAAAGAACATGACTGGGAAACTTAGTGCTGCGGGTGTCCCTTATATTGAAGTGTCGCATGGAGATGGACTGGGCGGATCATCCTTACAATATGGTTTTTCAAAAGTGAATGATATTGAATTGGTGGAAGCCGCTGTTGAAGCTGCTGGCCAATCGGTTATTTCAGTACTTTTAATCCCTGGTATAGGGACAATCGACCAATTAAGAGAAGCCGCTCACGTTGGGGCGAAAATGGCGCGGATTGCAACCCATGTAACGGAGGCGGACGTCTCAAAGCAACATCTGGAAGCAGCGAAACATCTCGGTATGGAAGCAATCGGGTTTTTAATGATGTCTCACATGGCATCTCCGGAAAAACTACTTGAGCAAGCCACTTTAATGGAATCCTATGGAGCTGATGCTGTGTATGTTGTTGATTCCGCCGGATCTTTTTTGCCCCAAGATGTGAAGGCGCGGATCAGTTTATTACGATCAAAGCTTAAAATCGATATTGGTTTTCATGCTCACAATAACTTATCGCTCGCTGTGGCAAATTCACTTATGGCAATTGAAGAAGGGGCGAATAGAATCGATGGCAGCATCCGCTGTCTCGGTGCAGGTGCTGGCAATACCCAGACGGAAGTGCTTGTTGCCGTTCTGGATAGGATGGGAATCCGTACCGAAATTGACTTATATAAAATGCTTGATCTTTCGGAGGAAGTTGGAAATACAATCATGCCTAAGCCCCAGGAAATAACAGACTCTAGTTTAATCATGGGTTATAGTGGCGTGTACTCCAGCTTTTTATTGCATGCAAATAAAGCGGCGAAAAAGTATGGAGTTGACGCCCGGGATATTTTGGTGGAGCTTGGTCGACAAAAAGTGGTTGGTGGTCAGGAAGATACCATAATTGAAGTAGCTGAGCAAATGGCATTTCAGAAAGAAGGGACTTTATGATGAAACTAGATCAACTGGCAAAACGGGTTGCCGAATCGCAAAAAAACGGTCGTGAAATGGATAAGCTTACATTATCCAATCCTGAACTAACAGTAAATCAAGCGTATGAAATTCAGAAGTTGAGCATAAATGAGTTACTTACTGGTGATAACAGATTCATCGGATGGAAGATGGGCTTGACGAGCAAAGCCAAACAACAGCAAGTAGGGGTAGAGGAAGCAATCTATGGCAGGTTGACATCTGCCATGGAGCTAACTAAACCAGTATTAAAAGTTGGGGAACTCATACATCCGAGAGTGGAACCTGAATTTGCTTTTTTGTTCAAGGACGAACTGAAAGGTGCAAATATAACAGCTAAAGATGTCTGGCCGGCTGTAGAATGTGTATTTCTTGCTCTTGAAGTTATTGATAGCCGTTATAAAAACTTTTCTTTTACACTTACCGATGTAGTAGCGGATAACGCATCCTCAGCAAAAATCCTGCTTAGCAATCAAGCTTATTCACCGTATCACACGGACTGGTCTCAAGCAGAAGTTACGCTTTATCAAAATGGTGAAATGCAAAAGAGGGGTCGCGGTGAAGCTGTGCTCGATCACCCGATTCATTCAATTGTGGAACTTGTAAAAATGATTAGCCGGGAAGGACTTTCCATTCAGGCTGGAATGATTGTTTTAGTAGGCGGAATTACAGATGCCGTATCCATACAGGCAAGTGATGAAATAATAGCAGATTACGGTGAACTAGGGAAACTGACATTACATGTTATAGCGTGAAATATGGCAAAGAGGAGGGAATTAATTGCGTGAAGTCAATGCTTCGGAAGTGGTAGGTAATAGTAGATTTGGCCGTTTTCATATAATGGTCTTCATGTGGTGTTTGTTCGCAATTACCTTCGATGGATTTGATATAGCCATGTACGGAGTAGGTTTGCCTTTGATGATGGAGGAATGGAACTTGACGCCAGTCGAAGCTGGCGGAATAGCAAGTTACTCATTGTTCGGAATGATGGTGGGGGCACTCATTTTTGCACCCCTGGCGGATAAAATAGGGAGAAAAAAAGTGCTTGCCATTTGTATATGTCTATTCAGTGTTTTTACATTACTTTCAAGTTTTGCCCCGAATCCTGCCTTTTTCTCGGTTATGCGATTTATAGCAGCCTTGGGAATGGGAGGATTAATGCCAAACGTCATCTCCTTAATGGCGGAATACTCACCCAAAAAGAATAAGGTGCTCATTGTAACCGCTATGTACTGCGGTTATTCTATCGGAAGCATACTCGCTTCTTTAATTGGAATGTATGTGATGGAACAAATGAGTTGGAGGGTTTTGTATTGGATAGGGGCGCTTCCCTTGCTGGCACTGCCATTCTTCATGAAGCAATTTCCTGAATCGCTTTCCTATTATGTTATTCAAAAACAAGGAGATAAGCTTGCTGGAATCCTGAATCGCATTGATCCAGACGGCGACTATAAAGAGTCGGACGATTATGAGTTTGCCAAAGTCCAAGAAAGGGCAAAGGGCTTTCCAGTCAAGAAACTCTTTGAAAATAAGCGCACTCTTAGCACATTTGCGTTTTGGGTAGCTGCCTTTAATTGTTTACTTATGGTATACGGACTCAATACATGGTTACCCAAAATCATGCAGCAGTCCGGATACGGCCTTTCATCCAGTTTATCTTTCAATCTTATATCGGGAATAGGACAAATTGGCGGATCGATAATTGGAGGGTACTTAGTTGGGAAAATAGGCCATAGAAGAGTACTTTTATCCCTCTGTGCCATGGGTACTGTTTGTTTTGTCATATTAGGTTTGACCTCAAATGCAGCAGCATTATATATTCTGATCGCTTTTGGAGGTGCCTGTACAGTCGGCACGATGAATTTGGCCAATACGTATATATCCGAGTATTATCCGCGGGAGATAAGGTCCACCGGGATAGGTTGGGCCTTGGCTTTTGGTAGAATTGGAGCGATTGTTGCCCCAACATTAATAGGATTATTGCTGGCTGCAAACTATTCACCACAAAATGCATTCATGGCCTTCACGGTTCCGAGCATAATGGCTGCCTTGGCGTTACTCGTTGTGAAAGAGAGGTATGGCAGCTATGATAAACTACAGGTTGAGGGAAATATAAAACTAAAAGCAACGTCGAATGTATAATATTGTTTTTTAGTAGATGGCCTATATGTCATGCAACTGTTCCCTGACATATAGGCCATTTTTTAAAGAATAAAAGAATTCACGAGTAAAATGGCTAAATTCACGAGTAAACCGGCCAAACTCACGAGTAAAACAGTTAAATTCACGAGTAAACAAGTAGAATTCACGAGTAAATTACGTAATGAAACCCATTGATTAAAGTGCCGTTAAACGCCGGGTAAATGGGGGTTATGCAAGATTGAAAGGTTAGTAACCCTAAATCATTAAGTTGAAAACTTTTTCTAATACGTTTGACAATTGGATTTATCGTGTTAATATAAAGGCAAATGAAATTTAATATACAATTTGTACCACTAGGGGTGCTTTATAGGTGAAAGTTGATTTTTACCGCAGAAGCTGAGATTAAAGTATGACTTTAAGACCCTTAGAACCTGATCTGGTTTATACCAGCGTAGGGAAGTGGGGTCTGGAACAATACGTTTCTGTATTATTTCAAGTACAACCACTTTCTTTACGTTTAAGAAAGTGGTTTTTTGTTTGCAAAAAAAGGGGTGATAAAAGGTTTTTTTCCGTAACATTTCTTGAAAAATATAAATTGGAGGTAATGGACATGAAGTTTTCAGAGGAAATTCGTCAGGAAGCTGATCATATTTGGGAAGCTAGTTTTAATCACCCGTTTGTTGCAGGAATAGGAGATGGCACATTGCCATTGGAGAGTTTTCGTTTTTATGTCATGCAAGATGCCTATTATTTATCTCATTTTGCTAGAGTTCAAGCTTTAGGGGCAGTCAAAGCTACAGATTTACATACAACAAGCAGGCTTGCCGGCCATGCACAAGGAACATATGAAGCGGAGTTGAAGCTTCATGAGAATTTTTCTGAGAGATTAGGCATCACAAAAGAAGAACGGGATAATTTCAAACCTGCCCCGACTGCTTATGCTTATACTTCCCATATGTATCGTGCGGCATATTCGGGACATTTAGGGGATGTTATTGCAGCTATCTTGCCGTGTTACTGGCTGTATTATGAAATAGGTGAAAGACTGCAAGGATGCATGCCGGAAGAGCCGATTTATCAAGAATGGATAGCGGCTTACGGAGGGGAGTGGTTCCGCACTTTGGTGGAAGAACAAATTGCGAGGCTTGATGAGATTGCTGAAAAAGTGACAGACGAAGATAAGGAAAGAATGAAAGAGCATTTTATCCTCAGCAGCCAATATGAATACTCATTTTGGGAAATGGCTTATCGTTTAGAGACATGGCCTGTGCATAAGGAAACACTAGAAGTATAAAGGGGAATGAAACAATGAAAAAAGGATTGAAATTAACGGACATATTGGTCACGATCGTGATTGCGGTAGCATTTGGAATCGTTTATATCCTTTGGGGTTCGATTTATTATTCCGTTAAACCGTTAGGATTACATCTGGATCAACTTATTTATGGAATGTGGTTTATAGCTGGCCCCGTCGCCTTTTTAATTTTACGGAAACCGGGTGTGGCACTTTTGGCGGAGATAGCTGCAGCTTCCGGGGAGTTCTTTCTTGGTTCACCATGGGGGCTGACCGTACTGTTATATGGGGTGGTACAAGGTTTGTTCGCGGAACTGGTGTTCATGGCGTTCAAATATAAAAAATTCAATTTGCCGGTGGCCGTTTTAGCTGCGATAGCTTCCTGCCTGGCATCAGTTATTATGGATTTTGCATACGGGGAAATAGGTGCGCTTTCAACTTGGAATCTATCGTTATTCATGATAGCGAGGTTTGTGGGTTCCATATTCTTTGCAGGTGTGACCGCTTATTATCTAGTTAAAGTCCTGGAAGCAACAGGAGTAACTAATCTTGTGCGTCCGGTTTCAAATAAAGATTATGCAGAACTGGATCAAAAGTAGAGGTTGAGGGCCATGGAACCAATCGTTTCTGTTGAAAAGTTAAGAATGAAATTTCCCGGTGATGAATCTTTGATATTCAAGGACCTATCACTATCGTTTGATCAAGGAGAAAAAGTGCTATTGTTAGGACCGTCAGGATGTGGTAAGTCGACTCTTTTACAAGTGTTAAGCGGATTGATTCCGAATTCCATCGAAGTACCGATGAAAACGGAGAAATTGAAATGCCCTTCTTCATGGGGGTATGTTTTTCAAGATCCTGATAGTCAGTTTTGCATGCCATTTGCCGATGAGGAAATTGCCTTCGTCCTTGAGAATCTTTCCGTCCCTAAAGAAGAAATGAAAGAGAAGATTCAAAATCATTTCCGTAAAGTAGGATTGAACCTAGGCCATACAAGTATTGAAACATTATCAGGCGGGATGAAACAGCGTCTGGCAATCGCTTCAGTATTGGCCCTTGAACCAGAAGTGATATTTTTAGATGAACCAACCGCCATGCTTGATCCGGAAGGAACGATAGAAATCTGGGAATTGTTGAAGGAAGTCGGACGAGACAAAACGGTTATTATCGTCGAGCATAAAATTGACCATGTTTTAGAATTCATCGAACGAATCGTGCTTTTTAACGATGATGGTCAAATCATAGCTGATGGTCCAAGAGACACCATTCTTTCACTGTATAAAAATGAAATGAAAGAACATGGAATTTGGTTCCCAGGTGTTTGGGATGAATATATACAGAAGTATGCACCGATTCGGGAACACCCATTTACAGATGATTCACCACTTATGGATGTGCAAGGCTTTAGCGGTTTTCGGAATAAAGAGGAAAAAATCAAGGTTGAAGAGCTGAAGGTACATTCAGGTGAATGGATTGTAATCAGGGGTGAAAATGGCGCGGGGAAGAGTACACTTTTGCATGCACTGATGCAGTTCATAAAAACGAATGGTAAGTATGAATTATTGGGAACACCCATTAAAAAGGTGAAAAATCCAACGGATCATATGACGTTTGTCTTTCAAAATCCTGAGTTTCAGTTTGTTGCAAATACTGTATATGAAGAGATTGCTTATTCATTGAGAATTGATAAAAGGCCGCAACAAGAAATAGATGAGAGAGTCCGCTCATTGCTTAAAGTGTTCCGCCTGGAGGCACATCGGGATAAACATCCGTTTCAATTATCAATGGGTCAAAAGCGTCGCTTAAGCGTAGCCGCCTCAATCGTAATAGACAAAAAAATCATTCTCCTGGATGAGCCAACCTTTGGCCAAGATTCGAAAAATACCTTTGCATTACTGGAATGGTTTGAGGAATATCGAAGACGCGGAATAACAGTGATCATGGTAACTCATGACGATCATATTTCAAAAAACTTTGCAACCAGGATCTGGACGGTTAAGGACGGAAACGTAATTAGTGATAAAAACATTGCGCAATCAGGATTTGTGGATACCAAAGTTAAAAGGAGTGTCATGTAGATGAATGTTTCAAATGCAGAAACATGGCTCCATAGAATTAATCCAAGCCTTAAACTTGGTGTACTGATTGTGTTATGCATCGTGGCGTTATTCATTCATGACCTGAATTATATGATGAATATCACCATTGGCGTATTACTTTTATTTTTGTTTTTTACCGGGCATTCGATAAAACGCATCTTACTTTTGTCGATTCCCTTTTGTTTCATTTTTATATCCACCTCTTCTGCAATGATACTATTCGGGCAAGGTGAGACGCTTTGGTTTGAGTGGGGCCTTATTTCGATTACGGAAGAAAGTTTCATGAGGGGATTACTGGTAGGCTTTCGAGCTTTGTTCTTTGCGATCCTTGGTTTAACTTTTTCCTTAACGACGAGACCAGTGAACTTGTTTTATTCGTTAATGCAGCAAGTTAAGCTTAAACCGAAATATGCCTATAGTTTCATGGCGGCATTAAGGCTGATTCCCATCATGATGGAGGAGTTCCAAACGATACGAAACGCGATGAAGGTACGCGGCTTCGAAAGGGGAAAAGGGATAAAAGCATTATATTTTAAAATGAAAGCCTATTCCATCCCGTTGTTATCCGGAAGCATCAGACGTGCTCACCGAATCGCGGTTGCGATGGAGGCAAAGCGATTTACAGACACACGGGATCGAACTTTCTATTATGAATTTGGGTTTTCAAAAAAGGACCATGGTTTCATTCTGTATTTTATCATCCTGTTGTTGGCCGGCTTTTATCTGTCGATTCAATTCCCGTTAGTTTCTATTTGATTTTATGAGATTGTAACTTTACTTGTTAGGAGTCCTTAGTATGAATGCACATGAATTGCATATTATTTCTACTGGGAAACAGCCAATTGAAAAGTTTGTGGAAATCGCTTCAAACATTCAGGAACATGTTGATTTCTTTTATCTAAGGGAAAAGCATTTGAGTGCATCGGAACTTTATCGAGCAGTGACCCTACTACATGATAATAAGATTCCGCTTTCTAAGATCATCATTAATGACCGGGTGGATGTAGCTTGGGTACACAAAGTATTTGGTGTGCAATTGGCTTTTCATAGTTTAGATGCGGGAGTTGTAAAAGGAGCTTTTCCAGGGATGAATGTTGGCTGTTCGATCCATTCAATGGATGAAGCGAATGCTGCATTCAGCAAAGGGGCCGATTACGCGATTTATGGACATGTTTTTGAAACGGATTCAAAAATCGGCCTTCCTCCTAGGGGAGTTGAGGAGCTTCATGCAATCTCAAGAAATGTCAATCTTCCGATAATTGCGATAGGCGGAATAACACCTTTCAATTGCCAAGTCGTGCTGGATGCGGGGGCACGTGGAATTGCGGTCATGTCAGGTGTCCTTGAAGCTGAAAATCCGATTGAAGCCGTTAAAGAATATTCGAAGTCTTTGGGAAAGGAGACATAAGATGAATTCCATATATGATGCAATCATTGTTGGGGGAGGAGTAATAGGTGGATCCATTGCTTTTCAATTAGCCAAACGAGGTAAAAAGGTCCTTTTATTGGAAAAAGATAGACTTGCCAGTAAAGCATCCAGTGCTGCAGCCGGGATGTTAGGGGCACAAGCCGAGTTAGATGCTGATAACCCGCTTTTTACATTGGCAAGCCGAAGCAGGGGGATGTTTCCTGCACTGTCGGAAGAATTAAAAGACATAAGTGGAATAGACATCGAATTAGTGAACAAGGGCATGTTTAAGGTGGCGCTAACGAATGATCAGGTAGCCGAGTTGAAGAACATGATCAGAGCCCAGCAAAATGCGGGACTTGAGGCTGAGTGGCTTTCGACTGCCGAAATAAGGAAAACGGAACCGCTTCTATCGGATGAGATTAAGGGAGCCATGTTCATTCCGAAGGATGGACAAGTTTCAGCCACTAGGCTGTCGCTCGCTTTTACTGAATCTGCCGCTGCCCTTGGTGTAGATATAAAGGAATTTGTTCATGTCTCCGACTTAGTTACTGAAAACGGATGTGTAACGGGAGTGGTGACGAACATAGGTGCATTTTCAAGTGAAAATGTCATCGTGGCAGGTGGGGCTTGGAGTGCTTTCCTCCTTGAAAAATCAGGGATGAAACTCGACAGTTATCCTGTAAAGGGAGAGTGCCTTTCCGTCCTGACCGATCGTCCATTGCTTGAAAAAACGATCTTCTCACATGGCTGCTATCTTGTGCCCAAAGTTGGCGGAAGAATCATTGTCGGGGCAACGGTTAAAGCGAACACTTTCGATCAAAAGGTAAGTCTTGACGGGATTTCTACGTTAATAGAAAGAGCAATGCAATTGCTTCCGGCGATTAAAGGAACCGAATTGGAAAAGACATGGGCAGGTATACGCCCCCAAACCGGGGACGGCTTGCCGTACTTTGGTGAACATCCGGCATGCAAAGGACTTTTCATTGCAACGGGGCACTACAGGAATGGCATCCTGCTTTCTCCAATTACAGGTGTACTTATAGCTGATATTTTAGAAAGGAAGACAAATCCCGAATGGTCTGCTTTTCGATTGGATCGTTCGATACAGACCCTTTTTTCTTAATGGAGGTGGATGAATTGGAATTGATCATTAACGGCGAAAAAATACGGATTCCTGCCGATGAATCAACAGTTACAGGGCTTTTGCAACACTTTAATTTACATCAAAAAGTAGTGATTGTTGAATTGAATGATGAAATATTAGCAAAAGAAAGTTTAAGTGAAACACTTTTGTCAAATGGAGACAAGGTAGAGATTGTACATTTTGTAGGAGGCGGATGATATGTTAAAGATTGGTTCTTATGAATTTTCTTCAAGATTGTTATTAGGTACTGGAAAATATCCAAACTTCGATGTTCAAAAGCAATCAGTGGAGGTTTCGGAGACGGAAATATTAACATTTGCGGTCCGGAGAATGAACATTTTTGAAGCCAGTCAGCCAAATTTTTTAGAAAAGCTTGATTTGAAAAAATACACACTCCTTCCCAATACAGCAGGAGCTAAAACAGCCAAGGAAGCAGTGCGCATAGCCCATCTCGCAAAGGCATCTGGCTTATGTGACATGATTAAGGTAGAAGTCATTGGCTGCCAAAAAACACTGCTGCCTGATCCGATTGAAACATTGAAAGCTGCTGAAGAATTAGTGAAACTCGGATTCACCGTATTACCCTATACTTCGGATGATGTGTTGCTCGCTAAACGCCTGGAAGAAGTGGGATGCCATGCAATCATGCCTGGAGCTTCACCAATTGGCTCTGGTCAGGGCATTATAAACCCACTGAACTTACGATTCATCATGGAACAATCAGAGGTTCCAGTAATTGTTGATGCAGGGATTGGAACGCCCTCTGATGCGGCAATCGCCATGGAATTAGGGGCGGATGGCGTATTGCTTAACACTGCTGTTTCGGGAGCAAAAGATCCAGTCAAAATGGCGAAAGCAATGAAACTTGCCATTGAGGCAGGCCGATTAGGGTATGAAGCAGGAAGAATCGAAAAAAATGATTATGCGATAGCAAGCAGCCCAGTTGAAGGATTGAGCATTGGATGAATGAACGTTATTCACGTCAGGAACTTTTTGGCCCTATTGGAGCAGAAGGGCAATTGAAAATTCGCAAAAAACACGTTTTGGTGATTGGAGCGGGTGCTCTCGGAACGGGAACTGCGGAAGGTCTTGTACGAGCCGGAATTGGGAAACTCACCATTGTGGACAGAGATTATGTAGAGTGGAGCAACCTTCAAAGACAACAGCTTTATTGTGAAGATGATGCACAAAAAAGAATACCGAAAGCAGTGGCAGCGAAGAATCGTTTGAATGCGCTAAATTCGGACGTTATCGTAAATTCATATGTGGCGGATGTTTCGGTTGATGAATTGGCGAAGCTGGTTGAAGGCGTGGATTTAATATTGGATGCCACTGATAATTTCGACACCAGGATGCTTATTAACGATACTGCGCAAAAATATAAAATACCCTGGATTTACGGGGCCTGTGTAGGAAGTTATGGGATAAGTTACACGGTGATTCCAGAGGCGACCCCATGTTTGAATTGTTTGCTGGAAACAGTTCCAATGGGAGGACTGACATGTGATACGGCGGGAATCATCAGCCCTGCTGTTCAAACGGTCGTTGCTCACCAAATGGCGGAAGCTTTAAAAATCCTTGTCGAAGATCATGCATCGCTAAGAAACAAAATCGTATCATTTGATCTTTGGAAAAATGAACATTCATCCATAAATGTAGCGCAATTAAAAAAAGATACTTGTTTGTCATGTGGATCAAATCGAACGTATCCCCACCTCTCTTATTCAAATCGAACAAAGACAGCCGTTTTATGCGGAAGGGATTCTGTCCAGATTCGGCCGGCAATGAAGCTTGAACGAGACTTAGCGGAACTCGAAGAATATCTTCTCGCACAAGGTGGTAAGATCGTCAGGAATCCTTATTTACTTTCATTTACTATCGGAACCCATCGGTTAGTCGTTTTTAAAGACGGGCGGGCGTTGATTCATGGAACAAAAGATATTGCAGAGGCAAAAACATTATATCATCGTTATTTTGGCTGAAATGGACTGACACGGACCTTGGAATTCACGTTTAAACCGTGTAAAAGGGTGCCAAAAAAAGATGCCCTTATAATAGGAAGGTATCGAACATTTTCCATGTGACTTATTTGCTGCACAAATATAAAACGAAAGCGGTGTCTGCCTTTTTGGGGCGGCACCGCTTTGTTATGGAACGATTATTTAAGCAGCTTACATATCATGACTGCTATTATGCTTCTGACGGGTGTGCTGTCTGTTTTTCACCTTATGAGAACCGCTTAACGGTGCAGGTTGACCTGGGTTATTTCCTTTAGGAGCATTTTTTCGAATATCTTTACCATCGTTTTTGTTCATGTGCTATCCCTCCTATCTCTTAAGATAATCAGTTCGTGAAATTTTATTCACATACATATATTTGCAAACCTCGTACATGCTATTGATGGACACTATATTTAAGGAGCTGAACCCAAATGCAGGATAAACAAGATAAGCGAAGGACTTTCCAGGAAGCCCAGCAAAGTTATCAGCAAGTATTTGATGTATACTCATCCATTGAGAAGAACGCACCGAATTACGGAACGGAATTGAAACATGTGAAGCAGGAAGTGAACGAGGCCTATCAGCAAATACAATCTGCTTTAGTCACCGCTTCCGAACATCAGAAAGAACAATTGAAAAAATTCGAACAGGATATTCAGGCAATCGTCAATGAGGTGAATTCTGAGGACTATTGAGTGACAGGTTCTATCGTCATGAGTTTTGCGCGTTTTACTTTTGCGTTTCTTGAATTTAGAATGGAATAGGCTTTTTGAAAAATGCAGTACAACTGCCATTTCAAAAAGCCTATCCTGTTTAAAGCCTAGAAATGAGGGAAATTATTGGTTTTTCTTTCTTTTTTTATTGTTTTGCCTTTGCATTTCCGATAATGGCGGTTCATTTCCCAATTCATCATTGTATCCAGTTCCATTACCTTGCGCTTTTGCAGCATTCATACCCGGTATAACATGATTTGCCTTTTGTTTTGTCATTTCGACACCTCCACCCATAGAATGCGATAATGTCGAATGATTATGTATGAAGTACTAATATGTTTTGCTGGAATAATTTATCAGGCCATAAATAAGGGTATTTTCAATAAAACTCATATCAGCAAGGCTTCCTAAATGCACTTTAATATGTGGGGGATTTTTTTCTATAAGAGAAACTTATCAAAAACAATAACTTTCTTGTTATTTACTTATACTCATTTCTATATTAGTATTAAGTTGAAGGAAGAGTTAGGGTGGGAGAAGAGAGAGAAAATTCGACAAACTAACTTTTTTACTTATATTTATAGTAAACATGGTTTCAGTGAACCAGGTTTTACTTTTATGTGCAGAATACGTTCTGACAGTTTAATAGGGGGTAATATTCATGACGAAAAATGACGTATACCAAGCGCGTAAGTCCTTTGAAATTGAAGGGGAACGCTACAACTACTACAGCCTAGACGCTATTGAAAAAGCAGGGGATGGAAAAGTATCACGCCTTCCATATTCCATTAAAGTATTACTTGAAGCGGTACTTCGCCAAGTAGACGGAAGAGTAATCACTAAAGAACACGTTGCGAACCTTGCTAAATGGGGAACAAGCGAGCAACAAGATATAGATGTTCCGTTCAAGCCATCACGTGTAATCCTACAAGATTTCACTGGTGTTCCAGTTGTTGTTGATTTAGCTTCTTTACGTAATGCTTTCGCAGCTCTTGGTGGAGATCCTGACAAAATCAACCCGGAAATCCCGGTTGACCTTGTAATTGACCACTCTGTACAAGTTGATAAAGCAGGTACGATGGATTCCCTTGATGCCAATATGGATCTTGAATTCGAACGTAATGCAGAGCGTTACCAGTTCCTAAGCTGGGCTCAAAAATCATTCAACAACTATCGTGCAGTTCCACCGGCAACTGGTATCGTTCACCAAGTTAACTTAGAGTACCTTGCGAACGTTGTTCATGCTGTTGAAACTCCAAACGGCGACTTCGAAGTATTCCCTGATTCTGTTTTCGGTACAGATTCACATACTACAATGATCAACGGTATTGGTGTTCTTGGTTGGGGTGTCGGCGGTATCGAAGCAGAAGCAGGAATGCTTGGACAGCCATCTTACTTCCCAGTTCCAAAAGTGGTTGGTGTTAAACTGACTGGTCAACTTCCTAAAGGTACAACAGCTACTGACCTTGCATTGAAAGTAACACAAGTTCTTCGTGCACACGGCGTAGTTGGTAAATTCGTTGAGTTCTACGGCCCAGGAGTAGGATACCTTCCACTTGCTGACCGTGCAACAATCGCTAACATGGCTCCTGAATACGGTGCTACAGTTGGTTTCTTCCCTGTTGATGCAGAAGCGATCGATTACATGCGCTTAACAGGCCGTGATGAAAAACAAATTAAAGTGGTTGAATCATACTGCAAAGAAAATGGTTTGTTCTACTCTCCTGAAAACGAAGATCCAGCATACAATGATGTTGTGGAAATCGACCTTTCAGCAATTGAACCAAACCTTTCAGGCCCTAAACGCCCGCAAGATTTGATTCCACTTTCTCAAATGAAAAAATCTTTCCATGACGCCATCAACGCACCTATGGGCAACCAAGGTTTTGGCATGGACAATTCTGAATTGGATAAAGAAGTAACTGTTAAATTTGCCGATGGTAAAGAAACGGTAATGAAAACAGGTGCGATTGCAATTGCTGCAATCACAAGCTGTACGAACACTTCTAACCCGTACGTAATGCTTGGAGCAGGTCTTATTGCTAAAAAAGCAGTTGAAAAAGGCTTGACTGTTCCGGATTATGTAAAAACATCATTGGCACCAGGTTCTAAAGTTGTTACTGGTTACCTTCGTGATGCAGGTCTTCAACCATACCTTGATCAATTAGGATTCAACGTAGTTGGTTACGGCTGTACAACATGTATCGGTAACTCAGGTCCATTGGCTGACGAAATCGAAGCAGCTGTTGCTGAAGCAGACCTTCTAGTAACTTCAGTACTTTCTGGTAACCGTAACTTTGAAGGTCGTATTCATCCACTAGTGAAAGCAAACTATCTTGCTTCTCCAACTTTGGTTGTTGCATATGCACTTGCTGGTACTGTGGACTTCGATCTTAACAATGATTCACTTGGTAAAGACAAAGATGGTAACGATGTATATCTTGCTGATATCTGGCCATCACAAGAAGAAGTTAACGCTGCTGTTAAAGCAACAGTTACACCGGAATTATTCCGTAAAGAATACGAAACAGTATTCAACGATAACAAACGTTGGAATGAAATCCAAACAAGCAACGAAGCGATTTATGCTTTCGATTCTAAATCAACATACATTCAAAATCCTCCATTCTTTGAAGGATTATCACCAGAACCGGGTTCAGTTAACCCACTTTCCGGCTTGCGTGTAGTTGGTAAATTCGGTGACTCAGTTACAACTGACCACATTTCTCCTGCAGGTGCAATCGGAAAAGATACACCAGCTGGTATCTATCTTCGTGAAAACGGTGTGAAACCGCGTGACTTTAACTCTTACGGTTCTCGTCGTGGTAACCATGAAGCGATGATGCGCGGAACGTTCGCGAACATCCGTATCCGTAACCAAGTTGCTCCAGGAACAGAAGGTGGATACACAACTTACTGGCCAACAGGCGATGTAATGGCTATCTATGATGCTTGTATGAAATACAAAGCTGATGGAACAGGTCTTGCAGTCATCGCTGGTAAAGACTATGGTATGGGAAGCTCTCGTGACTGGGCTGCGAAAGGTACTAACCTTCTTGGCATCAAAACAGTCATCGCTGAAAGCTTTGAACGTATTCACCGTTCAAACCTTGCATTAATGGGTGTTCTTCCACTTCAATTCAAAGAAGGCGAAAACGCTGAAACGCTTGGATTGACTGGTAAAGAAGCGATCGCAGTTAAAATCGACGAAACAGTTAAACCGCGTGATATCGTAACAGTTACAGCTACTGATGAAGCTGGAAACGTAAAAGAATTTGATGTACTTGTTCGTTTCGATTCCGAAATCGAAATCGACTACTACCGTCACGGTGGTATCCTTCAAATGGTATTACGTAATAAATTAAAAGGCTAATTTCAGCTTTTAGGAAGCGGTAAACCTACTATCAGGTTTACCGCTTTTTTTTGTGTCAAGTTTATGAAACAATGTGATATATGATATTATTTAAAGGAATTGCACTTTTCCGAATATCCTTTTATTGTTAAGATGGAATAGGGAAGTTGTTCTATTTCTGGAAATGGACTAATATTTTTATTGTAATGGGACTAGGGGGACGAGTATGCTTAAAAAAATTATTGCTTCAGTGGCCTTACTATCACTTATTACTGTAGCGATCGTGCAGGCGATGGATAATGACTCAAAGGAAAATGACGAAAAAGATGCTTTAGGCGGATTGAAAATAGGAGCTAAAGCACCGAATTTCTCCCTGAAAACTTTGGATGGGAAACAAGTTGAATTATCGGATTACAAGGGCAAAAAGGTAATGCTGAATTTTTGGGCAACATGGTGTCCGCCTTGCAAGAAGGAAATGCCGGATATGGAGAAATATACACAGCAAGCGGGTGATGATGTCGTAGTACTTGCCGTCAATATTGACCCTGAAAATGATGTACAAGCATTTGTAGAGGATAATGGAATTACTTTTACCATACCGCTGGACAGTCAAAGTGCCAAAAATCCAGTGAATGAGCGCTACAAGATTCTTAGCATACCGACAACTTACTTCATCGACAAAGAAGGCATCATCAGGAATAAGGTAATTTCAGCCATGCAATTAAAAGATATGGAACGAAATATAAATAGTATGCAGTAGGGGAACTTTATGTAGTTAGCGAAACTCCTGCCAACCGGGCTAGATGCTTGGGGCTAGGAGACTTGGCGGCAGTCGGAAGGCGATTTTTGAAAAATTACAAACTGAAACGGAATCTATAAAGGTTCCGTTTCAGTTTGTAGACAAGAGGGGTTCGGAATTAAAAAATTCCGAACCCTTTTGTCAATGGCAGCCTCCATTTTACGAATCATTTGGTTCGCTGGCACCAGTTGATATAAAGTAATCATTTCCAGTTTGATCTCGCTGAATAGAATCATGTTTAGAAAGTATCCTCATCACCTCAAGTTTTATTAATTCTATTTTAAGGCAGTGAAGACTTTAGGCAAAAGGGTTCTATCTAAAAGTTAAAACAAAGTTGATTGGAACGGAAGGTACGAGACTCCTGCGGGAAAAGCGTGTCCAGGGGAGACCCCGCAGGCGCAAAGGCGCCGAGGAGGCTCCCGGACCGCCCGCGGAAAGCGAGTGCCTGGAGAGGAAATCAATGTCCATTGTACAAACCAAAAAAACTGTAGACAACCTCGATTTTCATCGAGGTTAGTCTACAGTTGTGACGGAACCTTTATGAGGTTCCGTTTTATTGTATGTTAACAAAGTTGTCAAACTTTAATGGAAAAATCAAAAAATTTAAAAAATTATGGTTGATGTTCACGGAAAAAGGGTTAAAGTATAGAGAGCGGATAAATGGAATTTTAATCAGGTTAAAAATCTGATAATTATGACAATTAAAGGAATGTAAACCATATAGTCATAATTTTACGTTAATTTGGCAATACTGAAAATTATATTAAAAATAAGTAGGTGAAAAGCATGAAAAAAAGAAAAAGGACATTTGAAGAATTAATTAAAGAAAACAAAAGGGAATTATTGATGGACGTTAAGCAAATGGAAAGACTTGAGGAACGTCTTGAAAAAAAACATATGCAAAAGGCTGAATAGGTTTTGCTTAAAAAGAGCCAGTGCCATGAAGGTCCCTTCAAGGTGCTGGCTCTTTTTTCATGGCTTTTTCAAAAACTGGCATTCATGAATTTCCTCTTTTTTATCCATGATAAGAGAAGGATAAGAGAAGGAGGCGATAAAATGGGTAATCCAAAAAAAGATTCCAAACACTTTAGACCGAGCCATCTAGGGACACAACCAATAGCAGCAGGTGGGAATAACGGTAAGAAAATGCAGGACAAATCCGGGAAACATCCTCAGGTCATTCAAACTAAAGGCGAGTAATCAAGGCTTAATAAAGTAATCGTAATAATATTATGTAAATAAAAAAACATGAGGTGAAATTAATGGGCACAAATAAGAACAATCCGGATAATCGTTTGGATAATGTTGAAAAAATTCAAGATGCAATAGAAAATACGGAAGAGAACATTATCGCAGCAAATGAAACGTTATCATTCTCTTCAGGGGAGGAAAAACAGGCAATTCAGGCTAAAAATGAACGAAGAAGAAAGAGCATTGATGGAATGAAGGAAGAAATGCAAGATGAGCAGGAAGCACGGGAAAGCGGTTATAGTAACGATAATATGTAAACAACTAGGTAAAGGGGAGAAAGAGGCGAGAAATCTTTCTCCTCTTTTATTTAGGTTCATTGAAGGGAAGCAGTCCAGATTAAGACAGCTTAAATGAAAATTGCACAATTGTTATGGTAAAATGTTTATTGCAACAGAAATGAAAGTGGGGAAACAAAATGTTCATAGCTGAAAACGAAATTGAAGTGCGGTATGCAGAGACAGATCAAATGGGTGTTGTTTACCATGCGAATTATTTTATATGGATGGAACTAGGCAGGACAAAATTGATAAATGATTTAGGATTTTATTATGCTGATATGGAAGCGGATGGCATCCTCTCACCTGTTATGGATATTCAGGCTTCGTATAAAACCCCCGTTAGATATGGTGATAAGGTAAAAGTTAAAACCTGGATTGAAAAATATGACGGCTTGCGGGTCATTTATGGGTATGAGATCGTTAACGGGAAAAATGAAGTGGCGGCTACAGGTCATTCTTCCCACGTTTGCGTTAAAAAGGAGAGCTTCCGCCCGATATCGATTAAACGCATGTATCCAGAATGGCATGAGGCCTATGAAAAAAATAAAAAGCAGGATGAATTGGTTTAATTACAATTATTGAGGTGATCAAAAATGGCTTTTGGGATTAAACGTGTAGACGTCGTAGCCTGGAAGCAGAAAATCGATCAAGGCCAAATAGCTTTTTTAACTCATTATTGGCTGGATGACCGATTTCCCGGTTGCAAGACGGTTACAAAAGTCGGATGCAAAGATTTACGGCGTTTATCGGAGTGGGGTAAGCAATACGGGCTTAAAAAAGAGTGGATTCATCACAGGAAGGATGGCTATTCTCATTTCGATCTTTTAGGGGAAAAGCAAGCGGAAATTCTTAGTGCGGAAGATATTAAAGAGCGTCTGCTTGATTGAACAAGAAAAAACAGCGGTTACACCGCTGCTTTATTGTCAAGCATTCTTTTCATAGTGAAATTCAGGTTCAGTCAGTTTTTCATTAAAAGTAATAAGTAAATCGTGACCATCAAAGTACCATAAATCTTTTTCTTCTACATAAAAATTAATCTCATTCATAGTTGTTGCGGCTGCTGCAGTTTCAGGTTCTTCCTGCATTATACCTAATGAAAAGCCGCTTTGGACGGTACTATGCCCGCCATATCTTACATAAAAGCGCAAATGAGAGCCTTCTTGAAGCCCCAGCTCATCAATATACCACTTAGCTGCTTGATCGGAAATGGTCAGTTTCATACTCATTCTCCTTCCTAGAGGTTCGTTATTTAAGTATAAAGTAATTATGAAGTAGATGCGAATAATGTGCGTTCAAGAAAGGATATAACCCATGGATATTATCTATAATATTTGTTTCATAACTCGAAAAAAATTCAATGAAGTCGAAGTGTTGATGCTATTTCGCCAAAAGAATCCCAATAAGCATAAATGGAATGGTATAGGCGGGAGGATAGAACAAGGTGAAACCATCGATGAATCGATGGAACGCGAAATTTTTGAAGAAACTGGATTGAAAGTAAGGGGGATGGCCTTTCGAGGGATCGTGACATGGAATCAAACGGGTGGAATGTATGTTTACAGAGCTGAAGATGCAGGGGGCGGGCTATCTGCCTGTGATGAAGGGGAACTTGCCTGGAAGCCATATCAATGGGTTATGGAGGCAAGTGATGTTGTGTCCAACATAAAGTATTACCTAAAAGATATATTACAGGATGAACCACCACAAGAATTTGTCTGTACCTATAAAAATGAACAATTAATATCAGTCAAAAAAAAGCCTTTGCCTGATTGGGCAAAAGAATTGACTTTCAATTGAAAACCGCACATGGGCGGTTTTTTCGCTTTTTTTGATTCTAAGCTAAATATCACAAAGTAGCAGAAGAATATTGGGAATTTTGGTATTTTTAAGCAAGGTACTGAAATTATTTATTGTAATTTACGGAAAACGAGATGTTTAAAGGTAGTACGGAAATGGTGCTGTTTTCATTATTGGCTCAAAAGGATATTTATGGGTGTGAGATCATCCAGCTCAATCAGTTAAGTGGGGTTTATTTACATTATAAAGAAGGCATGTTATATCCCGATTTATAAGGCAAGAGTATTTAATTAGACTGGCAGGATTCCATAGAGGACCGAAAAGGAAATACTCGACGAAATTGATTGCTCGGTTTCTAATCCGTAAGGTCGTTTCGCACACATATGAGTATTCATAAAAATAGCTGCAGATTCCTGCAGCTATTTTGTATTTCCTTTTTCTTTTTCTTTTGCTTCAGCCTCGGCAAGCTTTCTCAGCAAAACGGGTGTAGGCATATGCATGATTTGCTCTAAAGGCAAGTTTAGTGACTTGGATAACTTTAATGCGGTTTCCGGTGATATTTGCAATGGCTTCATGGCACTTTCTCCTATCGATATTTAATAGCTAGTTCCAGTGTAGACTTTGTTCTTCAATTATTCAATCCTTACTTGACCATTTATCCATTAAACGAAAAGCATACTATTCATTTGATGGGAAGTTAATGTAAAAGTATTTTAGGTCCTTTTACCTTGACAAAAGACTTGAATTGAGGCCAAAATAAAAATATAATTAGTCCTAATGGATTATTTATTTTATATGAATCTGATTCATTTTAATTTCGTTGGATACAAAGGCCTATATAATATTGGTGGAATATCTTGGATCCGCTTTATCGTGAATTACAAAATCAGGGGGAGTGGGATATGGGGATCTTCATGAAAGCGAAGCCGGAAAAAGCAATCTGGTTTCAAAAAGCAAAAGAAACAGATGGCATATTGGATGTAAGCAGTGAACAGGTGAAACTGCAGGTGACTATCATCGATTTAACCGAATTCGATTTAAAGCTGATCCATGCCTTTAGAGAGGCAATCGAGCCCCAGGTAGAGGGAGTTGTTGATGCCTTTTATCAAACGATTCTGCAGGTTCCTGAATTGAAAGGGATAATCACTGAACACAGCACGGTGGGAAAATTGAGGAAAACGTTAATTACCCATATGCTATCTTTATTCAATGGTGTGATTGACGATGAGTTTGTTGAATTGCGGAATAAGGTGGCGAAGACTCATTATCGAATTGGACTACAGCCCCTGTGGTATTCATCCGGTTTTCAAAATGTTCAAAATTACTTGCAAAGAATTGTCTTTGATCAAACCAAGAATGAAGTGGAGCAGCAGGCATTAATATCAGCGATAGGAAAAATACTCAATCTGGAACAGCAGTTAGTCCTTGAGGCATATGAAGTTGAAAATTTAAAAGCTAGGGAAAATCAATATAAAGAAATAAAAGAGGAAGTGAGAAGGAAAATCTCGTTTGTTAGTGAAGAAGTTCTGAATTTAAGTGAAGAAACGGATGCTTCCGTAAAGCAATTGATAGAAAACGGGCAATATGTCAAAACGCAGATCGCAACACGTGCTGAACAATCACTTCGTTCAAAGACAATGGCTGAAGAGGGGCAGAATCGCATGCAGATCTTAACGAAAAAGATAAAAAACCTTGTTATCTTCATGAAAAATGCTGATGAAAAGATTGTTTTATTAAACCAATCCTTCGTAAGCATTACCGAGTTTGTTAAGCTTGTACAGGGAATGGCCGACCAGACAAATTTACTATCATTGAACTCAGCCATCGAGGCAGCACGGGCAGGTGAACATGGTAATGGATTTGCGGTTGTTTCGAATGAGGTCAGGAAACTTGCTGAACAGACTAAAAAGTCGATAGCTGAAATAGATGCAATCGTGCAAACATCAAATGAATATATGAAGGATGTTGTTGATTCTGTCCTAAGGGTCAAGGAAGTCGTTCAAGCAGGCGTGAAAGAATCGGAATTAACAGAAAATTCCTTCAATGAAATAATCGGAGTCATCAAAGGGAATATAGCGGATTCTGCAGAAATGGAAATGACAATAAAGGAATTAGTGTCAATCATCCAGGAAATCGGAAACGCTACTGAAAAGGTTTCGAGGCATGCCGGTATCCTGAATAACACGGCAAATGAATTGTAGAATGGAAAATAGGCCCATGCATACGGGCCTATTTTCACTTGGATATGGTGTGTTTTACAACCACTTTACTTTCGGTTCAGTTTTATCGATAATCCGCTTGATGTTTGCGCGATGCCGGTAAAAAATGAAGATCGTTAATATACCGATTACAATAATGAGCGGCAAATCATCAGTATGAAACACTAAACTATAGATGAGAGCAAGTAGACAAGCAATCATGGAAGAAAGCGAGACATATTTGGATATGTATAAGGATATGAAGAATATAAAAATGGCAAAAACAAAAAACCATGGTTCGTATGCAAGAATGACACCAGCAGAAGTTGCCACAGCTTTACCGCCCCGAAAGTTTGCGAAAATGGGAAACATATGACCGATGACCGCAAAAACTCCGGCTAGCAATAAATTCATTTCGAGGCCTAGCATATACGGCAGTAAAGTTGCTAGGGTACCCTTAAGTATATCCATGATAGTAACGGTAAGCCCTGCCTTGACACCAAGTGTCCTGAAGGTATTTGTCCCGCCTAGATTCTTACTGCCATGCTCCCGGATGTCGATTTTGTAGAAAGCTTTACCGATTATTAAACCGGAAGGAATCGAACCGATCAGGTAGGCAGCCAGTATAGTGATAAATGTAAGCATTCTATTACCCTTTCTTTTAAGAAAAATCTTCTTTTTTTTATCACGTTCAAGGGGCGATTGTTCCCTTTTTCAAAAATAAACGTGTAGAAATAGCCAAAAACAGCCTTAAAACACCTGTTAAGCTTCTCTTATTGTAACATTTTCGTGACAAAATGGTACGGCTGTCCAAAAAAAAATCCATTAAAAAAATGAATTTTCCTTGATGAACTTACATCTTTTGATATACGTTAAGTTCATGAAGGGTAAAAGGTTTAGGCTTCCTTATTTTCGTAAATATAAAATGAAGGATGCCTCCTTGTATAAATAGTTACAATCCGTGGTAGTCTGTATGAACATAAAGAAAGTTAAGTGAGACATGCCTTTTCGAATCTTATTCTTTCTTGTATAATGGTTTTTCTTAATAATGGTAATAAACAGCTTTCCTCTGTAAAATGCCTTTGTTAAGGAATACTCTTTATTCAAATATTACATTTTATTATAAAGGGGATTGAAAAGTATGATAGAAAATCCAAGCAGAGAAGAAATGGGAAAGATGTTGAAAAAATCGAAGCGCATCGCTGTCGTTGGTTTATCTAATAACCCTGAGCGTACTTCTTATATGGTATCGAAGGCCATGCAGGAAAGCGGTTATGAAATCATCCCGGTAAACCCTGCTGTATCGGAAGTGCTGGGTGTCAAGGCAGTTAAAGCCCTGAAAGATATTGAAGGGCACGTCGATATCGTCAATGTTTTCCGCCGTTCAGAGTTCCTACCGGATATAGCCAAGGAATTTGCAGAAATAGATGCTGATATCTTTTGGGCCCAGCAAGGGTTGGAAAATGAAGAAGCCTATAATTTTTTGAAAGAAAAAGGATATACTGTCATCATGAATCGATGTATAAAAGTCGAACACGCCCTTACTAAGTAAAAAAAAGAGCGGAACTTCCGCTCTTTTTTTTAAGGTGTGGCTGTATTTCGACCGAAAGAAAACCAAAAGGCAGGGCAAATTTAAGCCATGGAAGCTTAATTTGATTAAAAATAGTAAAAGTATATTTGCCAAATGAAAATTTACCGCTACAATTAGAAAGGTAGCTATGATACGTTTTGTTCCACATAAATGTGCTAACGCTAATAAAAAGGATAAAAAAACAGAACACTTGTTCTTTGTTCGTAAAAGTATTATACTTTTTATATGATATTAACGTATTAATGGATTTGTTAAGCTAGTGAGTCATTTCATTGCAGTATGATTTGGCCCGGAAATTGTGTTTTAGTAAGGAAAGGGGAATTTCTGTGGCAAAGAAAGTAAAAACAATCGAGTACAATGATGATGCAATTCAGGTACTGGAAGGACTCGAAGCGGTCAGAAAACGTCCCGGTATGTATATCGGCAGTACTGATGCACGCGGACTTCATCATTTAGTGTACGAGATTGTAGATAACTCCGTAGATGAGGCTTTAGCTGGATATGGAGACCAAATTAGTGTGAAAATACATAAAGATAACAGTGTAAGTGTGTCTGATAAAGGGCGCGGAATGCCTATTGGTATGCATAAATTAGGTAAACCGACGCCTGAAGTCATTTTGACGATTCTTCATGCTGGAGGTAAATTTGGACAAGGCGGATATAAAACGAGTGGAGGCCTTCATGGAGTCGGTGCTTCGGTCGTTAACGCGTTGTCAGAATGGCTTGTCGTGACGATCAAGAGGGACGGGTTCATTTACGAACAACGGTTTTTCAATGGCGGAAAGCCAGAAACCACACTGGAGAAAATCGGTAAAACCAATCAAGCCGGTACCAAGATCCACTTCAAGCCCGATCCAAAAATATTTTCGGTGACTACTTTTAATTATGAAATCCTATGTGAGCGTCTTCGCGAATCAGCCTTTCTTTTAAAAGGCATGAAGATAGAATTGACGGATGAGCGTAACGACCATAATGAAGTTTTTCACTATGAAAATGGCATTGAAGCGTTTGTTGATTATTTAAATGAAGAAAAAGAGACCCTTCATAGTGTAGTCAGCTTAGAAGGGGAACAAAATGGTATAGAAGTCGAACTCGCCTTTCAATTCAACGATGGCTATTCAGAGAATATTTTAAGCTTTGTAAATAATGTTCGTACAAAAGATGGAGGCACCCATGAGATTGGCGCAAAAACAGCCATGACACGGGCATTTAATGATTATGCCAGAAAGATGGGGCTATTGAAGGAAAAAGATAAAAACCTCGAAGGTACCGATATACGTGAAGGCTTGTCTTCAATCATTTCAGTACGTATCCCTGAAGAACTTCTTCAATTCGAAGGACAAACCAAGAGCAAGCTTGGAACAAGTGAAGCCCGTTCTGCAGTCGATTCCATCGTATCAGAGCACTTAGCCTACTTTTTTGAAGAAGATCCGACCACGAGTACCCTATTGGTTAAAAAAGCGATTAAAGCGTTCCAAGCAAGGGAAGCGGCACGCAAGGCTCGTGAAGACGCAAGAAGCGGGAAGAAACGGAAAAAATCCGATGCCATCCTTTCTGGGAAATTAACACCAGCTCAATCGAAAAATCCCGAACGGAATGAACTGTATCTTGTAGAAGGGGACTCTGCAGGGGGATCCGCTAAACAAGGACGGGATCGCCGTTTCCAAGCAGTGCTGCCATTACGGGGTAAAGTTATCAATACGGAAAAGGCAAAACTTGCGGATATTTTTAAAAACGAGGAAATAAATACGATCATCCATGCAATCGGCGGAGGTGTCGGGGCGGAATTCAATACGCCGGACACTAACTATGATAAAGTGATCATCATGACTGATGCCGATACGGATGGAGCCCATATCCAAGTGCTGCTGCTGACATTCTTTTATCGCTATATGAAGCCGTTAATAGAGGCAGGAAAGGTTTACATTGCCTTGCCCCCTTTATATAAAGTGAGTAAAGGGACCGGGAAGAAAGAAGTCATTGAATATGCTTGGAGCGACGAGGAACTTCAGGGAGCGATAGACAAGGTGGGGAAAGGCTATATGATTCAGCGCTATAAAGGGCTGGGTGAGATGAATGCCGATCAATTATGGGATACCACCATGAACCCGGAAACAAGGACATTGATACGTGTGAAGATCGATGATGGTGCCCGTGCGGAAAGACGTGTGACAACGTTGATGGGAGATAAGGTTGAACCGCGTCGTAAGTGGATTGAAGCCAATGTCGCTTTTGGTCTCGAAGAGGAATCGAATATTTTAGATAATGAAAATATGTCGATTGAAGAGGAGGTCATTAACGATGGTATTTGAAGAAACGTTTCGAGATTTGCCGCTAGAAGAGGTAATTGGTGACCGCTTCGGGCGTTATAGTAAATATATCATCCAAGATCGGGCACTTCCAGATGCAAGGGACGGTTTAAAACCGGTGCAGCGCAGGATATTGTATGCGATGCATGTCGAAGGAAATACCCAGGAAAAAGGATTCAGGAAATCCGCAAAAACGGTCGGTAATGTAATTGGTAACTATCACCCTCACGGAGATTCATCCGTTTATGAGGCAATGGTTCGGATGAGCCAAGACTGGAAGTTGCGGAAGGTCATGGTCCAAATGCACGGAAACAACGGTAGTATTGATGGCGATCCGCCTGCTGCGATGCGGTATACGGAAGCAAGGCTTTCATCGATTGCCTCCGAGATGCTGCGGGATATTGAAAAAAGGACGGTCGATTTTGTACCGAACTTTGATGATACTTCAGAAGAGCCCATTGTATTGCCTGCAATGTTCCCTAACCTGCTTGTAAATGGCTCTACAGGAATTTCAGCAGGCTATGCCACTGAAATCCCGCCACATCAACTAGGTGAAGTCATTGATGCGGCCATTATGCGAATCGATAAGCCGGAAGCGACTGTCGCTGACTTAATGACGGTCATTAAAGGGCCGGATTTTCCTACTGGGGGTATCATTCAAGGCATTGAAGGCATTCGTAAGGCCTATGAAACAGGTAAAGGGAAAATAATCATTCGCGGGTTGGCGGAAGTGGAAACGATTCGGGGCGGCAAACAGCAAATCGTCATCACTGAAATCCCATATGAAGTCAATAAAGCCAACCTTGTTAAGAAAATGGATGAGTTCCGCCTAGACCGGAAAGTGGAAGGTATCGCCGAAGTAAGGGATGAAACCGACCGTACAGGACTGCGCATTGTCATCGAACTGAAAAAAGAAGCAGATGCAAATGGAGTTCTGCATTATTTATACAAAAATTCCGATCTCCAAATTGCATACAATTTCAATATGGTCGCGATTTATAAAAAACGGCCAACATTGATGAGCCTGCCAAAAATGCTCGATGCATATATCGAACACCGTAAAGAGGTAATCGTGAACCGTTCACGTTATGAGTTGCAAAAGGCACATGACCGGGCACATATCGTCGATGGTTTAGTGAAGGCTTTGTCCATATTAGATGAGGTCATCGCTGTTATCCGGGCATCTAAAGACAAACGGAATGCCAAAGATAACCTCATTGCTAAATTCGATTTTACAGAAGCGCAAGCTGAAGCCATTGTCTCCTTGCAGCTATACAGGCTGACAAATACGGATATTACAGCACTTGAAGCAGAGGCAGCGGAATTGAAAAACAAAATTGAGGAATTGACAAAGATTCTTGGCAGTGAAAAAGTTCTTCTTCAAGTAATTAAAAAAGAACTTCGATTCATTAAAAAGGTCTTTGATGACGGACGGCGTTCCAAAATCGAAAAAGAAATTGAAGAAATCAAAATCAATCTTGAAGTCTTGATTGCGAGTGAGGACGTGATGGTGACCGTGACGAAAGAAGGCTATGTAAAACGGACTTCGTTACGATCTTATGCAGCATCAGGCGGTCTTGATTTTGGCATGAAGGATTCCGATCGCCTGCTCCAGAGGCTGGAGATGAATACAACGGATGTCTTGTTGCTGTTCACATCCAAAGGGAACTACCTCTATTGTCCAGTTCATCAGCTTCCTGATATTCGCTGGAAGGAAACCGGTCAGCATATCGCGAACATCATTCCAATCGACAGGGAAGAACAAATCATAAAAGCGATTCCAATCAAAGAGTTTGCCGTGCCGGAATTCTTAGTGTTCATCACGAAAAATGGTATGGTGAAAAAGACAGAATTAGCTTCCTATAAAGCCCAGCGTCATTCAAAACCGCTGGTTGGTGTCAATTTAAAAGGTGACGATGAACTTGTCGATGTCCATCATACCGATGGACAGGCTGACCTTTTCCTGGTCACCCATAACGGCTATGGTTTATGGTTTGATGAAGAAGAAGTAAGTGTTGTCGGTGTTCGGGCAGCAGGAGTCAAAGGGATTAATTTGAAAGAAGATGACTATGTCATTGGCGGAAAAGTTTTGGCCAAGGATAGTAAAGAATCTATCTTTATCGTTACACAGCGCGGGGCCATAAAGAAAATGAAATTAACCGAGTTTGAAAAAACGAGCCGGGCAAAACGCGGTGTCGTGGTCTTGAGGGAATTGAAATCTAATCCTCATAGGGTCATTGGATTTGATATCATTAACAAAACGGACAGTCTATTCATTCTTTCTGAAAAGGGAACCATTGAAACGATTCATGCCGCTTCATTAAAAAATCATGATCGATATACGAATGGATCATTTGTTTTTGATGAAACGGTCAGTGGAAAAGCGAAAGAATTATGGAAAATATCATTGGAAGATGACTCCGCCATAGAGCAGTGAATCATTTTTAAAACGGGATGCTGATCTTGATCAGCATCCCGTTTTATTTTCAAATAATATCCTTCTTCAAGAAAAAAATCCCCACATGCCCCGCACTACAAGTTGAGTCCTTTTACGAAAGTATCGCTAAATTCAAAAATGACTTATTGAGTCAATTTTAAATCCTAGCATTATGAACCTAATATTATTAAGGGCGCAGCAAATAATTCAATTTTGAATTTTACCATTGATTGAATCAGCGTAACATAACGATTTATTTTTGGCACACTCCTTGCATATTGTTTAGTATGACTTCTTTATTTTGTTGAATGAAGAAAGGGGAGGGCCAATGGATAGACCTTGGAAAAAATATATCCCGCAAGGAAATCCAAGCGAGATTGATATTCCTGACATGTCTTTGACAGAACTATTTTATCAATCAGTCGAACAATATTCGGATAAAACAGCGGTTACGTTCAGGGAGCAGAGGTATACATATTCAGAGTTGGGGACGTTAGTGAAAAGATGTGCCCGCTTGCTTGCTGCTGAAGGGATTGGAAAGGGAGATCGAGTGGCTCTTATGCTTCCTAATTGTCCGCAATATCCAATTGGTTTTTTTGGAACTCTTTTGAATGGAGCCATTGTTGTCCAAATCAATCCAATGTATAAGGCGAACGAATTAATACATGTCCTGAAAGACTCAGGTGCAAGGCACATCATTGTGCTAGATGATTTATTGCCAATAGTTGAAGCCGTTATAGCTGACACCGATGTTGAAAAGGTATTGAGCGTGTCGCTGGAAAAGGGCAAATGTGAAATGACAAAAAAACTGCTATCAGTAACAGATGCGGATTTCAGTGTGGAGATTGATCCTGCTAGAGATGTTGCCGTTCTCCAATATACAGGAGGAACGACAGGGCGTTCTAAAGGGGCGATGCTAACCCATCGTAATATCGTAGCCAATACGCTGCAGAGTGCAGCCACTTCAAGAATCAATACTCAAAAGGGTAAGGAAAGGGTACTTGGCGTTTCCCCATTATTTCATGTTTACGGCATGACTTCAGGGATGAACCTGACGTTTTACAATGGCGGGGAATTAATTCTTGTATCCAGGTTTGAGGTGACGGAGATCGTCGATATTATCAATAATCTTAAACCGACTATTTTTCCAGGGGTACCGACGATGTACATTGCTTTATTACAATATTACCAGTCCCATTCATTTGATTTGCATACATTGAAATCTTGCGTTTCGGGTTCGTCACCATTGCCATTGAATGTATTGTCAAGGTTTAATGAATTGAGCGGGACAAAGATTGCAGAAGGCTATGGCCTATCCGAGGCGTCACCAGTCACGCACCGGAATCCAGTTAGCGGCCTGCAGAAACCCGGAAGTATCGGGATTCCGATACAAAATACGGATGCCGCCATAATTGACAGTATTACAGGGGAGCCTGCCCTCTTGGTTGATACACCAGGTGAATTGGTCATAAAGGGTCCACAGGTAATGAAAGGTTATTGGGGCATGCCTGAAGAGACGCGGCAGACGATTCAAAACGGATGGCTGCATACCGGTGATATTGCCAAGATGGATGAAGATGGCTTCTTTTACATTGTGGGACGGAAGAAAGAAATGATCATAGCAGGCGGATTCAATATATATCCAATTGAAATTGAAGATATATTATACAGCCATCCTAAGGTTCTGGAAGCTGCCGTCTTTGGCGTTCCCGATCAATATCGCGGTGAAACGGTACATGCAGCGGTAGTTCTAAAACCAAGTGAAAGAATAACTGAAAACGAATTGAAGGATTATTGCCGAAAGCAGCTCGCTGCCTTTAAAGTCCCAAAAGCAATCACATTTGAAAGTGAACTTCCGAAGACGGCAGTAGGTAAAATCTTAAAACGCAAACTACAGGAAAAACATATTGCTTATTCGGATAATATATGAAAGCGTTAACAACCAATTCGCAGATAAAGGGGAATGCAAATGGACTTTCGCTTAGATGAAGACATCCTGCTATTAAAAGAAAATATACGCCAGTTTATCGAAGAGCAAATCGATCCATTTTCCATGCAGATAGAGGATGAAGATCATATCCCGGAATCCATTATAAATTTATCGAAGGAAATCGGGCTATTCGGGCTTAGTATCCCGGAAAGGTATGGCGGGCTCGGAATCGGTATGGTGGGAAAATGCGCTTTATATGAGGAAATCGGCAAAACACATAATGGATATACCACTCTGATTGGGGCCCATACCGGCATAGGTACGGTAGGGATAGTCGAAATGGGCAATGAAATGCAAAAGGAAAAGTATCTACCAGATATGGCAAGCGGTAATAGAATTGGCGCTTTTGCTTTAACTGAGCCTGCAGCGGGGTCACATGCTACGAATCTCAAAATGACGGCAGTCAAAAATGGCGATAAATATATACTTAACGGGACTAAGCATTATATAACGAATGCTGATGTAGCAGATATTTTTACAGTTATGGCCGTAACGGACAAAGATAAAGGGGCAAAAGGAATCACCTCATTCATAGTAGAAAAGGATTTTCCGGGTTTTAGAGTTGGTAGCCTGGAAAGGAAGATGGGGCTTCGAGGCTCACATTCGGCCGAATTGGTTTTTGAAGATTGCGAGGTTCCTGCCGAAAATTTACTGGGGGACGTTGGACAAGGGTATGTAAATGCATTGAAGATCCTTGCAAATGGCCGGGCAGGCCTTGCTGCCCGTAATTTAGGGTCCTGTCAGTACTTGCTCGATCTATCTACTAAATATGCCACAGAACGTGAACAATTCAATGTCCCGATCATAGATCATCAAGCAGTATCCCATATGATTGCCGAGATGGCAATGGAAATAGAAGCACTTCGCTCATTCACATACCGGGTCGCATGGATGGTCGATCAGAAAGAAAAAATCATTAAAGAAGCGGCAATGCTAAAGTTGTATGGTTCGGAAGTATATAATCGTGTCGCTGATAAGGCCGTTCAGATTCATGGCGGTATGGGATACATGAAGGATTATCCAGTTGAACGTTTCTATCGGGATGCCCGAATCACTAGAATATATGAAGGCACGTCCGAAATCCAAAAAAATATCATTACCGGACAATTGAAGAGAAAGTATCAAAATTAGTCTAATTGGAAAGCGGAGGGGTTAAAATGGATTTACGACTATCAGATGAACAAAAAATGGTACAAAAAACAATACGCAAGTTTGTGGAAAATGAATTGATTCCCTTGGAAAATGAAGTGCTTCGCAATGAAATGGCAGGGAAACCTAGTTTACCAGAGGGGACATTGAAAGATTTACAGGAAAAAGCAAAAAAAGCTGGGTTTTGGGGGATCAATACCCCAGAGGAATTTGGCGGGGCTGACCTAGGGCAGCTTATGATGGCAATTGTCTTGATGGAAGTATCAAAAACGTTTGTACCATTCAGCTTTGGAGGTTCGGCTGATAACATACTTTATTATGCAAATGAAGAACAGAAGCAGAAATATCTGATCCCTACGATTAACGGTGAGAAAAAGTCCTGTTTTGCCATGACGGAGCCGGGAGCTGGGTCCGATACGCGAAATATTAAAATGACGGCAGTAAAAGAAGGGAACGAATGGGTGCTTAACGGTGAAAAAACTTTCATTACTGGAGGAAATGATGCCGATTTCGTCATGGTCATTGCTGTAACTGACAAAGAACGTCATCAAGCAACCGGAACGGAAGGGGTAACCTGTTTCATTGTTGACCGTGATATGGGCTGGAGATCAGAGTATATCAATACGATGGGAGAATGGGGACCGGCCGGTTTAGTTTTTGATAATGTCAGGGTACCCGAAGAAAACATTTTAGGGGAAGTTCATGGCGGTTATAAACTAGGCTTGGAATGGATTGGGTTTGCAAGATGGATCGTGGGCGCACGCGCTGTCGGTTCTGCAGAAAGATTGTTGCAAATGGCTATAGAATACGCTAAAGAACGAGTCACATTCGGTAAACCGATCGCGGAGCGCCAGGCCATCCAATGGCAGATAGCTGATTCGGCCGTAGAGATCGAAGCTGCAAGATGGCTTGTATTGAATGCGGCTTTTACACTTGATAATGGAGAAGACAATCGCCATTTAGCTTCAATGGCTAAACTTTATGGAGCCAATATGGGGAATCGGGTCGTTGATCGCGTATTGCAGATACACGGAGGCATGGGCTATACGAAGGAGCTTCCCATCGAGCGTTGGTACCGCGAGGCCAGGCTTTGGAGGATTTATGATGGTACAGATGAAATACAGCGTATGATCATTTCCCGAAATTTGATTAAGGGGCATGTTAAATTAGGACAATTTTTATAATAGATTAGGAGGAAACGATTATGACAGGGAGATTTTCAGGGAAAACGGCTTTAGTTACAGGTGGAAGCAGGGGGATTGGACGGGCGATCGTCGAACTATTTGCAAGTGAAGGTGCAAACGTGGCGATTATCGATATCAACGAAGAGGTGTTGACATCAACAGGAAATGAATTAAGGGATAAGGGTTATACCATTTTTACCAAAGTGGCCAATGTGGTCAATTCCGAAGAGGTGGAAGCATCCATAAAAGAAATAGCCGATACATTCGGATCGCTTGATATTCTCGTGAATAATGCCGGGGTCATCCGGGATAATCTACTTTTCAAAATGACCGATTCAGATTGGCAGACGGTAATGGATGTGCATTTAAAAGGTACTTTCAATGCAGTACGTGCCGCCCAGAAGCATATGGTTGCAAATAAATACGGAAGGATCATCAATATATCTTCCACCTCGGCCCTCGGGAACCGCGGGCAGGCTAATTATTCAGCCGCTAAAGCCGGGCTTCAGGGGTTAACAAAAACACTGGCGATCGAACTTGGCAAATATGGGATAACGGCTAATTCGGTCGCACCTGGTTTTATCGAAACCGAAATGACGAAAGAAACAGCTAGGCGGGTGGGAGTGAGTTTTGAGCAATTCATCCAGGATAGGGCAAATAGTATTCCGGTTGCAAGAAGCGGTTTGCCAAGTGATATTGCTCATGCTGTTGCATTCTTTGCCGACGAAGCATCCTCATTCATTAGCGGGCAGGTTTTATATGTTGCGGGCGGTCCAAAAAATTAAGGAAAAGGCGGGATGTTATGTTCAACGAAAGTATTGGAAAACGATCCAACCCCGTTAAAAATATAGTTGAAAGGGGAGCCGTTAAAAAATTCGCATTATCGATTGGTGATCCCCACTCGATTTTCATTGATGAAGAAATAGGCAGGCAATCAAGGTACGGAACGAATATCGCTCCACCAACTTTCCCAAGGGTCTTTGATTTTGGGATAATTGAAAGCTTAAATCTCCCAAATAAAGGGTTGATTCACGGTGAGCAGATATATCGCTATAACAGGCCGCTGAAAGTAGGGGAAGAAATCACCTGTTATACGGAAGTGAAAGACTATTACGAGAAAAAAGGAAAACAAGGGGAAATGGGATTTCTAGCCTTTAAAAATTATGGGACGGATGCAAATGGGGAAATTGTCTTCACTGCTGAACAGCTTGTCATTATAAATGAAACGATCAGAAGGATGGTGATGAGTAAGTGACGACATTAACCGAACTTCATATTGGTGACTCGTTACATTCAATCGAGCTTGCACCTGTAACGCGATTGGACCTCATTAAATATGCCGGTGCATCTGGTGATTACAATCCCATTCATACGATTGATGAGGAAGCAAAAAATGCTGGTCTTCCCGGTATCATCGCGCATGGAATGTGGACGATGGGAAACCTCGCAAAGCTTTTCAGTAATCTTTATGAAATTGGTTTTATCGAAGAATACAAGATTCGTTTCAAAGGTATGGTTTTCTTGAATGATGTCATAACTCTTCAAGCGGATCTAAAAGAAAAAAATGGGGATAGATATTTTTTCAACGTTGCTGCCACTAACCAGTCAGGTAAGGAAGCGATCAGTGGAGAGGTTATTTTTAAGACTTACTGAGGGAAAGTAGTGATGAAAATTATTTCATCACTACTTTTTTTGGAGCGAAATTCGACAATTTTAAAGGAGTTTCGAAAATTATCCAGAATTGTACTTAAAAAGAATTCTTTTTGCGGCGGTGAATAGTAATGAATCAAGTGAAACAGGATTCTCGGATTAATTTGCTTAAAGAGTCGACCTTTCCTGCACTAGTCGTGGATTCTGCAAATCGGATAAGGGAATGGGGCAACTATTTTAATCAATCGTTAAGTCAAGATGGTAATAATACACTAACCGAACAATTCGATGAGTGGCAATTTCTCGATAATAAAAGGCTTGCAGCTGCAAGGCTGCATGATAAGCGGTATTTATTTTTATTAATGAAACAAATGGATGCTGACAATATTCTATATATAGGCAGTGAAACAGAATTTTTGGACGATTTATTGAATGATGCGCATGAAACGGATAAATTGAATCGCGCACTGGATGCCATTATCGAAAATTCCTATGATGGAATATACATCACCGATCAAGATGGAATCACGCTTTATACCAATTCGGCAATTGAACGGATCACTGGCATACCAAAAGAGTATTATATCGGCAAATCGGTGGACCAATTGATTAAACGCGGCATACTGAATGCTTCGGTGACGCATAAGGTAGTGAAGCTGAGACGAACGGTATCAGTCGTACAGGATAATTTTGCTGGAAAGGAAACATTGATTACAGGAAGTCCCGTTTTTAATGCAGAAGGGGAAATAGAGCAAGTCGTTACGAATATAAGGGATTTATCCGATTTAAATGAACTGATGCACGAGTTGACGAAAGTTAATGAACTGAATAATCAATATAAGCAGGAAATTGAAAAACTGCGGAAGATAACAAGCAAGGATGGAGTCGTATTTGTCAGTGATAAAATGAAAATGATTTATGAAATTGCTGAAAGAATATCGGATATTGATGCGACAGTACTCATTCTGGGAGAAACGGGTGTTGGAAAGGATGTCCTTGCCCGCAATATTTATAATCGGAGCATCCGATCTAAAAAAGGAGATTTCATCAAAATAAATTGTGGGGCAATTCCCGCTGATTTATTGGAATCCGAGCTCTTTGGATATGAAGGAGGGGCATTTACCGGAGCCAATCAAAAAGGCAAACCAGGGATGTTTGAGCTTGCAGAGAGTGGGATCTTATTCCTGGATGAAGTCGGTGAGCTTCCCCTGCAACTTCAAGTGAAGCTGCTTCGGGCCCTTCAGGAAAGGGAGATTCAAAGAATCGGTGGTACAAAGGCAAAGAAGATCGATGTTCGCATAATAGCAGCCACGAACCGAAATCTATCGGAAATGGTCAAATCTGGTGAGTTTCGTGAAGACCTCTTTTATAGGCTGAATGTCATTCCGATTACGATTCCTCCTCTACGGGAAAGAAGAGAGGATATCTTGGCATTGACTGACTTATTTTTAACAAAAGCAAACGAACAATATAAATTCTCAAAAGAAATAGATTCGCAGTTGAAGGAATATTTTTATCAACATGATTGGCCAGGAAATGTCCGTGAACTGATTAATATAGTGGAAAGGCTCGTCGTGCTGACGGATAATCAAATATTATCGATTAACGACCTTCCGGAAGAATATCAGCCGGAAAATCGGAATCAGCCGAACCTCAATGCTACCCTAACTTTAAAAGAAGCGGTGGAAAGAGCCGAAAAGGAAATCTTGACGAAAGCTGCTCAAACCTACCAAACTACATATGAAATCGCAGAGGCCCTTGATTCCAGTCAGGCAACAATTGTGAGGAAACTTAAAAAATATCGATTAAAGGTCAGCGGAAAAGAATAGATAAGTATGAACAGCACCTCCATTGTTGGACACCATCCAACAATGGATGGTGCTTTTTTTTTGACTTTTCGATAGGCGAAAAATTTCATGGGTTTAAGTACTTGAAGGGGGAAAATCATAAATTCATTATTGGTTTTAAGGTTGCATTTTTGTGCATTATTACCTGCTATTGCATGAAATGATTGTTGTTGTGAAGGTATTTTTTGAATCCTTTTCATGTTATGTCTACATTTTTAATTTTTTTATTGATTCAGAAATGATTTTTTCAGTCAATAGTGAATGACGGACATCCCGTATGGAATCGTTACTTTTGATTTTTATAATTCATTAATGAATTCACTGACTGGTGAATAGCCTTATTGTCGGTGATTTAATGTTGGCACGGCACTTGCATTTATATACAGGAAATAATCTTATACAGGAAATTAATCTACGTAATGGTTCTTTAGAGGTGTGGAAGGGGTGAACGAACCAGACGATTACCATGGGTAAACCGTTATTAAAGAGAAGATGGAATCATTGGCTATCCCTAAAAACAGCATATGCTTGTATGCACAATCGTACTGCCTAGATTCATTAGCACGTGAGGTGCATGTACTGTAATAAGTGGTTATTATAAATGAAAGCGCTAACAACCAATTGAGTGTTTTTTTCGCTACACCTAAGCTATATCTGTAGGTGGAGAATATAGGGAAATAATACTTACTGTTCCCCCCGGGAGGTTAAGCTTGCGAGGAAAAAATTGGATGTGTTTTTCATCGCAGAGGTGTGCTTTCAAAATATGGACAGGATGGTGGGCCAGGGAATGAACAGCAAAGTGAAATTCAATAATTTTCAAGGAGGAAGTAAATGGAAATTTTGATCCAGCAGCTTTTTAATGGTTTGACGATTGGCAGCGTATATAGTCTTGTTGCCCTGGGATTGACGCTAGTATATGGAATATTGCATATCCCGAACTTTGCCCACGGTGCCCTATATATGTTGGGTGGATATATCACGTTATCAATGATGACCTTATATGGGGTCAATTACTGGATTGCCATGTTCGTATCCATTATCGTTGTTGGTTTGTTGGGAGTCCTTTTGGAACGTTTCGTGTTTCGCTTGTTAAGGGAGGCACCTCCATTGCACGATAAGATAGCGGCAATCGGAATTCTCCTTTTTCTTGAAGCCTTTGCCCAATTTGTCTGGGGTGCCGACTTCCATACAATGACTTCTCCATACGGCCAAGTGGTCAATATCATGGGCCTGACGTTCACACTTCAGCGATTATTGATCATCATATCAGCTATCGCAGTGATGGTTTTACTTTACCTTTTCCTAAAGAAAACTTATGCAGGCTCGACGATAATAGCGATGTCCCAAAGCCGTGAAGGTGCTTCATTAGTGGGAATCAACATTAATAAAGTCGCAATGCTTACCTTCATGATATCGGGTGGATTAGCAGCCATCGCTTCATCCCTTGCATCACCGATTAACCTTGTTTTTCCCGGCATGGGGCATTTAGTCATCCTAAAAGCATTCGTCATTATCATATTGGGCGGGATGGGGAGCATACCGGGGGCGATCGTAGGCGGATATATCCTAGGTTTCAGTGAGAGCCTGGGCGCAACTTATATTTCAAATGATTATAAAGATATCATTGCATTCATTCTTTTAGTCGTAATATTAACCGTGAAACCAACAGGTCTTTTTGCCAAGGGGGAGAGGTAGCGTGAAGATATTAACGAAAAGAAATGGGATTATCGCTCTTATCATCTTTGCTTTTTCATTCCCCTTTATCGCTCAAAACGATTATTATCTCCATATGCTGACACTCTCGTTCATCTGGGCGATAGCTGTGTATGGAATCAATTTATTATCAGGATATACTGGATATCTCTCGCTTGCACATGCTGGATTTTTTGCGATTGGAGCATATTCACTTGGCCTCCTGACGGTAAAAGCGGAAATGAACTTTTGGCTGGCACTTGTATGTGCATGTTTAATCACATGTGCAATTGGGTTTTTAATCGGTTTGATCGCGCTGAGGACAAAGGAACACTTTTTCGCGATTTATACCCTATGTGTGGGTTACATCATATATCTGGTCATCGATAAATGGGAGGGACTTACAGAGGGGGTTAGGGGATTGATCGGTATCCCTGCTCCTGGGAATATAGGGCCGATCACATTCGATTCTGCAGCATCCCAATATTATCTAGTCCTCATTTTCCTGCTTGCAGTGATTTTAATCGTGTATCGAATTATACGCTCGTTGACCGGCAGGACGTATATGGCCATCAGGAACAGCGAGGACCTTGCACAAACCATTGGTATATCCACAATGAAGAATAAGTTAACCGCATTTGTCCTATCCACATTCTTTGCAGGTTTGGCAGGTGCTTTGTATGCTTCATTCATTCGTTTCATTGGGCCTGATATCGGATCAACTGCCATAATGTTCGATCTATTGATGTATTTATTGGTTGGTGGAATAGGGACACTTTCAGGTCCGTTGGTAGGAACATTATTGTTAGTAATCCTTTCGCAGAATCTGCAATTCCTTCAAGAATATCGAATGTTGATATTCGGGCCATTGCTTACGGTGATCATTATCTTTTATCCGCGCGGAATCGCAGGGGCCTTCTTTGATTGGCAAAGAAAGCGAAAAGATAATGAATTGTCCAGGGTGAGAAGCGAAATGCACATAAAAGTTGAGGAGGGATGAATTTGCTAATCGAAACGAAGAATTTGACAAAACGGTTTGGAGGATTGGCGGCCGTCAATAATGTGGATTTTACGATTGAAAAAGGTAGAATCAATGCAATAATCGGACCAAATGGTGCAGGAAAATCAACTTTTTTCAACTTGATCAGTGGCTTTCATCGACCAACTTCCGGGACGGTCCTTTTTAAGGGGATTGATATCACCAAACTTCCTGCCAATGAAATAGCGGGGCTCGGAATTTCAAGAACCTTTCAAACGACAAGCCTTTTTGATCAAACGACCGTGTTGGATAATGTCATTGTCGGTCATAGGCTGCGAACCAAATCCAATCTGGTGGATGCCATTCTAAGAACAAAACGTTTAAAACGGGAGGAAGCGGCTTGCAGGGATAAGGCAATGGAGGTTCTTGATATTGTCGGATTAACGGAATCGGCTGACAGAATGGTCTCCAGCATCTCGCAGGAGGAAAAGAAACGGACAGCCATTGCCCTTGCCCTTGCGACTGAACCGGAGATTATCTTCCTTGATGAACCTGCTGCAGGAATCAATCCGGATGAAACGGAAGGCTTGACAGAACTGATTAAAAAATTGAATCGATCGGGACTGACCGTTTGTTTAATCGAGCACAAAATGCATATGATCATGAACTTGGCAGACCACATCATGGTCCTTAATTACGGGGAAAAAATTGCCGAGGGCACACCTAAGGAAATCCGCGGAAATGAAGCGGTGATTAAAGCCTATTTGGGAGGGAGTGCCAGTGCTTAAGTTAACCGATGTCACCGTAAATTATGGAAGTTTCACTGCGATAAAACATGTGAATATCGAAGTTGCCAAGGGAGAGATTGTTGTTTTGTTGGGAGCTAATGGGGCAGGAAAAAGCACGACTTTTCGTTCCATAAGCGGAATCAGTAAGCTGTCCAAGGGGGAAATTCATTTTCTGGGCATGCCGATAGGGGGCCGTGCCCCGGATAAGAATGTTCGGGAGGGAATCGTCCAGTGTGCCGAAGGACGTAAACTGTTTCCACAGATGACCGTCCAGGAAAATCTGAGGATGGGTGCTTATGTGCATCGAAAGAAGAAAGCGGAGATCAAGAATTCCTTGGAATACGTCTATCACTTATTCCCGATTTTAAAAGAAAAGCATCATGATGAAGCGGGAAGCCTGAGCGGCGGCCAACAGCAAATGCTCGCAATTGGAAGAGCCTTGATGTCGAAACCGAAATTGTTGATGCTTGATGAGCCTTCGGTGGGACTCGCTCCACTTATTGTCGAACAAATGTTTCGGGTCATTGAAGAAATAAACCGCGAAGGAATTACGGTCCTGCTTGCTGAACAAAACGCGAATGCTGCTCTCGGCATTGCAGATAAAGGATATGTTTTTGAAAATGGGGAAATTGTCGTTCAAGGGACAGCAAGTGAGTTATTAGCCAATGATGAAGTAAGGAAAGCGTATATTGGGGCCTGAAAAAATTGAATGGGGGATTCTTATGAAAAAACTGAAAATATTATTTATTTTTCTCCTGCTAATGCTCACTATGTTGACTGGGTGCAATAAAGGGGATAGCCCTGTGTCAAGCAGTGGCAGTAAAGGCAAAAGTGAAAATGTCGTTAACATCGGTTTTAGCGGTCCTTTAAGCGGGGCAGCAGCGTTATATGGGAAACGGACATTGAATGGTGTGGAAATGGCTGTCAATGAAATTAACGATGCTGGTGGGTTTGAAGTTGATGGTAAGAAATACACATTGAATTTAGTTTCGTTGGATGATAAATACCTACCCAATGAAACAGGGTCGAATGCTAAACGGTTAATTCAGGAATATGATACGCCGATCATTTTCACGCCTCATAGCGGAGGCGTGCTGGCACTTCAGGTTTTTAATGAACAAGAGGAATTCATCATTGGGGCATATACAAGTGAACCGGCAGTGACCGAGAGCGGAAATTCATTAACCGTTCGAATTCCACCTAATTACGAGGGATATATTGAACCTTTTACAACATATGCAATGGAACATTTCGGCAAGAAGATTGCCGCTTTGCCAACATCTTCGCAATACGGTAAAGACTGGACGGAAGCCGTGCTCCCACATTGGGAAAAGCAAGGCGGAAAAGTCGTTTATAATTCATCGATTGATTTCGCCAAAGAAACCGATTTCTTTACGATTGTCACCAATGCCTTGAAAAAAGATCCTGATGTGCTATTTATCGGTGGTGCTTCGGAACCTACGGCAAAAGTAGCGAAGCAAGCTCGGGAGCTAGGATTTAAGGGTGGTTTCATCATCATGGATCAAGCAAAGCTGGATCAAATGAAGCCGATTGCTGGGTCATATGAAACATTGGAAGGCTCGATTGGCGTTCTGCCACTGATGGACTCAGATGAAGAAGCAGTACCTGCTTTCGTTGAGAAATATCAAAAGAATTATAAGGAAGATCCAAGCTCAGAAGTAGGCTTGAATTATATCGCCATGTATGCGTTTGTGGAAGCGATGAAATCTGCAGGCAGCGTTGATGATGCCAAGGCCATCCGTAAGCATATGCAAGATGGACTTTCAAATATAGGGCCAGATCAAAAAATATACGATATTCCCTCGATTGATGAAAATGGAGGATTTGCATCAACTATTGTCGTAGGTGCAGTAGAAAACGGGAAAGTAGTCCCTATCCGTTAACTGGATAAATCCAGGGGCCGGCGTAGTATACTAGTTTGGCATTTTGTTATATTACTTGTGCGTGTATCGTTCCCAAATTGGGGGCGGTACACGTTTTTTTATTGTTGAAAAAAATCTTGTGTGCAAAATCACCAAAAATATCTTGTATCCGAGTAATGAAAACGCTATCATTGAATATAATATGAAATATAATTTCATTATTTTCTATTAAAAAATGAAATTATATTTAAGTAATTGTTTATGGGAGGATTTAATTGTCTATGGAAGAACACTTGCGTTCATTAACGACTGAATTACGGAACGGAAAGACAATGAATATCGACAGTGTAAATACGATGGAAATCATTTCTGCAATCAATAAAGAAGATTTTAAAGTGGCAGCAGCGGTTGAGGAGGTATTGCCAGAAATTGAAACGGTGGTTGAATGGGCTTGCGAATCGTTAAAAAAAGGAGGGAGACTCATATACATCGGAGCAGGAACGAGCGGAAGACTCGGTGTGCTGGATGCGGTGGAATGTCCTCCGACTTTCAGCACACCGCCTGATAGGGTACTGGGAATAATCGCAGGAGGGGAAAAGGCGTTTGTTCGGGCTGTTGAAGGAGCAGAGGATAAAGAAGAGTTTGGGGAATGTGATCTGATTGATGTAGGCCTTACAGCTAATGATACGGTTATTGGCATTGCGGCAAGCGGCCGTACCCCTTATGTGAAGGGGGCTTTACGTTATGCAAGAAAAGTCGGGGCTAAAGCGGTCGCTTTATCATGCAATAAAAACGCGAGCATCACAGAAGCAGCTGATATAGGGATTGAAGTGGTTGTCGGACCGGAAGTGTTAACAGGATCCACGAGAATGAAAGCGGCAACCGCACATAAAATGGTACTCAATATGATTTCAACGGCAACCATGATCCGGCTGGGAAAAGTCTATGAAAATCTGATGGTTGATGTAAATGTCAGTAATCAAAAACTGAAGGACCGTGCAATAAGCATCATAGAAACTGTAACGAATGCTGACTATGATCAAGCATTGAATACGCTTGAAAAGGCAAATAATCAAGTTAAGCCAGCAATTGTCATGATAAAAACGGAAACAGATTATGAAAAAGCAATGGAGTTACTGGAAAATGCGGATGGAGATGTCAGAAAAGCCATCTCCATCTATGAAGATTAAGGAGGGAAGAAATGGCTACAGGAGGATTATCAATCATACAGACGATGTTGAGCAAGCTGCCGCAATCTGAACAAAAACTAGCAGAATATATTCTCAAAAATCCTCATGAAGTTGTGAACAGCACTGTACAGGAATTAAGTACGTCTGCCCAAACAAGCGGGGCTGCTGTTATTAGGTTGTGTAAGTCGCTTGGCATAAAAGGATTTCAAGATCTGAAAATAAGGATTGCTGGAGATTTGATGAAGACCGTTGAACAGGGCTACCGGGATATCGAGCCTTCCGAATCACTGTATCGGATTGTGGAGAAAACAACGAGTAATTCGATTCAGACCATCCGGGACACATCTGAAATAATCGATCACGTTAATCTCAAACATGCTATAACGCTGATGCTGAATGCTAAAACCGTCCACTTTTGCGGTGTCGGTGCTTCGAATATAGTTGCGGCTGACGCTCAGCAAAAATTACTTCGCATAAATAAAGGGGCAACGGCTTTTACAGATATGCATTTAGTTGCAACCTTGATTGCAAATGCTGATGAAAATGATATCGTTTTTGCCATTTCATTCTCAGGGGAAACACCAGAAGTTGTCAATATATTGAAGCTGGCAAAAGAACGTGGGGTCAAGACGATCGGGCTGACTCATTATGGCCAAACAACGGTATCTTCTTTGTGTGACGCCACGCTGTATACATCCTTTTCGAATGAAGCACCGTTTCGAAGTGCAGCCACATCCTCACGATTGGCACAATTATATATGATTGACATTTTGTTTTTGGGGATGGCTTCAGAGCAATATGAAGAGACTGTCCAATATATTGATAACACTAGGTCTGCCATTAAATCGATGACAGATCGATATAAATGATTGATACGAGATTTGACAAAGGGGGCTTTTGAATGGGTAAGGGGGATAAGTACGCCAGTTTAGCCGAAGAATTATTGGGGAAATTAGGCGGGGCATCAAATGTTGCCGATGCTGCACATTGTATGACCAGACTAAGGGTACTGCCAATCGATCGTTCGAAAGTAAAAATGGAAGATATAAAAAATACTGAAGGCGTTTTTGGCGTCATTGAAGAGGAAACGATACAAATTGTCCTCGGGCCAGGCGTGGTGAACAAGGTTCATACAGAATTTGAAAAGCTTTTGGAAGATTCTTCAGGCAATTTGAACTTAAAGGAAGTAGCCTCGAAGAATAAATCAGAGATTGATAGGAAAAATGCAAAACCTTTTAAACTTTTTTTACGCAGGATTGCAAGTATTTTCATCCCATTAATTCCCGCCTTAGTGGCATCAGGTTTGATTACCGGTATTACAAAAGCAATCGTTCAAGCAGGCTGGCTAGCAGCAGAATCACAATTAGCCATCATTTTAACCGTTATTGGATCGGGGCTGTTTGCCTACTTGGGGATTTTGGTTGGGACCAATGCAGCAAAAGAATACGGTGGATCACCTGCACTTGGTGCACTTGCAGGTATTTTGGTCATCAACCCCGCCGTCGGCGACATTTCATTGTTCGGTGAAAATTTGCTCCCTGGCCGCGGTGGATTGATAGGAGTCCTCTTTGCAGCTATTTTCATAGCCTTGGTGGAAAAACAGGTCAGGAAATTCATTCCTCAATCACTGGATATCATTTTGACGCCAACCATCGCTTTACTCATTACCGGGATTGTCACTTACATTGTATTTATGCCGGTAGGTGGGTTTTTATCTGATGCCATTACGACTGGGTTATTGAATGTATTGGATTTCGGCGGTGTTGTAGCTGGATTCGTCCTTGGTGCGGCCTTCCTCCCTCTCGTCATTACTGGTTTACATCAAGGTTTAACGCCTGTCCATCTAGAATTGATAAATTCGATTGGAGATGATCCACTGCTTCCCATTTTGGCGATGGGTGGCGCGGGCCAAGTGGGAGCGGCATTTGCCATCTATATGAAAACGAAGAAAGCAAGTTTGAAGAGGGCAATCGGAGGAGGCCTTCCTTCCGGGATGCTTGGTATCGGCGAACCTCTTATATTTGGGGTGACCCTGCCATTGGGCCGGCCTTTCTTAACGGCATGTTTAGGTGCAGGAGTAGGCGGAGCATTCCAGGCTCAATTCGGAATCGCAACGTCGTCCATCGGTGTTTCCGGACTGCCGCTTACCTTTTTAGTTCATCCAAATCAAATCGCTCTGTTCCTCGCTGGATTGTTCATTTCCTATATAGCAGGATTTATTTTTACGTATCTGTTTGGATTTAAAGATGAAATGGCGGTTGAATTCAAGTGATCGGAATCTCTTTTTATCTACAAGACCCGCATGCAGAAACACAAATCATACATGCTGCTAACCTGGGAGTGAAGAGGGCATTTACCTCGCTTCATATTCCTGAAGAAAAGGGCGACCTCGTGAAGAGAATGATCAGGCTTTTAAAGCTTTCAGAGTCATACGGAATGGAAATCCATGCAGATGTCTCAATAAAAACGCTTGATCATTTGGGGATTAGCAAATTTACGGATTTATGGCCATTAGGTATTAAAGGTATTCGCCTTGATGATAAATTTGATAAAGAAACGGTCATATCATTATCCAAGGTGTTTTCACTTTCACTGAATGCAAGTACGTTGAATGAAGATGAACTTTTAGCCGTGCTTGGAGGCGGTGTGGAACCGGAAAATCTGATAGCTTGGCACAACTTTTATCCAAGGCCTGAAACGGGCCTTGAGGAAGAATTCTTTCATGAACAAAATCGAATGCTCAAGAAATACGGCATACCGATCTTTGCTTTCATCCCGGGTGCAGGAAGTAAACGCGGTCCAATTCATGAAGGTCTTCCAACGCTTGAAAAACACAGGTTGATGAATCCTTATGCTGCCGGTATCGAGCTGTTTCAGCATGTGGAAGGAGTTTACGTTGGAGATCAAGGAACGGAGAATAATCTGCTTGAGAATCTGACCGCCTATAAAAATCAAAATATTCTAACTGTTAGAGCGGAATCCCGACTCTTACAAAGCGGTCAGTACGAATTGAGGCCAGATGTTTCTCAAGATGTTTTCCGGCTGCAGAATACCCGGGTCACAGCAAATGTTGAGCGGAGTAACACAGTTGCACGCAGCCTTGGATCCATAACGATGGACAATGATGGTTACGGAAGATATCAGGGAGAGGTCCAAATTTGCAAGAGAGACCTAGGGGCAAATCACCGAGTTAATGTGATTGGGCGAATTATAGAAGAAGATATTCCCTTGCTGTCCCTTCTAAAGCCTGGTCAAACGATAAAACTTATAATTGAGTGACCAATTGGGCTCTATGAATCAATTATACAGGAATAAATGGATATATTTCATAATGGCTTGTTAAAAGAGGCGGCTGACGGGATTCCCAATGCTGCCTTGATTTCTTTATAGGATCTATATAGTTCTTTTCCATTCATTTATACCCCTTCATGGAAGTGTTATGGAATTGCTGCTAAAAGAACTAAAAAGTATACAAGGGAGGAAGCCTAAATGATAAAAAGGATATGTGCCCCTGCTGGAATCGCATTATTCTTGGTTTTATCCATTCTGGGAGGGAATGCGACAGCAAAAGGATCAGAGACTGAAAAAACGGTATCGGATATTCAGGAAATCGTAGCAAACATGACAGTCGATGAAAAAGTCGGACAAATGCTCATGCCGGATTTTCGCAATTGGCAAAAACAGGGAGAAGCGAAGGCGACGGGGTTTATTGAAATGAACTCAGAGGTTGCAAGCATCATCAAAAAATATCATCTGGGCGGTGTTATTCTGTTTGCTGAGAATGTAGTCGATACCGAACAAACGTTACGGCTCACTGATGGTTTGCAGATAGCAAGCCCGGACCTTCCGCTGTTCATAACGATTGATCAGGAAGGGGGAATCGTAACTCGCCTTCAAACTGGAACGAACCTTCCTGGTAATATGGCAGTTGGTGCAGCCAGAAAAGAGAGTTATGCTTATCAATCTGGAGAAATCGTTGGCAAGGAACTGTCGTCACTTGGCATAAATGTCAATTTCGGGCCGTCTGTCGATGTCAATAATAATCCTGGAAATCCCGTTATTGGCGTTCGTTCCTTCAGTTCTGATCCGGAACTTGTAGCAAAGATGGGCATTCAGACGATAAAAGGATTGCAAAATCAGAACACGATAGCAACGACCAAGCATTTCCCCGGCCACGGAGATACAGCAGTCGATAGTCATTATGGTCTCCCCCTTGTTTCTCATGATAAAGAACGTTTGCGTTCCATCGAGTTGATGCCATTCCAAAGGGCCATCGATGCTGGAGTTGATATGATGATGACTGCACATGTTCAATTTCCTGCATTCGATGACACTACGTATATCAGTAAAAAAGACGGTCAAGAGATTATGGTTCCTGCAACGTTGTCACATAAGGTCATCACGGGTCTATTACGTGAAGAAATGGGTTTTGACGGTGTTGTGATTACAGATGCATTGAATATGAAAGCCATCGCGGACAACTTCGGACAGGAAGAAGCTGTTGTCCTTGCATTGAAGTCTGGAGTTGATATTGCATTGATGCCTGCACAGGTTAATTCGCTTCAAATGGAAAAGAATTTAACCTCTGTATTCAATGCAGTGAAGGCAGCAGTGGCAAGCGGGGAAATTCCTCTAAATCAAGTCAATCAATCTGTAACGAGGATACTTGAACTGAAAGTGAAAAGAGGGATATTAAACCCTGATGAAACTCCGATCGATAAAAAAATCGAAACCGCGCTTCAAGTGGTAGGGAATGAAGATCATTTGAAAAAAGAAAGGAAAATCGCGGAAGATGCCATCACCTTATTGAAAAATGAAGACAAAACATTGCCTTTCAAACCTAAGAAAAATGATAAAGTTTTAATTCTTGCTCCTTTTGATGACCAAGTTGAGTCCATGTCCAGGAGCATCAGCGAATTAGCTGTTATAAAGAAAATAAAGAAAGTCCAAATAACGGGTATGAGTTTTTCAGGAAAGTCATTTACAAATCAAGTGGCCAGACTCATTGATGAATCGGACTTTGTCATAACTGGTTCCTATGTTGTCAAAAACGATCCGGCTGTCAATGATGGAGTGATCGATGATAGCATTCAAGATTCTTCGAAGTGGGCAACAGCCTTCCCTAGAGCGGTCATGAATCATGCTAATAAGAAAGATAAAGAATTTGTTTTAATGAGTTTAAGAAACCCTTATGATGTTGCAAACTTTGAAGAAGCGAAAGCGGTTCTTGCTGTTTACGGGTTCAAAGGGTATTCGAATGGGCGTTATAGACAGCCAAATATCCCGGCAGGCATCTCGACCATTTTTGGAGAATCAAAACCTAAAGGCACGTTGCCGGTCGATATACCATCAGTAACTAAGCCCTCTGAAAGTCTTTATAAATTTGGATATGGATTAGATATTAAATCTGGAAGACCCATTAAAAAATAGGGAGGGAAGCATTTTGAAAAGAATGATAATCCTATTTACCATTTGTCTGTTGACTTTCGGCATCGTTTCCTCAAAAAGTGTAACCGCTGTTAAAGAGAAGAAAAAACAAAAGGTCAGTCCCGGTATTGAAGTCCTTTTAAAAGAAGAAAAGAACTTGTTAAGCGGAAAGAAAGTCGGCTTGATTACGAACCCAACTGGCATCGATTCAAAATTAACCAGCATCGTCGATCTACTTCATGATGATCCAGACATTAATTTGACAGCGTTATTTGGTCCTGAACATGGAGTGCGTGGAGATGCGCAAGCTGGTGCAAGCGTTGAATATTATATTGATGAAAAAACAGGGTTGCCCGTTTATAGCTTATATGGCAAAACGAAAAAACCGACGCCTGAAATGTTAAAGGATGTTGAGGTCCTTGTTTTTGATATCCAGGATGTCGGAACACGCTATTACACTTATATCTACACGATGGCATATGCAATGGAAGCAGCCAAAGAAAATGATATCCCCTTTATCGTGCTGGACCGGCCGAACCCACAGGGCGGGGAGTCGGTAGATGGGCCGGTACTTGAACCTGAATTCTCATCGTTTGTCGGTTTGTACCCAATACCGCTAAAGCATGGGATGACAGTTGGGGAACTCGCGACTTTGTTCAATAAGGAATTTAAAATTGGTGCAGATCTAAAGGTCATCAAGATGCAAGGCTGGAAGCGAGATATGGACTATGATGATACTGGTCTCCCTTTTGTCTTGCCGTCACCGAATATGCCGGCAGTTTCCACTACTTTCGTATATCCGGCTACAGGCTTGATCGAGGGAACGAATGTCTCGGAAGGCAGAGGAACGACTAAACCATTCGAGTTGATTGGTGCTCCTTATATAAACAGTGATGAGCTTGCTGGGAAATTAAATGAATTAAGGTTACCTGGCGTAAAATTCAGGGCAGCCTCCTTTACACCTACATTTTCAAAACATGCAGGTAAACTCAGCCACGGAGTGGAAATTTATATAACGGATAGAGAGGAATTCAAGGCTGTCCCTACTGGACTTCACATCATCAAGACCATTCAGGATCTATATCCTGGTGATTTCGAATTCCTTGCAGCCAAAAATTTCAATTTATTGATTGGCAATGGCTGGGTAATGTCAAGAATTGAAGAAGGTTCATCAGTAAATGAAATCATGAAAGAATATCAAGTAAAGCAGGATGCTTTTAAAAAGGTTCGTAAAAACTACTTGCTCTATAAATAAGTTAAAAAAGAAAAGTCCGGTTGGACTTTTCTTTTTTTTTATGAACTTTCGATGGATGAGTAAATCGCTAAGACTTTATTCCTGAATATAGCCAACTTTATATATGAAATGAAGTTCTAAAATGGAAGGAACCGTTGTCTAATAGAATATGGGGTTTGCCCTAAATCAGTAATTGACAGGAGGAAAGCGGGATGAAAAAATATCTTCAAAAAATTGGACGTTCCTTGATGCTGCCAGTAGCCGTATTGCCGGCAGCCGCCATTTTAATGGGGATCGGTTATTGGATAGATCCGGCAGGATGGGGAGCGGGAAGTCCGTTAGCGGCTTTCTTAATAAAAGCAGGTTCTTCGATCATTGACAATATGGCTATCTTGTTTGCTGTTGGAGTGGCGCTGGGGATGTCGAAAGGAAAAGATGGAGCCGCCGCTTTAAGCGGGCTGGTAGCCTATCTAGTTGTAACGACATTGCTTTCCACGGACTCTGTAGCGATGCTGCAGGGAATTGATGCAAAAGATGTAAATCCAGCATTTGTGAAAATAGAAAATGCATTTGTCGGAATCCTCTCGGGCCTTATAGCGGCAGCTATGTATAATCGGTTCAGTAAGGTCGAGCTGCCGGATGCACTCGCTTTCTTTAGCGGTAAACGCCTTGTCCCGATCCTTACTGCGGTTGTCATGTTACTGGTTTCCCTTATATTATTCTTCGTATGGCCACTCATCTACTCCTGGTTAGTTATATTTGGGGAAGGAATAAGTGAATTAGGTGCTGCTGGAGCAGGACTCTATGGATTCTTTAATCGGCTTTTGATACCAACAGGTTTACATCATGCGTTAAACTCTGTATTCTGGTTCGATGTAATAGGACTTAACGATATCGGTAAATTCTGGGCTGGAACAGGAATAAAAGGAACCACAGGCATGTATCAAGCCGGATTCTTTCCCGTCATGATGTTCGGTTTGCCGGCAGCAGCCCTTGCCATGTACCATACGGCAAAATCACGGAAGAAAAAACAAGTTGCCTCATTAATGCTCGCAGCCGGTTTCGCTTCATTTTTCACAGGCGTTACTGAACCGTTGGAATTTGCTTTCATGTTTGTTGCACCAGCCCTTTTCGTTGTGCATGCCTTATTAACAGGAATATCATTAGCTATTGCTGCGACTTTCCAATGGACAGCAGGGTTCGGTTTTAGTGCAGGATTCATTGACTTTGTTTTAAGTTCAAGGTTGCCAATGGCAAATGAACCGTATATGCTACTTCTTCAAGGACTGGCTTTTGCTGTCATCTACTATTTCTTATTCCGATTCTTGATAACAAGGTTCAATTTAATGACTCCTGGCAGAGAAGATGATACAGAAGATGAGCTTGATGGCGGAGGAGCGATTGCGGAAGCAGACAGCAGTCAAGGCGGGAAAAATGAGAGTAAATTCTTTGGAATGGCTTCCGCTATTTATGAGGGATTAGGCGGAGACGCAAACGTTACATCTGTAGATAACTGCGTTACCCGTTTAAGAGTTGAAGTGGAAAATATGGGAGCTGTCGATCAGAATAAAATCAAATCAACAGGGGTTGCTGGAATCAATATCGTGGGTCCCCAAAGCATTCAAGTCATCGTAGGGACACAGGTACAATTCATAGCTGATGAAATTGAAAAAATCCGGCGGCAATAGGTCTGGATAAACTGCATTTTGCCTTATAATGCAAAAATCTACGATCAGAATTATATTTTCTGATCGTAGAGATTTTTATGATAAAGTACTGATTTATAACGCACAAAAGATTTATCTTTATAAACTCTGCTCTTAAAATAGAATAAAACGAATCAATGTTCTATAATATATAAGGGTATTGAATGAAGGATTTGCCATGAAGCTTGGAGAACTAGTAATGAAGATCGTCCGCCAATCATTGATACATCGGTGATGAAGGCTGTATACATACATATCAACCTAAAAACACGTTTGTATATGGTACTAAGATACTGAGCAAGCGATATCTTATGAATTTTTTCTACCTTTTAATATAAGGGAGGTTCCGGTCATGTATAAACAAAAAACCAAAGAAACTGACAGTAGTGTCATTGAGTTCATTGAGAACGTCGATAATCCGAAAAAACGTGAAGATGCATACGAATTGTTGGATGTTTTTACCGAAACGACAGGTTATGAGGCAAAGATGTGGGGACCGAGCATAATTGGGTTCGGTACCTATCATTATAAATATGAATCAGGTCACGAAGGCGATGCCCCCCTGGTAGGCTTCTCGCCTCGAAAAGCAAAAATCAGTTTATACTTTGCTCCGGGAGACAAAAAAAGAGAAGAATTGTTACAGGCATTTGGAAAACACACTTCCGGAAAAGCGTGTGTGTACATCAATAAAGTGGCAGATATCAATATTAATGTATTGAAAGAATTGATTAATCAATCTGTCAAGTTTTTGAGAGATACATACCCGGACAATGAAATATAATAAAATGTATGTTTAAGAGGAACAAGAAAGCGAGTGGGAACGAAAATGAGAAAAATTAAAGTGGGCATAGTTGGGTACGGATTGTCAGGAGCTACTTTTCACGCGCCATTACTAAGTGTTTTAGGGCAGTTTCAAATAGCGAAAGTTGTCAGCTCCAATAAGGAAAAAGTCCAAAAAGATTTGAAAGATGTGGAAGTGGTAAGCAGCTTAGAGGAAATACTTGAAGACCCGTCCATTGATTTGGCTGTTATTACGACACCGAGTGGTTTACATTATGAAATGGCCAAGCAAAGCTTGTTAGCAGGGAAGCATGTCATCCTTGAAAAGCCAATGGTAGTGGAAGCTTGGGAGGCGGAGGAGCTCATTAAGATTGCCGAGGAAAAGAATCTGCTATTAAGTGTCTATCATAACCGGAGATGGGATAATGACTTTTTGACCGTGAAAAAACTTATGGATGATGGAGTGCTTGGGGAAATCAATACATACCAAGTCCATTATGATCGATACCGGCCTGTGGTCAGGGATAGATGGAGGGAAAAACCAGGCCCGGGATCAGGCATGCTTTATGATTTAGGATCACATCTCATCGATCAAGCACTTCATTTGTTTGGATTGCCGCAATTCGTTTGGGCAGATGTATTTTCCCAAAAAGAAAATGCAGAAACGGATGATTATTTCCATGTAATATTAGGATATGAAAAGCTGAGAGTTATCTTGCATTCAGGCTCAATCGTTCCGTTTAATGGACCGCGCTATCAGGTGCATGGAAGTAAAGGATCATTTATCAAGTACGGTCTTGACTGCCAAGAGGCAGCCCTAAGTGAGGGAAAAAAACCGATGGATGACTCTTGGGGTGCAGATGAACCCGAATTCTATGGTAAGCTGGTTACGGTTGAAGGTGAAAATGAGACACATGAAACCATTGAAACACTGCATGGATCTTATTTAACATATTACCAAGCAATTGCCGATAGTATATTGAACGGGAAAAAAGCTCCAGTAACCGCCCAAGAGGGATTATCGGTCATTAAAATCATTGATGCGGCTTTTGAAAGCAGTAAAGGGAAAAAAGCCGTATATATTAAATGAAATTCATTTTCCCCTTATAACAATAAAAATGAGAAAAACTGAATGATAAGCGGCCTTATTCTCTTTTAGAGGAAAAAGGCCGCTTTTTGTTTTGGTCAAATAAAATCATTAACTTAAGGAGCAAATACTTGTGAATTTGAATGTTACGCAAGATTTTGAGCTGTTTCGGCATGAAATTAGAGCGAATATCCAAGAGATTGAGCGTTTACTCGTGAATTCGTGCCATTTACTCGTGAGTTTGGAGCAAATACTCGTGAGATTCATCCATTTACTCGTGAATTGGAGCAAATACTTGTAAATTCGAATGTTACGCAAGATTTTGAGCTGTTTCGGCATGAAATTGGAGCGAATATTCAAGAGATTGGGCGTTTACTCGTGAATTCGTGCCATTTACTCGTGAATTTTATGCCAATACTCGTGAATTCGAGTGTTACGCAAGATTTTGAGCTGTTTCCATATAAAACTGGGACGAATATTCAAGAGATTGAGCGTTTACTCGTGAATTCGTGCGGTTTACTCGTGAGATTCATCCATTTACTCGTGAATTAGAGCAAATACTCGTGAGATTCGCCCATTTACTCGTGAGTTTTATGCCAATACTCGTGAATTCGAGTGTTACGCAAGATTTTGAGCTGTTTCAGCATGAAATTGGAGCGAATATTCAAGAGATTGAGCGTTTACTCGTGAATTCGTGCCATTTACTCGTGAGATTCATCCATTTACTCGTGAGTTTGGAGCAAATACTCGTGAGATTCATCCATTTACTCGTGAATTGGAGCAAATACTCGTAAATTCGAATGTTACGCAAGATTTTGAGCTGTTTTCGTATGAATTTGGAGCGAATATTCAAGAGATTGGGCGTTTACTCGTGAATATACAGTTTTGGAGGATTTCAATTGATATAAAAATCATAATGAAAAACCCCCGAATGGCGGCTGCAACTCGGGGGTTTTGAGGCATGAAACTTGAAATGCCTTCTAAGCTCTACGATAATGCCTTTGCATGAAGAGATCGCTTTTGCCAAGCCATGGTAATCATCAAAGTAATGAATAAAAGGATAAGGCCCAACATGAACGGATAGGTAATGTGGACATCATACATCATTCCGGCAAGTGTAGGTCCGAGCACATTTCCGATGCTCATATACGCATTATTCATACCCATTGCAAAGCCCTGCTCATTCCCTGCCATCTTGGAAATCAGTGTGTTAAGAACTGGACGCAAAATGGAAGTGGAAAGGAAGATGATAAGTGAAATCAAAAAGAAAATCAGGTAACTTGTAGCAAAAAGTGATAGAAGGAAACCGATTGCTGCAACACTGATAAAGATATTCAGCACATTCACTTCCCCGAATCGCTGTACGATCCGGTCGACGACAAACAGTTGCACTATTACACTGACGATACCGGTGGCTGTAACCATGACGGCGATGTCCTTAGGACTTGAATTGAATTGATTATCAAGATAAAGACCAATTACAGATTCATATGCCATTAAGCCAAAGCTCATTACAAGAGTAATGATGAGTGGTATGAAATAAGGCATTTTCACGGATAAGGCAATCTTCCGAATCATCGTTTCAGTTTTTGCATCCATGGATTGTGCAACCTGTGCCGTTTCGCTTTCTTTTAAAACAAAAATCGAAAATACCACAGCTGATAGGGATACCAGCGCAGAAATCAAAAAGGGAAACTTCAAGCCGAAGTCAGCTAAAAAACCTCCAATTCCCGGACCGACTACAATTCCCAGGGACATGGCGGCAGATACTAAACTATTGCCTTTGGCGCGTTGATCAAATGTGGTTATATCGGCTACATAAGCAAAAATTGCGGGTATAAGCAAAGCTGCTCCGATCCCGCCAATGATACGTGAAGCATATAATAACCAAATGGAATTGACTGCATAAAAAATAAACATGGATAATGTCAAACCGACCAATCCATAAATAATCATTTTTCTGCGCCCGAATTGGTCAGTCCATTTTCCGGCAATTGGCGAAAAGATAAGCTGTGCACCCGCGAAAATGGCGATCATTAGGCCAGCGGCGGTTCCGCCTTGATTAATGGAGGCCAGGTATGCTGGTAAAATGGGAATGATGATACCGAAACTTCCTATTGCTATAAACATATTGATCATGAGGATAATGATCTTTTTGCGTTGTTCTGCTGACATGGACAGCCTCTCTCTCTCTCTTTAAAAATCAATAACCAATTTAATTCGCATGGTTAATTTTTTGATACGTTAATTATGTTATAGTTTTAGATAGATAGTGTCAATAAGAAAGGATTGTCAAACATGAATTCAAGTGAATTGTATAATTTACATCTAGAGATCAGGGAACTAAGCAGCCTATCACAAGAATTGGTTGAACCGTTATTGGTTAAATATGATTTAACTTCTGTACAGTATCGCGCATTGCAATTAATAGTCTTGAATGAATCCATAGCTGTTAAAGATGTTTCGAATCATTTGAAGATTAAACCTGCGGCAGGAACTGCACTAATTGATCGGCTTGAACGGAAGAAGTTGATTGAGAGGGTACACAGTGAGGATGATCGGCGGGTAGTTTTTATCCAATCCACCGAAAGTGGAAGGACTACCTATCATTCCATCAATAAGTGTTTTACCAAAATCTTTCGTGACTTTTATAGCGTCCTAAATGAAGAGGAAACGGAACGGCTCAAACAAATCGTTGGGAAACTTACCGAACATCTGTCATCATGCATAGAGAATAAAATATAGTCTTCCTGACGTGTACAGTTTCCATTATAATAGAAAGAAGAAGCACTATATTAATTTTTATGTTGCCTTTTTTGAAAAAAATATTTATTAAAGCAGTGAATTTCACTGTTTTTAGGAGGTTAATTATCAGAATAATTAAAAATATTCCAAGTATAAACGTCATTCAATAATTTTTTTATGGTGTAAGTAATCCATTAAAGAAGATATGACGGCTGGAAAATGAATATGTATCAAAAGGATAAGAAGTTTTTTTCTCAGGATTCATCATGACGAACCAGGCAGGGTGCTGTATACAAAGAATCTGAAAAGAAGGAGATGGTAAAATGTTTTCCTCATTAACTCCAATGGATTGGAAGCGCAGGGCCGTAAAATATTATCCTCATAAAGTGGCAGTCATCGATGAAGAGAAAGAGTTTACATATAAGGAATTCGGGCAGCGAACAGATCAACTTTCCAAAGCATTGCATTCTTCGGGAATTGAAAAAGGCGACCATATTGCAGTAATGTTGCCAAATACGCATTATATGTTGGAATGTTTTTATGGCATTTGTCAAATGGGAGCGGTAATGGTTCCTTTGAATTATAGGCTTGCTGCAGAGGATTTGGAATATATCATCAAGCATAGCGATTCAAAAATGTTGATAGTCGATGAAGAATTCACCGCTCCGATCGAAAAGGTCATTACTAAACTATCATTGGAAAAAATCATTATCGTGCCTGTTGAAGGACATGAAACCACTTTACCTGGGATAGACTATGAGAATTTCATTTTGCATGCAAATGATGATGGACTGCCAGAGGTTACGATCGATGAAAATCAACTTTTGACTATAAATTACACGAGTGGAACGACTTCAAAACCAAAAGGGGTAATGTTGACCCATCGCGGGAATTACATGAATGCAGCTAATTTCATTTATCACCTTGGAGTGAAGCATGACGATGTATACTTACATACCCTGCCAATGTTTCACGCAAATGGGTGGGGGGGTGTATGGTCGGTAACGGCTACTGGCGGGACCCATGTATGTTTAAGGAAAGTTGATCCCCCTCTTATCCTCAAATTATTCGCCCGGCATAATATTACATTATTATGTGGAGCACCTACTGTCGTCAATATGCTAGTGAATGATCCTAAAGCAAAAGAAACAAATATCAAAGTGCGTCCAAGGATGGCAACAGCAGGTGCTCCTCCAGCAGCAGCGCTTATACAAAAGGCACAAGAAATCCTTGGTTTGAATATGATTCACGTTTATGGATTAACAGAAACTTCCCCTTTCATCCTATATAACGAGTGGAAGGATGAGTTTGAAGCTAAATCGGCGGACGAACAAGCAATAATAAAGGCAAGACAAGGTATTGAATTGGTTTTCAATGGGGAAACGATGGTAGTCAATCAAGATGGAAAAGCAGTCGCTTGGGATGGAAAGGAACTGGGGGAAATCATAACTCGCGGCAATGTTGTAATGGAAGGATATTATAAGGATCCGGAAAAGACGGCCGAAGCAATTCGGGATGGCTGGTTTCATACAGGGGATCTGGCGGTGACCTATCCTGATGGATATATTGAAATACAGGACAGGGCTAAGGATTTAATTATTTCCGGCGGGGAAAATATTTCTTCTACAGAGGTGGAAGGGATATTGTATAAACATCCAGATGTTTTGGAGGCAGCGGTCATTGCCATCCCAGATGATAAATGGGGAGAAACGCCTATGGCAATCATTGTGCTGCATCCCAATGCGGAAGTGACAGAAAATGAGATCATTACCTTTTGCCGCTCAAAAATGGCCCACTTTAAAGCACCGACAAAAGTTGAATTCGTAGAGTCTTTACCGAAAACGGCAACAGGTAAGCTACAAAAATACCGTTTGAGGGAAATCCATTGGAAAGGATCAAAAAAGGTAAATTAAAGGCTTTCATTATAGGGACGGGTTCTCATAAAAGGTTAAAATCAAATAAAGTGAGGCAAATAACAAGACCAAGAATGCATTTAAATAAGCATTCTTGGTTTTTATTATTATGGAAAGCACCATTTCCGGATAATTAGAGTAGGAACTTACAGCATTGGTTATTTGTAACAACTCTTAAAAAATAAAAGGAGGGAGTAAAAACAGATTGTTTTTACTCCCTCCTTTTTTTATGAATAGCACGAAAAATTTAAAAAAACCTAATGAGATCATATTATATGAAGAAACTAAGAAGCACATAGAAAAACAAACGATGATCTATTAAAAATTCTGTAAATTTAAATCAAACATTATAACGTTATATTGATTAGTTCGACAAAATATGATAATCTATTTTTGTAAAGAGAAATGAAATGTATTCTCATACGATTCAGCGTAACCGTATACAAAGTACTTGCAATCGATAGGAAGTATCGAAAAGGATGAGGGAAATGACAGATACGTTAGTTCTGAAGAATGTAAAGATGTTAGAGGGAAATGCAGCGGATATCATACTGGAAAATGGGATGATTAAAGAAACCGCACTTCCCGGAACTGCAACAGGGGATAAGATAATAGATTATGATCAAAAAGTTTTTGTTTCGAGCGGATGGATTGATATGCATGTACATGCTTTCCCAGAATTCGATCCTTATGGTGATGAGGTTGATGAGATTGGATATAAAACTGGTGTAACAACGGTCATTGATGCAGGAAGCACGGGGGCAGATAGGATATCTGATCTGGTTAGCAGTTGTGAAAATTCCAAAACGAATGTTTTCGCCTTTCTGAATATTTCACGGATTGGATTGAAAAGGATTGATGAGTTATCGGATATTTCATGGCTGGACGAGGGGGAATTAAGGAAGGCAATTTCCAAGTACGGGGAGTTTATCGTTGGACTTAAAGCGAGAATAAGTAAAAGTGTGGTTGGTCCAAATGGTGTCGAGCCATTAAAAATCGCTAGGAAGTTCTCGGCTGAAACTGGTTTACCATTAATGGTTCATATCGGTTCAGGGCCGCCTGATATTAAGGAAGTCCTTGATTTACTTGAGGAAAAGGACATTATTACACATTTCTTAAATGGTAAAGCGAATAATTTATTTGACGTAAGAGAAGAGCCACTGCCTGAGTTAAGTAAGGCGATTGAACGTGGTGTTCATTTGGATGTAGGTCATGGAACGGCAAGCTTTTCTTTTAAAACTGCCGAAATGGCAAAAAAGCGGGGAATCCGTTTCAATACGATCAGTACGGATATATATCGTAAAAACAGAGAGAATGGGCCAGTTTTTAATATGGCAAATGTGCTTACAAAATTTTTGTACCTCGGTTATCCATTAAAAGAAGTAATAGATGCCGTTACGGTCAATGCAGCAGCTTGGTTGCATAAACCAGAGCTTGGCAGGATTTCAACTGGGGATATTGCGAACTTGACCTTATTCTCGATCGAGAATGAACAGACCCTTTTATTGGATTCCGAAGGTGAAAAAAGGATGGCAGAAAAAAGAGTTGTTGTAAAAGGAGTGGTTATAAATGGAGAATTCATTGAACGCTAAATACGGTTTGAAAAGAGTCATCAATGCAAGCGGAAGAATGAGCATATTGGGGGTTTCTGCCCCAACTGACACAGTGATGGACGCGATGAAAAAAGGTGGGCAAAATTATGTTGAAATTTCTGATTTAGTCGATAAGTCAGGGCAGCATATAGCTAATTTGCTTCATTCTGAAGCAGCGGTCGTCGTAAACTCAGCATCAAGTGGAATTGCGCTCTCCGTAGCGGCGATCGTGACTGAAGGAAACAGAAGGAAAAGTGAAAGGCTTCATCAAGATCTTATTCAAAAGAATGAAATCATCATGCTGAAAGGCCATAACGTTCAGTATGGTGCACCGGTTGAAACCATGATTTACCTTGGTGGCGGAAAGTTAGTTGAAGTTGGGTATGCAAATGAAGGGAAGGCAGAACATATTGCGGATGCCATAAATGAAAATACTGCCGCCATTTTATATGTGAAATCGCATCATGCTGTTCAGAAAAATATGATATCGGTCGAAGAAGCATGGGAAGTGGCCAAAAAGAATAGTATCCCTCTGATTGTCGATGCAGCAGCTGAGGAGGATTTGGAAAAATATGTACAATTCTCCGACTTGGCGATCTATAGTGGATCAAAAGCCATTGAAGGACCCACATCAGGTATCGTTGCTGGCGGAAAAAAATATATCGAATGGGTAAAGGTTCAACTGCACTGTATCGGAAGGAGCATGAAGGTTGGAAAGGAAACTACCTTTGGGCTGCTTCAGGCATTGGATGAGTATTTTGTCAAGACAGATAATAGCGAAAAAGAAAAAGCTAGTTTACAAGTTCTCACATCACTTGACTCCATTGATGGCGTAAAAGTAACGATAGTGCAGGATGAAGCCGGCCGTGCCATATATAGAGCCCGTATTTCCATTGATCCTTTGATAACGGAAACAACTGCGAAAGAAGTGAACGAGCAGCTCAGAAATGGGGATATTGCCATTTATACACGTGATTATGGGATACGGCAAGGGTTTTTCGATATAGATCCGCGTCCATTGCAAGGTGATGATATAAATGTCATTGAAGCACAATTAAGAACCATATTAGGAGGAAAATAAGGATGACAAACATAAACAAACGGTTATTGAATGATCGTGTAGCCTTAAATGTACTTGCAAATAGTGTAGAAAATGCAGTGGAAGTCTTTGAAGCAGCGGAAGGCCATGTATTGGTTGGCGTACTCTCAAAGGATTATCCAACTGTGGAAGCTGGTGTTACAGCAATGAAAGAATACGGGGAAGCCATTGATGAGGCCGTTTCAATAGGATTGGGCGCGGGCGATAATAGACAGGCAGCAGTTGTCGCAGAAATCGCAAAATACTATCCAGGCAGTCATATTAACCAGGTTTTTCCGGCTGTAGGTGCTACGAGGGCCAATTTAGGTGAGAAGGATAGTTGGATAAATTCACTTGTTTCTCCAACTGGGAAAGTCGGTTATGTGAATATCTCCACTGGTCCAGTAAGTGCAGGTGCAAGTGAAACTGCCATTGTGCCTATCAAAGCTGCCATTGCGCTTGTTCGCGATATGGGAGGAAATGCATTAAAATACTTTCCGATGAAAGGCCTGAAGCATGAAGATGAATATCGTGCTGTGGCAAAAGCTTGTGGTGAAGAGGGATTTGCTTTGGAACCAACAGGTGGAATCGATTTGAATAATTTCGAGACCATTTTAGAAATGGCATTAGAAGCAAAAGTGCCTAAAGTCATTCCCCATGTATATTCTTCCATCATCGATGAAGAGACTGGTAAAACGAATGGTGAGGATGTAAGGGAATTATTGGCCATAACAAAAAAATTGGTTGAAAAATATGCCTAAAAGGATTGTGGCATTCGGGGAAGTTATGATGCGTTTGCAGGTACCAGGGTATGAATTGCTATCACAGGCTAACACTCTGCAATACTCCTTTTCAGGCACGGGAGTAAATGTAGCTTCTGCGATGACAAAGCTTGGACATGATGGGTATGTTGTGACCAAGTTACCGGATAACCCCCTTGGGGATTCAGCGATTTCAGCTTTGCAGCGCTTAGGAATTGGAAGGAACTTCATCTCTAGAGGCGGCAAATACATGGGGATGTACTTTTTGGAAAATGGTTTTGGACAGCGGGCGAGCCGTGTCACATATTCCAATCGACTGGAAAGCAGTTTTAATACAGCCACCTTATCCGATTATGATATGGATATGATTTCGGAAAGTACGGATATCATCCATTTTTGCGGAATCACGCTTGCAATGGCGGAAAATGTACGGGAAAGTATGAAGGCGCTGGCTGGAAAAGTCAAAGAAAAAGGCGGTACAGTCTGTTTCGATTGCAATTACCGTCCCTCTTTATGGGAGGGAGGTTACGCTGACGCAAAGCCTCATTATGAAGAAATGCTTTCTTTGGCTGATATCGTCATGATGAATGAGAAAGACGCCCTATATATTTTAGGAATGAAGTCAGAAGGCTCCACAAGGAAAGAGCAGCTCATTGAGTTGATCCCTGAAGTGGCCAAGAAATTCAATATTCAATCGATAGCAGGGACACATCGTTCAATCAACAGTGATAATAGCCATACGTTGAGGGGGTATATATACAAGGAAGAAACATTTTACTTTTCCGATATCCTATCATTTTCCGTATATGATAGAATAGGTTCAGGCGATGCTTACACAAGTGGAATCCTACATGGCGAATTGCTAGGATATTCCCCTGAAAAGACAGTTCGGTTTGCGGCTGTATCAGGATTGCTGGCATGTACTGTCGTTGGAGATACTCCTTTGGCAACCGAAAAGGAGATACTCTCGGCAATGGAAGGTAAAATGGAAGATATTAAGAGATAAAGGCAGGAGATTAGGAATGAATGTGAACAGAAAAAATGGACCGATGTATTTACAGATAAAAGAAATATTAAAGGATCGTATTTTACATGGGGTTTATGCCATCGACACAAACATTCCCTCTGAGCCTCTTTTGGAAGAAGAATTTAACGTAAGTAAGGTCACTGTCCGTAATGCAATCAAAGAACTCGTTCAAGAGGGGTATGTTGAAAAGAAAAGCGGCAAAGGCACTAGAGTCATAGCTAATGGTTCGATTGTCAAACTTTCCAAAGGAAAGCGTTTCACAGAGCTGTTGGTGGAGGAAGGGCACTCCATTTTAAAAAAGGTGTTAAACATAAGTCATGTTGACCTTTCTTCAGACTCTAAGCTGCATTCTTTATTTGGTGACCATTGCTTAAGTATCGAACGGATATATTTATTGGACAATGAACCTTATATTTACTTTACACATTATGTTTCACTTGATTTAAACCAAGAAGAGATAGAAGAGGTCCAAATCAATTCTTTGTACCGCTTTTTGGAAGATCAAAACGTCAAACTTGAAATATTCAGAGATGAGTTTGCCGTTGCTATCGCTCCGGATCACATTTGCGAAACACTGAAAATCGAAAACAATAGTCCAGTACTAAAGAGGATTCGAATTTCCAGTGATGGGGACGGAAATGTTATGGAATACAGTGAAGGATATTACAACACGGCTAAACAGAACTACATTGTGACGTATAACGAGCCGGTACAATAATCCCATTTATTGTATTGGTTTGATTGTAAGCGATTTCTTGGGAATGGGGAGAACATATGGATCTATATTTATTAGGAATCACGCTGATAGCAATCGTAATAGTTATTTTAGGGGTATCATGGTGGAAATGGCATGCATTCATTAGCTTGACTGTAGCCAGTTTATTTTTAGCGGTTTTTTCTGGACTGCCAATGGACAAGATTGTTGGGGCTTATGAAACGGGTGTCGGAGCGGTCCTAGGTCACCTTATTGGAATATTGGCCTTAGGTACCATCTTAGGAAAGATGATGTCCGACTCTGGAGCTGGTATGCAGGTTGCTGACTTTTTCATTAATAAATTCGGCGTGAAAAAACTGCCATGGGCCATGCTTTTATCTGGTTTCATCATCGGCATTCCGGTATTTTTCGAGGTTGGTTTAGTAATATTGCTTCCTTTGGTCATTTCCATTCGGAAATCTACCAAAGTGAACATCTTGTTAATTGGTATTCCAGTACTTGCTGGTTTATCGATCGTACATGGGCTGGTACCTCCGCATCCTGGAGCCATGACAGCCATTGGAATTTATAATGCTAACATGGGACAAGTACTTCTGTACTCATTGATCATCGCATTCCCGACTGCTGTTATTGCGGGACCTCTATTCGCAAAATGGATTCATAAACGGGTCATTCCTATTGGAGAACCGGAATTGATCCGTGTGGAAACAAAGTCAAGTGGATTACCAGGCACTGGAGTTTCGTTCTTCATCATCCTTTTGCCGGTATTGTTGATGGTTTTAACGGTAGTGGCGCCTTATCTGCCGATACCAGGTGCCATTGAAAAATTCTTATTGTTTATCGGAAGTCCAGTGATCGCCCTATTAATCTCCTGTTTTGCAGCTTACTATTTCTTGGGCTACAGACAGGGTATGGACAAATCACTAATTAAAAAGTTGACGGAAGAATGCTTATTGCCATTAGCTTCCATAATTCTTATTATCGGTGCTGGCGGAGGATTCAAGCAAATTTTGATTGATAGTGGCGTAGGGACTGCGATCGCTTCCATGTCTGAAGAAATTTCTTTATCACCGATCGTTCTTGCATTTCTTGTGGCCGGACTGATTCGGATTGCCACAGGTTCTGCAACCGTCGCTTTGACCACGGCAGCAGGGATCGTTTCACCGGTCGTTGCCAATATGACGGGTGTTAATCTTGAATTGCTCGTTATTGCCACGGGAGCAGGCTCACTTATGTTCTCCCATGTTAATGACGCCGGTTTCTGGTTAGTAAAAGAATACATGGGATTAACCGTTAAAGAAACTTTCAAAACTTGGACAGTCATGGAAACCTTACTTTCCTTCGTGGCATTCGGTTTGGTTTTAATTTTCGATATATTCATTTAATTAAAGAAAATTTTTGCAATGCCTGATTAAGTAGCATTTACCTCCGTGAACTGTCTTGGGGTGACAGATCACGGAGGCTTTTATTTAGTTATGAACATACTGGGGAGGGAGAAAATGACCGGCTTTACTCTTAAAGATAGGTCGTTGCGGAAAAAACAGAAACTATTCACAATTGGAAGTAGTATGACTAGTGACAAGGGTGTAGTTTCATCCAGGAGACGTTTGTTTGGCTCCTCGAAGATATAAGTCCTGACAGAGACTTCTATATTGCAAGATTGACAGCTTCCCGTTTACATATTCATTCTGAATATAATCCAATAATTCATTGGCATGGTTAGGCTTTTGACGTTTTTCCTGAATATAATGGAGAATTAAAACTTCTATATTCACACACTCACCTTACTTGACAAGTATTTTTTTCCATTAACAATATAACATGGGTATTCAAAAAAATATCATTTTTTGAATATTTTAACTATCGACATATTTATACAAATAAAGGAGTGATTCGGAGTAAGCGGTGGAAACTTTTATCGGGAAATGCAAAAAGAACGGTATTTTACCGACTTGCTGTTAATTCGGCACAAAAAAACCCTTGATAATTCAAGGGTTTTTTTGTTGATTTAGGTGAAAAAACTGATTTTGCAACGACTTCATGCTTGTATCTTTTGTACAGGTAGAGGTGATAAGCGCAGTTCTGCGGATTCTCTCTTAATGGAGAATAAATAAGCTGCCAAACCTAAGAAGGCTGTAAAAATCAGCATGGCGATCGATGAACTGAAGTCCCCGCCAGACAAGTCACGAAGCCATCCCATGATATAGCTCGAAAAGCCGCCCATGATATTCGTGAATCCAATTAGACCAGCGGCTCGTCCTGCGGTTTCAGGTGTTGAATATTTTACCATGAGCATATTACTTAGATGGAACACACCGCCTTGACATCCCATTGCCAGTCCCATACATAGTCCTGCCAAAATAGGATTGGGGATGAAGACAGCTACAGTCAAAAAGACAGCCGTCAATGAAAATAGAATCGTGGCCATCAAACTTGGACGTCTGGTTTTGTCAGCCAGAAAACCGCATGCCAAGACAAATCCTAAAGCGAATAGCCAGGAAAGTGAAGTAATGCTCGACATTCCTTCCTTTTCGAATCCTTTTGCCTCAATGAGGTAGGTAGGAAGCCAAATGCTGATTCCGAAAAATAAGAAGGAGCATACGAGCATGCCGAACCAAACAATCCAGAAACGATAATCTTGAGCGAAACTCTTGTTCTCGGAGCGGGCGGTTTCTGTCACTTCATCATCCGTTTGGCGAATGAAGGCCAATTCCTCCTTACTTATACGGGGGTGCTCTTCTGGTGTATTTCTTGTCATAAAGATGAACATAGGGATATTTATAAATAAGTTGAAAGCTGCAAGCATAAAGAAAGCTGCTTGCCAGTGGAGTAAAGATATCACGAGCACCAAGAAAATGGCTCCCATTGCCGGGCCTAAATAGTTTCCGGTAAGCCAAGATGCCTGGGCCCTCCCCAATTCCCGTTTATTAAACCAGTTAGAAATGAATTTTCCGGAAACCGGAATCATCATCCCCTCACCAAAACCAAGAATGATCCTGCTTATTAAAAACATTTCATATGAATTTGCCAGGCCTGACATGATCATCGTGAGTGTCCAAACGAATAAACCGGCGATGGCTGTTTTACGTGCACCTAATTTATCAATGATGAAGCCCCAAAAAAGATTTGAAACTCCATAAGCAATGGTGAATACAAATGATAGAAGACCGATCTTTGCATTTTTGTCATCACCTGTCATACCGAGTGCTTGCAAGAATTCCGGATCAGTTTGAATGATGGAAATGCCAACTTTATCAATTTGTCCGAAAAACCAAAAGAAAAAAATTGGAACGGCAATATACAACCATCTTTTTTGCCCATTTAACATAATACCATCTCCTTATCGCTTTTTAGCATTCCTTAAAACACTTACATTCGAGAATAAGTGTTTTACGGTTATCCCTTTAGAAAGGTACTAGTTTTAATTTTTCCCGCCTTTCATTATAATTTTGATAGATAAAAAGGAACAGAAGTGTTTTGTAAGGAAAACAAAGTTTTACTTTCTTAACGATAAATTAAAATAATTTGATTGTCAATTTAATATTTTGACAATTTTATATTTTTAGAATAAACAATCTTATAAGCGCTTTCAGTTAAAAACCGAACTCTGTTTCATCCTATTGAGTAAGTGGATCTCAATCAAGCAAGGACTTATAATGGATGTAAATCTAATTCTTTGTGTCAAAAAAACAAATTATTATCAAATTATTAAAAATTCTGACTTGTTGATATTGAATTTAAAATCAGGAAAATCTATAATTCATATATATTGTTTTGTATATGAAATACTTAATATTGGAAAATGCCGTGATTTGGCAGAGAATATCGATGTATTAAAATTCTTTATTTGTTTTTACTTGTATAATTGGTTATATTTGGTTATATAACAACAAGCTTTTCTATTGATAAGTGAATTAAGCTAGGCCTTCCAAATAGTTTTATATATGTAAATATGCTTTAATTGACACATATAAACTATTCTATTTATACATGAAGAGTTAAGGATTGCGAGGTAGAAATGGTTGCCAATTAGAAGAACTGCCCGATTCATTATTTGTAAGGAATGAGCTTGTTATTCTGCAGTGCTTGGGAAACAAGGAGACATCGGCTCTGTTATCGCTCTCGGCTTTTACAAGCCGTTTTCCAAAAGTGGTGAAAGCGTTGATTATATCTGATGTGACTCGTGGAGCAGCTGTTGTTAGCATGATAGAAAGTAAACGGAAACTTCTGAAGTGATTACAATCCATCGAAATGTGATCATATGAACTTGCAAAGGGCTGTGCGCTACTGGCGCCAAATGTTTCTGTCTAGTTAAGGAAGCGCAAGTGCTTACGTCAGGATACCGGTCATTTCAATTCTCTTTATCAAATTTAAACCAAATGGACATCCTATCTTCAATATCTGTCCCGATATTGGTCTTGGGTGGTGAACTGAATCAGGTCAGACCTGATAGTGAGACAAGAATATTTTAAAAATTGATGCCTAATCCCGGTTTTTCCATTGTACGGGAAGACCGGCCATTTAAGTATCAGCAGGATCTTGGGGTGTACGGATGCTACTTACAACAGGTTTGCAACCATTAAGTATGCATCAAAAGCATTCAGCAAATACAGAAAAAGATGTACATATACTGCAAGTTCTTCTTTCTAGGTCTGAAGAAAGCTTTACTGAAAGTGTTATAGTCAGGAGAAAATGAGATTTATTCACAACGGGGGGAATACTCGAATGGCAAGCGAAGAAAAAGAGAAAGAGAAATATAGTGCTAATTCATTGGTTAGAGGGTTGGAAATCATTAAGCTCTTTAATGAAGTACAGCCTAGTTTGTCTCTTTCAGAAATTGCAAAACAACTGGGAGTAAGCAGAACGGTACCATATCGTTTATTATTCACATTACAAAATATTGGTTATTTGTCTCAGGATGAACATACGAAACGTTATAGTTTAACGCCAAAGGTTCTTGAATTGGGATTTAGCTATTTGAACAGCTTGAAATTCCAGGAAATTGTCCAGCCTTATATGGAGACTTTGCGTGATGAAATCGGAGCCTCCTGCCATCTTTCAATTTTGGATGGACAGGAAGTTGTTTATGTTGGAAGTGCCCCAATCAGAGGCGTATCCGCTGTCAATGTGAACATAGGTTTGCGACTGCCGGCACATGCTTTGGCCAATGGAAAATTACTTTTGGCATATCAACCGAAAGAAATGCTGATGCAAATGTTTAAAATCTCAAATCTAACTCCTTATACAGACAAAACACTCACCGCGCCGGGTGAATTTCAAAAACAGCTGGAATCGATTCGGCAAAATGGCTATTCAATGACAAGCGGGGAATTCCATCCTGGCATCCGTTCTGTTGCCGCTCCGATTTTTGACAGGACTGGGAAAGTATTAGCTGCATTGAATGTCGTGGCAACAGAGTCTGCTTACCAGGAGGATTTTATCGATAAAATTGCCTTGCCGAAACTGTTGGAAGTTTCTCGGCAGTTATCCGTTTATATGGGATATAGTGGGGTTAAGCCGTATCAACACGAAGATGTCTGAACAATTTAAAAGTGCCAATCTATTATTAAGTGAATAACTTTTCTAGAAAGTGTGGATCTCCCAATAGGGTATCCACACTTTTTTTGTGAAGAAAGGCGGATAGTAGATTAAATCATTACAAGCTTATCGCAAAATGATGAACACACGGATTATAAAAATAGTTTTAAATATTCTAAAAATTCGTTGACAATGAAGCGTTTTCATTTTAGACTTAATTCATAGACAAAACAATGTTTTGCTTATGAAACATAATACGGTTTAGAAACAACAAATAAGGGAGGAATTTTAAAATGACAAAAGAAGCTTTTTCAGTGAAGGATTTTGAAAAAAAATATGTTGCCCGATTAAAAGACCGTTCGCTTGATTGGGATGTCTTGAAGTTCCAAGAAGAAATCGATCCCGCTTATAGACGTGCACAGATGAGATATATCGGACGTGGTGCGACTGCCAATAATGATACGAATGTAATAGCAGGTGTACATTTCACTTTAAGTACAATGGTGCTTCCTCCGGGATGTATCGGTCCTTTGCACCTTCACGACGATGTTGAAGAAGTGTTTTTCATTCTTGAGGGTGAAGTCACGGCATTAATTCAAGAGGATAGCTACAGTGAAGTGCATGAAATTAAATTAAGTGCAAGAGATTGCATCAGCAGCCCACCAGGGGTTTATCGGGGAATTAGGAATGATGGTGATGTGGAGGCGCGGATGCTCGTGATGCTAGGGGCAGTGAAACCTAACTTGCCGACTTATCCTGAAGGCAGTGACCTCGAAGAACTGCGTAAACAACGCGCTAAAGAAAGAGAAGCCATTATTAAAGAGTGATCATTTAGCTGAGAAGGGCACCTGCATTATGAAAATTAATGAGGCGCCCTTTTCGATTAGATTGTTAAATATGACCAATGCAATTTATCTAAAGTCCAATTAAATTATGGGAGGTATAAAAAATGCTTGGGATTACTCATTTACGACATATAAGCATGATAACTCCGAATTTCGACGATCAAGCAGAGTTTTATGAAAAGGTTTGGGGACTGGATAGAGTGGATGTTCCGGAAGAGGAGAATACGGTTTATTTCCGCGGGGCTGGACCGGAACATCATATTTTAAGCCTTCACAAGGGAGAAAAACGTGGTTTGCATCATATAGCTTTTGGCATGGTCGATAAAAATGCGGTGGATCGTGCAGCAGGGATATTACAATCGAAGGGCGTTCGAATTATTGAACCACCTGGATATTTGGATGAAGCAGGTGCCGGTTATGGCCTCCGATTTATTGATCCGGAAAACCGCGTGATTGAGCTTTCAGCTTGGGTGGAAGTACAAACGTCTATTTGGAGCAAGAAAAATGTTGACCCAGTGAAATTGAACCATGTTGTAATGAACACGAAGAACTTAGATATGATCGTTGAGTTTTATACGGATGTACTTGGTTTTAAAGTTACTGATTGGAGTGAGCACCAAATGTCTTTCCTGCGATGCAACAGGAAACATCACTCCATTGCCTTCAATCAAGATGAGCATGCGTCAGTCAATCATATCGCATACGAAGTCGATTCCGTGGATGAATTGATGCGAGGAATAAGCAATGTGCGAAAATCAGGCTTGTCAGAACTTTGGGGACCTGGACGTCATGGGCCTGGAGACAATATTTTCTGTTATTTTCAAGACCCAGGCGGTTTTGTTATGGAGTATACATGTTATCTGGAAACGATCGAAGATGAATCTGAGTGGAGAGCACGAGTATGGAAACGGGTCCCGCATTTAATGGATCAGTGGGGGATTGCAGGGCCGCCGAAACCTGAAGCCCGCAAAGCAATGGGAGGCGATCCCGATCCAGGCTGGGTTGATTCTCATATAGATGGTTCTGTCTTGGCGGAAAAATGAGGAGGATTTTGATTTCCTCCCATTATTCTTGCGCGTAGTTACAGCGTTTAAGGAAAATGGCTTTGAAAAGGAGTGAAGAGAGTGGATTTAGGATTGCAAGGAAAAGTGGCTGTCATTATGGGCGGCACGTCGGGCGTGGGATTAAAAACAGCAGAAATGTTTTTAGCTGAAGGAGCGAAAGTGGCTATATGCGGCAGAAGTGCAGAGCGTATGGAAAATGCACAAAGTCAATTGCTCTCATTTGGTGAAAAGGCAGATATTTTTGCATCAACATGTGATGTCACCTCAAAATCGGATGTAGATTCTTTCATTAATGGTACCGCTGAGAGGTTTGGCGGAATCGATATATTGGTGAATGCAGCCGGTCAAAGCGTGATGGGTCACTTTTTTGACATAACGGATGAGCAGTGGGAAGAACAGATTCAGTTAAAATTCTTTGCCATCATATATGCCGTTCGTGCTTCGCATCCTCATTTAGTGAAAAGGGGAGGAGGGAGGATTATTAATATTAATGCAACCCTCGCTAAAGAACCTGAACGTCATATGGTAGCGACTGCAGCAGCAAGGGCTGGTCTCCTTAATTTAAGCAAAACCTTATCCCAGGAATTGGCCTTTGACAATATATTGGTAAACTCAGTGAGTCTTGGATTGATCCGGACCGACCAATGGGAGCGAAGAAGATTGAAAAATGCCCCTGATATGGACCCTGAAAAATATTACGGAGACCTTGCGAAAAAACGGAATATCCCTCTCGGCCGCGTTGGGGAAGCGGAAGAAGTGGCCAGTGTCATTGTTTTCCTTGCTTCAGACAAAGCAAGTTATGTAGCAGGTTCGACGATTGAGACGGCAGGAGCGATCGGTAAGGCACTTTAAATATATTACTAAAAAAGGTAGGATAACGCGATGAAAATAAAAGAAGAAATAGAGTTTACGACCGCCGATTCCATCGTAAAGGAGCTGGTTCAAGCAGGAGTTGAAACTGCTTTCGGGATTGTCAGTATTCACAATATGCCCATCTATGATGCAATTCTTAGAGAAGGGAGTATCAAACTCATTTGTTCACGCGGTGAGAGCGGTGCCGTAAACATGGCTGATGGCTATGCCCGTGCCACTGGGAAATTGGGTGTAGTGATTACCAGTACTGGAACAGGGGCAGGAAATGCTGCTGGTTCCCTGGTGGAAGCATGGGCAGCTGGCGTCCCCCTTCTTCATCTTACCGGTGAGGTGGCTTCTTCTTATCTTGGTACAGGCAAAGGATACATACATGAGTGTAAAGACCAGCTATCAATGATGAGCGGAGCATGTAAAAATGCAGTGAGGCTTAGAAACCCTGAGCAATGTGCCGCGGTTGTAAGGAAGGCGATCCAAGAAGCATTAACTGCACCAACGGGTCCGGTTACATTGGAAATTCCCATTGACTATCAATCGGCGATCATAGAAGATCTTTCACTCGAAGGGCTACGAGCTTCAACATCTGAAACAAATCCATTGCCATTCATTCCTGAACAAGCCGTGCAAAAAATGGTTGGGGCACGCCGTCCTGTAATATGGGCCGGTGGCGGAGTCATCAGTGCCAATGCTTCGAAAGAGCTGCAAAAATTAGCGGAAATCCTTGGTGCAGCGGTTATAACCAGTCAGTCAGGAAAAGGTTCGATTCCAGAAAACCATGAACAATGCATCGGACATTTTGCGGCATATGAAACAACAAAAGAGTTTTTAAGAAATGCAGATTTATTGATTAGTGTAGGTGTAAGGTTTAGGGGGAATGAAACATCCAACTGGAAAGTGCCTGTGCCACAAGAACATATAGCGATCGATGCTGATTGGCAGGCCATTAACAGGAACTATAAAGCAACTATAGGTTTGGTTGGCGATGCAAAAGATATGTTAGCTGCCACCATTCAAAAGCTCGAAGAACATTCAGTTCATGCGGAGCCTTCTTATTTAGAAGAAGTTCTTTCGCTTAGAAATGAAGTGCGCGCCCAACTCAGGGAAACGCTTGGACCTTATGAGCAATTTGTAGATGGTATGAGGGAGATATTACCAGAGGATACCATTTTAGTTCGTGATGTAACCGTACAGGCAAACGTTTGGGGCAGCCGTTTATTTGAAATCTATAAACCGAGAACATCCATTCATGCATCAGGCGGCGGAATCGGTCAAGGTCTTCCAACAGCAATCGGTGCCCAAATGGGGTGTCAAGATAAAACTGTCGTTCTGATGGCTGGAGACGGAGGGTTTATGGTGAATGTCGGGGAAATGGTCACGGCAGCCGAAGAAAACTTACCAGTTATCATCGTATTGTTCGATGACTCAGGCTATGGGGTTCTTCGCAACATTCAAACAGCCGCATATGGTCGGCAGGTAGCCGTGGATTTATTGAGTCCTGATTTTGTGAAATTGGCTGAGTCCATGCATTTTGATGCAGTGCGTATTGGTTCTGGAGATGAATTCATATCCGAACTGAAAAAGGCAAAGGAAAGACGTAAACCTTCAATGATCGTTGTTGATATGGAGGCTGTGGGGCCAATGGCCAAGCCATTTGGCGGACCTCCAGGAGCTGCGGAAGCATTTAAGCCCAAAAAACTATAAGGAGGATTGAGAATGATTTCGACATACCCATTTGTTTCAGGAAAATATCTAGTTAATGGAGAATGGATAGAATTACCGGAAAAAGTCGATGTAGTAAATCCGGCAAATACATCCGAAGTAGTTGGTCAGGTGGCAAAATGCTCTGAAGAAATCGTGAATGACGCGATTGAAGCTGCAGAAAATGCTTTTGAAACGTGGTCCCGCTCTGATATCGGGGAACGGGCTAACCGGATGAACACTGCGGCAGAAGAACTTTCAAAAGTTATCGAGGAAAATGTTACAGTGTTTGTACGTGAAAATGGCAAAACACTTGTTGAAGCCAAAAAGGATTTACTGCGCTGTGTTGAAGTCATGAAGGGCTGTGCAGCAGAGTTACTTGATTGGTGGAAGCCTGAAGTGCTTTCAGGAAACCAAAAAGTCCAAATCCGAAGAAGGGCAAGAGGTGTCACGGCCATCATCACACCGTGGAATTCTCCGATGATATTAACATTTAAAAGGGTCATTCCTGCTGTTTTGGCAGGCAATGCCGTTGTCGTAAAACCTGCAACTAATTGTCCTTTAACGATTATGACCTGTTTAAAAGTAGTTGCCGAACATTTTCCTCCAGGAGTCATCAATATAGTCTCAGGATCAGGAAAAGCAATCGGCGATACACTATGTTCCGATTCACGCGTACGGACATTGGCGTTTGTCGGAAGTACGGAAACCGGAAAAGATATCATGCAGAAATCAGCTGGAAATCTGCAAAAAGTATATATGGAACTTGGCGGCAATGATCCTGCAATCATCTTGGAGGATGCCAATATGGATGAAGCGGCTATCAAACGTTTGAGGATGGGGATTTTACGAGCAGCGGGTCAGGTCTGTTCTGCTGTAAAAAGAGTGTATGTCCAAGAATCACGTTATGATGAGGTTGTGGAAAAGCTGACCAAAGAGTTTAGCCGGATGGTAATTGGTGATGGCATTCAGCCTGATGTAACTATGGGTCCATTGAATAATAAAGCACAATATGATTTTGTGAATGGCTTGATCGAACGTACCGCTAAGTCAGGAGGAAATATAATCACCACCGGCATTCAGCTGAATCCGGAAACTTGGGATAAAGGTTATTATATGCTTCCTTCCATTATTACTGGTGTCGATCAACAGAGCGAATTGGTTCGTGTAGAACAATTCGGACCCATCATTCCAATTTTACCTTTCAATGATATTGATGAAGCTGTAAAATTAGCGAATGATAGTGAGTTTGCGCTGCGTGCATCTGTTTGGACCGAGAATGAAGATATCGCTGTCGAAATGGCAGATCGCCTTGAAGCTGGTGCGGTTTTCCATAATAATCATACCGTTTTCAGTGACTTGGCTCTGGATTTCCCTGGCTTAAAAGAAAGTGGTGTTTCGCGGGAAACAAGACATTGCGGGTTGGAATTCTTTGCGGACTCATACGGGTTTGCTGATTGAGGAAGGATGAAACTACATGAAGTTAGGTTTAATCGGGTGCGGTAATATCGGGAAATTTCTGCTTCAGGCCATTAATAACGACGGGCTTCTTCCAGGTGGGAAAATCGTTTCGATTTATGCCCGCCGTGAAGAAATCGCGGCACAGCTAGCAGAAGAATTCAGGACACAGTCATTTAGTGATGTCGAAGAACTCCTTAAATCCGATGTAGATATGGTCATAGAGGCTGCAACGATTGAAGCAGCTGAAGAGTATGCATTGAAAGTGCTTAAAAGCGGGAAGGATCTCTTGCTGAGCAGCATTGGCGTGATGGCGAATTCTGCCTTTGAAGAACAATCAAACCAGATTTGCAAAATGAATAACGTGAATATTCTCCTTCCGTCTGGTGCGATTGGAGGTCTCGATGTACTTAAATCGGCAAAAGCGGTGAATGGCCTAGCATCTGTTTGCATCACCACAAGAAAACCGCCAAGCGCATTGCCTGCTGGGTCTTCAGTGACAGAAGAAACGGTATTATTTGAAGGATCTGCTGCAGAAGCGATCAAACAGTTTCCGAGAAACATTAATGTTGCGATTGTGCTGTCTTTGGCTGGTCTTGGATCTGAAAAGACGAAAGTGAAAATCATTGCCGATCCTAATGTGTTAAAGAACATTCACCTTATAGAAGCGTCAGGTTCGTTCGGGAAACTGAAACTGGAAGTGGAGAATGATCCGATGCCAAATAATCCGAAAACGAGTTATCTAGCGGCATTAAGTGTATTGGCTACTCTGCAAAATAAGGAAAAGAGCGTTCAAATCGGGTAAAGAATTGTGATGTAAAGCTTGGAAGGGAGAGAAAAAGTATGCTTAAAACAGATAAGTCCTTAGAAGAAATGTCAAAACAGCAAGTTGTTAACTATTTGAACGAAACGGTTAAACCAGAGGAAGGCGTTATACCTGCATACCTCCTTGGAGACCCAAAGGTTTATGATATAGAACATGAAAAAGTGTTTTTGAAAACATGGGTTTTTATCGGTCATGATTCTGAAGTACCCAACAAAGGAGACTTCATGACTCGTGAACTAGCTGGCTACTCGCTCATCATAACACGTGATGCTGAAGAGGAAATCAGGGCGTTTTATAATATGTGCACCCATCGCGGAATGAAACTATGCCGGGCAGATAAAGGGAACAAGTCATTATTTACGTGTCCCTACCATGGGTTTAATTTTAAAAACACTGGAGAGCTCGTAGGGGTGCCATTACAAAAGGACATATATGGGGGCAACCTTGACCGGTCGGAATTGGGCCTTCACAAAGTGAAGCTTGAATCCTATAAAGGTCTTTTATTTGGAACTTGGAATGAAGATGCAGAGCCACTTGAAGAGTTTCTTGGAGACATTAAATGGTATTTGGATATCCTTGTAGGACGTGCAGAAATGGAAGTTATCGGTGTCCCGCAAAGATTCATTGTTAAATCCAACTGGAAAGTTGGTTCCGATAACTTTGTTGGTGATTCCTATCACACGATGGTCACACACGGTTCCATTGCAAAACTGGGCATGGTGCCCAATGCTACCTATTCAAAGCGTGGTTTTCAAATCCATATGGATAACGGTCATGGACTGAACTTAGGGACTCCTAACCCTGACTTCGCTTTCCCGGAAGAATTGAAAGATGAATTTAAAACTAATTTGTCTGAAGAACAATATGAAGTGTTATCAAACTTAAAGAATATGATCGGGAACGTTTTCCCCAACTTATCATTTTTAATATCCCATACAAAAATCAAAGACCAGTTCATCTCCAACACTTCTATTAGAATGTGGCGGCCAATCGGTCACAATCAAATGGAAGTGATCGCTTGGATGCTCGTGGAAAAGAACGCAACCCAAGATTGGAAAGATAGATCAAGAGATTCATTTATCTTGACCTTTAGCCCATCCGGTATTTTCGAACAGGATGATACGGAAGTGTTTACGGATATTACTGAAACAGCCCAAGGCCCAATGCCTTTCCTAAAGAATTTAAACTACAATTATACAATGGGACTCCATCGTGAACCAGTTGACTTTATAGGACCGGGTGTTGCTTACGATGATAAATTCACGGAAGCGAGCCAACGGAATTTCTACAAGTACTGGCTGGAATTAATGACGAAATGATAAGCGGGAGGGGGAACGGAAATGAATGTGGAGAAAATGTTGCTTAAATGTGAATTTGAACAGTGGCTGTATGATGAAGCTCAATTACTCGATGATATTGAATTTGATGATTGGTTCGATTTAATGCACTCGAGCTTACGTTATCAAATGCCTGTACGTGTTAATAAAGAAGGGGTGGAACGCCCGGATTATTCAACGGAAATGTTTACATTTAATGATGATATTGAGCTGTTGAAACTGCGAGTGGATCGTTTGAAAACGGATTATGCTTGGGCGGAAATTCCCCCATCAAGAACACGGCGTTTTGTCTCTAATGTACGCGTTAAAGAATATGTTGAAGGTGAAAAGGCAGTTGTCAAGAGCTATCTGCTTATCTATCGGAGCCGCAGCACGGATATTCAGCATGATTTGATTTCAGGGGAACGAAATGATGAATTCATTTTCGAAGCAGGTAAATGGAAACTATCCAAACGGATATTCATTGTTGATCAATCAACGATAAATACCAGAAATCTTGCTATCTTCGTATAATATTGATTTGAATAAAAAGAGATAACAAGGAGGCTGTTTACAATGTCAATGGCGTTAAAGGATAAAGTGGTGTTGATTACTGGAGGCAATTCAGGTATCGGAGAGGCTGTCACTAGACGTTTTATACAAGAAGGGGCAAAAGTCAGCATTATCGGCCGCTCGATAGAAACGCTAAATAAAATGAAAGAGGAATTTGGTGAAGAAATCCTCATTAACCAAGGCGATGTAAGCAAATATGAAGACAATGAGAGGGCTGTTCAGGCCACTGTCAAGCAATTTGGAAAGCTGGATGTTTTCGTTGCCAATGCAGGAGTCTTTGATGGATTTGCAAAATTTGCCGACGTAACGCCCGATGCACTTTCAGAAGCATTTGATTTTCTGATCGATATTAACGTTAAAGGATCTTTCTTAGGTGCTAAAGCCGCTCTTAAAGAACTGCAAAAATCGAATGGCAATATTATTTTCACCGTATCCGGTGCTAGTTTCTATCCGGATGGCGGCGGGGTTTGGTACACAGCAAGCAAGCATGCCCAAATAGGGCTGATGCGCCAGCTTGCTTTTGAACTTGCTCCTGACATAAGGGTGAATGCTGTAGCGCCTGGTGGCACTCTGACAGCATTATCGGTCATTCCTCCCCTACGTCCATTCGTTAAAATCGTGGATAATGAAACGAAGGCCAATAGCATTAAAAAAAGAAACCCTCTTCAGCTTGCACAGATACCCGAAGATCATGTAGCTGCATATGTCCTGTTAGCATCTGACGCAGCACGTGCAATCACCGGCGAAGTCATCTCCAGTGATGGAGGATTGTCAGTTCGCGGACTGGGTTGAGTTCATAACAAAATAAACTACGGGAAGAAGGTTTATAAGTATGGCTGAATCACTATTGGGCAATAGGAATATTAATCAACTCGCATTTGTTGTAAAAGATATTGAAGCTGCTAATCTAGCTTTCACAAGACTGCTGGGCATTAAGAAGGCAGAACCGTTTCTAACTGGTGACAGTTCTGTTTCGAAAGTCACTTTTAGAGGTGTACCAACGGAATCACAATCCAAACTGGCTTTCCTGAATACACCAACTGTCCAATTTGAACTAATAGAACCCGATAAAAATCCAGGAACGATGCGTGAGTTCCTGGATGAAGTAGGTGAAGGGATTCACCATATTGCTTTTGATGTAGACTCTATCCAAAAAAGGCTGCCAATCATGGAGAAAAGTGGATACCCAGCTTTGCAAACGGGAGAATTCACTTCAAGTGACGGCCGATATGTATATGTGGATACACTAGATGATCACAAAACGTTAATTGAAATGCTTGAAAGTGCAGAGCCGAGAGAAACGGCATGGGAAAGACCAGAAGATACTAGCGTTCAGCCGCTATTAGGGACTAACAAAGTGGAACAGATTGCGTTAGTTGTAAAAGACCTCGATGCGGCTGCAGAAGCATATTGTAAGTTGTTGGGGATTGAAAAACCTCCCATCATCCATTCTGGTTCAACCGATATTACAAACGTGATTTACAAAGGGAAGCCCACTGAAGGAAAGTCAAAATATATGTTCATCGATACGCCGTTAATTCAAATTGAATTGATCGAGCCGGGTGAATCACCTAGCACGTGGAAAGATCATCTTGAAAAATATGGTGAGGGTGTTCACCATATCTCTTTTGTCGTTAAAGACATGGAGGATAAAATGAAGATGTTAGAAGAAATGGGCTATCCGGTCATCCAGACAGGTAACTTTTTTAACGGAAAAGGCCGATATGCCTATATGGATACAACATCGACCTATAAAGTGATTATTGAATTGCTAGAACGTTTCAATGAGTAAACGGTTTCAATTCTGATCATCAAGAAGTGTTCCGGATGAAATTGTTTGAGTATTTAGAACTTACATAATTTGGAATAATGGACTCCAGCGGTCATTAAATCAAAACCTAGCAATTTTTCCACCTAATCAGCTGATTAACTTACTAGAAGTGAAACCGTAAAAAGTATACAAGGCAATGGGCAGGAAGGGCGCTTCAACCATGGCCTTGTACGGTTGGAATAAAAGTGAAAAATTTAACAACAAACGGAAAAAAATATTGACAAATAATTCAGAATATTAACATTTTTAAAAAACACAAATAGGCACCCTTTTATGTAAATTTCATTGTGATACACGTTTTATGTAATCTAGGTAATAATCATAGTTTTTTTGGATATGGATCGTATTGACCTTTATTGCTTTTTCTGCATCTTTGTCACGAATGGCATGGATTACCTGTAAGTGCTCGTTGTTTCGTTCCTCATACCAAGATTTATCAACCATTGTAACATCTTCATTACGGGCGGACAAAAAGGAAATTCGAAAAGAAAGCCATAATGAATCTGTAGTCTTTTGGAGAAAGGTATTTCTCGAGTAGGAATATAATAAGCGGTGAAATTCAATGTTTGCACGGCTTGCCGCTATTCAGTCATTACTATTAATTGCCTGTTGCAGTTTATCCGTTGCCCATTCCAGTTTTTTTAATTCCTCTTCCGTAATTCCTTCACAAGCTTTTTGTATCGAATAGTTTTCGAGCATTTTCCTGATTTCCAATTCCTGCTGTAAAAGTTCAATATCCACATTGGATATGACCATCCCTATACCAGGTTTCACCTGAAGCAAATTTCCCTGTTCCAATTTCCTCAAAGCTTCACGAACCGGTGTACGGCTACAATTGAATTGCTGGGCAATATCATCTTCCGTTAAACGGTCTCCGGGCAAAAATATTCCTTCAATGATCGCATTTTTTATAACAAAAAATATAGCTTCCCTTAAGGGCTTAGAAGAATAATGTTCTATTTGTTCTGTAATATATTGATAGTGATTGGTTTCCATGGTGTTCCTTTCTAAAATCCAATTATATACAAGTATATTTATTTTATCTTAAAAAACGATTGAAGTCATTTCACTGCTTCATACTTTTGATTATTTATACAATTCAATGGGATCGATGAAACTATTATTACTAAAGACGCTCACAAGGCTATCTGTCCATATTGGCAGGGGATAAATCAGGGAAGTCCCCATCCATGCTGAAACTGGGGAACTGCCTGATACTTTTGGGAAATACAAGGGTGTCATAGAGTAAAAAGGAAGCTCACAGTTGTTTTACTATCATCGGTTGATATGGGTAACTTTGCCGCGATGATGACGTATATGGGGATTCTTTTTACAGATAATCATGCAAGAATAGAGATTCATGTTGCTCGTTTACATAAAGATGCTATGATTGAAATCGAAGATTATACTAAAGAAAAGAATACATCAGATTGATATTTTCTTTTCTTTAATATACATAGAGGATACAGGAGGAATTTTAAAATGAATTTAGCACAATTTCCTAGAAAGCGATATACACCGACATTTACACCAATTGAGAGATTAGATCATTTTTCTGATGTTCTTGGGGGACCATCCATTTACGTTAAACGAGATGATATGCTTGGTTTGACGGCTGGGGGAAATAAAACAAGAAAACTGGAATTCCTTGTTGCCGATGCATTGGAAAAAGGCGCGGATACGTTGATTACATGTGGAGGCATTCAGTCAAATCATTGTCGCTTGACACTGGCTGCTGCGGTTAAAGAGAAAATGAAATGCATCCTTGTGTTGGAAGAGGGACTTTCAAAAAATTCAGAGCCGGATTTTAACGGTAACTATTTTCTCTATCATTTATTAGGGGCTGACCAAATTATAGTTGTACCTAATGGAGCGGACTTAATGCAAGAAATGCAGAAAGTGGCTAAAGAGGTAACAGAGAAAGGACACCGACCTTACATCATTCCGGTTGGGGGATCCAATGTCATTGGTGCAACCGGATATGTTGCATGCGCTCAGGAGATCTTGGCACAGTCCTTTGAGCAAGGGATTGATTTGAAAGCAGTTATTTGTGTAAGCGGCAGTGGGGGAATGCATGCTGGCTTGGTGGCAGGATTTCATGGAAATCAAAGTGGAGTATCAGTAATTGGAATAAACGTAAGCAGAGGAAAAGCGGAACAAGAAGAGAAAGTTTTTCAGCTTGTTAAAGAAACTTTAACACATATCGGCATTCCAAATTCAATTCCTCGTGAAGCTGTTACGTGTTTTGATGAGTATGTCGGGCCGGGTTATGCTTTGCCTACACCTGAAATGGTGGAAGCAGTGAAGCTCATGGCAAGAACAGAAGGGATATTGCTGGATCCAGTATATACGGGTAAAGCGGCAGCGGGACTCATTGATTTAATACAAAAAGGCACATTTAAGCCGGAGGATAACATCTTATTTGTTCACTCTGGTGGTGCTTCATCTTTATATGCCAATACTTCTCTATTTAATTGAAGTACTTATCATGCAGGTGGCCTAATCCCACTTTTTTCAATAAAGTAGGCATGGTTATTAAGCGAAAAACATATGTCTAACGCATTGGTAGCGGAATAGACAATTGTCCATGGACAAAAGAGGATTCTACAGTTGTAGAATCCTCTTTTAATGATTATATTACTTTTCGATTAAAGTCGTCGTATGATCAAAAACAACTTTTCCATCAACGATCGTTAGCTGTACCTTTGTATTAGGAATTTCTTCTGCTGGTACTTCAAAGAGATTTCGTTCTAATACTATGATATCAGCAAGTTTATCTACTTCCAATGTCCCTAATTCCTGCTCTCTGAATGCAGCGTAAGCGGGTCCGACTGTATAAGCTTTCAATGCTTCGGCAAGTGTGATGCGCTCATGTGGATGCCATATTGTTTTTCCACTGCTATCGATTCTCGTTACTGCACGATAGATTTGTAGAAGCGGATTGAGGATATCAATTGGGAAGTCCGTTCCAAATGCCAAATTCGCTCCGGCTTTTTGCAATGCATTAATCGAAAAAACATGCTTTTCACGTTCAGTACCAATTCGCTCGGTGTAAACCCCTCTTTCTGACATCGCCAAGTGGTCTGGCTGCATCGAAGCAGTTACGCCAAGCTCTTTAAAACGATGGATATCATCTGGATGAATCACTTCAATGTGTTCGACGGAATGCCGTGAATCTCGTTTACCATTTGCCTTTTGCGCTTCCTCATAGGCATCTAAAGCAAGACGAATCGCTCCATCTCCAATAGCATGAAAACGAATGCTAAAGCCTTCTTTATCTGCATCAACGACCCATTTTTTGATCGTTTCAGGAGGGAACGAAGATTCACCGCATGTTTTCGGTTGATCAGCATAAGGTTCAAGTAAATAAGCGGTACGGGCGGTAATGACGCCATCGATAAATTGTTTAAGTCCTGATACACGAAGTTTATCCGATTGAAACGTATCTCGTAATCGTTTGACACGTTCAAGATTGCCATTTAAAGCCGGCCATAAATGAATGCGTGCTGTTAATTCTCCATTGTCTTCAAATTCCTTGAAAACATCTAGAGATTCTATTGTTTTTAAACCATGTAAGTCATTGACAGCAGTTACCCCTAAGCTTGCTGTGTGTGCCAAGAAATTAGAGAAGATTTCATTCTTATGTGTATTTGAAAAATTAAATGCATGACGGATAACTGCATCCATTGCTTTTTCAAATAAAATACCATTGGGTTCTCCATTTTCGTCTCTTCCTATAATGCCATAAGAAGGATTTTCCGTATGACGAGTAATGTTTGCAATCTCCAATGCTTTCGTATTCACCCATGCATAATGTCCTTCTGCGTGAAACATGAGTGCTGGACGGTCAGGAAGAATACGATCCAATGAATGTCGAGTCGGTAATTGTTGTGAATCCCAATAACCTGCATCCCATGTAAATCCGATTACCCATTGATTTTCCGGTTTTGACTCAGCGAATTCAGAAATCATCTCAAGCGCTTCAACTTCTGAGCGGGCTGCGAACAGATTGACACTATTGAGGGCAACGGCACCTTGCATAATATGAAGATGGAAATCATGGAACCCCGGCATTATTAATTGGTCTATAAACTGATAGATTTTCGTGTGCTCACCTGCGTAGTGTTTAATTTCTTCCCCTGAACCAATCGCAACAATTTTGTTGTCCATAATCGCAATAGAAGCGGGTTCAGGTTGGTCGGAAAGACCTGTAAATACAGTATTGCCTGAAATAATTATGTCAGCTAGTCGTTGATCCATCATCAATCATTCCCTTCTTTTATAGCTTTATTATTAAGCTTCTTCAAAGGCAAGCTCAGGAGGAGGTTGTCTAAACATTTTTGTTAAGTTTAATAGATAAATAAATCCGATAAGAAGCCAAGTTCCACCTAGTATTAGTGAATGTTTATCTAGTTTTATAGAAAACAATCCAATTAGTGCTGCACCAGTAAGCGGGATAATCAAATATTGAATCGTACCTTTAAAAGACCTCTGTTTCTTTTGAAGAAAATAGTAAGAAACGACCGAAAGATTCACAAAGAAAAAGGCAAATAAGGCTCCAAAACTAATAAGCGATACGGCTGTCGTTAGATTTAAGAAAAGAGCACTTAATGCAACCACACCAATGAGTAAAATATTGAACACAGGTGTCCGGTATTTTGGGGATAGATAGCCGAAGATTTTTTTCGGCAATACATTTTCCCTTCCCATCGCATACAAAATACGAGAGGCGCTCGTTCCCGATGCAACGGCTGAGGCAGTGGTGGATGTTAGTCCTACTGCTACAAAGAAGCTCACAAAAATGTTTCCGCCGATATACATCGCGATCTCTAAATAGGCGGATTCAGGGTTATTGAAAGAATGAAACTCCGGAAAAATTAGTTGAGCAAAATATGAACCTGTGATAAATAAAAATCCGCCAATCATCGTTATGAAATAGATCGCTTTTGGCAACGTTCTCGTAGGATCCTTCGTCTCTTCTGATAATGTAGTTACTGCATCAAAGCCTAAAAAGCTAAAACATAGTATAGGGACCACAGATAGAAGAGTGGGTACGCTAATTTCAGAATCATAAAAGGGAAGAGTTGAAAATAATGACCCTGCACCTTTACCTGCAATAAGCCCTTTAATGCACAAAATAAAAAATAGTGCAAACAATAAAAATTGCAAGAAAAGCATATACGTATTAAGTTTCGCTGCTAATTTAATGCCAAGGATGTTGACAGTCGTAATAACCACAATAAATAAAATGATCCAAACAAACATCGGAATGGATGGAAAATAAGCTTTCAGTGAAATTCCTACGATTAGGGCGCTGATCATCGGGCTAAATATATAATCAATGATGATTGTCCAACCAACGATGAACCCAAGATGCGGACTTATTGATTTTTGCGTAAACGTATATGCTGCCCCTGCGTTCGGAAACGCTTTCACTAATTGAACATAGCTATAAGCTGTAAATAACATGACAACTAAAGCAATGGCATAAGCCGTTGGCATCATCCCGTTGGTACTGTGTACAGCAACTCCATATGTTGAGAAAAACGTTTTTGGAGCCATGAAAGCCAATCCGAAAAAGACGACATACTTCAAAGTAAGAGTACGTTTAAGAGTTGCTGAATTCGTATTTTCCATAAATCAACCTCCTTGTGAATGTCTTGGCTAACGATCGGTGGATAAAATTCATTAAAGCGCACATCGTTAATAGATAGATTATTCTGAATATTAAATTTAGGATTCCGTATATATGGAAAAAAAGTATCTACTTGTGAACGAAACAGCTGCCATGACTGGATGGTGTTTAAGCGTTTTCATAATTTCTCTTTAGTGCTTTTCCTCTAATCGGCCGCATAGAGGAGTTGGTAATGAAGAGTAGGAAAACGAAAGGAACACTATCAAAACGGCATTGTCTTTTATTGATTTTAAACTTTTTAATAAATGGCATCTCTCCTTAGAACAAAATTATTTTTAAATCATGCCTTGCTATTTCATTTAGGAAAGCATCACTCCATTCTGTATGTATAATTTCATTATAAAGTCTCGTCTAACACCAGAGTAAACAGTTACCATACAAAAAAAACAGCCCTGAAATGATAATACTTTCATTTCGAAGGCTGTTTACTGCTAGTTTACTTTATCTTGAATCGGAATTTGTATTTCATAATAAGCTTCATCATATTGATCAGTCAGAGAAACGTCAACCTGCATAATTCGAAAGGCATCACCGGTAATAACATAGCCATGAGTATCGCAATAATGGAGTAGCTTTTTTAGCTGGGTTAGCATTTTCTCCCTTGTGAGTCCTCCATAGTAGGAACATAAAAATAGCCCTTTTTCAATTTTTTGGGTTGGTTGCTCTGACTCTCCATCCTGAACAAGAATGAATAATTGAGATTGATAGGCACTTAGGTTACCGTTAAAGTCAGATGATTGACGAATTTTATCAAAGTACTCTTTCTTGATGAAATCTCCAAATTTATTGCTTGCCAAAGCAGGAATGATTCCACCAATCCTGTTTTCGAGCTCCAAGAATCCAAGATACAGATTTTCTGTATCCCCCCAACTTACCGGCCTGGCTAGCTGGATGTATTCCCGTTCGTCAAATTGTTTTATCACGATATCCGAATTCCTGTAACTGTTTGTGAAATGTTCAATGTTGTATAATCGTGTCATCAGTATATTATGGATATCTTGCAATTTATTAATTTCTTCCTGTATATTGGCCATTGATTCTTTAAGTGATTGAACCGACTTTTTGACATTGCGATTCGTAAGAAATTGCTTGATTTCCCCTAAGGAAAACCCGATTCCCCTTAATTCTTTTATCGTTCCGAGAACTTCATACTGGGAAATGGAGTAATAACGATAGCCAGTTTCAGGGTCAATATGATAGGGCTTTAGCAATCCAATTTTATCGTAATGACGCAATGTATCTACCGTTACGCTTCGCAACTTCGCCATTTCACCTATACTCAGCTTATTTTGCATGGCTTTATCTCCTAACCAACACTGAATTTATCTATATTAATAACATGATTACCCCTTATTATAAAGTAGTGATTCTTGTTGTGTATAGCTAGTAGTAGGATGATTTGTAGAGCATTGACCTTCCAGGTTTAAGTCGAATAATGGTCTGAAATTTTATGGACGTGGGTTACCCATTACAACTCTCGAAGGATGGGAATATACGTATTTAAAGGAAGCAAAAGTACAGTTCAACATTTTTTCCTGGAAACTTGTGACCGAAAACTCCAGGAGGCACAAAAATGATAAAAGCCAATTTATATATAAAGTCAATGACGTTCAAAGACTATAAGTTTAATTTACAAATGAACTGGATTGCATAAGGAATTTGTAATGAGGGAACGTATGTTTTAAAATGTGCTTTGAGTAAGTAAATATCTATCGGAATAGGGGAGGTATTATATGTATAGTACAATTTCGGATTTTATTAAAGAATGGAATAAAGAAGTCATACTGACTCAGAATGTTTTGGATAGTTTGACAGATGATTCATTAGAACAACAAGTTTATCCCAAAGGTCGCACTTTAGGAAGAATTGCGTGGCATTTCACTACGAATATTCCAGATTATTTAGCTCATTTCGGGTTAAAGATAGACCGGATAGAAAGTTCGGAAAACGTCCCATCTTCAGCCCAGGAAATTGCTATCACTTTTAAAAATGTAAGTTCTCACGCAGCCAAAATTATTGAACAACAATGGACAGACGCATCCCTAGAGCAAATACAAGAAGCGTTTGGAAGACAGGAAACAAATGCTTCCATCCTTATGGGGCTAATCAAGCATATTGTTCATCATCGCGGACAAGTTACGGTTCTGATGCGTCAAGCAGGAATAAAACCTTATGGGGTTTATGGACCGCCAAAAGAAGATTGGATTCATCTAGGTGTGGAGAGTCCACCACTTTAATAACTTACGCAAGCTTATGTAATGACCTTAACTAACGGGGAATTTGCGAATAATTAAATCCCAGTTCTCAATTTTATAACTGAGTAAATAATATGTTAAGCATCCTTTGAAGGGTGCTTTTTTGCTAAAGAAGGGTTTAAATGAAACCTGCTAATTAGTGAAGATGTTTTAAATGGCATTCTCCTTTTTTCCAATTAAAGCAATTGAAGTATAAGTAAAAGGTGCAATGGATTCCAGTATTTACCTTTGAATAGGCTATGTTAAACCATTATTGCAGAATAGTTCTTTAGTAGTATTATTTATAATTATACTATTATTAAGCCTCCATAAGCTGAACTCCCACCGTAATTGCCACAACCACCGGTACAACTGTATCCGTCAATGATAAGGAGTTAAACAAAACGACTATAATGACGAGATCTTTACCAAATCAATTAAAGCTGACTGAAAGTGTATAGATATAGTGCAGGACTTATAAATATCAGTATTTTGTTGAAAAATGTCGTTATTTGCGAATATCATTATCGTCATTTCTGAGATATTATTATATAGAATGTACTTTAATACATTGAAGTGATAATGCAATTTTTATGTCGGGGCTCAACTTAGTGAGTGGGGGAAAATAAATGAGTGTAATCATCGAGAAGAAACTGGAAAACTATGCTCATATGGAAGATGTAATGTTGGTTGGGAAAATCCATAATGGTGATGAAGATGCACTGGACTTTTTAATCAAAAAATACAGATGTGTCGTTCAATCAAATGCTTTGAAGTATTTTTTAACGGGTGGAGATAAGGAAGACGTCTTTCAGGAAGGGATGATTGGACTATATAAGGCCATTCGGGACTACAAGAATTGCAAAAAGTCGTCTTTCAGATCATTTGCGGAACTGTGCATTACAAGACAAATCATAACGGCTGTTAAAGCGGCTATTTGCCAAAAGCATTCTCCCTTAAATAATTATGTTTCATTGTATAAGCCTATCTATCAAGGGGAGTCGGAGCAGTACCTAATTGATCTAATCCCTGAACAGAGACAAAATGACCCAGTCACGATCTTAATAAAATCAGAAGAAATTTGCGATATTGAGCTAATTTTAACGGAAGTCCTTAGTGAGTTGGAAAGTAGTGTTGTTGACTTGTACCTGGAAGGAAAAACTTATTTTGAAATATCAAAGGAATTGAATGTTCAAAAAAAGACGATCGATAATGCACTTCAGCGGGTAAAAAGGAAGTTGGAGCGGCACCTCGAGTCCAGGAGGTTGGAAGCATAATCACTATAATTATTAAACATAAAGAATCTATTCAATTCTGAATGGGTTCTTTTTTTCATAATTTAGTCTACTTAAATTTTCAAATCTATCCTTATCAATACATCAACAAAAAATTTTATTCAAGAAAAAGGCTCCGATTTTAAATAAGATTCGCTACTTAATTTTCTGATAAAGAGGAATAGAATGTATTCGTTAGTATATTAAGTAAAGTGTTTAATAACATTGATTTTCGGGGAACTTACACCATACAAAAGAAAAAATTTAGTTCGTTGGCACAAACCCAGTCAAAAACCATATAAAATTTAGAAGCAAAATAAACAGAAGTCAAATTAAACCTTGGTTGATCGACAAAGAAACCACATTCAAAAGAAGGGGATTCATAAATTTCATCACTTTTTTTATATTTTTAATGAGATTTAGTATAACAAGCAAAGCAATTACATTACATGGAGGACTAGGGGTTCAGGCGGGGTATACAAATGCTTCAATGGAAAGCAATTATTCACAAACGGAAAAGTTAGAACTATTATAAAAGATTTTAACGAGGGAAAAGAAGGTAAGGTGAGGACACTGTTAATGTTGTGTACCTTGCTCGACAGGCCTGTGAAGGAATATGTCGATGATTTGTATGATTTTGTAAAAGTGAAAAATATTTTGTTATAACAAAAAGATGGAAACAACATATTGTCAGATTGATAGAAATGAAGCAGCCTGATTAAATGGAGGTGCTTCATTTTTTTGTGCTTTTTCGATGGATAATAAGCCCGCAAACCTGCACAAATGACATAATGTTTTTAAAATTTGCACAAGTGGTATTTTTTTGTTGACGTAGCTATTTTTGTAAGCGTATACTAAACTCAACAAAGCACAAATGATTTAGTCTGCACAAATGTGCACATTGGAAAGGGTGAGGGACTAAATGGATAAAAGAGAAGAAAAAAGACTCTTAGTTAAAATTGCGCAAATGTATTATGAAGAAGATATGACTCAAGGTGCCATTTCAAAAGAATTAGGTATATACCGAACTTCCGTCAGCAGACTTTTAAAAAAAGCAAGGGAAGATGGTGTAGTTAAAATTACTGTCAGCAGCGATATTGATGGAGCTTTTGAATTGGAACGTCAACTGGAAAAGTTGTTTGGCTTAAAAGAAGTAATTATCGTTCCTGAAAAAAGAGATAGTGCCGAACTGGATAAAAAGAAAGTGGTAGCGATGGCCGGGGCTGAATTACTAAAACGGATTATTAAAGACGGCGATGTCGTAGGTTGTGCCTGGGGAAGCACAATGGCCAGTCTGATCGGTGAATTTACGAACGCCGGAAAAAAAGACGCTCATTTTGTCCCTTTAGTAGGCGGTCCTGGACCTATGGATACGAAGCATCACGTCAATAGAATTGTTTATAATATTGCAGAAGATTTTGGAGGAACTTCTTATTTTATTGATGCAGCGGCAGTAGTGGAAAAAAAAGAGACAAAGGATGACATTGTTCAATCTCACTACTTCACTAAAATAACGGAGCTTTGGGACAACTTAACAATTGCAGTCGTAGGGATTGGGAACCCAAACCAATCATCTAATTTAGTCTGGGCCGGCTTTTGCGGCAATCGGGAAATTGAAGATTTAAATCAACAAGGTGCCATAGGTGATATCTGCTCACGATTTTATGATATAGATGGAAACCTGATTCAATCTGACTTATCTGATCGAACAATAGCCATTGAGCTGGAAAAACTAAAAAAAATTCCATACTCAATCGGTATTGCAGAGTCTGTTGAAAAAGCTCCTTCCATTATTGGGGGATTAAGAGGAGGATACATCAACACTCTGATCACCACTGAGGAAACGGCAAATGAAATCATTGAAATCATAGAAGAAAATGGAACATCCTTATCTTAGGAAGTATGGATTAATTATCTGATCGTAACGTAAACAATATGTAAGATTCAGTTCATATGAAAAGAGGAAATGAAAATGCTATGGTATGTCATTATATTAATTGGGTTTTCTTGGCTCCTTCAAAGCATTTTTGGATTTTTGCAAATCAAGCATTTCAATAAAAGGTATGTAGAGTTGAGAAAGCTTGGAAGGGTCGCTATTGGGAAAAAAACGGGACTTATTAAATCAGGCACTATCGTCATGTTTGCAATTGACCGAAAAAACAACATTTTGAAAGCCACCAAAATGCAGGGGGTAACCGTGCTTTCAAGAGTAAGGAACTTAAAAGGATTTGAAGGGAAAAATCTCTTACACCTCGGTGAAGAGGATTTTAATAAAGTAAATAAGTTAACAAGGTTAGCCATTGAGGATGCACTGAACAGCTATCATATTATCTCTAAAGGGGGTGAATTGAAGGTTAAGAAAGGCTGGATTGATTTACTCTTATCAAAAAAATAGGAATTATTGAGGTGAATTGAATGGATTGGCTTACAAATGCAGCAGATGGCTTTATGAATTTATTTAGAGCAGGTGCCGAAACTTTTGTCGATTTAGTAACAGGTATTGTTCCACTCCTTATCATGCTTTTAGTTGCAATGAATGCCCTTATACGGTTGGTTGGAGAAGAAAGAGTGGAACTGATCGCGAAGAAATCGAGTAAGAACCCACTTACAAGATATTTTGTTCTTCCGGTAATTGGAACGTTCGCTTTGGCAAATCCAATGACATTATCACTTGGGAAATTTTTGCCGGAAAAATACAAACCAAGCTATTATGCTGCTGCTTCTTATTCCTGCCACACGCATAACGGACTTTTTCCACACGTTAATCCAGGAGAGCTGTTCGTATTCTTGGGAATTGCTGCAGGAATTACAACACTGGGATTTGAAACAACAGAACTAGCCCTTCGTTACTTCTTGGTGGGGATTTTCACAAACTTTTTAAGAGGTTGGGTAACAGATTTAACAACTTATTATGTATCTAAACAGCAAGGCGTTAAATTGAAAGAAACAGTGGATCTCTAAGGAGGGGAAAGGGATGACTCAAACGGTTACGAAGTATAAGTCAATTATCGTCAATGCAGGGCAAGGTGGATTTGGCGGGCCTTTAGTGATTTCACCGACAGAAGAAAAAAATAAAGTGGTATATGTAACGGGCGGAACAAGACCGGATATTGCGGACACCATTGCAGAATTAACAGGCTGTGAATTAGTCGACGGTTTTAAAACGAGTGTACCTGAGGATGAAATGGCGTGTGTCATCATTGATTGTGGCGGAACGCTCCGATGTGGCTTATATCCCAAAAAAAGAATCATGACGATCAATATCATGCCTACTGGACAAAGTGGCCCGTTAGCAATGCACATTACCGAGGACATTTACGTTTCTGGAGTAAAGCCTCAAAACATTGAATTGTATGAAGGTGCTGCAACACCTCCAACATCCAATGTGAACAATGCTAACGGACAAATTGAAAAAACAATTTCTAAACCTAAGTATAGCGCAAATAAAAAAATTAGTGAACAAAGAAAGCCTAAAGGCGTCATAGCACGCCTTGGGATGGCGATGGGCTCCATTGTCAATGTCTTTTATCAGGCTGGCCGTGACACGATAGATACTGTCATTAAAACAATTTTACCGTTTATGGCTTTTGTGGCCATGTTAATCGGGGTGATTAAAGCATCTGGAATTGGGGATGTGTTCGCACAATATTTATCACCATTTGCAGGATCTTTGCCGGGCTTGCTCTTAATCTCTTTAATTTGCTCATTCCCATTATTATCACCATTCTTGGGACCGGGAGCTGTTATTTCACAGGTCATTGGGACATTAATTGGAGTGGAAATTGGAAAAGGAAATATCCCTCCGCACCTTGCATTGCCAGCTCTTTTCGCGATTAACTCACAGGCTGGAGCTGATTTTGTTCCAGTTGGGCTAGGTTTAGCAGAGGCAGAAGTGGAAACCATTGAAGTCGGAGTTCCTTCCGTATTGTACGGACGTTTTTTAACCGGAGCACCAACCGTTTTTATTGCTTGGCTGGCAAGCTTCGGTTTGTATGAATAATTACTAGAATAGATTCTGAATAAATGATGTAAAGCAAAGAATTGGAGGAGTTTCTTGTGCAGACAGTTTATCAAACTCAAATTAATCAACTTGGTCCATCTGTCTCTGATTTTCTTGGAGAAAAAATGTTCATCCTATTCGGAGCAAATGCCCCGAGTGAATTAGCGGATTATTGCCTATTAATTGATGTAAATGTAATTAATGGAGAAATCGAAAAGGGTGACATTCTCGTCTTAGGCAATCAGCAATATACCATTACCTCTGTAGGCGACGTGGTGAAAAAGAATTTAGGTTCACTTGGACATATCACGTTAAAATTCAATGGTTCTGAAACGGCAGAATTACCTGGCACTTTACACCTTGAAGAAAGAGATATTCAAATGCCCCAAGCAGGGACAACTCTTCAAATCTTGAAAAAATAAGCTTATCAAAGATTTATATAGAATAATTGAATGCAAGAAGAGGGAAGTTCCCTCACCGGAAAATTGCATTTAGTAAGAGTCAACCAGCCAAAACAAGAAAAAATAATTTAGAGTTTGTTACTCATTTTTAAATTTCACCTATGATTCTCGAATCTATATATAATAAGGAGGAAAAAGAATGAATGAATCATGGCCTCAATTAGAAAATAAAGTGGCAATTGTTACGGGTGGTGCCTCTGGAATTGGCTCGAAAATTACAGCACATTTAGTAAAGAACGGTACAAAGGTGATTGTTTCCGATCTAAATGTAAATACTGGCGAACAAACTGATGGAACTTATCATATCCAATGCGACGTTACTAATAAAGAAAGCGTTGAAAATATGGTCACCAAAGCCACCGAGTTATTTGGAACTGTTGATATTTTAGTTAATAATGCTGGTGTAAACTTACCACGTTTACTTGTTGATTTCCGTGGCGAAAAGCCAGAGTATGAGTTAAGTGAAAAGGACTTTGATTTTATGGTTGCCGTCAATCAAAAAGGACCTTACCTTTGTGCTCAGGCAGTTGCGAGAGTAATGGTGAAAAATAATAAAGGCGTTATCATTAATATTTCTTCCGAGGCAGGTATGGAAGGATCTTCTGGACAAAGTGTTTATTCGGCAACAAAAGGTGCTGTCAATGGCTTTACCCGTTCTTGGGCAAAAGAACTGGGGAAATTCAACATCCGTGTAGTTGGTGTTGCGCCAGGGATCAATGAGCAAACAGGTTTAACAACAGACGCTTATAATGAAGCATTAGCTTACACACGTGGAGTGACAGTAGAAGGTCTTGGAACAGATTACAGCAAAACGATACCACTTGGACGACCTGGTAAATTGGATGAAATTGGTGAATTGGTCACTTATCTAGCTTCAGACCGTTCTAGTTATATTACAGGTACAACCGTTAATATTTCAGGTGGAAAATCCCGCGGATAAATAATGGCATCAACCATGGAGTTCTTATTCAAAATATAAATACGAGGATGTTGGGTGGTTTTAAAATTCAACATAGAAGCGTTTTATGTTCTATCATTTAACTTTTAAGTAAGCATTAATCAACAAACAGGTGCTTTGTTCATTAACAGGGGTTGCTGCGGCAGCCTTTTTTTTATGGAACTAACGGGGCAGGTTTGTTTAACAAGAAACTAGAGTCTTACTTTTACCTTGGGTTTGAAAAAGTATTAAATTCATTAAGGGTATGACTTAATGGAGTTTGCAATATATAAAAACTTTTATTTTTGATTCTTAACATCTCGTATTTCAAATTAGAAAACAAGACAGAAAAGAGAGGATTTGGGCTGGAATTACCCTTTTAGAGTTAGGTCCCTTGATTTTCTTTGCAACCTTAACGATTTTAGGAGAAATAAGTAGAGGTGGATTTCAAGCATTAGGAGAAATACTTTTTTTCATTTGCTGTATGTTTGAATGAAATTATAATTCTAATAATAGGTTTGTTTACAAAGAAAAAAACGGGGTTGGAAATAATAGGTGAATTAACAAGTGACGAATTATTTTTAATTTGGTTATGCTAAAGGCGCTTTACTCCAATAAGGGAGTTTGCTGAAGCAACCTTTTTTTTAGACAATAGCCGTTTTATATTCTGAGATGTGCTGGAAAATTATCTACATTAATAGTAAAACAATAAATTAGACCCTAAATAAGGGGTTAAATGAAAATTGGTCATATTTTCATTTGGTGGTAATTTAATTTAATGTTTGATTATAACTAGGTAGGGAAATAAATTATTCTAAAATCAATTGCCTAATGGTATGATCCCTCTAGGTAAATGCCGATGATAAATTCCCTGAGTATAAACACAAAAAGCCCAACTGAAACAGAAGGGCTTTTACTATGTTCATTTTAAATCAATTCACTCTATTCAACTGGAGATTATATCTCAATGTTTCTTCGTCTGAATATAATTTGTATCCAAGTCCATCACTGTAGTTAAGAAAGACTTTATCCGGAAGATGCTTTTTAGACTCACTTGATATTAAGATGGGGACCCCATTAATTATGAATCTCTCATCATCTTCGTTCTTATTATCAATTTTCAATTCGTGTTCCACATAAATCGAACAGCTTCCAACATAAATGGCTTCGATACGAACACCTTCATTCTCTTTATAATCCACTTTTAATAGTTGCTCAATCGCTGCTTCTTTAATCTCAATATTCATATAACCCGCTCCCATACAAAAATTGATATTATTTTTATCTATACAAGGAAACAAAAATCAATCCATGAAGAATCCTCTAGTTATTCGTATACCCAATTGTTTATAAGTTAATGTGTATAAGAATGACAAGTTTGGATTTACTCAGACTTCTTATTAAGGGATAATAAAGCCGATGTTCCCGGTCATCAGGCTTATGATTGTTAAATAAAATCACAAATAAGTTCAAACACCATGTGTCTGTAACTCCATTCTTGGAATAGCTTTCTTCGCAATGATCATCCTATCGGCTTTGCTTTCATGGGCCATTTTTTGTTTAATTCAGTTATAAAAGTCTTGACATTCTTTTTATCTTCCATAATTGGGGAATAGACATACGAAAGTGTCCTGTTAAAGGATTCATTTTTTACCTGAATAATAGAAAGGATTTTATTTTGTACATCCCTTTCAATTACACTTCGGGAAAGCAGAGCCAGCCCTAAGCCGTTTTTTATAAGTGTTTCTTTAATTCCTTGATTACTGCTTATCGTGAGTATCGATTTAATTTTCAATCCATTGGAACGTATGACGTGGTTAAGGTATTCACGAGTACCAGATCCAACTTCCCTGGTTACCCATGCTTGGTCATGTAAATCAGTAATCTCCACTTCGTCTTTATTAGCGAGTTCATGATTGTTAGAAGACACAATGAATAGCTCATCTTGCATGAATGGGTGAACAGAAAGCTCTTTTTCATTAGTTTGACCTTCGATTAAACCAATATCCACTTTGTATAGCCGAACGGCTTGAACGATTTCTTCCGTGTTTCCAATTACGACTTGAAGTTCAAGTTCAGGATAGTCCTCTTGAAGGTCGATGAGTAAAGAAGGAAGGATATACTCTCCTATTGTAAAACTTGCCCCTATCTTTAATTCGCCTTTGATGGAACTATCGTGTTCCTGAATGTCTTGTCTGGTCTGTTCATAGATTGTGATCATTTGCTTGGCCCGGTCGTAAAGAATTTCTCCCGTCAAGGTGACTTTTAGGAATTTAGGAGAACGGAGAAATAATTTCGTTTGGAACTCTTCTTCCAATTTTTTTATATGTAAACTTACACTTGGTTGGGACATAAGAAGCATTTCTGCTGTTTTTGTAAAATTTTTGACCTCCACAAGGGTCACGAATGTTTTTAGAGCATCATAGTACATAGAAATTTCTCCTTATTATTAATATTCTTAATAGTTACAATAAATTATATATATTTTACTAATGATGTGACTTCCAGTAAAGTTTTAATGAGAAACTTATTTTAGGAAGAGTATAGGCTGGGGAAGGCTATTGTCCTTTAACCTTATTTTTTATTTGTTGCGTGCTATGAACTATATGACTATTTTTTTTGCAGTTAAAACCGACTTGGTCTATAGGAGTAAACGAGTTAATTGATTTATGGATGGATATAAAAATGTTTAAACCCACTCGTTATACATAATAGTCAACTAAGATAAGTTAATATCCCTTTGTGAGGTGGAAATCGTGCAACTTCAGGTAAGTAACAGTCCCTTTAATCAAGAGCAGGCAGAGCTCCTTAACAGCCTACTGCCAAGCTTGACAGAAACACAAAAAATTTGGTTGAGCGGTTATCTGACTGCATCTTTGTCAGTTTCGAATATGAGTTCAGCTGACGCCCCGGTATTGGAAGCTCAAAGCGGCGGGAAGACAATTTCAAAAGAGGTGACCATTCTTTTTGGTTCACAGACGGGTAATGCTCAAGGGCTGGCAGAAAATGCGGCGAGTAAGCTTGAGGGTAATGGCTTTCAGGTTACCATTTCATCCATGAGTGACTTTAAAGTCAACAATTTGAAAAAAATCGAAAATCTTCTGATTACCGTTAGCACGCATGGAGAAGGTGATCCGCCGGATAATACATTGTCCTTCCATGAGTACCTTCATGGCAGGAGGGCACCAAGCCTTGAAGGTCTCCGCTTTTCGGTATTGGCGCTAGGGGACAGCTCATATGAGTTTTTCTGTGAAACGGGAAAACAATTCGATAAACGCTTGGAGGAACTTGGCGGGACACGGTTATTTCCGAGAATGGACTGTGACCTTGATTATGATGAGCCTGCTAGCGAATGGCTGGAAGGAGTACTTTCTAGTTTAAGTGAAGGGGAAGTCAGTTCAATTGCTGCAGTTCCCGCAGTGAAAGCCTCAGTCAGTGAACAAACGTATTCGAGAACAAATCCGTTTAAAGCGGAAGTGTTGGAAAATATAAATTTGAACGGCCGTGGCTCCAATAAAGAGACACATCATCTTGAGATATCTCTTGAGGGCTCAGGTCTTACATTCGAACCTGGTGACAGCCTTGGTGTTTATCCGAAAAATGATTCGGATTTAGTGGATATGCTTCTTACGGAACTCAATTGGGACCCTGAAGAAACCGTGAAGGTCAATAAGCAGGGAGACCTTCGACAGCTTAGGGAATCGCTCATCTCCGATTTTGAAATTACGGTTTTGACAAAATCGCTCATTGAACAAGCGGCACAGCTTTCAGGTAACGAGGATTTAAAGGAGCTTTTAGAGCCTGGTAATGAAGAAAGGTTAAAAGAATATCGTGAAGGCCGTGATTTGCTTGATTTTGTCCGTGATTTTGGCTCATGGGGTGAATCGGCGCAAGAGTTCGTATCAATACTCCGGAAAATGCCAGCCCGTCTATATTCGATTGCGAATAGCTTATCCGCATATCCGGATGAAGTGCATTTGACAATCGGAGCTGTCCGGTATGAAAGTCACGGACGGGAAAGAAACGGTGTCTGCTCCATTTTATGTGCGGACAGATTACAGCCAGGGGATACGCTGCCCGTTTACATTCAGAATAACCAGAACTTCAAGCAGCCGGAGAACCCAGACACTCCAATTATCATGGTTGGACCGGGAACGGGCATTGCTCCGTTCAGATCCTTTATCCAGGATCGCGAAGAAGCTGAAGCGAAAGGAAAAACGTGGCTCTTTTACGGCGATCAGCATTTCGTGACGGATTTCCTTTATCAGACTGAATGGCAAAAGTGGTTGAAAACAGGTGTACTTACGAAAATGGATGTTGCCTTTTCACGAGATACTGATGAAAAAGTGTATGTTCAAAACCGGATGCGCGAGCACAGCGGGGAATTATACGAATGGCTTCAAGAAGGTGCAGCTATATACATTTGCGGTGACGAGAAAAACATGGCACATGATGTCCATAATACGCTTATTGAGATCATTGAAAAAGAAGGCAATATGAGCCATGCTGATGCGAAGGCTTATCTTGAAGAAATGCAACAGAATAAACGCTATCAACGTGATGTGTACTGAAATTTGGATGAAAAGGAGATAACAACATGGTGAAAACACTATTAAAAGCACCAGAAGGCCCGCCCAGTGATGTTGAGCAAATTAAAGAAAAAAGCGATTATTTGCGAGGTACACTTGGAAAAGTGATGCAGGATCGGATCAGCGCCGGTATTCCGGATGATGACAACCGATTAATGAAACATCACGGCAGCTATTTGCAGGATGACCGGGATCTACGCAATGAGCGTCAAAAACAAAAGCTGGAGCCTGCCTATCAGTTTATGTTGCGTGTCCGCATGGCCGGCGGGGTAGCACAGCCTTCTCAATGGCTTGTTATGGATGACCTCGCTCAGAAATACGGTAACGGAACTTTGAAATTGACAACAAGACAGACGTTTCAAATGCATGGTATTTTAAAATGGAATATGAAAAAAACCATTCAGGAAATCCATGCTTCCATGCTGGATACAATCGCTGCATGCGGAGATGTAAACCGGAACGTAATGTGCAATTCGATTCCATTTCAATCCGAAATCCATTCCGAAGTATATGAATGGTCGAAAAAACTGAGTGATTATCTATTGCCGCGCACAAGGGCGTACCATGAAATCTGGCTGGATGAAGAAAAAGTGGTTGGTTCTCCTGAAGTGGAGGAAGTCGAACCAATGTACGGAAAGCTTTATTTGCCAAGGAAGTTTAAAATAGGCATTGCCGTACCTCCATCCAATGATATTGATGTTTACTCCCAGGATCTTGGCTTCATAGCAATTGTTGAAAATGGTAAACTCGTTGGTTTTAATGTGGCGATTGGCGGTGGAATGGGAATGACCCACGGTGACAAGGCGACATATCCCCAACTAGCCAAGGTAATCGGCTTTTGCCAGCCAGACAAAATACTGGATGTGGCTGAAAAAATCATTACGATTCAGCGAGATTACGGGAACCGATCTGTACGGAAAAATGCTCGGTTCAAGTATACGGTAGACCGGCTTGGGCTCCAAGCGGTAAAGGATGAACTGGAAAATCGTTTAGGTTGGAAGCTGGAGGAAGAGAGAACTTATCATTTTGATAATAATGGTGACCGCTATGGATGGGTAAAAGGGATGCAAGGAAAATGGCATTTTACACTATTTGTCGAGGGTGGCCGAATTGCCGATATCAATGATTACAAGCTGATGACCGGTTTGCGTGAGATCGCAAAGATCCATACGGGTGATTTCCGTTTGACGGCCAATCAAAACCTTATCATTGCAGATGTGTCAAGTCAGAAAAAGAAAAAGATCATAGAATTGCTTGAAACATACGGTTTGACGGATGGTGAGCATCATTCGGCGCTCCGACGCAGCTCGATTGCATGTGTGGCGCTTCCAACATGCGGGTTGGCAATGGCCGAAGCAGAGCGTTATTTGCCGGTTCTGCTTGATAAAATCGAGACCATCGTTGATGAAAACGGCCTGAGGAACGAAGAAATCACGATTCGCATGACCGGTTGTCCGAATGGATGTGCCCGGCATGCACTCGGGGAAATTGGTTTTATCGGTAAGGCACCTGGCAAATATAATATGTATCTCGGTGCTGCATTCGACGGAAGCCGATTAAGTAAAATGTACCGTGAAAACATCGGTGAAGAAGAGATATTAAAAGAGTTGCGTGTACTTCTTTCCCGTTATGCAAAAGAACGTCAGCAAGGAGAGCATTTCGGCGACTTCGTCATCAATGCAGGCATTGTTAAAGAAGTGACGGATGGAACGAATTTTCATGATTGATTAAAACAAACGAGAGACAGGAATAGCTTCCTGTCTCTTTTGGTATTCGAAAGTTTTCTGGCTTGAATTTTTCAATGGCTTCACTTTGTGATAGAAGGAAACCTGGAGTCAGAAATCTAGTTTCACTAAAAGCAATTCGATTAATTACACTGTTAGTTGGTTGACTAGCCTCTGCTTATAAACAACTTTGGAGATAGTGACGCTCAGTTCGTAAAGAACCAGTAAAGGAATAATGACCAGGATATCCGAGATAAAATCAGGAGGAGTTATCATAATTGATACGACAATGAGGACAAAATAAGAGAGTTTTCTCGCTCTGGCCAACCTCACTGGATTGAGAATCCCTAATCTCGTTAAAAACATCACGACCAACGGCATTTCAAATAAAAAGCCGAACGGTAAAATTAGGTTAATAATGAAAAGGAAATATTTCTCTGCCGTAAACATCGTTTCAAACTGCCCTGCGGACATACTCATTAAAAACCCTAATACTATTGGAAACAGCACAAAATACCCAAAGCAGATTCCAATAATAAACAAAATGAATAATCCTGGGATAAACCGTAAAGTGACTTTACTCTCGTCTTTGGTTAGCGCAGGAGCTATAAACTTCCATGTGTGATATGCAGCTACAGGAATAGTAGCCGCAATTGCAAATACACATGAAATCGCCATATACACCCATAAAATATCACTTGGCCCTAAGACGACCAATTTTCCATCTAAATCTCTAATTAACCAATCATATATATCCCGGACAAAAATAAAAGCACCAACGAAAAAGAGGATGAATGCTGACACAACTTTGATTATTCGTTGACGTAGTTCATCCAAATGCTCAATGAGATGTATATCTTTATTTTTCATGGTGGACGCCCCCTGTTATCAAAAAAAGAAGTAGACGAGTTGCCCCGCCTACATATGCATTACGAGACTGCTGATTTATCTTGATTCTTTACAACAGTCGTTAACTCAGGTTTTTTCTCTTCCTCTTTATCCTCATCAACTAACCCCTTGGTTGCACTTTTGAATTCAGATAAAGTTCGTCCAAAAGCTCGCCCGATTTCTGGTAATTTTTTAGGACCAAAAATCACAAGTGCAATGATAAGAATGATAACTAAGCCTGGAACACCGATATTTTGAAACATTACCATTCACTCCTATCGTCTATTTTTGTTATTTTTATAGGCTACCTCTGCTTCAATCTCAATGAGATAATCCGGAGAAACTAGACTTTCCACCCCTACTGTAGAACGAGCTGTTTTCACTGGATTTTCTTTTGTATTAAAGAACATGGCATAGGCATCGAACCAACCTTGATAGTCTGGTGTATCTCCTTTGTTTGGATCTGGCGCGACATACACACGTAAATAGGTTACATCAGATAGGGAAAGTCCTTTTGTTTTCAAATCTGCTTTAAACTTCTCTAAGATTCCGATTGCCTGCGTTTCTGTATTGCCATATCTTTCATAAGTAGTTTTTCCATCCTTGTTTAAAAGAGGAGGGACTGTTCCGCTAAACGATAACCGGTTATAATTTTGAGGTACAGCAACTGAACTGGAAATCGCAGAAGTTGGGGACCCAAAGAAGGTCACTTTATCTGACTTCAATTCATCTTTCTCACTACCTGCGGAAGCAAAAGAGAATCCTGCGATTAAACTTATTCCTAATACTGAAGTAGCAATGACTGATTTAATAGGTTTTTTCATAAAGTCAGCTCCTTTTATTTATGAAACATCGATAGTAAATAACTCTGATTCATTTATCCTACTTTAGAAGGGACTTTGCCTTCTTTTAATACTTCTTCATGAATTCGGCTAACTACAATTCTTGCTGATTCAAAAGCACCTGCCATCCATCCAGTTAAATAACTGAGATGTTCACCAGCAAGATGAATTCGACCTTGTGGTTCATTTAATATAGGGTAGTAGTTTTTCCGATCAGATGAAGAATATTCTGCCCATCCGCCTTCATTATATTTAATTTTATGCCAGGCAACAGAGAAAGAATTTTCGATTTCTTTAGCAAACTGAGGATGTATTTTTCCTCCTTGAGATAAAGCACGAGCATGTCTTTGTGAATGTGATAAATTCCCATAATCTATTGCATTTTGACCGAAATTATAATAGCCAATTAAGACACCTTTTTGCGTTAAATAGCCATTGGATGGATACCAAATCTGCGAAATATCCATATTTGTTGTCGTAATTCCGCCGAGAATACGGTCATCCTGCTCCCAGAATCTATTTTTAAACTGAAAACCAATTTTTCCAGTCGTTGCATAATCTATACTCTTAATAGCATTTTTCATTGGGGCTGAAAAATCAGCTGGGATATTTTTCAGTACAGGGAGTGGGATGGTACAAATACAATAATCCCCAGATATTTCTTTTATTTTTCTATTTTCTTTTGTTTTGTAGACAATCCGAACGCCAACGGCTGATTGTCTAATCTCTTGAACTTCTGCTCCAAATGTTATTTGTCCTGATAGCTTTTCTTCAAGAGCTTTTGGAATTTGATCCATCCCTCCAACTGGTTGGAACATCATCGGTTGTTGTGTAAAACTATAATCGCCACTAATATTATTCATCATCCCTGATTGCAAAAGCTCCGAAAATGAAAATGGTGTTTCATTAGACCCGGGTTGCAGACCTCCACCAGGTAATTCCTTATATCCTCGGCGAGTTGAACCTTTATATAAATAATCAGAAGATAAATCACCTTCACTTTTTAGATAAGCCCGTAATCTTTCAATATCATCCTTTGAAAGAGGGGAATCTAATGCTGTTTTATCTGCAACTTTTGCAAGCAATTCTGATACATAGCCTCGTGTATCAGCTTTTACAGTACCCTTGCGTATTTTTTGATTTGACAAAGGCCCGGAATTTTCATGATAGTAGTAAGAGAATTCATTTGAATTAGCGAATACTTCAAGTTCAACACCTAGCTCTCTACAATAATCAAGTGTTACATGATTCTGTGGAATACGGGCAGGTCCTGCATTCATGTATTGTCCTTTATCAAAATTAGCAGTTTGTTTTACACCGTTAATTTCCGTTTCAGTAGTACCCTTTCTTACTGTCCAGTTACGACCACCAGTACGATTTCTCGCTTCTAATATTTTGCAATCATACCCAGCTTTACCTAATTCATAAGCTGCAGCCATTCCGGCAATTCCTGCTCCTAAAATGATAATTTTTTTACCATTTTTATTTTTTATTGCTAGATCACTTTTTTTAGGAGCAGTGAAATCTTTTGCGCTTACTATGGAGTTACCTAATAAACCTAAAGATTCCATTGCGCTCCAAACTACGACTGCTCCACCTACTTTACCGGCATGGTTAAGAAAATCTCTCCTTGTTATGCTTTTTTCTTTGTTATTTTCCATAAATTATTCCCCCTTTATTTTGATAGATTTACCTAACAACAGTTAACGTTAAAGGATGTATAACTATGTGAGGAAAGGTAACGCAATTTGTGTTGGTAGATATATCTTATACTCGAAATATCGAAAAGTGTATATTCGTGTAAGGAAATCTTACATATTTTTTAAAATAGGGGTAACCAATTCTGGAAATCTATCATTAATTACAAGAATGCTCCTTCAAATAATTGATAAAGTGGTTTGAATTTGGTCAGACTGATACTATCAATTTAGATCATTGTGTTCAGTAGGGGGAAGCAAAGTGATTCAAGTGGAAACATTATTAACCTACCATTATTTAATTAACGGTAGGGGGGAGTGATTGTTCAACTGAAGTCGTGAAATAGTAGCTATCATAAATAAATTATATTAACGCAGTGATTTATAAAGGTGAAAAGAGACAGGAATAAAGATTCCTGTCTCTTATTACTGAACAAGGCAATGGCATCCTATAAAAGGTATGTACAAAGGTATGTTAGTCAGACAAAAGGCATATCGACATCTAAGTATTCCTTTAATAATTTATCATTCTGAGACCCCGGTTTGAATGATATTAACTTTCGTTTCTACATTAATGTCCATTTTCGGATAAATCTTTTTCCAATTTTCATAGGTCAGTTTTTTATTTTTGGCGTGATATTTTTCCTTAAGGCCAATCGGATCAAGGGATTTTTTCTGAAAATCTTTAATAAGTCGGTTTGCTTGCTTGGTTAAATCAGCTTCCATTTCTTTTTCAATTTTCTTTATCATCTTTCTATTGGTTAGGTTTTCACTGCGCATGGATTCCTTGATTTGTCCTTTAATTTTGATCTTAATTGTGATCGAAGGATTTCTCTCTGAGCCGGATACCTCATAACTTGAACCGCTTCGGATACTTTCCACTACGATATCGCTTTCTTTCTTATCTTTTAATTTGAACTTGTATATTCCCCGCCTATGATGTTGAACTAATGTCTTGAAAATGAACATATCATCCGTCCGGACTTTCGTGACCATCTTATTTTCATGAAATAGGGCAACTCCAGAAACCGCAACTTCATTATTAATTAATTTAAATAAAGGAAGATACGAGTCTCCGCCAGTTTCTAGAGAGTTTCCTAAAAAAAGATGGAGGTTTGTATCCGGTCCGTTCCCTGTTTCAATTTGTTGATTGATCAAATCTGATAAAAAGATTCCAATATTCACATTCGTATTTGGTGGTTTCGTATCTATGACACTCTTGACCTTTCCTTCAACGATGGCCAATATGACCCTGTTTCCAAGTTGTGGTTCACGGTAGAGATAATCGGTCAGTTCTGTCATTCCGATTTCACGAACCATTTTCTCGCTGAATAAAATGATACGTGTCTGTCCAAGCAATACCGGCTTATCCGCTTTTTTGGAAACGACAGCCTGGACATCACTCGTTGTCGTCGATGTTCCGCTTAAAATTTGATATTTACCCATCTTGTCCTGCTGGAAGATAGGGATGACGAACATTCCTTCGACATTATCATTCTTTAGTATATCGTAGCCAATGGCTTGGGACATATTGACTTCATCTACCACTCTTGGCTCGGCACAGCTGCAGAGGAAGGGAAAAGCCAAGATAACAAGAAATAATTTTCTCATATACGTTTCCTCATTTTCTTTATATAGATGATGACCAAAAGAAGAGGCAAGTATAAAGCAATAAAGAGTACGCCGTATGGATCGATTATTTTATTCAAGATATATAGGGAATCGATATCAAAAACAAATATATTGGTAAGCAGGGTAATAATCGACATCCCCCATAATGGATACTTTTGCTGAACGTTGAATAAACGCTTGAAACCCCTGCTCGCTGCCCAAAAGGCGATTGTCATGTTAGGTATGATAACGATGGCCCACCAAGAAACGTCTATATATTCAAATCGCTGGATAAAGGGCAATTCAACAATGCTGGTCATTGACAGTGTCGGCCATATAGTCAGTTCTAACTGTTTTTGTGAATAAAAAACAAGTGAAACCAAATAAACGAATACGGTTATTAAGGTTGTAGTTAAGGCCCCTCCATGAGCATATTTTTGTGAAGTTTTAGCATCTTTGATGAACGGGTAATACATCACGATCATTTCAAAACCAAGCAACGTTAATGAAGTACTTCTGGTTCCTTTCAATATATCCAATAGAGTGTGGTGGAAAACAGGAAGCAAATTGGTGAATTCAGAGTATTTCATGGCATAGAATAGGACAAATAAAAGCCAATATGTCAAAATGACGCTCAAAAAGGCAAGACCTGTAATCGTTCGGAACCCTCCCGTATTTATATAATAAATCAGGATCAGGAATACTAAAGCAAACGCCCAGGATGGTACCTCTTCAAACATCCATACATGTATGACATTTATATAGCTAATCATGATAATCATCCCTATGATGAAATAGTAAAGAATGAATAATAGACTGAAGAAATTCCCCATCCATTTTCCGAATGCTTGATTATTTGCAGAAATGATATCACCAGGAACGATACTGAAGATTTTATATATGACCCAAATCATTATATGAACGATCAGGCCCGCTAGCAGTATCGAAATCCAGCCATCCGTTCCCGTTGACTTCGCTAAAACTCTTTGAAAACTCAAAACGCCTACTCCTGTTTGCATGGAATGCACTAAAAAAAGTACATAGAACGGTGATACTTTATACTTTTCATTAACTCCAGCTTGGTTCATATAGGACCCTCATTTAGATCATTCATTAAAATCATTTTTTTTGATTCTTGCTTTTTTAGGCTGTGGCTGTCTGGATATATCATCAGGACGTAAATTTACAGGCCGTGACTTGAAAAGATTAAAAGGAAGCCGAACAAAGCTGTCTTTCCAATCTTGCATGCGAAATGGGTATATCGGTTCAAGGTACGGGTGTCCCATTGACGTTAATTTGATAAGGTGGGTCATCAAAAACACGGCTGCTATGGTAATGCCCAGCAGCCCCCAAATTTGGGCCCCGATTAAGAAAGGGAACCGCAGCAGCCGAATGGCATTACCCATTTTATAAATGGGAGTAACAAATGATGCCAATGCCGAGAGGGCAACGATGATCAATAAGATATTACTGGTCAAACCTGCTACAACAGCGGCTTGACCGATAACGATACCGCCGACGATACCTAATGTCTGACCTACCTTTGTTGGCAGCCTGGCAGCCGCTTCCCGTAATAACTCAATGGAGATCTCCAGGAATAATGCTTCGATCAAAGGCTGAAAAGGTATTAAGTTCCTTGAACTGACAATCGTTTCCAAAAGATCTTTAGGAATCAGTTCATAATGATAGGTCAGAACAGCTACATAAATGGGAGTGGCAAATATCGAAAAAGCGACCGCAAATATTCTTAATAAACGGAAAGCAGATGCCGGAATCCACGGCATATTATAATCTTCCATCGTGATAAAGTATTCCAACAGAATGGTTGGAGTAATAAGTACAGAGGACGACCTATCGATTAACAAGGCTACCTTGCCTTCAGCCAATGCACTTGCGATGCGATCAGGCCTTTCCGTATTAAGAAAAAGGGGAAACAAGGTATTTGAATTATCATATAGCATTTGCGCGAGATAGGAACCGTCCAATATTTCATCAAACTCTATGTCATTGATCCTTTCTATAACATTATCAACATTTTCCTGATCAACGATCCCTTCTATCGATAAAACTGCCACTTTGGTTTTAGACAAAGATCCCACAGTCATTTCACTTACTTGCAACCCAGGAATAGGCAGCCTTTTTCTGACTAGATTCAGATTGATATCAATATCCTCGACAAAAGCTTCTTGAGCACTTATGATTCCAAATTCAAGTTCAGGTTTCTCAACTTGTCTTCCACGTTGGGCCGCAACATTGATTAATAGGCATTCATCAAGATTTCCATCTAAACGAAGTGCAATTTCGCCTCTCATGATCCTTTCTTCGATTACAACCTTGGTATTGGTGATCAGTGTATTTTCAATAGGAACGTTTTCTTTTATTTGCTCCAAATTTATCGTTTCCAGAGTAGGTATGACAGAAAGAACACTTTCATGAAGAACCTGTGCATCGATCAAAGAGCGATAAAAAGAGACCCAATAGACTATGCCATTATAAGTTCCTTGATGGTTTATGAAATCATTGGATGAAGATAGGGTATTGAATAGGTCCCTTACTTCCGAAACTTTATTTAATTCATCGTTTTTTTCGTTTGGTTGATTTGGCTTTTTTTTGAACGTCCTGCGGTTAAACAATGTTGTCACCTCTGCACTAAAGCTTATTATCCTAGCTTTTGCAATTTAATTACAAATTAACCATTTTGGGTGTTAATGTTGCTCGCTTCATAAACGAACTTCATAAAAAAATCCTTGGTTTAAAAGGATGCCTCCATATCCTGTTCGCATAAAAAAATTGAAAATAGAGGAAACTGTAAAAACCCATTTAACCAAAGGAGTTCCACCATGAAAAGTAAACCCTTGCATATTAAATTGGATCAAAAGCAGGAAAAATTGAAATCTGAATTGGATATGCAGGATGATGTAGTTTTTAAACAGGTATTCATTCCCGGTTATGAAATTTCAGGATTATTCGTATTTATCAATGGAACGATGGATTACCCTGCATTCAATGAGATTGTCCTTGATTTATCAGCTGCCCAGGTGGAAACCAGGCATCCGGTTTCAATCGAGCAGCTGGTCATTTCCAAAATCTGTTCAGTCAGGGAACAGGATGTTGAAACATATGAAAAAGCCATAGAGCATATTTTTGACGGGAAAACGCTTTTATTTATAGATGGAATAGCAAATGGTTATGCCTTGAATCTGGAAAAGGAAAAAGTTCGTACACTGGGTGAACCTTCAACAGAGAGGGTTGTCCGTGGACCGAAGCTTGGATTTATCGAAAGTCTCCAGGAAAATATCGGTTTGATAAGGCAATATTCAAACCATCCCAGTCTTATCGTCAAACAACAGAAGTTCGGGACGATGGAAAAACGGGAAGTTGCATTAATCTATTATGAAGGAAAAGCTAGCGATTCTTTGCTAAAAGAAGTGAATAAACGAATAAATGAAGTAACAGCTACTGATCTCCAAGACTCGGGGATGCTTGAGGAATTAATTGAAGATACAGCGTTAACCCCTTTCCCACAGATCCAAAATACGGAGCGTCCAGATAAAGTATTGGCTGCATTGCAGGAGGGAAGGGTGATCATCATGGTTGAAGGATCGCCATTTGCGTTGATGGCACCAACGACGATCACGATGTTGCTGCAGTCTCCTGATGATTATTAAGAAAGATGGGTCGCAGGATCATTTTTACGTGTCCTTCGCTATTTATCTTTATTTGTTACCGTATTTCTTTCAGGGATTTATATTTCCCTGGTATCGTTCAACCCTGGAATGCTGCCGACAGAATTAGCGATGACGATCGCGGGTACAAGGGAGAATGTGCCATTTCCGCCGTTTGTTGAAGCTATCATCATGGAAGTAACGATTGAACTGCTTCGCGAAGCAGGTATTCGGCTCCCATCGCCCATTGGTCAAACGGTTGGATTGGTTGGCGGAGTCATTATTGGAAAAGCTGCTGTTCAAGCCAATATTGTAAGTTCCCTGATGGTCATAATCGTTTCAATCACGACGATTACCTCTTTTACGGTACCACAATATAGCTTTGGATTGGCGTTCAGGGCTTTAAGGTTTGGGGCGATGATTTTTGCCGCCGTTTTAGGTTTATACGGAACCACTTTATTCTTTATCATCGTTATTAGCCATTTGTCGAAATTGACCAGCTTTCAAGAACCTTATTTTCAACCAATGGATTTTATCGGTAAAAAGACCTGGAAGGATGCGTTCCTGCGGTTACCGAAGCGGAAAAAGGGGGGGAATTCTTTTGAGCCAATCCGACGGCAAAATTCTTAGTGGCGAATTGGCCGCGATCATTTCTTGCAGCATGTTAGGGGTTGGAATGCTAACCCTTCCAAGAACCATAACGGAAAAAATCGATTCGGCCGATGGATGGATCGTCTTGATTTTTAATGGGATCGCTATTGCCCTTTTGATATGCTTATTGGTTGTTCTGTTAAAAAAACATAAGGTCGCTAACTATTACACATACATGGAGGAGGCCTATGGAAAGTGGCTTTCCAAACTTATTGGATTGATCGTGGTCGTGTACTTTATAGGTGTGGCCAGCTTTGAAGTTCTTGCGATGAGTGAAATGGTCCGGTTTTATTTGTTGGAGGAAACCCCAGTTGAAATCGTGATACTTACCATGATTTTAGCGAGTGTGCATCTTTTGACAGGAAAAATTAAAGCGATAGCAAAGGCGTGTGTCTTCTTTCTTCCTTTGACAATAGTCATCGTCTTGCTCATTTATTTGTTCAGTCTCAGGGTAGTCGAGTTAAAAAACCTCCAGCCTGTTCTTGGAAAAGGATTTCTCCCTGTCATGAAAGGGATGGGCTCCGGAACTTTGTCTTTTTTTGGAATTGAACTTTTCATCTTTTTGTTTGGCGTCGTTAAAAATCAAAACAAAATAAAAAGTGGCGTTTTAATCGGTTTTTTCATACCGCTGATTTTATATGTGATTACATATGTATTGGTAGTGGCTACACTGACTGTCCCGGAAGTCAAAGCAGTTACGTGGTCAACCATTTCTTTTATTCAGTCCTATGAAGTAACAGGGATATTTTTAGAGCGTATGGAGCTATTTCTCTTAATAACTTGGATTCTTCAGTTTTTTTTAACACATGCGATTTACTATTACTTCGCAGCAGAAGGACTGACGAAAATTTTTAACAATTCATATACGACTAATCTCATTGTACTGGTTCCCGTCGTTTTTTTCCTGGCCAAAATTCCTAAAAATACAATCGAGATCTTTAAAATGAGCGATTGCTTGGATATCTATTTCCGGTTATATTGATTGGCTTACCAATTATTACATTCGTAATCGTTCAATTGAAAAGGAGTAGAAGAAGCGGATGAAAAGATTATGGTTGATTTTGCTTATTCCTTTGCTTACAGGCTGTTGGGACAGTGTGAATATAGAAGAATTATCACTTGTGGTGGGAGTGGGAATCGATAAAGGCAAAAAGAAAGACGAAATCATGTTAACTCAGCAAATTTTGGTGCCTCCAGGAAATAGTGTTCAGGAGAATCAAGCTCAATTAAAATATAAAAATGTTTCTGTCAGTGCCAAAACGCTGCATGAAGCAATAAGGGATTCTTTACTCATAACCAATACGGTATTAACCAATCATCAGCGTATCATCCTTATTAATGAAGAAGTATTAAGGAAATTCCCGATGGAAGCGATCATTAATCAGTCAATACGCGATAATAATACAAGGAGAAGCTGTCATGTTTATTTAACAAAGAGACCGACGAAAGAAATTTTGGGACGATCCGAAGATGGGGAGATCCCTTCGAATGTAATCTATGAATTGAAAGATAATGAGAACAGAACGAATAAGATACTTCCGCCTTTAACACTAGGCAAAGCATCCTCAAATTTGCAATCAGATGGAAGCTTTGCCATTCAGGCCGTTGATATTAGGGGTGGGAAATTAATTTTGGAGGGTGCAGGGGTGATCAACAATTCAAAGTTGGTCGGGGTCATGAATGTTGAAGATATAGCTGCATTAAATTGGTTGAACGGAGAGGTAAAGGGCGGAATAATCGAAGCGGTCCAACACGGTGAGCCTTTAAGTGTTGAAGTGATCAATAGGACAAGGAGGAAAATCACAACGGAACTGAACGGGGATCATTTGACGATCAATATTAAGGTCGGTTACACTGGAAGACTTTCGGAAGATTGGTATGGTAAGGAAAATTCATTTGAAGAAGCCTATTTAAAAGAGATTGAGCGTATTGCCGAGGATGAAGTGAAGAAGGATGTCGAGAAAATCATATACAAATTACAGCATGAATATAAAACAGGGGTAGCAGGATTGTATCGTTATGTGGAAAATCAGCATCCAAAGTTTTGGGAGAAAAATAGGGAGAAATGGGACGAAATTTTCAGTAAATCTGATATTAATTATGAACTGGACTTAAGGATCGTAGACTTTGGTTCAAAAGGGGTGGGAAAGTGAATGGTCATAAGAATGAAAACCTTCCAAATGGAAGGTTTTTTGGTCAATGCTCTTAAGTTATTGATTACTTAATAGCCAAAGAAAAGGTCCATTCAAGGCTCACCGAATGTTCTAGGCAGATTCGTCACTTCATGTGCAACCCTGATGCCGGATTGAATGGCTCCTTCAATCCAAGCAGGTACGGTTGAGGTATGCTCACCAGCGAAGTGGACCCTTCCTTCAGGAGTTGGGATGTATGGAAACAAGTCCGTTTCCTGACCAGGTTTAAACATGGAGAAAGCGCCGTAGGAATACTGATTCAGTGTCCAGCTATATGAAGCCCCTGATAAAAAATGATCATATACTTGTTTTCCATGAATCACTGCCAAATTTTTCAATGCGTGTTGTATACGCTCCCTTTCTGGAAGTATATCCCATAAAGTGGCATCATCTTCCCATGTGTAACTTGCTAAGATGAGACCGGATTCACTCTGGTTGCTCGTTTGGCTGGGGTAATAAGAAAATCTAATGGGTAAATCGGTCGTCAATTTACCGCCGAAGATACCTTCCTTTTCCCAAAACCTATGCGTGAACTGAAGTCCAATTTTAGTGGACGCGGCATAATGGAGTTCCCTTATTGCCTTCCACTTATTATGGGAAAAGGAATTCCGGGGTTCAATCTCTATAAATTGCAACAATTGAAGAGGGATCGTCACGATGGCAAGGTCACCGGTAACCGTTAAGGGGTTTTGGCTTTGAGTATGTTTAGAGTGGATGGTGACTTGATTATCATGTTGGATGATCTTTGTCACTTCATATCTGAAGTTTAGATTATCCTTCAATTCCGGTAGAAAAGCATATGGAAGCCGGTCGTTTCCTCCTTCGATTGCAAAAAATTCTATGTCTGGATTAAAGAGCGGCATAAGCTCCCGAAGTATGGCAGGAAAAGAAAGTTCCGGGAATCCTTCTAATCCCATTAGGACTTTGATGCTTTCAATCGCCCCTGTTGATAGACTAATTCCGACTGGATTGTACTGCAAAAAGTAGCTCATGGAGTATTTATCAAACTCTTTAATGACTATTTCCCAATTTCTACGTGGGTTTTGAATGATGAAGTCAGTCACAGGCTTAATTGCCATGTTGAGCAATTCTTCAGCTGTTTTACCTCTTTCATGGGGAGCTACAGGGTACCTCAGTATATCCGGGTTCCGTTGATATATGGCAGCAGTCGTTTTGATTCCATTGGCATAAATGGGGTCATTAGGTGTCGCATTCACAAAAGTGTTGACTCGTAAACCATACTTCTTGATGTATTCAGCAACTAGGTAATGATAATTCGGAATGCGCATGGCACCGGCTTCAAGGTAGGAACCTTCTGAAAATGGCTCCCTTATGGTCAAAACACGCCCTCCGACCCTCCCGGTTGCTTCCAATATCGTTACTTCGTGCCCCGCTTGTTTTAAAAGCGATGCTGCAACCAACCCAGACATGCCGGCACCAAGGATAATGATTTTTTTGGGGATTGGAGAAGGCCCCAGGCCATTTCTGATAACAGCAAGCATTTGATCGGGTGATAGCGGATCTTTGAAAAAGGACAAAGTGTTTTTCTCCTCTCTTGTTACACTTTCTATATGGGATTTAAGCTATCTTATTCCGATTGGGTCACCATTTATGAAGGATCTTCTATAATTTGTCATCTAAATGCTTAGTGAAATTCTTTTAGCGCACTGGTGAAATCCACGTAATATATATATCAAAAATAACCTCGATAGAATATATAATAAACAATCAACCAAAAACATCATTAAGTAAAATGCTGACCTTCTGTAAAACCTATGAAATATTAGTTTGTGGAATATTATTAAATATTTTCCTTTCCAGAGGAGATACTACCAAGAGACAAAGGTTAGAAAGGAAGACAGTATGGATCATATACAAATGGCCCGTGCGATGTTCGGGACGAATATGGCTGTACATATCATATTTGCAACGATCGGCGTCGGGTTGCCGATGATGATGTTGGCAGCGGAATTGATGTATCAAAGGACAAAGGATTTACAGTATGTCGTCATGGCTAAACGCTGGACGAAAACATTAGGAGTTTTACTTGGGGTCGGCATTCCGACTGGTACGATTGCTGGTGTGCAGCTGTCACTATTATGGCCTGGGTTCATGGAAGTGATTGGACGTGTCATGGCGCTTCCATTCCAGATCGAGATTTATGCATTCATGGTTGAAGCGCTGTTCATGTCAATCTACGTGTATGCTGCTGAAAAAATCAAGCCATGGGCCCGAATCGTGAGTTTATTCTTTGTTGCTTTCGGAGCATTGGCTTCGGCTGTATTGATTTCGAATGTCCATGCTTTTGAGGGGACACCGGCAGGGTTCCGGTTTGAAAATGGGGAGATCGTCGATGTCGATCCTTGGGCGGCATTTTTCAACCCAAGTTTCTTGGTGACGGCAGGACATACGGCCCTGACTGCTTATACTACAGGAGCTTTTGTCGTAGCGGCTGTTGCAGCCTATAAGATGCTGAAAAATAAATATGGTACTGCTGAATTTAATTTTCACCAAAAAGCACTGAGGCTCAGTATTGTCTTGGGCTTGGTTTTTTCGTTTTTGACGGCATTGAACGGTCATGCGACTACACAGCATTTATATAGGGAACAGCCGGAAAAACTGGCGGCGGCAGAAGGGTTGTTTGAGACACAGGACCATGCCGGACTTACCTTGTTCGGTTATACCGATAGGGAAGCTCAGGAAGTGAAGTATGGGATTGAATTCCCATGGTTATTAAGCTTTCTATCTGGTAATAGCTTCGATACGGTCGTTACCGGTTTGAATGATTTTCCGGAAGAGTATTGGCCGCCGCTTTATGTCCATATCTTATTCAACGCCATGGTCATCATTGGTTCAGGCTTAATCGCGTTGGCACTGTTTGCATTGGTATGGAATAAATGGCTGAAAAAGGAGACATATCCGAAATGGATTCTTTGGCTGTTTGTTGCGTCAGGGCCGCTTTCGGTGATTTCAATTGAATGCGGTTGGATTTTTGCCTGTACAGGCAGACAGCCATGGACGATATACCGGATGCTGACCACGGAGGATTCAGTCACTTCGTACGAAAACCTTGGATTTTTGTTTACGATGTTCATTATTGTATATATCATTTTATGCGTTTCTGTCGTGTTTACACTTTTGTATTATTTCAAGCGTCATTCCGTGATGGATGATATATATAAGGCCGAACAGAAAGATGTAAGGCTTTTCGATTCGAATTCATAAAAGGGGGAAGGCGAATGAGTGATGCTCTTCTTGCAATAACACTTGTCTGGGGCTTTATTTTTCTTTATGCCATCATGGCCTCTATGGATTTCGGCGCTGGCTTCTGGGCAATGACTTACATTAAAAGGGAAGAAACGAATGCTACCAAGATCGCAAATAGCTATTTATCACCAACTTGGGAAGTGACTAATACTTTTGTGGTTGGTCTTGTCATTGCGATTTACAGTTTGTTTCCAGGTGCGGTTTTCCCGATAGGGGTAGCCTTGATCGTTCCAGCGAGCCTGATACTTGTCCTGCTATGTATTAGGAGTGCTTTCTTGGTTTTCTCGCATAGCGTAGACAAATATGAAAAAGCGTTAACGTATATTTCAGGATTGACGGGATTGATCATACCCGGGCTATTAATCAGCGTTTTGCCAATCACCCATCTTGGATTTGTCGAAGGCGTGAGAGGAAATGAAGAATTGAATCTATCTAAACTTTTCACGAGTCCAAATGAGTATGCATTTGTGGGGTTCGGAATTATGAGTACGCTTTTTTTATCATCTTTGCTCCTCTCCGATTACTCAAAGCAGGCCGATGAAATGAAAGCATACAAAATATATCGCAGGGATGCGATGATAACGGGTCCGCTTATGTTGGTCATGGCTTTGTTGGTTATGCTCACGTTAAGGAACGAAGCGAATTGGATCTACCAAGGAATGATGAAAAACTCTGCATTGTTATTCGTCTCGCTCATTTTTTTCATCATTAGCGGGATAGCACTGTACTTACCCTATTTTTCTAAGCAGGAGGTTAAAGGGATGCCCCGCCTCGCTGTAATAGCGATCATCATACAGTATTTAATCGGCAGTTATGTTTATGGTATCGCACATTTACCTTATATCATATATCCAAATGTCACGATTCTTTCAGGATTTACCGATCCCACCTCATTCCGGGCCGTGTTTGCCACATATATCGTGGGCTTTGCGATATTAGTGCCAGGGTTCTATTATTTCTGGTCCATCTTCATGAAAGATCAGCGTCGAAAGTTCAAACGGCGACAAATGTCAAATTAGTTCATCTTTGAAAAGCGAGGTTATCACTATGAAAAAGTTAGATCTGCTAAAATATGCGGTTTTAGTCATCTCTCTATTTTTGAGCTATCAAGCGGTTGAAGCCCATGATAAAAATTTTCAGGTAGATGGCACATATATTTCAACAAAAAGAGATGTAACAGGTGACCAGAAAATAGACATCATCCAGGTTCAGGGACTGCCATTTGAGGAAGGAAGCAAGTTTCTGAAGAAAATTGAGTTAAGTGTGGAAAGCAATCGCCGTACAATCAGCGTTCCGCTTGAAGCTGGGTATACTCCAGATCTTAAGGTGGCGGACTTGAATAATGATGGAGTCCAGGATGTATTGGTCACTGTTTTGATGGAAGGCAGAGAGCGGTTGATATCCAGTTACGCCTATACGTTCAAGGACGGAAAAGTGAAGGAACTGGAAGTCCCTCCATCCGTTCCCGTAATCGCACAATTTCTTGACGGATACAAAGCGGAAATCATTATCGAGGGTCAAAAGCCTGTGGTGATAGATGTCAGTTCCAGAAAACAAGCGTATGATGAATTAGGCATTTATCAAAATGGAAAACTAAATGAACCGACAGAGCTTTTGGTTGATCCATACTCCTCACTGGACCCCAAGACCGTTTTTGGAAAAGGAAAAGCACTTATGGGAATCCAAAACGTAAAAGGTTCTGATGGACGTGTTCCGATTTTGAAGATCAAATCAGTATGGAAGTATGACAATGGATGGCAGCTTGTAAAAGCCCAAGTTAAACCGGTCAAGGGTAGTGAATGACATGGTATCGACTGCTTCTTAAATAAACAAGGTTGACAGCTCTTGGTTTTGAGGGCTGTTTTTTCTTGATAATTAAAAATTGACAATTTTTAAATATTTGGTAAAATCTAAATAAATCCAGTTAACTACATAACCACATCTTCTTTATGTTGTTAAATGTAAGCGGATACAAGAGGGGGTGCAGTCTTACGGAGTTAAAAGAAAAAATAATTGAAACATCGTTGACGCTCTTCGATCAGCATGGTTTTCATGGTGTCTCCGTTAACGAAATCGTTAAGGCTTGCGGAACTAGCAAGGGTGGTTTTTATCACCATTTCTCTTCCAAAGATGAACTTTTATTTGTCATCCATGATTACTTTATTTCATATGTTTTAACAAAAGCACAGGAAGCCATCTCAGAAAGTACCCATCCAACAGAAAAAATGCAAAAGATCATTCAATCATTTGTTAAAGTCTTTGACCTCTATAAACCACACATCTCAGTTTTCTATCAAGAAAGCATTTACTTAAAACCGCCCTATGTTGAAGCAATCAAAAAAAAGCGTCAAATGTATAAAGAAATCATTTTTTCCGTTATCAAAGAAGGTATTGACAAGGGAGTATTCCGCAGCGAATTGCCAGTGGAAATTACCGGAATGTCAATTCTGGGCATGGTGAACTGGTCCTACAAATGGTACAAAAGGGACGGTGGAAAAACGATTGATGAAATCGGTGATATTTACGTAGATTTAATTCTGAATGCCCTATTGATAGATAAACAAAAAGAAGCGGAAATCACCCAGCCATTTTTACTGAAGAACCAAGTTGTTGTGGATTAAACAATAAACTTGATTTGCACAGACCAACTAGTCGGTCTCAATAGAAAGGGGAATGAATATATGGATTTTTCACTTACAAAAGAACAGCAGATGATTAAGGAAATGGTTAGGGAATTTGCCGAAAAGGAAATTAAACCCATTGCTATAGAGTTGGATGCAAAGTCCATGTTTGCGGAGGATGTATTCAAAAAAATGGGGAAACTCGGGTTGCTTGGAATTCCGTTTCCTGAAGAATATGGCGGTTCGGGCGGAGATACGATTTCGTATGCCATTGCAGTTGAAGAGGTTGGCAAGGCGTGCGGGGGAACCGGCTTAAGTTATGCAGCAGCCGTTTCGCTCGGGGCAAGTCCAATTTACTATTTTGGAACCGAAGAACAGAAGCAAAAATATCTGGTTCCAATCACGACAGGTGAAACTCTGGCAGCATTCGGGTTAACAGAGCCCAATGCGGGTTCGGATGCTGGGGGTACGAAAACGACTGCTGTATTAGAAGGTGATGAATATGTGATTAATGGCGAGAAAACATGGATAACCAATGCCAGCTATTCAAGAACCATCACCGTTACCGCTGTATCGGGTAAGGATTCCCGGGGCAAGAACATCATCTCTGCATTCATCGTGCCAACGGATACAGAAGGACTTACGATCAATAGCAATTATGAAAAAATGGGAGTTCGCGCTTCCAATACGTGTGAAATCATTCTGGATAATGTCCGCGTGCCAAAGGAAAATTTATTGGGAGATCCAGACAAAGGATTCAAACAATTTTTATTCACGCTGGATGGCGGCAGGATTTCGATTGCAGCTTTGGCCGTCGGCATCGCTCAGGCTGCCTTTGATAGAGCTTTAGCTTTTTCAAAAGAGCGCATTCAATTCGGTAAATCCATTTCAAGTTTCCAGGCGATTCAATTCAAGCTTGCAGACATGGCGATGGAAATTGAATTGGCTAGGAATATGGTATATAAGGCAGCATGGTTAAAAGACAACAAAAAACCTTTTGCAAAGGAAGCGGCATACGCCAAGCTTTTTGCAAGTGAGACCGCGTTCCGTGCCAGCAATCAAGCGATTCAAATACATGGCGGTTCTGGCTACATGCGCGAATATGAAGTGGAACGCTATTTAAGAGATGCTAAGTTATTGGAAATTGGGGAAGGCACATCCGAAATTCAAAGAATCGTAATCGCCAGACAATTAGGCTGTTAATCTTTTTGGAACGCAAAATGAACAATGATGCTAGGGTTCATTTAGGTGAAAAGCAGATGTTATCTATAAAGCAAAAAGCGTTCATCCTTACTTTTATTTGATAGGAGGAGTATGATGTCCGATTTGCTAGATGTTACTATCGGGAAACTGCTTGAAAAGACAGCTGAACAATATGGTGATAATGAAGCTGTGGTTTACCATGAACTTGGCCTTCGCCATTCGTATCGCGAATTTGAAAAGATTTGCCGAAAGGCAGCCCGGGGATTCATGTCACTCGATATTGAAAAAGGGGAACATATCGCCATTTGGGCGTCCAATAAACCGGAATGGCTTATATCCCAATTTTCCACCGCGAAAATGGGCGGAGTGCTGGTAACGGTCAATACTAATTACCGTACAAGTGAACTGGAATACCTGCTCAAGCAATCCGATTCGACGACGATCATCCTGATGGAACAATATAAGGATCATTCATATATAGATACGCTGTACGAAATCGTTCCTGAATTGAAAAATGCAGAACCAGGAAAATTACAATCTGAGAAACTGCCAAAATTGAAAAATATCATCGTTTTAGGTGAAAAGCGTTATCCCGGAACGTTTTCGTGGGATGAAGTCATTAACGGGAGCGAATCCGTTTCGGAGGAATTGCTGGACATGAGGATGGAGGAATTGGCTCCCGGTGATGTGATTAATATGCAATATACATCAGGGACGACAGGATTTCCAAAAGGAGTGATGCTGACTCATTCCAACTTGGTCAATAACGGATTGAATGTCGCGGAATGCATGAAGCTTACCGAAGCTGACCGGCTTTGCATCCCGGTTCCGTTTTTTCATTGTTTCGGCTGTTCCCTTGGCACGATGGCCTCTGTTTCAGTAGGGGCAACAATGGTGCCGATCGTGGAATTTAATCCACGCGTTGTCCTTCAGACAGTTGAAGCCGAAAAATGTACGGGGCTTCATGGTGTGCCGACGATGTTCATTGCTGAACTTAATCTCGATGACTTTGACCAGTATGATTTAAGTTCGTTACGGACTGGTATCATGGCAGGATCCACATGTCCGATCGAAGTCATGAAAAGCGTGGTGAATAAGATGGGCATCTCGGAAATTACGATTACTTATGGTCAAACGGAATCTTCTCCAGGAATTACGATGACAAGAACGGACGATCCGATCGAACTTCGTGTTTCCTCAGTGGGAAGGGCTTTGCCGAAAGTGGAAGTGAAAATTGTCGATCCAGCTACCGGGGAAGAAGTCCATCGGGGCAAACAGGGTGAACTCTGTTCTAGGGGTTACCATGTAATGAAGGGATATTATAATAACCCGGAAGCCACTGAGCAGGCGATTGACCGGGAAGGCTGGCTTCATACGGGAGATTTGGCGGTGATGGATGAAAGGGGTTATTGCAAGATTACAGGCCGGCTGAAAGATATGATCATTCGCGGAGGGGAAAATATTTACCCCCGTGAGATTGAAGAATTCCTCTATCAACATCCTGCAATTGTCGATGTCCAGGTACTCGGCGTTCCGGATCAGAAGTACGGGGAAGAGGTAGCGGCATGGATCATTTTGAAAGCAGGAGAAACTCTTACGGAGAAAGAATTGATAGAGTATTGCAAAGGGAAAATATCTTTTCATAAAATTCCCCGTTACATTCAATTTACCGATGCTTATCCAATGACTGCATCCGGAAAAATCCAAAAGTATAAGCTTCGGCAACAAACTCTTGACCTACTAACGGAACGCACTAAATAAGGAGGATATCGAATGATTCGAAAAATTCTTATCGCAAACAGGGGAGAAATAGCATCACGCATTATTCGTACATGCAAAAAGCTGGGAATACTTACTGTCGCTGTCCATTCGGAAGCAGATTTGGATTCGCCTTTTGTGGGATTGGCGGATGAGGCATATTTATTGGGTGGCCCGAGAGTACAGGAAAGCTATTTAAACGTCAATAAGATTTTGGAAATAGCTAAGGAAAGCGGAGTGGAGGCCATTCATCCTGGATATGGATTTCTTAGTGAAAATGCAGATTTCGCACGTTCATGCGAAGAAGCCGGCTTGATATTCATTGGTCCCAAACCAGAGATCATCCAGCAGATGGGCAATAAAGTCGAGGCGAGGAAAAAGATGGAGCAAGCGGGACTTCCATTGGTGCCTGGATTTTCACGTCCGTTAATTGATAGTGCAGAAGCTGCAGCCGTTGCCGAAAAGATTGGCTACCCAGTCATGTTAAAAGCAGCAGCAGGCGGCGGGGGAATCGGCATGCAGGCGGTTGCTAATGAAGATGAACTGACCAAAGCCTTCGAGGGGAATCAAAAACGTGCCCAATTGTTTTTTGGCAATGGAGATATGTTCATAGAAAAATTGATTGAGAAGCCTCGTCATATCGAAATTCAGGTATTGGCGGATTCCTTTGGGAATGCTGTTTACTTATGGGAAAGGGAATGCTCCGTTCAAAGGCGCCACCAGAAGGTCGTGGAAGAGGCTCCATCTTCTTTCCTTGACGAAGAAACAAGAAACAGGATGGGAATGGCTGCAGTGAAAGCAGTAAAATCCATCGGTTATAGCAATGCGGGCACCCTCGAATTTTTAGTTGATGCAGATAAAAACTTTTATTTCCTGGAAATGAATACACGCCTTCAGGTAGAGCATCCTGTCACCGAAGAAATTACGGGACTGGATTTGGTTGAACAGCAAATTAAAGTTGCCTCTGGCGACAAATTGGAATTCACGCAAAGTGAGATTAAACAGGATGGACACTCCATTGAAGTGCGCATATATGCTGAAGATCCGAAAACCTTTTATCCAGCACCGGGGAAAATCACAAGCATGGAACTTCCGAAAGGGGAAGGGATCCGTCATGAATTGGCTGTTCATGGAACTTCGGTCGTATCCCACTTTTATGATCCGATGATCGCCAAATTGGTGGTGAGCGGTGATTCAAGGGATAAAGCGATCGAGAGATTAAGAGAAGCGCTCGCAAGCTATAAAATTGAAGGAATTAAAACAAACCTTCCTTTGCTGATGGAAATCATTTCTCATGAAGCTTTTTCCCAAGGAGATACGACTACGGATTTCATTGCAAAATATATAAAAAAATTGACTGTATAACGCATCTTTTAAAACATAATGATCAGGAGGAATGTAAGATGGCAGAATTAAAGGCAAGCATGGCAGGAAGCGTTTGGAAAATCGTAGCGAACGAGGGGCAAAGTGTAACCGACGGACAGGATATCATTATCTTGGAATCAATGAAAATGGAAATCCCCATTGCAGCCGAGGAAGCTGGCACAATTAAAGAACTTAAAGTGAATGAGGGGGATTTCGTGAATGAGGGCGACGTTTTGGCCGTCATTGAATAAGGGGACGGAGGGGTAAGATGAATTGGCCTGAAAAAGTGACAATTAAGGAAGTGGGTCCGCGTGACGGACTGCAAAATGAAAAGGTCATGATACCTGCAAAAAGCAAAATGGATTGGATCGATCAGCTCTCTGATACAGGATTATCTTATATAGAAGTGACTTCTTTCGTCCATCCAAAGTGGATTCCCCAATTGAGTGATGCCGCCCTGGTGGCTAAGGGAATAAAGCGAAATCCCGGTATCACTTATGCGGCCCTTGTACCCAATCAAAGGGGACTGGAGTCGGCTCTTGAAGCCAATATCGATGAAATTTCCGTGTTCATGTCATCCAGTGAAACGCATAATCTTAAAAATATCAATAAGTCGATTTCCGATACCTTTCCAATAATGAAGGATGTCATAGGGACAGCAGCTAACAGCGGGAAAACGGTTAGGGGCTATATTTCAACCGTTTTCGGCTGTCCTTATGAAGGGGAGGTTTCGACCGAACAGGTTTTCCGTGTTTGTGATCAACTTTTTGAATATGGAATCAATGAAGTCTCATTGGGTGATACCATTGGGGTCGCTTCTCCAAGACAGGTTGCACTGTTCCTTGAACAGGCTGTAAAAAGATATGATATAAGCCGGATTGCCCTCCATTTTCATGATACAAGGGGAATGGCACTCGCAAATGTTCTTGAATCACTTAATTATGGTGTGGACACTTTCGACTCTTCGCTCGGAGGTTTAGGAGGATGCCCGTATGCACCAGGTGCGAGCGGAAACGTGGCAACGGATGACCTGATTCATATGCTACATAAAATGGGAATTCACACGGGTATCAATCCAGAAAAACTAATGAAGGCTGCGGCCATGATGCAGAGCTTTTTGGAAAAACCATTGCCTAGCCATCAGATGGCTGTTTATAACGCACAATAAGAGAAAGTGAGGTGAATTTATGACTTCATTAGTTGAGATCAGTCATGAAGAAAAGGGAATTGCCCTAGTGACTTTGAATCGGCCGGATGCTGCTAATGCCTTATCCACGGAATTGCTTCATTGCTTAGTTGAAGGACTGGAGGAATTGAAAAGTGATTCCAATTTACGAACAGTCATTATAACGGGAGCAGGTGAAAAGGCGTTTTGTGCAGGTGCGGACCTTAAGGAACGAGCAGGTATGAATGAGGATAAAGTCAGGGAGACAGTCAAGTTGATTGGAGATACGATTACGGCTGTAGAAAACCTTCCAGTTCCGGTCATCGCCGTGATTAACGGTTCGGCTTTTGGCGGAGGGCTGGAGTTGGCACTAGCTTGTGACATACGCATCGCATCTGAAACGGCGAAGGTGGGACTGACAGAAACATCGTTAGGCATCATCCCAGGCGCCGGCGGTACACAGCGACTGCCGCGGATAGTCGGAATGCCGACAGCGAAAGAACTGATTTATACGGCTAGGAGACTGGATGCAAAAACAGCACATGCCTTGAAAATCATCAGTCATGTATATTCACCCCAACATTTACTTGAGGAAGCGAAAAAATTGGCTAAGGAAATTGCGGTCAATGCCCCATTGGCACTCAGGGCTGCAAAAGCGGCGATCAATCAAGGGGCTGAGACTGACTTGAAAACAGGATTGCAAATTGAAAAAGAATGCTATCAGACAACTTTAAAAACCCGTGACCGACTGGAGGGTCTGTCAGCATTCAAGGAAAAGCGCAAACCGGTATTTAAGGGCCAATGATTTCAATTGAAGGAGGAACAGGGATGGTAACGACGGATAAACTAACCGAAACGGTTGAGACGATTAAAAAAGGCGGTTTAGAAAAATATCATCAAAAAAACGCTGAAAAAGGAAAGCTTTTCGTACGTGAACGGCTCGAACTGCTTTTCGATGAAGGGGTTGAAATAGAGGACGCTTTCTTTGCTAATTGTGCCAGTGATGGTCTGCCTGCCGATGGTGTGGTTACAGGCATCGGGAAAATCAATGGTCAGAGGGTCTGTGTCATGGCCAATGATTCGACTGTTAAAGCTGGTTCCTGGGGAGCAAGAACCGTCGAAAAAATCATTCGCATTCAGGAAACAGCTGAGAAGTTACAGCTGCCCCTTCTTTATTTAGTCGATTCTGCCGGGGCACGAATTACAGATCAAGTAGAAATGTTTCCGGGACGCCGCGGAGCAGGACGTATCTTTTACAACCAAGTAAAGTTATCAGGAAAAGTCCCGCAAATTTGTCTATTGTTCGGTCCGTCTGCTGCCGGCGGGGCATATATCCCAGCTTTTTGTGATATCGTCGTAATGGTTGATGGCAATGCATCCATGTATTTAGGTTCACCAAGAATGGCAGAAATGGTCATTGGCGAAAAGGTGAGTGAAGAGGAAATGGGCGGGGCGAAAATGCATTGTTCCGTTTCAGGATGCGGAGATGTGCTTGTCAAGTCAGAAGAAGAATCGATCGCGTTTGCGCGCAGGTACTTAAGCTATTTTCCAGGAAATTATCAAGAAAGGCCTAAAAGCGTAAAACCTGAGCTGCCTGCGGATTTTGAAAAAACGTTGGAAGAACTGATTCCTAAAAATCAGAATGCAGCCTTCAATATGTATGACCTGATCGATAGGATTATAGACAGGCAATCGTTCTGTGAAATCAAGAAGCTATTTGCCCCTGAATTAATCACTGGGCTTGCAAGGCTAAATGGACAAACGATAGGGATCATAGCCAATCAGCCGCGTGTCAAGGGCGGCGTCCTGTTCCATGATTCAGCTGATAAGGCAGCCAAGTTCATCAATTTATGTGATGCTTTCCATATACCGTTGTTGTTCCTGGTGGATATTCCAGGATTCATGATTGGGACGAAGGTCGAACGGGCAGGGATCATTCGCCATGGTGCGAAAATGATTTCGGCCATGAGTGAAGCCACGGTTCCCAAGATTTCTGTCATTGTCCGTAAGGCTTATGGTGCTGGACTATATGCGATGGCCGGTCCAGCTTTTGAGCCGGACTGCGTTCTGGCCTTACCGACGGCATTGATAGCGGTCATGGGGGCAGAAGCTGCGGTCAATGCAGTCTATGCCAATAAAATCAATGCAATGGAACCAGAAGAGCGCCCTAAATTCATCGAACAGAAGCGCAATGAGTATAATGAAGACATCGATATTTACCGCTTAGCATCCGAGATGATTGTTGATGGCATCATCCAGCCAAATGACCTGCGTGATGAATTGAGTGCCCGCTTTGAAGCGTATAGCAGTAAGCAATTGACATTTACCGATCGTAAACATGGGGTCTATCCCGTTTAAAGAATTCAATAAACAAGCCCGGTCATGATGACCGGGTTTTGTTTTCATGTAATAAAATAAATGATTTTTTAAATAATTAGAAAATTTTTCTGATTTTGAGTTGCTAAATTACACAAGGAAGAGTACTATAATTAGTAATTAATGATTTACTAATTACTTAATTCCATACTTAGTGAAAGAAAGTGAGAGTTGCCATGGCTCAGCAGGAAAAAAAGAAATATATTACTCCAGATGGATATACGGCAGATATTGCGATCTTTACGATTACTACGAAGAAAACGGCAGAGAAAGCCCCGCCTGAAATGTTTTTGAAGCTATTATTAATCAAACGTGCCACAAAAGATAAGGAAGGAAGCCCGAATGTTGAAGGAGATAAATGGGCTTTACCCGGAGGTTTCGTCAATGCTGGCGAGACTGCTTATGAAGCTGCCAAAAGAGAATTGAAAGAAGAAACGGGCGTAACTGGATTCCATGTCAAGCATTTCGGGGTTTATGACCGGCCGGGACGCGATCCCAGGGGATGGATCATATCCAATGCTTTTTATGCCATTGTCCAGGAAGAGTTTCTTCATCAAAGAAAAGCGAATGACGACGCAGCCGAAGTTGAATTGTTCACGATTCAGGAAGCCTTACAATTAGATCTAGCATTCGATCATTATACAATTATAAACGATGCGATGAATTTAATGAAAAAAGAAATGGTGCAAACGACGATAGCCCAAAAATTCCTGCCGGATGAATTTACACTTTCTGAACTGCAACGGGTTTTGCTGACAGCCAGAGATGATGCAAAAATCAGCGCTGACTCACTTTTTTATGCAAAAGCCCCTAAACTCCCGTTTTTGGAGAAAGTCTTGGATGAAAAGGGAATGCAGAAGAAAACGAAACGTAATTCGTATCGGCCTTCACAGCTTTACCGATTTAATGCAGAGGTTGTCATGGACTCTATTTACTATTGAGGGGGAATCGTGCAATGGGAAAAAAGGCATTGATCAATATCGATTATACGTATGACTTTGTGGCAGACGGAGGTTCATTGACCTGCGGGAAGCCAGGCCAGGATATCGAGAAGGCACTTGTCAGCATAACCAAGGAATTTATCAAACAAGGCGAATACACAGTCTTCGCGATTGACTTACATGAAGAAGGAGACCGCTTACATCCTGAATCGAATTTGTTTCCACCGCATAATATTAGCGGTACAATGGGTAGAGACCTATATGGGGCGTTAAAAGAAGAGTATGAAACAAATAAAAATCAAAAGAATGTTCATTATATAGATAAAACGCGTTATTCGGCATTTGCAGGAACGGACCTAGATATCCGCCTAAGGGAACGCCACATTACTGATGTATATTTAGTCGGGGTTTGTACAGATATCTGTATTTTGCATACGGCAATCGACGCTTATAATCTAGGCTATAATATCTTTGTATATGAAAATGCAGTGGCCTCGTTCAATGATGCCGGTCACCATTGGGCGCTTGGACATTTTAAAGGATCTCTTGGAGCAACCATTCTATAATATCCATTCAAGCAACAGAATAGAAGGGAAGCGAATGCTTCTCTTTTGGGAGGAACTATCCATGGAAAAAAAGTACAACGACGACAGTTACGCATTACACACTGACCTTTACCAAATCAATATGGCCCAAACTTATTGGCAGGACAAAACACATAATCGAAAGGCAGTTTTCGAGATATTTTTCAGAAAGCTTCCATTTAATAGCGGATATGCGATTTTTGCGGGACTTGAAAAAATTGTCCATTACCTTCAAAACTTTTCCTTCTCGGAAAGTGATATCGACTATTTAAAAAATGATCTGCACTATGATGAAGAATTTTTGAATTATTTGAAGAACATTCGTTTCACGGGAGCGATTCGCTGTATGAAAGAGGGAGAGCTCGTTTTCGGCAATGAACCGATATTACGGGTGGAGGCACCGCTTGGTGAGGCTCAACTCATTGAAACTGCTTTGCTTAACATTGTGAACTATCACACACTCGTGGCAACAAAAGCTTCACGCATCAAACAGGTAATCGGTGAAGAATCTGCCCTTGAATTCGGTTCAAGGCGGGCGCAAGAAATGGATGCTGCAATTTGGGGAGCGAGAGCGGCCTATATTGCTGGCTTTGATTCCACTAGTAATGTACGTGCTGGAAAGCTGTTCGGCATTCCGGTTTCAGGGACGCATGCACATTCCATGATTCAAGCTTATAAAGATGAATATACAGCTTTTCATAAATACGCTGTTTCCCATAAAGACTGTGTATTCTTGGTTGATACTTATGATACATTGCGTTCTGGCATCCCGAATGCAATCCGTGTTGCCAAGGAACTGGGCGATAAAATCAATTTCATTGGCGTCCGTCTTGACAGCGGTGACTTAGCTTACTTATCAAAAGAAGCACGGCGTATGCTTGATGCTGCAGGGTTCCATGATGCGAAGATTGTCGCTTCCAATGACTTGGATGAATATACGATCATCAATTTGAAACAACAAGGAGCAAGAATTGACATTTGGGGCATCGGAACCAAATTGATTACGGCTTATGACCAGCCAGCGCTCGGTGCTGTTTATAAAATGGTTTCAATAGAGGGCGAAGATGGGAATATGAGAGATACCATCAAAATTTCTTCTAACCCTGAAAAGGTTACGACACCTGGCTTAAAACGAGTATACCGAATCATCAATAAAGTGAATCATCATGCTGAAGGTGATTATTTGGCGATGGAATATGAGAAGCCGCAGGAACAGGAAAAATTAAAAATGTTTCATCCTGTCCATACCTTCCTAAGTAAATTCGTCACGGATTTCGATGCGGTTGATCTGCATGTGGATATATTCAAGGATGGAAGTTTGATTTATGAATTGCCGACCATAGATGAAATCAAGGCCTTCACGCAAAAAAATCTCCAAGTATTATGGCCGGAGTACCTTCGTGCACTGAATCCTGAAGAATACCCGGTAGATCTAAGCCAGGATTGTTGGGATAATAAAATGAGGAATATAGATGAAGTTAAAGCCAATGTAGAAAGAATGCTAACGAAATGACCAATCTATTTTATTAGAAAGCGGGGCTATGCCAATGCGTCCATTACAAAAAGAAATCGTAAAAAAATTACTTGTCCAACCAACGATCGATCCTGAAGCCGAATTCAGGAAAAGTGTTGATCTTTTAAAAGGGTATATGAAGAAAAATACGTTTCTGAAAAGTTTTGTACTTGGGATATCCGGAGGTCAAGATTCAACACTGGCGGGGTATATTGCTCAAACCGCTGTCAATGAATTGAATGAAGAAAAAAATGGCAGCGACTATAAGTTTGTTGCTGTAAGCTTGCCATATGGAGTACAGGCTGATGAAGATGACAGGCAGCTGGCTTTAAAATTCATCAAGCCAAGCCAAACGGTTACTGTCAACATCAAGGAAGCGGTGGATGCTTCAGTAAAAGCTGTGGAAGCAGCGGTTTCTGAAAAGCTATCGAATTTCTTAAGGGGAAATGTCAAGGCACGTGAGCGAATGAAGGTACAATATGATTTAGCCGGACTGTATAAAGGCGTTGTGCTTGGTACGGACCATGCAGCTGAAGCGATCACAGGTTTCTTTACGAAACATGGTGATGGTGCAGCGGATATCCTTCCATTATATCGCTTAAATAAAAGGCAAGGAAAAGAAATCCTGAAATTCGTCGGTGCTCCTGAGCGTCTTTATACGAAAATACCAACGGCAGATTTAGAAGATGACAAACCGTTACTTCCTGATGAAGTGGCTTTAGGCGTTAGCTACGATGAAATCGATGATTATCTTGAAGGCAAGGAAATCAGAACGGAAGCTGCCGAAATCATCGAAGGATGGTATACTAAAACCGAACATAAACGCAATGAAGCCATTAATGTTTATGATACTTGGTGGAAATAAAAGAACGAGTGAAATTTGAAATAAGTTATCCCGCATCACATAAGATGCGGGCTTTTTGGCAAGACCTAATGAGCACCTTGGCCAACACATCGGTTATGAAAATTTTACCGGCAAGGGGGAAAACGAAATGTCGACTCTACATATGGATATATCCAGGATTATTGAAGAAACATGCAAGGAAATTGAATTCTCGGGTGTTATCGCTGTGAAAGCGGGAGATGACCTGATCCATAGCTCAGCACATGGCTATTCCAATCGAGCGGATGAAATCATGAATACGACCGAAACAAGGTTCGGTATTGCTTCCGGTTGTAAACTGTTTACCGCGATAGCCATTTGCCAGTTAATACAAAAAGGAAAACTTAGGCTTGATTTTAAGCTTAAAGACTGTCTTCCTATCGTGTTTCCTGATTTCCATCAAAATGTAACCATTCATCACCTCTTAACACACACTTCGGGCATTCCGGATTACTTTGATGAGAAAGTGATGGATGATTTTGAAGAGCTTTGGCAGAAAAATCCGATGTATCATATAAAAAGATTAAAAGATTTCCTCCCAATGTTTCAAGATGATGTGATGATGTTTGAACCCGGGGAAAGATTTCATTACAATAATGCAGGCTATATTTTATTAGGACTGATTGTTGAGGAACTAACCGGACTCCAATTTTCTGAATATATCGACAAGAACATCTTTCTTCCTTGTGAAATGATAAATTCAGGTTATTTTTCCATGGACCAGCTTCCTAAAAATACTGCATTAGGGTACATAGACAAAGAAAGTGGAGCATGGAGAACCAACGTTTATTCCCTTCCCATCAAAGGCGGTGCGGATGGAGGGGCGTATATTACCGCATCAGATATGTTCAGGTTTTGGGATGGGTTATTTTCCAATCAGTTACTGAATCAAGAATATACCAATCTCTTATTGGAAGCCCATATTGCTACTGAAGATGAAGGGGAATACTATGGGTATGGTATATGGATCCGTAAAAAAAATGACGGGATTTTCAAATATCATCTTGTGGGGTATGACCCGGGTGTAAGTTTCAATTCTGCGGTATATCCGGCAAATCGATTGAAAACCGTTATTACTTCAAATAAAAGCAAAGGTCCATACCATATTACTAGAGCGATTGAGAAAGAATTATAAAAACAAATGGAACCTTTCCACTAATGAAGGGTTCCATTTATTTATAGTTAATGTGAATTCATTCAAGTATTTTTTTAAGAAAGGGACGAATTCGCATTCAATTGCTCCATTTGTTCCAAAACTTCTGGATTTTAAAAGGGATGAAACTTCACCTGGACCTTTATTCAAGAACGCGGCTTTAATGATATGGTTCATCACTTTTCCATATATGGTCTTGGGAAGCTCGTTAAGGAGGTAGATTTCTTTAGGTTTCAAGGCTTTTCCAAACAAAGAATTTGTATATTTAGATATCTTGAAGTAGAGTATATTTAATATACATTATTTTAACCGGTATTTTCCGATGGAGGTTCTTTTTACTTTATGAAGGCAAGATATGAACTCGCGAACATGAACTTAACAGTAAGCAATGTGACTTTACGTAATGCTGCGGATAGTTATGTCCTCTTGAAAGCTGCAGATGATCAAAATAATGAAATCACGATCAAGCTTTCCCACGAACAAGCGGAATTTCTGGAAGCGGAATTAAGGGAAGTAAATCGCCGTCGCAGGGAAAATAGTCCTGATATACCCGGAAATGACCAGGAACATATTAATGACGACGATTCTTTTAATCTGTTCAGCATTGATTTATTCAATGAAAGTGAAACGAAGTAATCCCCCGAATCAAATTTGCTTCTCTGTAACCTTCCTTCCCATTTAAGATGATGCTACAGAGAGTTTATCATTCCCGCCAATACAAAATCCGAATTTCTAGTTATTGAAAGGCATTAGGAATGTTTTAAGCAAGGTGACCTATCGTTACCTTTATTTTGATTGCTTGAAAAAATTCTTCACCAAAAGGAATATGGATGAAAGTACAGCAAAAACCATGAAAAATACGATGTACCCCCAAAGGCCTATCGCCGCATCTTGAAACTCCATATTCCCCCTGCTGGTAAGGGCTTGCTGTATTTCAATGGCAAATACTAAAACAACCATGACAGTAAAGGTATAAAGGAAAGAGAGTATCGTTATCCCAAAACGCATCCGGGCAATTAAATTAGATAAAAATAACACGAACAAAAATATGATGATACCGATGATTCCCATTATCCAAAAATGCAGATCTTTGTCCGTTGCATTTGAATTTAATGTGTCGCTTACAAAGAATAGGATAAAATCGTGAAGATTATTGACGATTTCAGCTAATATCTGGATGAATTCTTTCATTTTTTCACACCTCCAATCCTTAGATTATAGCAGGTTATAAATCTATATAGAAGAGGGGAGGTCCTCGGGGTTGCCAGACTGACCTTCGATGGTAGTAATGTGAAATCATAAACATGCTAAGAGAAGTATATTCTGGGAAACGTTAAAAAAGCATAAGTGATTGAAGAAGTCAGGACATGCAAGTTCAGTTAAATAAGGGTAGATCGAACAAAGTACATAGAAAAATAAAGTAATTCATGGAAAGCAGGAGTGACTATTTCCAATGTTTTTAATGCCTTTAGCAATCTTAGCCATGATTGTTTGATCGGTTTCTTTTTTTATAAAGTAGTAAAACTTAATGCTTAGAGTTGGAGGAAAAAAGGATGAATGATGTACATAATCATGTGTTAACAGTAATTGATTTTATGAAAACCGGACACAAAACTTGTTTTGTGAAAGTAATCGGTTTTGATGCTGAATCCGGACAGGATTTTGAAGGTGAAGTTAAATTTGTCGGTGATTTGCCTTTTGGTGATTTGATTCATCCCGAACGGTCACATTTATCTTCCACTTGCAGGGAATTTGTTCGGGATGATTTGTTGCACAGATACAGTCATGGGCAGTTTGAATGAACTGGTTGGAATTTTTATAGAGAATCCAATGAGATGATATTCTGTTCGATTGTTTAAAATTGGTAAAATGGCGGGTATGAAGAATATGGTATGTAGGAACTTTTTTATGCCAATCTTCTCTTTCAACTGACAAAATAGCATATTTCTCCCTATTTAACTCTCGGACTATAATCCTTATAATATTAAATAGGAAAATATGACATTTAGTGTAGGATTATACTGTTTCTGAGGTGAGTTTCATGGTTTATGCAGATATTTTGAGTAATATACACTCTGCTATCTCCAGTAAAAAAGCTGATTTACATGTGAAAATTGAACGTTTAGAAAATGCGAAGAACGATATTATAAAAGAGCAGAGCATGTGCTTAAACGAGATTAGGAAAATAAAAGACCCTGAGCTAGGTGGCAGCTGGACAGGGAATCGCTCGGATCAATTTCAGGAAGCTCGTCATGATGCCTATAATGTGATGTTTAGTATCATTCATGACGATTATGACGATTACCAATGGAAAATTGAGGCGATGATTACAAAGCTGAATGCCGAGAATACGCTTCTGAGCATAGCGGGGAATATAGCCCAAGAAGCCGATTCCCTTTTGAGCAAAGGCGAAGAGGCATTTGAGCAGCTGGAAAGTAAAATTTCAGATTTAAAAAGGCGGTTGTTTTAATGACGACAATCAAACTGAATCATCCTGCCGTAACAAAGCAAGTCGATCAGGTGAAGACGGCACTTGGTACAGTCACGCTTGGAAATTTGCCGGCAGGCGAGCTGGGCAGCAATAAATTGGAATTCACTTCGAAATGGATCGACCGCGAAACGAACCTGGAGAAGGTCTTGGAGCAATATATCAAAATCGTCCAGAAAAATGTGGAAGATACCCGTGCCAACATTGACTTATTAAAAGAACAGGATGAAGCCATCACCCATACGTCTTCATATGGGTATCAGCGATGAAGATATATGAAGCCGAGACATTGACGGCCGCAACCAAGTCGCGCGCCAAGCAATATGAAGAACTAAAGAAGGAAGTCACAGCCCTGAAAAAGGAATTTCAGGGCATCGTCGGCCTGGATAACGAGTTTCAGGGAGCCGGTGCTGCCGCCATCAAAAGCTTCTATGAAGCGCAAATCGAGGTGGCGGACGCCTGGATGGAGCTATTCACGACCCAAATCAGTTTTTTGGAAGGCATTCCAGCCAGTCTTGAAGAGGCGGACCTCTCCGGAAATACGGTTGTCGAGGTTCCCTTTTTAGATGGCGAAGTGTCGAACGGCATCAACCAAGCGAAGTCGCTTGTCGATCAACAAGCGAACGATCTTCAAAAGATCCTGAACAGCATTGACGATATCCTGCCTCTTGATATATTCGACCAAAAGGACTTTAATGAAAAAATCACGCTGGCCGGGCACAGGCTGGATGACACCGTGACAAAGGTCGAGAATGTCGACCGGCAATTGATCGAGGAATATGATGTGTCCGTCGGGCAGGAAAACGTGGCCGTTGGCCTCTTTCGTGCCTTGCTTGATGCCACCAAACAGGACGGCAACGTTTCGCCGATGACATTCAATCAATCGGCATTCAAGAGCAGTGATGTCTATCAAGTGAAGGATGAAGTCGCCGGTCAGATGAAAGACTATCAAACCTTCAAAAAGCAGCAAGCCGAAGCCCGGAAAATCGAACAGGAAATGGAAGAACTCGAAAACCGCCCATGGTACGAAAAAGCCTGGGATACGACAAAAACCTTTACAGGGGAATTCACGGGATATTATGATTCTATCAGGGCCTCAACCGGAGTCGATCCAGTAACGGGCCGCAAGCTGTCCGATGCCGAACGAATCGCCGCAGGCGCCATGGCAGCCGCTGGATTCATCCCCGTCGTCGGCTGGGCCGGCCGGGCCATCAAGGGCGGCAGCGCCATCTACAAAACGGCCAAAGGACTCAACGCAGCGAACCACGCGCTCGATGCCTATAAAACGACAAAAGGCTTTAGCCTCCTCCAGAAAACCGAATACGGGATATACGGACTCCTCGCAGCCAACGGCCTCGGCGAAGCCGTCACCGGCAAAGACATGTTCGGCAACCAGCTAACCGAGGAACAGCGCCAGAATGGGCTGTTGATGGCACTCGGAATCGGCGGTGTGGCAGGTGCGGCCAAAGTCGCCGATAAAGTAGCGAGTGGTACAAAGTTCATCCCTTACAGCAAGGAATTTGCGCAAAAGCAGGTTCAGAAGGTTCAAGCTACAATAACAGACATAGCAAGATCAGGAAAAACCACGTTAAAAAATATAGGTGAAGAACTAGGTAAAAAAGAAATTCCTAAACGGATAAGTGTGGAACAAGTTTCCCTCGCAGGAGGACCAAACCTTCCCCACGTTGTAATGGAAAAGCAGACAATTAAGGAAGCCTATCAGAAATTCACGGTGAAGGATAGCAAAGTAGAGGCGGCTTCAGGGGAGAGTGTTCCTAAGGGTACGGGTAAAGGTATTTCTGGAGTAAGTGAAGTCAAAACATTTATCGACAACGGAAAACAGTTTACAAATGGTAGAAAAAATAGGTTGAAGCCTGATATTAGGTATAAAACTGGAGAGTATGATTACTTATATGAAACAGATAATTTAGGTAGGATTTCAAAATTTGAAACAAAAAATTTACAATTAACAAAGAGAAAAGACAGATTGTCACACAGCAAGAATACACCAGGTAAAGTAAAAGGTCAGGACCATGCAGGACATTTGGCAGCTGATAGGTTTGGAGGATCACCTAAAATTGACAATTTGGTATCGCAATTATCTGATGTTAATTTGAAGAAATATAAGAAAGTCGAAGATAAATGGGCTGCAGCTCTAAAAGAAACACCACCAAAAAAAGTAACAGTTGATGTTGCTATAAATTACTCTGGGAATGATATGCGCCCAGACAAATTTATAGTTAATTACACTATTGATGGTAAGCCGGGCAGTGCAAAATTTAAAAATTTATAAAAGGAGTGCAATGTAGTATGAAAGAATTTGAAGATAGATTTAGTGAACTGCAAGCTGATATGATATCCATTTGTATGGAATATGTTGAAGATAGAGCCGATAAAGTATATGTTTATGCTTCATGTGAAGAAGATATGATATCGAGCAGTTTCTTTTATTTAATTAACAATAAGTATGTAGAATGTCATAAGGTGAACGATGCATTGGAGAATGGGGACGAAAGATATGATGTATCTACAGAACGACAGTTTATGGTATTAAATATTATCAATGATGATGCCGAAAAAATTGAAGAATTATGCAAAGAATACGAAAGAGACATGCCAACGGAGTTGAAATTAATATATGATGCTAAGAGTGGCAGTCTTCAAGCTGAATACAAGTATGATTTAGTACATACAAATGATGATATAAAAACGGCAGATGATTTTGCTGATGAGTGGTTTGAGGAGGTAAAAAATAATAATCTTTAAATTGTTTACAGTTAAAGATATGCTGGAATTTGAATTAATGGCGCATGAAGGTTATTCCTTCAAGAAGTGTCAATGTTATTTTAATATTTAGGCAATAAGAAAGAGAATAGGGCGAGATGACATTTTTCTAGATAGGACCACTCCATAGATGTCATCGGCAACCAAACAAGCGAGAGTGCACAAGCTCATAGGTTTAAGCGTGACACTTGTCAAGATACAAAAAAGATGTCATACTGTCAACATAAAATATGAAACTTACAAACTTATGAAAACTCAAAGAAATTACTAAACTTAGAACATGTATGAACTTAAAGCACTTGATTGTCTACTATAGGCAACGAGTGCTTTTTAGCGTAAAAATTTAATAGAGCACTATAATTTTATAAGTACTCTAAATGTTAAATTCTTATTGTCGTGTTTATAGACTGTAATGACTGTGAACAGTGTATTACGAGAGTAGAGGAAAAAAGAAACTATCTTTAAAAATGTTTTTAGGGTAAAGTAAAATGGAAGATTAATCCAATAATTGATCTGCCATGAGACCAAGTGCGATCTGTACGGCTTAAACGCAACGGTCTAGGCGAAGCAGTTACAGGCAAGGACATAGCTAATTGAGGAACAGCGCCAGAACGGACTGTTGATGGCACTTGGAATCGGCGGAGTGGCAGGTGCGGCGAAGGTCGCAGATAAAGTAGCAAGTGGTACAAAGTTCATCCCATACAGTAAGGAATTTGCGCAAAATCAGGTTCAGAAGGTTCAAGCCTTCGGCAGGGAAATCGGTAAAGTGAAAGTGCCTCTCCGTATCAGGGTCGAAGAGTTAGCCACGGCGTATGGAAACAACTACAAGCATGTCACTTTTGATAAAACGACTATTAAGGATATAGTACAGAAGTTTGCGGTGAAGAGTGATGGTGGTAAGGGTACAGGCATGTTATACCATGTCCAAAGAATCTCAGAAATAGATGTTATGTTCAAGCAAAATCCAAAACACAATGCAGAAGAATTTGCAAGACAGTTAAAAGACCAAGAAAAAGGGTTGAATGATTTAACTATTGAAGAGTATTTAAAGAATAGAGAAAGATATATAGAAGAAGGAAGAGCTTTAGAAGGGAATGCAGCTCAAAAACTTGCTAGAAAAGAAGCTTTAAAAGAAAAAGTTTTAGAATTACGTAAACAAGGATTGTCTAGACAAGACGCAAACAAAAAAGCAAATGAATGGTTAGAAACTCAAGCTGCTCTCCATAACCCGGATCAAATTGCGGGAGGAAATCCTATTAATATAGGTGGAATGGGGGATAAAAAAGTTAATTCTTCGATTGGTTCTCAATGGAAATACAGAATAGATGTATTAGATGAACAAATAAGAGAGCTATCAAAAACCATGGTTGAATCAGAAAGAAAATCAACATATTTAAATGTTAAATTAATGAATTAATTATTGGAGGGAGAATAATTTGTCAAATAATGTATTTGAAGGATTTATATTAGAAGAAAAAATTGATAAAGAAGTCATCGATAAATATAAAGAGAAGATACCAGAACAAATAACAGAAATATGGAGGCAATACGGGTTTGGGAGTATATTAAAAGGTTATTTAAAATTGGTAAACCCTGATGTATTTGAAGAACTTTTAAAAGATGTATATATAAGAAGCGAAGATGCTATTCCGTTATTTGCTACATCTATGGGCGATATAATTGTTTGGGAAAAAGGAAGATATTTAAATTTGCTAAATTTTAGAAAAGGCAATGTAAATGTTATTTCAGCTGGTTTTGACTTTTTTCTAGATGATTTAAATGATAATAGCTTTATTGTTGAAGAATTAGAATGGAATCCTTATCCTGAAGCAGTTGATAAATATGGAGAACCAGATTTTGATGAATGTTTTGGTTATACCCCTCTCCTTGGATTAGGTGGACCAGATAAAGTGGAAAACCTGAAAAAGGTGAAACTTATGGAACATATTTATCTGATTACTCAATTCATGGGACCAATCGAATAAGGGAGAACCAATCAAGTTGAAAAGATTATGATTATAATTATGAAGATCTATCAGATTCAGATAATCACGAAAGAAGGGTTATTTGGGAATATACTTGCTTGGGTCTTTTACATGAATCTGAATATGATAAGAATATTTTAGAAGAATACCTTAAGAATGAATATTGGAGGACAAGAAGAGCTTGTTCTTTTGAATGACCTTAACGCAAAAGTTAAGGTCTTTTGTCTTTTCATTGTTGAAATATGAAAATGGATCATCTTACGCCATATCGGGCTCCTCCGATAATAGGCCGTAAGGACTTAAAATCATACAGATTTACTTCAAGGCAAGGTGGCTTAGAAAAAAGTGGCAAGTGGTACAAAGTTCGTCCCTTACAGTAAAGGAATTTGCGCAAAAGCAGGTTCAGAAGGTTCAAGCTACAATAACAGACATAGCGAGATCAGGAAAAGACACGTTAAAAAATATAGGTGAAGAACTAGGTAAAAAGGAAATTCCTAAACGTATAAGTGTGGAACAAGTTTCCCTCGCAGGAGGACCAAGCCTTCCCCAAGTTATGATGGAAAAGCAGGCAATTAAGGAAGCTTATCAGAAATTCACCGTTAAGGATAGCAAAGTAGAGGCTGCTTCAGTGAAGAGTGTTCCTAAGGGGACGGGTGAAACAAAGAACCTTAGTAGTGCTGGAAATAAGATAGAGGTTGGCAAAGTTGATTTGGATGAATTAAGGAAAAATTGGAATGTTCCTGAGACTAATACAATAGCTGTGGGTAGAACAGATATCAAAGGACTTGAAGATTTAACTTTTAAAGGAGGATCTCCAGAAGTAAGAAAAGAAGCAGGGTTACCTTCATTAGACGAAATCTTACCTAATAGGGATATTAGGGCCCCGTATGATCATTTAAAAAACCCTAAATTAGCACAGTTCACAAGGCATGCTGAAGAAGGAGTTTTAAATGAATTTGATTCTGTCGTAAAAAAAGCAGGAATCGAACCAAGCGATATTACAGGAACTTTAAGAATTCACCAATCTAATCCGAGAGGTGTTTGTAATAAGTGCAGTAAAGGATTGCTGAAACCCTATCCAATTGAAAAAAAGTGGTATATTTTATCAAGCTAGCAAGAAATATCCCAACCTAACAATAGTCGTAACATCGGAGATTGATGACAGTGTTAAAACCAATGGTTTGCTCTCTTTTGTTTTAAAAGATGGGAAAATCGAATAAATATAAGGAGGAACTTATGGAAAATAAATTATTTGATAATATACAAAGTGAAGTAAAAGTGGGCTTTGTTTTAACTGTGGCTGAAAGAGTATTTTCTGTTATCAGTAAAGACGATGAAAGATATCCAGAAGGGAGAGAAGCATTGGATAAATGTTGGTTATGGGTAGAATCCCATGCTGTAACTGGGGATGAACTGTATGAGCTTATTGATAATGCAGACTATACAGGAATCTCAGAATTTGCTGAGGAAGAAGAAGAAATGAATATTGCTAGACTATGGTCACTACTAGTTGATGCTGTTGCTTATACATCTTGGGAAGCTTTTAATTTAGAAAAAGTAAAATATTTACCACAATCACTGGAAGGTATTCATGCAGATAGTATCACAATCTTTTTAAATAGTGCAGTTGAAACCAGTTTTCTCACAGTAGATGAAATTGAGAGAATGGAATCAGTTCTTCATGATTATCTGTGTACAGATAATAAAATCCTAATAAATAGAGAAGAATTTATAAAATTATTTTAAACATCCAATAAACCTATGGATTTGTCTGTGTTACGTACTTCAAGATTTACAATAGAACTTTTAACATATTAATAATTTCGTTTGTTTATGAAGGTGATAACTGGTAAAACCAGTTATCACCTTCATTATTCCTAAGTATACAGATTATAACTTTTGGTAAGGGCTGTTGTTAAAAACTACTAAGAACATTTGAAAATAGAGCAGGGGGATAAAAAATGAATGAATCAAAACTAAATGAATATTATCAGAAAATAGCTCAAACTGTAAATGAGATGATTCCAGAAGAATGGAGTAAAGTAATTTTGTATGGAGAAGTTACTGAGGGGACAGGGACTGCGTTCTTTTTCTATCAGTCTAATATTACTGATAAACTCATATATAGTCACGATATCCCTGAGTTACATTGTATTAGTAGAATAGAGTATAGAGATACATGGCGGAGGTTAATAAAGGTTTTAAAAGAATTATCAGATGAATTTAAAAATAATAATCAAGAAAGAACAATGGACCAATTTAACTTTTACTTTAGAAAGTACAGGGAAATTTAAGGTTGACTATGATTATGAAGATCTATCGGATGCAGATGATCACGAAAGAAGGGTTATTTGGGAATATACTCGTTTGGGTATTTTACCTGAATCTGAATATGATAAGAGTATTTTAGAAGAATACCTTAAAAAAGAATAATGCAGAACAAGAAAAGCTTGTTCTTTTTATGACCTTAACGCAAAAGTTAAGGTCTTTTCATGATTGATATGAATATCAGTTAGATTTAACACTTGAGTGCCAACAGTTGCTTTTTATTATTCTGAGAAGAAATTCAAGTATAAAACACATTAAAGAAGGAATTCTCATTTAAAGAATTCCTTCTTTGCATATTATTTGTTAAGAAATGATTTTTCGAAAAATTCCAGAAGATGCTCTAAAGTGATTGGATCACTGTAGGTAGATGCTTTACTATTTATTTCAAATATACGATCGTTCTTAACTGCAGGTATATTTTTCCACGTTTCGGTCTCCACAAATGAATTAACCACATCCGGGTTTTTACTAAAGATAATATAATCTCCAGTATATTCAGGAAGCACTTCAGATGAGAGGACATAAATGCCGGATTTAAGTGCCTTTTCTTTTACTTTTTCAGGCATTTTCAAGTCCATTGCTTGATACAATATTTCTGTTCCACGTGCATAATTATTTCCAAATACATAAAACTCCTTAGCATCATTTTCAATCACAGAAACGGTTGCATCTTCACCAATTTTTGCACGTATCGCTTTTCCAGCGGATTCTGCACGCGTTTCGAAATCTTTAACCCATTCTTTTGCTTCCTTTTCTTTATTTAAGAGTTTTCCGATTTCTATTTGCTGTGATAAATAATCTAATTTTCCCCAAGTGAATACTACAGTTGGAGCAATTTCATTTAGCTTTCCAATATTTTTCATCTCGGATCCCGCTATGATTAGATCCGGTTCCAGTTCAATGATTTTCTCGAGGTTATCTTCTGATACGACTTCCACTCCCTTTAGCCTTTCTTTAAAAAGGGGATTCATATTAGTCCATTGGTCTATCCCAACGACATTACCTTCTAAAGCCAATACATTAGGTCCATTAGAGAGAGCAATTATTCTTTTTGGGTTTTTAGGAATCTCAATAGGGCCAGTTTCTGATTGATATGTAACTGTTTCTTTTTTAGCCTTGGATGCATTATTTTCGTTCGCTGTCTCTTTGTTCCCGCAAGCACTAAGAATAAGTACGAACAAGAGTAGGAAGGGGATGAATAGCTTTTTCATTCTGATATTTCTCCTTATTAATTATAGAGTAGGTTAAAAACATATCAAAAAAATGTCTAATTAATAATGATATTCATTTTCAATGACTACATCAATATATTAATGGTAATGATAATCATTGTCAATAACTTTCGCCAGATGGCTAAACTCTGTGTACTAAAAAATTGCAGTGTTCGCAGTCATCATTTTCTGCCTGCGTCGTTAAATACTTGATGTTGAAGTCTTCCGTTAAATTTTGATTAATCTATAATATTCAATTTGATTAGTATTTGTTTACATAACTATATTATGGTCTAATAGTTGAGAAGTCATATATATTTGAACTAAAATTTGGAAATATCTATAATTCTATAAATATAGTATAGAAAGGAAGAATTATATGAAAAAGTTAAAAAAGGGTTTTTAATCGTGTTAGCAAGTTTTTGTTTTTTATTACTAAACATTTCGACACTGGTTTCAGCTCATGAAACTAAATCAAAACGAACGGTAATAACCAGTGAGGATGGATCAGTAGTTCTAACTCAAATAAAAAAGGATGTATGGGTACATACAACATATACGGAAATCCAAGGTAATAAGATTGGTGCGAATGGTCTGGTTCTTAATACTTCAAAAGGAATCGTCTTAGTTGATGCAGCTTGGGACGATATACTGGCAAAGCAATTATTGGATATGATAAAAAAGGAATTCAAAAACCTGTCAAGCTGGCTATAATAACTCACCACAAATATGATAGAATCGGAGGTATACAGGCATTATTGGATCAAAAAATAAAAACGGAAAGTACTCCTGAAACTGCAAGGTTGGCAAGAGAGTTCAACTATCCTATGCCTGATCCTTCACTGGATTCAATGGCATCAACTTTAAAAGTTGGGAATATGAAAATCGAAATTTACTTCCCCGGGGAAGCCCATACTTCTGATAACATGACGATATGGCTTCCAAAGTATAACTTATTATTTGGTGATATGATTTTTGCACTGGAACAAAAGAATTCGGGGATAATTGATGAAGCTAACATGGAAGCTTGGCCAAATACGATGAAGAATTTAATGTATGTGTATAAAGATGCGAAAATCGTTATTCCTGGTCATAAAACTTGGGGAGATTTCAGTTTGCTTCCACATACATTGGAAATTGTCCAGCAACATGGAAAATGAATTAATTAATTCTCATTCACTTCTAATCTTTAAGCAACTTGTCCACACCTTCCATTAGTCCATGCATATACAATAGTAAGGAGGGTGTTAGTATGCAGATAAATAGTTGTTATGAAGAAAAATGTTTTGAGAACAATGACCCGAGTACAGTATGGTTTCCTTGAAAACGTTGTGAATGTAAAAAATGCAAAAAAAACAAGCATCGTTTTTATTAATCACTAAAAGAATGAAACAACTGTAAAACAATTGTTCAACAGGGGCAGTCCTAGTGGCTGCCTTTTTTATTTGGACATGAAGTTGATGGTGAGCAATGCTCTGATATATAAAAGCTTAAAAACACTCAACCGTGATGGCTGAGTGTTTTTAAGCTAGTCTTTCTTAAGAATCTGCCTGCTTTGCTGAATGATTTCATTATTTTTATTAATCGCTTCAACATTGTTTAATTTAACATGGTCATTGATCAATTCATTGTCTTCCATATATTCAAGTAACAATTCGACGGACTTATCCAATAATCTTTCCAGTGGGATTTCCCTTTCTTCTGCCAAACGAGTGATCCGCATGTTTAAATGAGAAGCGAGTGAAGAAACGAATGGATCTCTACCTTCGTTCATTTGCCATGCCCCCTTCCTCTTTAATAGCTTCATTTTATGATGGAAAGGATTGGAAGGCAAATGGAACAAAATGAATGAAAAGCTGGTTAAATCGATTGAAAGTGTGCTTGTAGCTGGATGATTTTTGGATCGGACGCTGTCAATTTATTATTTATATTACGCAATCTTTAATAATTATTTTGCATAAAAAATAGAAGCTACCCAAAATGGATAGCTCCTCATTTGTTTTATTTTATTCCAATTACTAAACTGGTCCATTAAGACTCTCGGTTTTCGAACCAACTAAAATAGTATCTACTACAGGAACTCCCAAGAAATTGAACAGCAATCTGTATTAGTTTATGTAACGGATAGCGCAACCCCAAAGTCTTATTTTAGTTTAACCAAAATAAGACTTTGGTCATCTTTACGTTGGTCAGTGTCCTCTTCATTTCTAAGCGATTGTATAATTTCCTCTTTAAGTGTAGATAAAGGGGCAGCCGAATAGGCCTTTAACAATGAGCATAAACGGTCTGAACCTAGAGGTTCTTCAACTCCATCTGTATAAAGGCACAGCTTACTGTCCTTATTGTATGTAAGGGTATTTGTTTTAAAAATAATTTCTTCAAACATCCCGAGTGGAGGCCGATTAGAACGCAACTGATATTGTTTTCCGTTTATATCCTGTAAAAGAACGGAAGGATGGCCTGCATTGATATAATTAATTTCTCTCTTATCAGTATCGATTAAAAGGTAGACGGCTGTGCAGTAATGCCAAGTTTCACTTGTGTTTTTGAATAAAGAATGAAGGTGATCATCTAATTCCTTCATCACAGTTTTCACTTCAGAACCTTTTAAAATTAATCTCTGAAATATGGAATGAAGTGACATGGTTATGAGAGCTGAAGAAAGCCCGTGCCCCATCACATCAAGTAGGATAAGGCCATACCGTTGGGCGTCAATTTGATAAAATCCATATAGATCACCTGATAATTGATTGGAACCTTTATAATACGCTTGAATTTCAAGATGTTCATTAATAATAGGAACAGTTAATAGTGTTTCTTGGATTTTTTTAGCAAGATCCATTTCTCTTTCTGTATCTACTTTGTATTTTTCGTTTTTTTCATTTAATTCAATAAGTTTATCCTTTTGAACTTTCATCGTTTCATGAGCATTCTCTAAATCAGAATAAGCCTTATTCATAGCATTTAGAGCTGTCACTGCCTCTTTTTTGGCTATAAGAAGCTCATTTTCTAATTCGTTTCTTTTTCGCATTGGAATCACCACACACTCAATAATAGTTCTTCCATCACGCTCTTTTTGAACAGCGTTTAGTAACATAGGTATTTCTTCATCGTCTTCAGACTTTAAGGATATATATATTTCCTCAATGTGATTTTCTAACTTAATCAGAGGAACCAGATAAAGCTGATGAAAGAGTATAGCAGAAGCCGAAAGGATAAAATTAATATGCTGTCCCTTCAATTCATCGAGATTATACCCCAATATTTTAAGTAAGGTTTGGTTAACGGATAAAATAGTATCTTCTTCTGATAGTGTCAAATATCCGCAGGGAGCCTCATTTAATTGTTCATTCACAAAAATTCACACCATCCCTTACCGTAAATCGTTTGTCGGAAATTCATCCAAATACTGACGAATTAGGTATATCGTCTCTTCAGGATGACTGATATGTGGACAGTGTCCTGTTGCTTTCATCAATTTCAATGAACTATTAGGAAGATGCTTATGTATATAATCACCTACTGCTGACGGAGCAATAACATCTTCTGAACATTGCAAAATGAGTGAAGGTACTTTTACTTTTGGTAAGTCTTTACGGTTGTCTGCAAAGAAGGTAACCTCCGCAAATTGCCGAGCAATAATAGGATCAGTAGAACAAAAACGATTCTCTAGTTCCCGTTTAAGCTCTGGTCGATCTGGATTATTCATTACCGTTCCAGCAAAGGCGGTTGCCCAGCCAATATAATTTTTGTCCATCATATCAATCAATCCTAAAAGTTGTTCTTTCTCGAATCCTCCGTAATAATCATTAGGCAGATTCAGGTAGCAAGGGGAAGGACCAACCAGAACAAGTTTAGAAAAATATTCAGGATGTTTAATTGATGCCAGCATGCCAATCACACATCCAACAGAGTGTCCAACGAATATAGCATCTTTTAGGTCTAATGCGGAACAAACATCAAGTACGTCTTGTGCATACCCTTCAAGAGTACTGTATCTTTCCACGTTATATGCCTGTATATCTGAATTACCTGACCCAACATAGTCAAATAGGATTATTTGGTATTCATCTTCGAAGTCTTTTGCAACTGATTGCCAGACATTTTGATCACAACCAAAACCTGGAGCAAATATCATTGGTCGTGTACCACTTCCTTTAAACTTTACATTATTACGCAATAAAATATTGGGATTCATAATTAGCTCCTTCATTAGAAGATATACTTACTATATGTTAACACTAACCTTATTCGAATTAAAGAATTACACTTTAGTACTAAATCGGTGGAACTTATCTTTGACTTCACCAGGATTTACTTGAACTGAAAATTGTCTTAGCATCTATTTACCTTTAAAATTCTGTCACCCTAATATACTGAATAAAACTGAATTGGTTGTATTCTTAATCGGGAACAAAGTAGCCTTCAATATAATCCAGGATCTTCTCAGATTTGCTGGTCAGTAAGTATGAGGAACCACATTATCTCCTCAAACCATCATATAAGATCTATTAATAAGCATGAATAAACATCAATCTACTGATTTACAAAGGCAGTAAGATAAATTTACTCGCTTTAAAATGACTTGGAATCGGGGGGAGATTGATACACTTCGTGGAGTTTCAAAACTTTTGGAAACTCTTAGAATTACGTATACACGAACTTCTTATACCCGGAAAAGGCCGACAACGTTCCTTTATAATTAGCCTTTGCAAAGCCTAATTATAAAAGGGGTTATGTATAGGGGATCCACTAGGTATTTTTTAATTAGATCGAAATATATGGCCATGATGTGATTCATTCCACTGTTCTAGAGTGTAAATTCTTTTTAGAAAACATTTAGTAGAGAGCAGAGATAAGTGGGGTTTAAAGAAGTATTGACTGATTATGTGAAGTTCTTTAATTCAATTTATCTATTTTATAATCATGATAGAAACGCAACAAAAAATATATAACCCTAATTTATGTCTATATTTGAATAGATAAGATGGGGGTTTCTATAATGGGTAATTTAAATTTCTCCCTTTTTCTGATTCAAATCCTTCAATAAGGATTCACCCTATCTTTAAGAAATCTTCTGATGACTAATTGGAGATCATTAAAATGTGGCTAGCTTTTGTGCAAAATAATTATTTAAATAATAAATCAATATCGGACGCCTACTTTGTTTTTCCTGTATAATAATACTATATTTTACATTTGGGAGGAATTATTTATGGACCAAGCCAGCAGTTTAATAGGGCTTTTTGCAATCATACCGATTTTGTTTTATTTGGGACTTATTGTATTAAGTGTTTATTTCATAATTAAGATAATTAAATTCATCAATGCAAAGACAAGATTAGATCAAGAAAGAAATGAAAAGCTGGATGAGTTGATAAGGGTAATTGGTAAAGATAAAGAAGATCAAAATATGCCTTTATAATAGATCAAAAGCACAGTCCCAATTAGGGTTGTGCTTTTTTTATTTAAGAACGATGAACCTATACTAGGTCCTCATAAAAGGGCGTTTTTTTGTAACGTCAAGGTAGGTGTACAAGCATTTCCTAATTAGCACCATAACATATTAGGAGGTGATTAAATTGACAGTTAAATTAGAAACTTTATTGGATCGTTCAGAAAAGAATATGGGCAGCGGAATTCACCCAGTCGTAAAAGAATCAGCATTGGAAATGGTTAAACGGGCATACCAAGAAGGCATTTTCGTGCAAATCAGCGCAGGTTATCGGTCTATGGAAGAGCAAGCAAAGCTATATGGTCAAGGTCTCCTAGGATATATCTACGATGGTAAAAACTATAGTGATTTATCGAAACCGAGATTGACCAACGCGATGCCAGGTCAATCTTACCATAACTATGGACTAGCCATTGATTATTTCATAGTCAGCGATGATGGAAAGAATGCAATATGGACGGTTGATGCAAAATGGAAACGGGTAGCGGCTATTGGTAAATCCTTGGGCTTTGCATGGGGAGGGGATTGGTCAAGCTTTAAAGACTATCCGCACTTGGATATGACGGGCGGACTGACTTATTCTCAGTTAAAAGCGGGAGCAAAGCCAAAGCCTGTACTGATATCAAAAGTTAAAGGAACAACTCCACCAGCTACACAAGTCGAATCCGAAGTGATAGTAAAAGATACGCCAGCAAAGGACAGCGGCAATCAAACTATCAAGTCCATTCAAAGGACATTAAATAGCAGGTATAATGCAAAAATAGATGTTGATGGTCATTATGGTCCCAATACTAAAAAAGCGCTGATCAAGGGTTTTCAAACCGAATTGAATAAACAATATGGTGCAAAGATTAATGTTGATGGAATATGGGGACCCCAAACAAAAGCGGCTTCACCTAATGTTAGGGAAGGGGAAGGGAATATCACTTATATCCTTCAAGCTGCACTTTATTTGGAAGGACATAATCCAAATGGAATAGATGGTATCTTTGGAAGCGGAACGGAAATAGCGGTGAAGGCATTTCAAAGGGCCAATGGATTTTCTGCAGACGGGGTCGCCGGTGAAAATACCTACGCAAAATTATTTGGATGAAATATATGAAATGTAATAGAATATAATGCTTAAATGCAATTAGCATAGCAAAAAAGCCCTTAAAATGAGGGCTTTTTTTGTATGAAAAATAGCAGTCATTAAAAGTAAATACCCCAATCGTTTAAAAATCGAAGCTTATGATAGATATTAAGGTGAGGAAACGAAAACAGCTGTGAAAGCTTATCGGAAGCGAAAAAGGTTAGTTACTGACGGACACCTCTAAAAAAACCTTTACGAATCCTTTAATATCTCAAATTAAATAGTCATGACGTTTCCCAACCATTTCTGCAACTTCACGACTATCTACCAGCAATTGTTCATATTGATTTACAACCTTTAATTTATTTAACCTTTTTCGGAAATCCGAAGGCTTCAACTTTACATCTCCTCAGGTTTTCTTATGCGGTCTTTGTAGTGAGCTAAAAATAATGTATAATGAAAGCGTTTTTAACATTTTGAAAGTGGGTATAGACAGCATGGAAATCATTTCTAACATCTTGCATAAACCGGAAACAAATAATGAAATACACTTTATAGGAAATACCGAAGATGAGATTTCGTTTGTGAATAGTAAAATCAAATTTTTGGGTAAAGGAAATCGGTTAATTATTGAACGCGGAGCAGAATTTAAAAATGCAACGCTAAATTTTAATGGTAACAACTCGCTCATAATCATTGGGAAATCAAATCGCAATGCAACGATGAGCGTCAGTGTTTGGAATGATAATACATTTTTCCTTGGTCGCAACTATTCATTTAATGGTTTAGCGAGATTTATTCTCTCTGAGCAAAAGAATCTATTCATCGGTGATGATAATATGTTTTCAAGTGGTGTAGTCGTTCGTTTGGCAGATCCACATTTGATCTACGATGTAACAACTCAAAAACGGATAAATCCAACAAAGAGTGTGTACTTAGGTGACCACATTTGGATTGGGCAGGACGTCATGATTCTAAAAGGAGTAGAAGTAGGTACAGGTTCAATTTTAGGTGCAAAGTCACTCGTGGCAAAATCTATCCCATCAAATGTAGCAGCTGCAGGAAGTCCTGCACGTGTGGTGCGGAAAAATGTTTTTTGGGCACGACCATCTGTACATGCATATACTGAAAAAGAAACAGTTGAATCGCAAAATTTCCCAGATGGACGTTTTGTCTATACGCCAAAAGGCTCAACAGCGAAACATTTTGCGAAAATTGAAGAACAGCTAAAAACAGCAACTTCTGTAGAGGAGAAGACTGTCATATTAACGCCTTATCTTAATGTAACAAGTAAGAATCGTTTCTTTCTTCCTGTGCCTCCAGAGAAAAAGAAAACATTTCTTGATCGAATCTTTCGCAAAGGAGGCAAGAAGTAATGAATGAATTTATCTCAAAAAATAAATCAAAACTCTGAGTTGCTTTCTTATTTTTTTTATAAACAGTGCGACTTTCTTTTAAAACTACAGAAAATTATTTGTATAAAAATTTTTGGACATTGATAAACTTAACTCACTACAGACAACTCTACCAAAATGGAAAACCCAAAAATAAATCCAGTTTGGACATCTATTACATTTTTCTTCAAAGGAAACATTGTTATTTAAGTTATCAAAGTGAAGATGTCCTAAAAGTTGTCCTTTCACAAATATGAATTGTAATATTTATCGAGTATTTATGCTCATTTTTGTTCACTTAAAATTGACTGAAATATAATAGTCTTTTTAATTTTCCATCATATTCCTCCAATAAAGTTAAAGCAGGACATAACTTTATTGGAGGAAAAAATGAAAAAATTATGGAAAAAGCCCATTTTGCCTATCGCCACTATTAGTCTAGCATCTGTGATGATTGTAAATGCCATTCCAGAAACTCCAGTTCAAGCAGAATTGAATGCTCAATTACAAGTGAAGAATCATGTGCTTCCGTTAGGAACACCTAATTTGATCGAGCAAAGAACTTCCATGAATCCAGCACCAGGAGTGACGTATACCAAAATCCATCGTGGTGAAGCATCTTCTAAAGACTATTTCACAGTGGATGTGGCATTTGTAAAAACAAAGAAGCAGGCAAAGATATTGTTGGGAAATTTAAAGAGAGATGGTTTCAAAAATGCTCGTATCATAAGAGAAGCGGATCGGCCCATGGATGATGGGGAAAAAGGTCCACTTGGATACATTGTCCGCATCGGCCAATATCAGCTGGAAGCGAATGCAGCCGAAATGAGAAACAAGTTATCGGAAAAGGGATATTCGGGTCTACGGACTGTGTATACGGGTGAAGACGGAGAGAAAACAACAGGACCATGGGTAGTGAACGTCCTTGAAGTGGATCAGGATCGATTTCAAGGGCATGTGGAGCCTGAATTGGCAAATGATGCAGTGACAGGGAAAGAAACATTGACCCAAATCGCTGACAGAAATAATGCCATTGCCGGAGTTAATGCCGGATACTTTGTTGTAGGAGAGAAGGATGGAACACCAGGCGATCTTGCCGGTATATTCGCCAGCAAAGGTCAACTTGTCAGTGAGGCGATAAACGGCCGTTCAGCTCTGATTTTATCTTCTGTTGAAGAGAAGGCAAACATTGCGTCTGTTTCCACGTCAATTCAGGCTACGTCATCTGATGGAGCGGTCAGGGAAGTGGATGGATTAAATCGGAAGCCAGGATTAATCCGCAATTGTGGCGGTGTTGGAGGAGATACGACAACAGAACGGGCGAAACATGATTTTACTTGTAATGATGAAAGTGAGCTTATCCAATATACGTCCGTATTTGGAGGAAAGACAGAATCGGGCGACGGTGTGGAAGTGGTCGTAAATCATGCCGGAGAAGTGGAGGAAATTCGTGACCATCGTGGAGGAGTCATTCCGGGCAGTGGTTCTGTTCTTGCGGGAACGGGGGAGGCGGCAGAGTGGCTTCGTGACCATGCCCAACAAGGGATGAAGATTCAGGTGAAGAGTGAAATCATCGGGGATGGAAAGATATTAAAATTGAACCAAACCACCAGCATGATTAATGGAGGTCCTCGTTTAATGGAAAAAGGAGAAATTTCCATCAATGCCGTAGAGGAAGGCTTTCACTGGGAAGAAGATCCTGGGTTTTATTATCGTTTTGGGGAGCGCCGTAATCCTAGAACGCTTGCAGGAATCAAAGAGAATGGCAATCTATTATTTGTCACCATCGATGGGCGCGCACCCGGATGGAGTGTGGGGGCTAATTTTGAAGAAAGTGCGAAAGTCATGAAGTCATTAGGCGCCATCGATGCCATCAATCTTGACGGCGGCGGATCGACGACCATGACAGTTGGGGATGACCGAGTCACAAGACCCTCTGATGCAGCAGGTGAACGCCCGATTGCCGACGGTATAATGTTAGTAGAATAGATGGGCAGAGATTAACGACTTCATTTATCAAATAAACTTAAAATCTCTTCAGATAGGTTTCTGAAGAGATTTTTTTGTTGTGATATTTTGAAATAATTTAATATAAGGATTTTGAAATACTTTCAGCAGTTTTTAACAATAAAGAGATATGTTGTTCCATCGATTCCTTATTCCAGCGAAAAACAGGCCCGGAAATGGAGATAGCTCCAATGACTTTTCCTTTAGCACCGAATACTGGTGCTGATAATGCAGCTACATTTTTCGTGATTTCCTCCTCATTAATTGAGTAACGGGTATTTACTATAATTTCTAATTGTTGTTGTAGTATTTTTCTTTCTTCCTCTGGAAGGAGGTTTAATACTTGTGCCTGTAACCCTTCGCTAAGAAATGCCAATATTACCCGTCCGCTTGAGCCAAGTTGTAGCGGAATCCTATTGCCAACCCCTGCCCTTCTACTTATTTCCTGTTTGCTTTCATGTTCAATTACACACATCCTAATCATGTTTGTTAACATATAAAACCCTACAGTTTCCTGTGTTTCGTCTCTTAATTTAATTAGAAGTGGATCGATTATCGAGACAAAAGGTACATCGGTTATAATTTTATTTGCATAATCGATAAACACCGTACCAAGTGAATATTTTTTAGAATCTGCATCTTGGAATACCAAACCGTCCATTTTCAAAGTAGTAAGCAGACGATGAGTGATAGGGGGAGAAATATTAAGGTTTTCGCTAATATTTTTAATTCCTTGTGGACCGGTTGTTTCATTCAAATAATTGATGATTTTGATTGCACGCTGCACCGTAGACGAAATCTTAGTGTTCATGAATATATCCTCCAAATAAAATTCCAAATTAATTTAATTATTTAAAATATTATATCATAGTAAGATAAGGGGCCAATCAGTAGCTAGAATAGTTTTCTTTATCATTACTAAAATTTGAACGGGGTGATTCAAAAAGTTCACGAAAAGTGAACTTTTTGGGTCATTCCCTTCTTTTTTAGAAATTATATTTATATAAAATTTGGTGAAGAAAAACTCAATTTTTCTGCAAGATGAGGTCCTGATTAATAAATTGACTTTTCTGAAAACTAACTTTATATTCATGATATAGGAATTAAGATTCCTTTATTATGAATAATAATTTAGTGCAATGTTGAAAGGAAGTGAAATAATAACCTGAAAAACGAATCACTTGTACAGATCCTGACTCGGAGAAAAGAATAAAAATGTAAAAGTGGGGATAAGAGAATTTTTCTTTATTAATTATTAAAATGAAACATCAAACAAGGGGGAATAATATGTCCGTGAAATTAATAAATGCTGATTCTAGAAAAGCCTATTCTGGTGCGATGCCAGACACGAAAGGATTAAACTTTTTTGAACAGGATCAAAACTTGTCTTTTATACTTAAACATTATCTTTCTACTGAAAATTATGAACGTGCCCTTCCTTATTTAAAGGAGTTGGGGGAAATAGCCGGAACAAGGCTTGATGAATTATCCCGCATGGCGGATAAGCATACTCCCGAGTTAATAAATTACGATGCAAAAGGTGAACGAGTAGACAAAGTTGAATATCATCCGTCCTATAAAGAGATGGAATCATTAGGATATGGAAAGTTCGCTCTGGTCGCTATGTCACATAAACCCGTACTGGGGTTTCCTACTAAACTACCGCACGTGTTAAAGTACGGATTTTGGTATTTGTTCGTCCAATCTGAGTTTGGTTTAGCTTGCCCGATGAGCATGACTGACTCTGCTGCAAGGGTCTTAAGAAAATTTGGTGATCATGGTTTAAAAGAAACCTATTTGTCTCGTATGACGAGTACTGATATAAATACTTTTTGGACAGGTGCCCAATTTATGACCGAAAAACAAGGCGGATCTGACGTAGGTGCTAATACGGTAACAGCAAAGAAAGTGGATGATCATTGGGAGATTTGGGGTGATAAATGGTTTTGTTCCAACGTTTCAGCAGATGTAGCATTAGTTTTGGCTCGACCTGAAGGGGCCCCCGAGGGTACTAAAGGTCTTGGAATGTTTTTAATGCCAAGAAAACTGCCAGATGGAACTCTTAATAAATACAAAGTTAATCGCCTAAAAGATAAATTAGGGACCCGCGATATGGCTTCTGGTGAGGTGACATTTGAAGGAGCAGTTGCTTATGTCGTAGGAGATATAACTAAAGGGTTTAAACAAATGATGTCGATGGTAAATTCTTCACGGTTATCGAACGCCGTACGTTCCAGCGCGATGATGCGAAGAAGCTTTTTAGAAGCACTCGTTTCAGCTCGCGGACGTGTCGCATTTGGCAGCTCCTTGTCTGAAAAACCCCTTATGAAAGAAACACTTTTTGAACTATTACTAGATTGCGAAGCAGCTGCGTCAATCACATTTTACACAGCTTCCGTTTATGATAAATCCGATCAAGGGAACGTGGAAGCTGAAAGGCTATTACGAATTTTGACGCCATTGTTAAAAGGGTACATTTGTAAACGTGCAAGGAATTCTACCTCTGAAGGAATGGAAGCCAGGGGAGGAAATGGATATATCGAGGATTGGATAGATTCAAAACTTGTACGGGATGCTCATGTGGGTTCCATTTGGGAAGGTACCACGAATATCGTTGCCTTAGACGTTGTAAGAGCGTTAGTGAAAGACGAAGCAGGAAAAATCTTTTTTAACGACTTATACAATCGGTTGGATGCTATTACGAATTCTTTAACTAAACAGATTGGGAAAATCCTTCTGCAAATATCCAAAAAAGTCGAATCACAATCAAACAGGATAATGAGTCTGAATGGACCAGAAAGGGAATTGCCTGCTAAACAATTAATGAACCGGATGTATCATATATTCACTGCAAGTCTTTTGCTAAATGAAGCAGAAGTACAAATTACAGCCCAAGAAAACTATCGAAAATTATACATGACTTTGCAGTATATCCATCGTTATTTGCTTTCAAGTGGCTTGGATGAACTTACTTATTTTGATTCATCATTATTACAATGGTTTGATGCTATTGTTGACTTTAACAAAGTATCAAAAGGGGCGGTAGAAGGTTTGCTGGAAAACGTGCAACAAGCAGTTAAACTCTAAACGTAAAAGGATGGAGGTGAGAACAATGACTAGGGCATTAAGCCGGATAAAAGTTCTTGATCTAAGCCGAGTGGTGGCTGGTCCTGTCTGCACAAGTATTTTAGGAGATTTGGGTGCAGATATTATTAAAGTGGAAGGGCCGGATTTCTTGGATGAAACACGAACATGGTTTCCTCCGGACATTGAAGATATTAGTTTGTATTATATGGCAGTTAATCGAAATAAAAGGGCCATAACGGTGAATTTAAAGACAAAAGAAGGAATCCAAATCATAAAAAAACTCATCCAAGAATCTGATGTTATCGTAGAAAATTTTAAGACAGGAACGATGGAGCGGTTAGGACTGGGATATGAAGACTTGAAAGCGTTAAACCCTAAAATAATTCACTGCTCCATTACAGGGTTTGGTCATACAGGACCGTATAAACAATTGCCTGGATATGACTTTCTTGCTCAGGCAATGAGTGGTTTTATGAGTGTGAATGGCACATCCAATGGTGAACCTGTAAAAGCCGGGATTGCCATGGCCGATTTATATGCAGGTCTATATGCAATCATTAGCATATTAGCTGCTTTGGAGGCAAGGAACCATACCGGTCGTGGTCAGCATTGTGACATCTCTCTTATGGACTCAATGGTTGCTTCTTTGCTAAATATAGGAACAGGTTTCTTAAACAAAGGAAATCTGCCTAAGCGGTATGGAAATCAGCATCCGACCCTAGTACCCTATCAGAACTTCAAAACAAAAGATAAGGAGATAATCATAGCAGTAGGCAACGACAGACAATTCCAGCGTTTTTGTACATTAATAAATGCAGATGAATTACCCAAGGATGAACGTTTTGCGACAGCTAATGCAAGAATCATATATAGGGAAGAATTAATTCCTATATTACAAGAAGTGATATTAACAAAAACAGCAGATGAATGGCTAACAATCTTTCAAGAAAACAATATTCCTTGTGGTCCCATCAATACTTTAGATAGAGTTTTTACAGATGAACAAGTACTTGAAAGGCAAATGATTCAGGAAGTTGAACATCCCACAGTTGGAATTGTTAAACTTTTGGGATCACCTATAAAGCTCTCGGATACACCCGTCACAATCGAGAGGCATCCTCCTTTACATGGGGAACATACCGAGGAAGTCTTGGTGGATTTAGGGTACGATAAACAAGAAATTGAATCGTTCATGGAAGATAAGGTTATTTGAAATAAATTCCTTAGTCGGCATTTAGAGATCCCGTTATTGTTAGATGGATTAAGAACTGTTGTTAGCTTTTAAAGAAATCCCTTAATTAATACTAATGAAGCTAATACCATATTAAATGACTAAAATTATTTTGGGAAAACGAAGCAGTGATGAATAATTCTACATCAGGTTCCTATCATCCGATGATTTTCAACTTCAAATTAACAGCGCTTACATCAAATGGATGTTTACCGTTTTTAACAAGTATATAATCCAAAAAATCAGGGGGGTTAGTATGAATAAAGGTGCGTCAGATCGGACTTGGATGGTGGTATTCGTCGCATGCTTTATAGGTCTTGTGGTGGATGGCATGGATTTAATCATGCTATCTATCACGATGCCTAGTCTAATGGAAGAGTTTAATATTGGTAAAGCAGATGCAGGGCTCATTGCTACATGGTCCTTAGTGGGTATGGCCGTCGGCGGGATCGGTGGCGGTTGGTTATCTGACCGCTATGGCCGGGTGAGAATGGCAACCTGGATGATGGTTCTATTCTCTGTTGGTACGTGCTTACTTGGATTTGCCCAAACGTATGAACAATTTACCGTTATTCGTTTCATTTCTGCTATCGGGATCGGCGCGGAATATACTATCGTTACGATGCTTATGGCTGAATATGTACCTACGAAAAAAAGGACGACGATTTTAGGAACACTACAAGCAGCTTATTCATTAGGATATTTAGTGGCAGCTTTACTGGCTGGTGCAATCTTGCCTGAATACGGATGGAGGCCTCTTTACTTTATCGCTATTGCACCTGTTCTTTTGGCAATTTATATCAGATACAAAATTCCAGAACCTCCGGGATGGAAAGAAAGGGCTCAAGCGCAAAAACAAAAGGGTAATAAGAAAAATGAGTGGGCTGCGATTTTCAAAGATTCAAAAACAAGAAAGATTTTTATATTTTGGGGTCTTACTGCGACCTTCTTACAATTTGCTTATTATGGCATTGGTACCTGGCTGCCGACGTATATTGTTTCGGATTTAGGTTTTGATTTTAAAAAGATGACAGGGTATATTGTAGGGACATATGCAGCAGCAATCTTAGGTAAGATCATTGCAGGTTGGCTGGCCGATCTATACGGCCGAAAAACGATGTTTATAGTTGGTGGTTTCTCTACTGCAATTGTCTTACCAATCGTTTATCTTTATAATTCACCGTCTAATATTATTCTGTTACTTACTATACTAGGTTTTCTCTATGGTATACCTTATGCAGTCAATGCCACTTATATGGCTGAGAGTTTTCCTGCACATATTCGTGGTACAGCTGTAGGGGGATCATATAATGTTGGAAGAGTCGGATCAGCGATGGCTCCATTTCTCATCGGTGTCATGGCGGAATCCTATTCAATTGGATTCGGATTAGCTACACTAGCTATTGCCTATGTGGTTTCAGCATTAATTCCTGCACTGTTTATTCGGGAAAAAATGTACGATCCATTCGGGAAGGAAGAAAATTCTCCAACCGAGCAAAAGGAAAGCGTTTATACCAATCAATCTATATAAGCTTTTATATAGTGAGTTTTTCATTTCAATCATATGAATTCTAATATTAATTTCAGTAAGTATTTGAATGCCGAAAAAATATAAAATAGGCGGGGGGATTTGAACAGGGTTTTTGTGGTAGGTTCTGGCGGCATGATGCATGTTGGAGTGGAATAAGCCCATCGTACTTTTAATTGAATAGGATTTTTCATAGTATGTTTAAGACGAATGTAAATTAATAAATAGTTTTTCTCATAAAAGAGACCGTCAATGACGATCTCTTTTTTTCTCCATTTTATAGCCCGATTGTGGAAGTTCCTCATTTAATCTTTATTCAAGATATGTCCTATTAAACGGTAGACTAGTTACAAAACTCACTTATAATCTGGTTCTTCATTTCTTCAATCGGAAAACCTTGTTGGTAGGTGGATATCATCAACATAATACCTTGTAGCACAGATGAAAAATATAACGATCGTTTCCTTGGTTCCTTTTCACCCATATTTTCAAATATTGTACATTGAAACTCAAATTGTCTAGCATTTTCTTCAATAATACGATGACTGTATTTTATCAACTCTTCATCAGACTCTGGCTGAGTTTGCAGGTGCAGATAAAACCGATGTACTTCCGGTTTTTTGTGGATATTATCAATGGCACCATTTACTAAATGTTCAAGCTGTTCACGAGGTGTATTTAAGCTGAGCGCTTCTTCCATGACTTCAACCACTTCCATAATTCTGGCCTCGATTTCAGAAAGCAGTTCTTCTTTTCCTTTGTAATAATTATAGAGTAACCCTTTAGAAATACCCGCCTTCTTTGCTATATCGCTTATAGAAGTAGCGTAATATCCTTGTTTTATAAATAACTCCATGGCAGCAGCGCGAATATTTTCTTTGGAAGCTTGGCGAATACGGTCATTTTCTTCGGGTGTACGTGGCATTTTAACTTCAATCCTCCATAAAAGCAGTGAATTCTTGATATAAAACTTCAGAATGGGTGAGGGGCAGCATATGATCGGCATCCTCTAGTTCGATGAATCCGATGTTTGGAACCTTACGGAAACAATCGGCAACTCGAAAATTATCTGCCAAGTCCTTTTTGCCGATAAAAAATAATGTTTCGGTGTTCAATTCTTCTAATCGTTCCATTGCTGCGGGCTGAGGCCATTTCATGCAGAAATCAGCGGGCCACTTAAGCATGCGCCCGAAATGATGACTGAGCATTTGAACAATGAGATCTTTGTGCGGACTATCGATAACCACCTGATATGTTGGTGAATGAAGTGCAAGCTCTAACATCTTATCTATATTGGGTGCACTTTCCAATATTCTTTCATGATATTGTTCAAACTCCTTTGAATAGGGAAAACCAGTTAAAGAAGGAGCAATTAAGACAAGTTTCGATACTCTTTCAGGGTAATTAAGAGCGAAATCAGTTGCAATCTGCCCGCCCATGGAATGGCCAATAATCGTTGCTTGATGAAGTTCCAGGTAATTCATTAGTGCCAGTACTTCGTCTACATAGTTTACATGTTTTATAGGGGATGGTGATTTACCGGCACCACGGCCATCAAAAGCAATAACTTTGTAATCCTTAGATAAAAGAGATGCCAAAAATGTCCATTGCCTCAAATCAGTCCCACCAACATGAATAAGAACAACAGGACGACCATTGCCAGTAATCTCGTAATATAAATCCAATGTAACCCCTCCGTTTTTCACTGAATTTTCAGTTTTATTTCATTATTGAATGAATGTTTAGTCAATAGAAAATGTAATTTTATTCCTAATGATCTTAGATATTATTTCCATTCCGAATAATCGCGCTAACCAATAGAAAAAGCACAAATATAACATCTGTCGTTTCAGATGCATCATTAATGACAATGGACATTCTAAAAAAAAGAAGCCAAAAAATCCAAAAACCAAAAAAATGCTGTACAATATAAATTAAATGGGGAATCAAACAAAGCGAGCTTTATTAATGAGCATGCGAACAATAAGTACAAATATAATTCTAAAAATAAAATCATCAGCTAAGGCTACTCAATATGGAAAAGATGTTGATGCGAAAAAATTAAGAGAAGATACGATGGCCAACTATGATAGAAAGTGGACAACTAAGGACTAAGACTCTAATCAAGTTCAGGTTCATTATGCTAAGAGTTATGATTCTAATATTAGCAATCAATAAGGATACTTCAACAAAAAACCATATGGTTGTAATTAACAAAACTAAATCAACTAGGAGTACTCAATATCCCTTATCCTGTAAGTAGTAGAAAGTTTATATGAGATTTGCGAGACTAGTAAAGAGTATGAAAATGATGAAGTAGAGGTTCATCAGGTTGTGGACTTAGGGAAACTTAAAAACGAGTGGAGATATTTAATCATTCTAAATATTTCACAAGACTTGGATAACCTAGGAGCACCAGTAGACCATTATTAAAATCTAAATAAAATTAATTATAGCTTAAGGCCACCAGTCATTTAAGATTGGTGGTTTTACTCTGTTTGATCTATTTCATTTACATCTTCAATATTGCATTCAAGGTATTCACAAATGTTAATCAATATTGGAATACCGGAGCGTGAAGGTGTTAACAATCAAGCGGTTAGTGGTGCAGATCAAGTCTATTACAAACATAGTGCTGATCCGGTTGAAGGCCCAAAATACACAAGATAACCTTATCTAGTATAAGAAAAATAAAAAATAGGCAGTCTCAAAGACCGCCATTTTCGGGATATTACACAAGTATAGTGTGACTCTAGAGAGAGGTCCCGATTCACAAATGATCATATTTTCTTGTGACTCGGGCTATCATCAACTTTTATTTATGATTTTATCAATTAGTACTTGTAAATCATCCGGCCTGTGAAATTCAATCGGCGAAACGCCTTTATCGAACTCTATTGTATCGGATTCTATCATCAATACATACTTCCCATTAATCTTTCCTAAATGGATGCTGTCGCCGAAATCGGCTAACAGTCCTTTGATAGATGTACTCCCAAGCTTCATTCGCAGCTCGGCTTCAGGTGTATGTTCGACGATCTGGGCTGTGGCTTCGACGACCTGGTGGGTTTCTAGACGTTCCTGGATTTCCCGCTTATCGCTTGTTTCCCAGATTTCCAGGTCCTGTTCGAATTTTTGCAGTTCGTCACTGTTTTCTTCGAATTGAGCGGATACATGTTCATGGACCATATGGATGACCTGGTTTTTCATGATTTCCGGCATTGATTCGCCATATTCAACGAATTTCAGGAAATCCTCGAAGTACCGGGCATGTGAAGCCTGGTGGATTTTCAGTTCGCCTTCTTCGACCATTCCTTCTTCGGGCATGTATGGGTATTGAATGGATTTCATGTTTTTAGTGGTGATTGCCATTTCAACGTGCCTAATCAAGGTCCGTTCATCAGAAATGGAAGCAACTTTCGGCTCGAAATCACATTTTAATAAGAAAACGAATGGTTCATCAAGATATTTCGTTAATTTTGCCGAAGCGATTATGAAGACACCGCCACGGACGGCACTTGTATCAATATAAGACCGCGTGAATTGTTCATTTTCCTCTTGGAATTCTTGTTTTGTTTTTGCATATCGAACACGGTTAAATACATTGTAATTAGGGTTGGAATCAAGTGCATGTCCTTCTTCGACAATAAAAGAACCGATTTTCGTCGGTATTTGTTCAGTTTTTGGATGACGGTCGACTTTCCGTTTGGAAATCTTCATCAATTCCCCATCCAAAAAATCCTTTAGAGGACTTTCTTCGTATTCTTCAGTATCAAGAGTTTGGAAATGTTTAAAACGTTTATCAGCCTGATCGCCTTTGCCTTCGACTTGGATTAAATAAAAAGACAGATAGGTAATCGCAAAATCCATGAATGTCACCTTCTTCAATTATTAAGCATGATTCCAGTACTTTTTTAGACTTAATAAGTATAGTGATGTACTTTGATTCCGTCAAACTATTGGCGCATGAATGTTTAGAATAATTTTGGTGTATTATTTCATAATAATACTTAGAGAATAATAAATAATGATTTTTTTATAGAATTAAAAAAATTAGAACTTTTACAAGATAAATTAATGGAATACAGTAAATACTCCAATAGCTCGCTTTATTAATATTAAAATAATGAATTGTTAATTATATATTGTTAATGATGCATAATTCTGTTGGATAATAAGGCTTTCGTTCCGAAAAAGATTCAAAAAGCAGAATTTTACAATAATAAAACATTGACGATAAAAAGGTTAATACGTATAATTTGAAAGTCAGATAATTCAGGAATTGCAGAAATTTGTCGAAATTTCTCCGATATAAATGGTAAGTGAAATTATTTGTCTATAGTTTTCAGAATAGTTATAAAATTATGGAGGAGAGAACATGAGTATTTTTAGAAAGAAGTCCATTGAGGACTTGTTGAAAAACGCAGGTTCCGGCGGTAAAGGATTGAAACGGGAACTGGGAGCTTGGGATTTAACGATGCTAGGAATTGGAGCGATTATTGGGACAGGCATTTTTGTTCTAACAGGCACTGGTGCAGTGAATGCTGGTCCTGCACTTTCAATATCGTTCATCATTGCTGGTCTTGCCTGTTTATTCGCTGCACTTTCTTATGCAGAATTTGCAGCTTCCGTGCCGGTATCAGGTTCGACTTATACGTATGCTTATGCAACTTTAGGTGAATTCGCCGCTTGGATAATCGGCTGGGATTTAATCCTTGAATACTTATTGGCTGTCAGTGCCGTATCGGCGGGGTGGTCGGGCTATTTCCAATCATTTTTAAGTGGATTCGGAATTAACTTTCCGGAGAAATTGACGGCAGCACCGGGTTCGGTCGAAGGTGTCACGACTTATATGAACTTACCAGCCTTTTTGATAGTCATGGCGATTACCTTTTTGATTTCCATAGGTACGAAACAAACGACTAGAATCAATAATATAATGGTCGTTATTAAAGTGTTAGTAGTCTTGTTGTTCATCGTTTCTTCTATATATTATGTCAAACCGGAAAACTGGCAGCCATTCATGCCGTTTGGAATCGATGGGGTATTTTCAACTGCCGCATTAATGTTCTTTGCCTTCATCGGCTTTGATGCAGTTGCATCTGCGGCTGAAGAAACAAGAAATCCAGGTAGGAATTTACCACGGGGAATTCTCGGTTCATTAGTCATTTGTGTAGTGCTTTATATGGCGGTAAGTTTGATCATGACAGGTGTGGTACCGTATGCACAATTCAGCAAGGCTCTTGACCACCCGATTTCTTTGGTCTTGCAAAGCGCAGGACAAAATTGGGTTGCAGGTATCATCGATCTAGGTGCCTTCCTCGGAATGACAACGGTAATCTTGGTTATGTTGTATGGACAAACCCGAATCATGTTTGCGATGTCACGAGATGGGCTGATGCCTAAATCCTTATCAAAACTTCATAAAAAATATAAAACACCTTATGCGGCTTCATGGATATTCGGTTTGATAGCGGCCTTATTGGGGGCATTCATACCGCTTGGTGAATTGGCTGAGCTGGTCAACATTGGAACATTGACTGCGTTTACGATGATTTCCATTGCGGTCATCGTGTTACGGAAAACAAGACCTGATATGAAACGTGCTTTTTATTGTCCGGCTGTACCGCTCGTTCCAGGCCTGGCAATCGTTTTTTGCGTATTCTTGATGGTTCAGCTAGGGAGTCATACATGGATAAGGTTCTTGATCTGGATGGCTATCGGAGTAGTCATTTACTTCACTTATTCCCGTAAGCACTCGAATCTTAACCAGCAGGAAAATGAACATTGAAAAAGACACTCTCTGGAGTGTCTTTTTTTATTTGGACATAAATAGTTCATAAGTCTTGTGTGTAAGAAGAAAATTTATCAAAGTGAATTAAGATTAACAGACTTTATGTCGAAATAGTATATATGGGTAGAAAAAATTGGAGGCAATTCAATCATGAAAAGTATATGGAGAAGTAAGCAAAAGATAAAATCGATAGACTATATGCAATATAAGGAACATGTCGGTATCAATATCAGGGAATATCCGAGCGTATTGAATCAAGTGAAAATGATTCATTTGACGATGGGGGATTTGTGCATAATTCGTTCTTTACAGGAAGAAGTGAAGATACATTTGACCCAAATAGTAGGAAATTTCTATAAAAATCTAGAAAATGAACCCTCATTAATGAAAATCATATCAAACAATAGTTCTGTTGATAGGTTGAAAAAGACACTGCATCGTCATATGTTCGAAATGTTTAGCGGGAACATTGATGATGCGTATATTAAACAACGTTATATTATCGCACAAGTACATGTGCGAATTGGATTGCAGCCAAAATGGTATATGAGCGCATTTCAGGATTTATTGCAGTCATTAATCATTCATATAATTTCCAATATAAAGAATATCGAGCAATATCAAGAAAATATTCTGGCTGTCACTAAAATTTTTAATCTGGAGCAGCAAATTGTTTTAGAGGCATATGAACTTGAAAATGAAAAGATTCGCCAAAAGAACCTAGCAGAAAAAGAAACGATTAAACTGCAGGTCAATCATAATGCAGAGGAATTGGCAGCAATCAGTGAAGAGACTAGTTCAGCAACTCAAATAATGGCAAATAAGGTAGTCGAAATTCATGATTTCACTGAAAAGGGCTCAGAGATTGCGATACATGCAGAGGGAAAATCAAAAGAGGGAGTCGAACTGTTACAGGGATTAGAGAAAAGATTGGTAAAAACGCAGGAGCAAATGACGATCATCTCAAAAGATATGGAACAGCTATCCAATACTTCAAAGGAAATTGAACGAATTGTCACGATCATCACTTCAATTGCAGAGCAAACGAATTTGTTGGCGTTGAACGCAGCGATTGAAGCGGCAAGAGCTGGTGAAAATGGTAAAGGATTTGCGGTTGTGGCTGGTGAGGTAAGGAAGCTGTCGGAAAATACCAAGGACTCAGTTTCGGAAGTAGTGAAACTGGTTAATGGAATTGCTCATTTTACCAATGTCATGAACACGTCAATTTCCATGGTTAGCGGGGAAATTACTAAAGGAACGAAACAAGGAAAAGAAACTGGCATATTTTTTACTGATATAGCACAGGCCATGCTTTCTGTTAAAGAGCAGAATATTAAAATCACCAAGGAAATGACAGAGCTGAATGATATATTCGACGAAATTAATGAAGCATTCACTCAAGTGGCCGTTTCCTCGGATCAATTGACGCAAATGACGATGAACTTGTAATGAAGTTCAACATTTTGTAAGAACAGCTTAATGGGGCTCATTCGTATTTTAATAAACAACTCGATAGAATATCTCTAAACAAACCCCAAGCGGTCTATAGAAAATGAACATATTTTGAAAAGATTAAAGTCAATTCCACGGGACTCCGTTAACAGGCTGTTCAATAAATCACTTGATATAAAATAAGTTTAATGTTATATTAATAAAGCGATGAGCTAATTTGTGTAAGTCGAAGAACATGCTTTTAGCTAAACGTCGGGATGTGGCCTGACGGTTCTGCGCCACAAACGCATCAAAGACGCCTGCTGCGTGCAGGCGTCTTTTTCATTTTATCGATTCTTTTCTTGCGGCTTGTACGTCTTCCTTGAATTCCTCTTGTATTTCTTCTGTTATTCCCTTGGTTGCATCCTTAAATTCCCTAAGCGAGGTGCCGACTGCCCGTCCGATTTGAGGTAGCTTGTTCGGTCCAAAAACAATTAAAGCTAAAAGAAGGATTAAAATTAAACCGGGAAAACCAATGTTTGAAAGCATAACTAGTCACTCCAATCAAATCTGTTAGTTAATATTATAGACTCCTTCCATGTATTTGCAAATGTTATTTAGGATATATTATAGAGTTCGGCACCCGATGATCTTCACAAGACAACACTTTCAATTCCGTCCAATTTTATCTTGCACATTCTATTTAAAAATATTACTTACCCTAGTATGCTATTCCTTAATAAGATATCAATGAAAGTGTGGGACGGTAACAGAAATCAGAGTGCAGCCGTAAGTTTTGCCGTTTGGACATGTAACATGAAATTTTTTTGTTGTCTGGGAATGATTAAACTTGCAAGATTGAAGATATTTCGGTATTATAACTATACAAGCTGCGTTGTTCGTAATGATAATTAAGTTTTAACCTTTAAGCTGTAATAGGGAGTTTTATATCGAAACAGGAATGTTATGCCTCGTCACTGACTTGGACAACAGGATTGCTTCTGCAAACACCCACTTTGAGGAGTGGTGGTTTAAAACTTTCTTACTTGAATACGGCAATGGCGGCTTCCTACTTTACTAATTAGAAACCAGTTCCGATAAGGGACTGGTTTTTTGTTGTTTTTACTCATGTTCAAAACTGTAATTAACGATGGCTTCAGAAAACATATTAAGATTTAAAAAAATATGTGAAAGTTTTTATTGAAATATCAGATAATTAGCATTTATAATAACAATTAGATAACTTAGTTCACTATTTGTATAAAATGATAGTGGTAGATGTTTTTTTAATGGATTACGTAAGCGCTATCATTTGGATGGTGTTATTGCAGTCACCTAGAGAGGAGAAAAATTTTATGGCTAAAATTAATACGACCGAGGTAATTAGCAACAGTAAATTTAACCGCTTTCATTTTGGATTGCTGGCATGGTGTTTTATCATTATCCTTTTTGACGGCTATGACCTTGTCGTTTACGGTACGGTCGTCCCGTTATTGACGGAGGAATGGAACCTTACTTCCGTGGAAGCGGGGGCTATGGGCAGCTATGGTCTATTCGGAATGTTGTTTGGGGCGATCTTCTTTGGTACATTAGCAGATCGGATTGGCAGAAAAAACGTAATCGCGATTACACTCATTTTATTTAGTTTATTTACGCTTTTATGTGGATTTGCTGATACGCCTACAATGTTTTCAACTTTCCGATTTCTAGCGGGATTAGGGCTTGGGGGCATCATGCCGAACGTCATTGCCTTATTGACGGATTATGCACCGAAAACGATGAGGAGCATGGTCGTTTCAATCGTATTATGCGGTTACTCATTCGGCGGGATGCTTGCGCCGATACTGGGTATCCTGGTTATGCCGAAACTAGGTTGGGAATCAATATTCTGGTTTGCAGGAATACCAATGTTATTTTTACCCTTCATGATGAAGCGTTTACCCGAGGCTTCGACGCATCTGATCAGAATAAACAAAAAGGAAGAACTTATCAGAATATTAACCAAGGTAAGTCCGGAAAGTAAATTCGACATCAAGGACGAACTTGTGGAAGTGAAAAAAACAGAAGCCAATATGCCGATTGTTGGATTGTTCAAGGATTCCCGTGCTCTAAGCACATTGATGTTCTGGATCGCCTTTTTCATGTGCCTTTTGATGGTATATGGATTGAATACATGGCTTCCAAAGCTAATGATCGAGGCAGGGTATGCGCTGAATTCAAGCTTAGGTTTCTTGATCGTTCTTCAAGGGGGAGCTATCGTAGGAACGCTTATCATCGCTAAACTTTGTGATCGTTATGGATCAAAGAAAATGCTTGTGCCGATGTATGCGCTTGGGGCTGTCAGTTTGACGCTATTGGGAATGGGCGGAAGCTCCTTCGTGATTTACACATTGGTAGCGATTGCAGGAGCCTGTACCATTGGTGCTCAAAACCTTGTACAAGCCTATGTTTCCCAGTACTATCCTCCAAATATTAGATCGACTGCACTAGGGGTGGCATCTGGAATCGGAAGGATTGGCGGTATGCTCGGTCCCATACTCGGCGGATTTTTATTATCCATCTCGCTACCCATCCAATTGAATTTCATTGCCTTCGCCATTCCGGGTCTCATTGCTGCGGTTGCTTTATCATTCGTTCCAGTGAAAATGGCTTATTATAAACATGATCATTCCGAACCAACCGAAGAAATGGCGGTAGAATCCAATAAAATGAACGTCTTGTAAAATTAAATGCATGAAATGCAGTGCTGGGATACCCTCGCTGTCATTTCATGCGTATTTGTTTTATTGGCCTTTTTTGTGTCATAGTAAAGAAATTGCAAATTGAAAAGAAATAGCGTAGAGATTTTCCGGGACTTGACCTATCCTTGAGAAAAGTTGCAAAAAGTTCATAATTTCGCAATACGAGTCACTCTTATTATAAAGAATAAATGTTAGAATGATGATATGGATAATTAATTCCTCCTTGAAGCGGAGCGAACTATAAATTAATCTCATCTTTTGTGAGGAGTCATTACTTTGAAAATTTTAAAACATGTAATCTTTTGGTTAAGCATTATAGGGACATTATTCTCTATGATTTATTTCTTTGTAGCGGACATTCCGTTATATGTTAAATTGTTAGGCGGAGCCATCATCCTATATCTCGGTTATGATCTTATAACAGAATCAAGGAAAAGAAAGCGTAAAGAAGCCTTGGACGCTTAATCTTATATTCATTAAAAAGCCCTCTTTGATAAGAGGGCTTTGTTTGTGTCCCAAAGGGTTCGGAATGGGATAGGAAAGGTAAATTAATCACGGAAAAACTATGGAAGGGCAGAATGACACATCAAGAATGAGAAAAGCTCTTTGATGGCCATATAGGATAACTCTTTCCTTAGCACTGATAGTCATAAGAGTTATGTTCAGTTCTCCCATGATTTTCGTTAGATCATAAGCGTGTACAAAGAGGAAAACATAAAGAAGGAATATACTATATTCAACACATAAATTCGATTCACAGCAAATTAACGAAGTGGATGAATAGGTTTAATGGTGTTGCAACTTAATATTCAGTAACTATATAGTGAACTTGGTTCTATATACATATAATTAGTATCTGTGATCTGTTGTCGAACCAAAAAAAGGGAAATCCTTAAGACTGCGTCAAAAAGGAATAGCAGAAAGAGGGGAAGGAATGCGCACGATCCAAGTGTCTGAAATGATGGCTGAACAAAAATTTAACCGATTTCATCTACAGATTTATTATGCTGACCGCAAACAGGCAGGAAAAGAAATTGATATAATAAACACCCAGCTGAATCACTTTATGAAAATGTTCAAATGAAGATAGGCCAAAACAAAACGTGGAGATCTTAGTAAAAGAATTAAAGGGCCTTATGCCCTTTAATTCTTTTACTGTCTAGGGCCCCATATAATGACTGAAACCCCGACTAAACAGATTAAAGCTCCAATCCAATCATATAAATCAGGGGTTTTCTTATCGATGCCCCATCCCCATAAAACCGATAAAACGATGAAAACCCCGCCATATGCAGCATATACACGTCCAAAGGTAGGGAACGTTTGGAAAGTTGCAATGATGCCGTATAACACCAACCCAAAACCTCCGGCTAAACCTAGATAAATGGATTTACCTTCTCTTAACCAAAGCCAAATAAGGTAACCGCCGCCAATTTCAGCTAGACCAGCCATAAGGAATATTACGGTAGTAACTAACATATATGTATACCTCTCTTCCTGGTTGAAATTTTATCATATATGAAACTGCAAATGACATACTTTACAGAGTTCTTACTAATTGAAAGTTAACTGGAGCATCACCGTTAAGGCATGAAAATGATCTTTAAAAAGTTATTTTTAAAAGGTTGTTTGTGCTGATAGTTGAACAGTTTAGCTTGAAAAAATGCCATATTTATTTTTTGACTCTAACTTGGATTGCAATACAGATGCAAAGGGTACTATACCTAAATAGGAATATAGTAATTTAGTTGAGGAGTTGCAGCCATGAAAACCCGAACATTTGCATACATGTTAGCGCTATTTCATTCAAGTATTGTCGGCCTATCTTTCTTATTCACGAAAATGGCGATTGCAGAATCGAATCCGCTGGATACTTTGGCGTTCCGGTTCTCCGTTTCTTTCGTCATCATTTTATTCCTGGTCGCCGTTAAAGTCATTAAGGTGAATTATTCCTGGGAGTCTGTTAAAAATCTTGTTCCGTTATCTTTGTTATTCCCAACTCTTTTCTTTGCCTTTCAAACTTTCGGACTAAAGTATTCGCAATCCACCGATGCTGGAATTCTGTCTGCGGTCACCCCGATTCTAACATTGATGATAGCTGGATATTTCCTTAAGGAGAAAACATCTTTATATCAAAAACTTTCGATTGTATTGTCGGTAGTTGGGGTCATATTTATTTTTGCGATGAAAGGGAGCACAATCAATTTTTCCGACATGCTAGGGATGGTGTTGATCCTGCTATCCTGTATTGCAACTGCATGTTATACAACGATGACCCGTTCGCTTGCCAATGACTATACACCAGGTGAAATGACCTTTTTCATGATGGGAACGGGCTTTGTCATTTTTAACGTGGCTGCCCTCTTCACCCACTTAAAACAAGGAACGATGCCGGAATTCTTTACACCATGGTCGAGCATCGAATTCATCAGTTCCATTTTGTATTTGGGAATATTGGCTTCATTGGTCACTTCGTTATTATCCAATACGATTTTATCAAAAATCAAAGCGTCCCAAATGAGTGTGTTTGCAAATCTTTCCACTGTAGTAACGATTGCAGCAGGAGCTCTCATACTAAATGAAAAGATTACAATCTACGATATATTGGGGTCGATACTAATCATTTTAGGTGTAATAGGCACGAATTATTTTGGAGTGAAGAAAGAGCATTCAATAAAAGTGAATCTAGAATATAATGAAGGGAAACTGTGAATGAATGAAAAAGGTCCATCCCATTTGGGATGGACCTTTTTCATTTCCACCATCTTGTTTGAGGGAAATCCGTTGAACCAATCACTACTGGTTCGCCTATTTGAGGTGTACAGACCTGGACGCCAAGATCATTGGCTGCTTTTGTTACCCGTTCTATCGGATCTGTCCAGTCATGAAAAGACAATGTGAAACCAGCCCAATGAATGGGGAGCATCCGTTTTCCTTGTACATCGATATGTGCTTGAACAGTTTCTTCTGGAATCATATGGATGGTTGACCAGCGTTCATCATATTGGCCGCATTCCATTAAAGTTATATCAAAAGGCCCGAATTTTTCGCCGATTTCTTTAAAATGGCTGCCATATCCACTATCTCCGCTGAAAAATACCTTTTCTTGTTTGCCTTTAATTACCCAAGAACACCAAAGTGTCGTATTGCCATCGCGTAAACTTCTTCCAGAAAAATGCCTTGCAGGCGTACAGACAAATTGCAAATCCTTGAATGAAATCTCATCCCACCAGTTATGTTCCTGAATCAGTTCTTGTTTAACGCCCCATCTTTCAAGGTGTCCGCCGACACCTAGTGGGACAATGAACTGACTGACCTTATCTTTTATTTTCTTTATTGAGTAATAATCCAAATGATCGTAGTGATCATGTGAGAGCAGGACGGCATCGATAGGAGGCAGCATATCCAAATCAATAGGCAGCTCCCCGCTAAAGCGCTTGTTCCCAAACCAAGGAAAGGGAGTTGGTGCTTTGCCAAACATGGGATCCACTAAAATGGTTTTCCCATCTAACTCCAACATGAATGCAGAATGACCAAACCAGGTTATTTTATTGGAATTCATAGATCCAGGTTCTTTTGTTCCAATTACGATTGGCTGGTCGGGCCTCCTTTTTGGATTAGGTTTTATGAAATCACGTAAAATCGAACCAGTATGCTTAAGACTCATCGCTTGACTGGCTGGAATCTGATTTTGGAATTTTCCCTTGAAAAAATTCTCTTTTGTAGTGAAACTTCTCACTTTTTCTTTGTTTGTCCGTCTTCCAAGCGGAGGATATAGGTTTAGGAATAGTAATAATATTACAAAAGAAGAAATGAGAATCTTAATAATTTTCATCATGATAGCTTCCTCCCATATTAATCATGCCTTTTTGTTAAAACATATCATATCACAGAATATATAAGGTTATTTACTATGATGTCCCACAAGAAAAATGATTAAAATATACCCTTCTGAAAAAAAGGGCAATGGATGCTGAAACATATGATTCATTAACTGTAAACTCACATTGGGAGGAGTGTTTTTCAGCTAGTGAAAACTTCTGGCAAGTGTTTAAGTTTCACCCATCTTAGGCAGGGAATAGAGGTATATATAATGAATAATATAGAGAGCGGGATAAGGAATGTAGCAGCTGAAGGGTAAGGTGATAAATCGATTGTTAATGTTTTTCAGAGTCTTTGTATGGGTAGTATTTATTGCTTTATTAGCTTATGTCATACTTTCTTGGAAATATAAGGACAAGGTAAGTAAAAGGATTGAAGCGATTCGAAAAACCTGGTATATCATTTTTATACTGGGAGCTTTGATTTATTGGAATTTCTATCCGATGAGCATTTTTAATGAGTGGAAAAATTTCTTGATTATGGCTATCGTATTCATCCTTATTGATATGTTTGTGTTCTTGAGCATGTATATATCGAAGATTGGCGATAACGAGCTGTCCTATGCAACAAAAGCGGTTGCGGAAAGTGACAAACTTTTAACGGATAATAGGGAAAAGGTCAAAAATATGTTTCATCTCCTAAAGAAAGAAGGAATACCTGAGTATTATCAATCGAATAAGGAATACTTGGCTTATTTGAGCATTCTCCTTCAAGCGTATGCAGCTAAGGAAGGGATGAACGTGAAAATCCTTCCTTTCAAAACGGAACAAGACAAGCAATTGGTGATTAATGGGCATCCGAACTTGAATGGCAGTACCATCCGTGCTACATTGGAAAGAGAAGATACGTATTATAATGATGAAGAAAAAATGGCTTTGCAGCCTGTAAGCATTTTGATGGAACCCTATATCCTTGACGTTAAATCGGAAAGCTTCGTTTCAGAAGTCGATTGTTTATTAATAGCATTATTAATCATGATGTTCGATATGGTCATAAAACAAAAACCAGGTGGTGAGGATAAATGAGCATTTATGATAAAGCCGGCAATGATGTGTCAGTTGCCGTAATCAAACCACAGGTAAAAATACCCGATGTAGGTTTGAGTCCCCACACTAAAAAAGTGATGAAACAGAACGAACGCATTATCCTGAAACAAAAAGAAAAAGCTGCACGCTTCAGCCGGTTAAAAAATGTTTTATAAGAGGGAAGGGGTTTTTCCTTTCCTTTATGATATTTAATGGAAAACCCGCATATACTATTCAAAATCAAAGAATAGGAAGGGTCTTTCAGAATATGAACAAAAAACCCGAGAGAGTTAACATCCCGATCCCCTCCGCTTCACCATCCGAAAAACGGATACATAAGGGAAATGCTGATCTGCTCAAGCTTTTGCAAAGGCTGAAAGCTAAACGTTGGATTTTTTTAAGGTAAAAGAAAGCCAGTCTCTAAGGAGAACTGGTTTTTTTATTTTTAAGAAAATCACTGCGGGTGGTAGTATTGAATATTCTTACGGCCGGATTTCTTAGCCATATACATGGAACGGTCCGCTTTTTTCAAAAGTAAGTCCATTTCCGTACCATGATGAGGATAAAAACTTATCCCTATGCTGGCTGATACAAAATGATTATTTCCTTTAATGGTAATGGCCATGGTGGATAAACGGTTCAATATTAATTCAGCGTTTTGCTGAGTGCATTTCATTAAATCCTCACAATACGCTGGATGTAATAATACAATGAATTCATCACCACCAATTCGAGCCACATGACTGCCTTCGGGGACGGTTTGCAAAAAACATTCGGCTGTCTTTTTAATAACGTCATCACCAGTATCATGACCATAGGAATCATTGAAAAATTTAAAATGATCAAGATCGATGTAAAGAAGGGCCATTTCATCGTTTGTTTTATCTTTATGATAATCAAAATAATTATAAATGAAGTTCCGATTATAAAGACCTGACAAAGGATCCCTGATAATCCCTTTTTCAAGATTGATGGTATGACTAATCAAAGCTGCCAAAGACTTAATGAGGATCAGATCATATTCTTTAAAATCATAAGTTTTAATGTCGAATGCACATAATGTTCCAATGATTTCACCCTCAATAGTAAGGGGAGCTCCCATAAAACACCCATTTCCTATAAACTTCGTTGCGGAGTGGCCACTAGTCAATTCATGTTCCCCTAAATTAGGGATAACGAGTGGTTCCAAGCCATTCTCAGCAACTAATTTGCAATAAACCATATTATAAGGAAGGATATCACCTTCACAAATTAACTTTGCATTTCTATTGAAGGATTTGATCATGAAACTATGTATGGGATTCAATATAGAAACGAAGAATGTATTGACCTCAATGGTTTGACCTAATAGTGCTAATACTTCTTTAGCGATGGAATCGAAATTTTTATAATAGTTGATATCATGCTGAATCATTCTCAGGCTCCTCATTTATTTATAGTCTCTTTAGATTTCCGGATGTTAATTCTCAAATTGAACGCCAAAGACACAAAAGCGGAATCTCAATACCGTGACAGTTGTCCAAATTTCCACTAAACTCAATTAAGGGGATGGTTTCGTTTTATGGATGAATAATGTTATCGAGAAAGTTTAAAAATTGACCTTTACTTTATTTTCGGCATTTTTTTAATATCATTAAATTTTTATTTGCCTGATTACAAAATAGCTAAACCAATGTATCCATTTCTGGATTTCTGGATTACCGGGATGGGCATAAACCATAAAAAGTCCAAGTCAATGATCAGTCTATTCTTCATGAATTATACTGTAAATGAAATGGTAAGAGTAACTCCGATGTACATATTTGGTAGCTTTTTCATATTTACCTTGGAGAGTAAAGCATCTTGGCATTTCTTCACCTTCTCATGATAACAGAGCACTTGAATTTAAATAGATAAAACGAATGTACCCGCGCTCATTTTAAACAAAAATTTGGGGAGGATAAAAGGAAGTAATAAAGTACATATTGGATAATTCAAAAGGGGATCATTATGGGAAAATTAGAAAGTATATATCCTATTGCGATTGAGAATACAAAGGAAAAAATAATCCAGGATATGGATTTTTATTTAGAGAATCAAGAGACAATGCCTTCTTATTCAGCATATATATCAGACAGGACGACCTTTATTGAGCAAATTTGGATAAATGTTTGGATAAATAAAGCGTCAAATGATGTGCCCAGAAAGGAAAAAAAGGCGTTTTTAAGCGAAAGGGGTTTTGTAACGGAAGGTTCAGATCATAAGCTGATCAATAGCATGTTCCGGAACGAATTAAAGAAGTATCGCCCGTTTGATGGCTTAACATGGATTAAAAAAACCTTTGCTGACAATCAAGAAGAGTGGGAAAAGAGATATAAAAATGCAAGGGAAAAATTCTTTAGGCGACAAGAAGAACAGCGGCTTGCCAAGCAGCGTTGGAAGATACGCGCGAGGCTTCAAGAAGAGGCCAATACATTTTTCGAAAAAAACTCCCTTTTATTATATTTACATGTCAGGTATTATATTGCCGGTATATTGACAAAAGATCTTAAGAATAAGCCTAAATTCCAATATATCGATCCATACTTGCTTGAAGAACAATTGGTGGAAGAGGGTGGCTTTCAAGCTGCCGAATACCTAATGGTCACTGATTTTTTTGAAGAGCTTACAGGAGATATTCACTCGTTAGTCGGTTGGGGAAGGAACCGTTATGAATATGAAAATTACTTCTTCAGGTATGAAAGATTAGTTTCGGATTTCATAATGAAATTAGTCCCTGACAAATACTTGAACCATCTATCTGCTGCACTGCATCATGATTTTTTTGAGTCATATGGGGAAAGGCTGACGGTTGATGCCCTTCAAGGTATACTAAGCGATGAATTGGCCGATTTGTCTCAGTCCTGTTTTGATGAACTTCAGGAAGAATACCTTTCTGATTTACTGAAGCTTGAAGGAATTCCTTTTAATGAAACATTGCACGAAGAAATATACGAAAAAGACGTGGAGAACAGAGAGAGAAGAAAAGCTGAAGTATTGGCAGAGCAAGCCAGGAAGCGGGCAGAAGAGCAAAGGATGATCGATGATATCATCGGTAAGGCCTATACTCCATCATTAGGGAAAAAAGTTCAATATGTTTTGCATATAGGAGAGACAAATACCGGGAAGACGCATAAGGCCCTGGAAAAAATGAAAGAAGCGGAAAGCGGTTTGTATCTAGCTCCCCTTAGACTGCTGGCCCTTGAAGTGTTTGATAAATTAAATGCTGACGGTGTACCTTGCTCATTAAAAACCGGTGAAGAAGAAAAGGCAGTGGTGGGTGCTAAACATGTTTCCAGCACCGTTGAAATGTTTCATGAAAAAGACTACCATGAAGTAATCGTCATAGATGAAGCCCAAATGATTGCCGATAAAGATCGAGGCTTTTCATGGTTTAGGGCAATCACGCAAGCTAATGCGAAAGAAGTACACATAATTGGGAGCAATAATATCAAAATGATGCTTCTGAACCTTCTGAATGAAGCTGATTTGGAACTCCACGAATACAGACGGGAAATACCGCTTGAGGTAGAACAAAAGGAGTTTGGACTGAAGTATACGAAAAAAGGGGATGCGCTTATTTGTTTTTCGAGAAGGCAGGTACTCGAAACCGCGTCCCGGCTAAAAGAGAGTGGACATAATGTCAGCATGATATACGGAAGTATGCCTCCTGAAAATAGGAAACGGCAAATAGAGCTATTCAATCGCGGTGAAACATCAGTTGTCGTTGCCACCGATGCAATTGGAATGGGATTGAACTTGCCAATACGCCGTATCGTCTTTCTTGAAAATGAAAAATTCGACGGGACACGAAGAAGAAGGTTGACTTCTCAAGAAATCAAACAAATCGCAGGTCGAGCGGGTAGAAAGGGGATTTATGACACTGGAAAGGTAGCATTTACAGCAGATATCAAAATCATGAATAAGTTGCTGGAACAGGTAGATGAACCAGTTCAAACCTTCACAATCGCCCCAACCTCTGCTGTATTTGAACGTTTTCAAAAATATTACCGGAACCTAGGGACATTTTTCGAAATGTGGGAGAGGTTTGAGCCCCCTAAAGGCACGAAAAAGGCATCGCTATCCGAAGAAAGGGAGCTTTACGAACTAATACGGGATACTGAAATCGAAGCGCGTTTTTCTTTAATGGATTTATATGGTTTCCTGCATATTCCTTTTTCTGCAAAAGAACCAAGTCTTATCAGACAGTGGCTGGAAACGGTCGAAGCGATTGCCGAGAACAGTGACCTTCCTGAACCGGTCATCAAGACAAGGAATCTGGAGGAATTGGAGCTATCTTATAAAGCGATAGGTCTTCATCTATTATTTTTATATCGGATGGGTAAGCGGACCGAAGCTGTTTATTGGGAGCGTATCCGTGAAGAAATCAGTGATGGCGTTCATGATCAGTTAAAAGACGAAATGTTGAATTATCAAAAAAAATGCAAGCGCTGTGGAAAAAGGCTGCCGGATGACTCGCGTTTTCAAATATGTGACGCTTGTTATCATAGAGGGCTTAGGAAGACGCACAGATTCAATTAAACGAATTCTTTCGATAGTAATAACCCGAATAAAATGCACCTTGGTGCTTCATTCGGGTTATTAGTGGTTGTGTAAATCACTTAGTCGTTTGTTTCGATTTAGAAATAATTGCAGCTTGCTCCTTCATTCGTTTATCAGCTTTCTTATCATGCACCACTAAGATTGCATGAATTAAACCAGGGACATAAAAAAATAGTGTGAGGACCAAATTAAGCATAGCCTGAACGGGTTTACCGGCTAATAATACGGCTAATGGAGGGAAAATAATCGCAATTAAATAAAGAATGGTGAACACTCTCCAATATATTGATTTTTAATGACTATCACTGTTTGACTCTTGCTATCGCCTTGATAAATATATGCTCGAGAGCCAGATTCATACCAACTGAGCATTCTGGCTCAAAGAAGCTGTCTTTTTGCCCACGATAATGGCAGGCGGGCTATGGCTAATAATCGTTTTTGCTGGCTGCAGTCAATGTACCGCCGTTTTTTGTGTTAGAATAATCAGAATACTAACTGATGAAGGCGGGAGATTTATGAAAAAAAAGATAGGCTGTTTGCATGCTCACTATACAAATATAGAATACATCGAAGCCGCATTCTCGAAATTCGATATTGAATGGCTTCATTTTGTAGATCCGGGATTGATGCATCGTGTATCATCGGATGAAACTTTTAACAATTCGGATGCTCAAAAAAGGGTAAAAGAACAGGTCGAATGGATTGCCGAATGTAAAGTGGATGCCATTCTGATAACCTGTACAAACTACATCGCCTTTTTAAACGAAGAACAACTATCCTTACCCATGCCTATCATTAAAATCGATGAACCATATTTTGAGCAAATTTGCCAATTGCAGCAACCGCAAATGATTTTATTCACGAACCCAGCAACTGTTGAAGGAACAGTCAAACGTTTAAATGCCCATGCTGAAAAATATGGGGCTGTGGATTATGAAGTTATCATTATCGACAATGCCTTTGAATTGATTATGCAGGGATTAGGAGAAAAATATAACCAGGAAATCATGAACTTCCTATACCAGTTTAATAACGAAAAAAGACCGCTGTCGGTGGCTCAACTATCAATGGTCGAAGCAGCTATGAGATATGAGCTTGAGACAGGAAAGACAGTTTTAAATCCATTGCATGCATTAGTGGATTACATGATCGATCAACTGGAACTAAGGTCATTGAAAGTTGAATAAAGGATTTCTGATGTCGCACATGAACGTAAATTCAAATATATGTGTTTGTATATAATAGGAAAGAAAAAATCCCTGCATGATCAGGTTAAATCCCGATACAGGGATTTTTTTTATTATTCCTTTGTGCGGATTTGTTCACGGATGTTTTCAAGTTCTTCAAGGGATAGATCAGTCAGGGAATTTTTTATTTCTTCTTCGACCCGTTTTCGATCAAGCTCCCTATATTCGCTCCACCAATCCCGAAGCCCTTCGGTGTTTTCGAGAAGATACTCTATATCAATTTCTTCTTGCTCATCATCTGATAAATATCGCATGACCGCACCTAGTAACCGATTGAGTTTGGCTGTTTCGCTTTCCTTATCAGGTGAAGCGGGGGTATCTTTCACTTCTAAATCATCTTTAGCAGGAACATTCCGAGGTGTCATAATATCCTCCTGTTTTTAATACTAGTGTGCCTAAAAAGGGAGGTTTTCAATATATGTTTTTGATATTTTAAAAATTTCATCTTTTAAAATAATTTATGGACATTTAAAATTTCAACATATACCTCGTTAGAATATATCTATTATCTCATCATCCTTTAATAGATTTAACAAAATAATGGGTAGGTAAGGGGGGAGGAGGATAAAAGGAATAGCTTATTGCTATTCCTTTTATCCAGCGACTAATTTTCTGCATTCTTTTGCGCATCTCAAGCATGCCTCAGCACATTTTTGACAATGTTCATGATCGTGTTTTTTACATTCGTTTCCGCAGCTTTCACAAATCTTGGCACACACTTCAGCCAACTCTGAAATAAACGGTGTTCCTCTTGCTATCGCCTGTTCTAAATAAGAGCAAATATCCGCACATTCCCGATCCAAGCGAATGCATTCCACCATCATGTTTACATGTTCTTCTTTTAAACATGCGTCATAGCAATGATTACACGCGGTCATACAATCATTTAAAGTTTGGATAACAGATGAATAATTCTCATGTGTCATGAACAAATCTCCTCCTAAATATGGTCTCTCCCTTACTATTAACCTTTAAACTACCCTTTAAACTTCTTTTAGGACAAAGGTAAAAGGTTCTTTAAAACTGACCGGACAAGTAATGGACTTTAGGGAATGAATGGAAGGGACAGTGCATAAATTGAAATGAAGGGAGTGGATATATGAAAATGTTTATTAAATTAAGTGTGGCCAGTGTCTCCGGAGCCGTCGTGTATTTGATATATAATGTCAACCAGACGCTGCGTAAAGGAATGGGGACGCTTGAAGAAACAAATAAGACACTGGAAGAGGTAAGGAATGCAGTACATGGATTGACGCAAGAGTCCAAACAATTGATCCACTCTGCCAATCAAATTACAGCGGATGTAAAAGGGAAGATGGAAAATGTCGATCCATTGCTAGAATCCGCTCAAGATGTTGGGGAAATGATTCATAATGTAACCAATTCCATGAAGGAAGCCAGTTTGGAAGGCCGCCACAAGGAATTATCCGCTCCGACAGCTCCTTTGACTCGAACTGAAGCTGAGGGGGTTCAAATCAAAATCAAGTAGTACCATTAACATTAAAAACAGGCACCCCGGGATCCACTAACATATTAGAAGCAATAGTTTCTATCATTTAATTTAGAGGGGGAGCTTTATCTTGATTATTGAATATAGTGTGGCTGCGATCGCCTTAGCCTTCATTTGGTTGGTCGTATTTTTAATCAGTACCCTTCAAAAGGGAATGGTCACGATAGGAGAAGCCAATCAAACCTTGGCTGAAGTGAGAAATGCCATCCACGATCTATCCGGCGAATCGAAACAACTATTGCAAGCTGCATATGAAATCACCGACGATGTAAAAACTAAAATGAAAACGGTTGAACCATTATTGGATTCTGCACAGGATGTTGGTGAAGCGATACATTCAGTTACAGACTCTGTTAAAAAAGCCACTAACGGCTTCCGTACAGATTTTCCCCCGAAAAAAATCAATGCTATCAAACCCAAAAGCCAATTTAGATAAAAAGAAAATATTAAAAAAGTGAAAGACACTACCGGGAATTGGAGTGTCTTTTTTGATGATATGTATAATAGGCGTGATATGGATATCGCCCGTGGTTTATATATATAAGACCCATTTCTCTCATACAGATCACTTAACACCCTGTATGAGAATATGGAACAAACATTAAATTTGTAAGCGTTTAGGACAAGCAATTATCTTTCTGTTTTGTCACCTGCAGGATGACCGGATGCTTTTGAGTCATTGGAATGTTTGACGCCTTTACTTACATATGGTTTGGCGCTTTTTTTCTTATTGGCACTTGTTTTCCAACGATTCCAGCCCTTCTTGCCCGTTCCTGTGCCCGTACCTTTACCCGTTCCGCTTTTAGCCTTAGCTTTACTCATGAAATCACTCCATTACTATTGTATGGTTAGTTTAAACCATTTTCCTTGATTATTACCCAAGTATGTTGAAATATACAGTAACGAAGGTGATATGTACAGGGAAAGGCTCAATTTTTTTAATCTAAATCTTTATATACCAATAACAGCAAGAGATATTGCTTTGGTTTTTGCCTCACTTTATTGATATCGATCTTGATTTCGTCAGTAAGATGCTTATGCCGATTTTTTTGCAAATGGTCAAGTAGTGCATGAAAGTTAATAATACAGCACCTGTATTCATTCCTAAAATGATTCCTCCCATATTAAGAGAAGCCTGAGACCCTAGGATATACATCATTAAAAAGGCAACAATATGGGACCATACGGTATGGATGAAAGCATCCTTCACTAAACCAAGGCCGATGAGATAGGCTTGCATGGGAATTACAAAAAAATGAAAAAGGAAATAAGGACATAATAATTTTAAATAGTATGCAGCAGATGTTGAAGAAAAAAAGAGGGAGGTCAAAGGTTCCGCAAAGAAATATATGAAGATCACAGCCGGAACTCCATACAGTACGGTGAAAGACATCGACTTTTGCAATAAAACCCTCAATTTTTCTTTATCCTGCCTCTTGTAAGCATTCGAAACATTCGGAATGAGCATGATCATTAAGGAATGTGCGATAAAGGCTGGGAAGAAGCCGATCGTCATCGCTACTCCAGTGAGCATCCCAAAATGCTCTGTAGCCACTACCGCACCGAATCCTGCCGAGAGAAGGGCAGTGTGGATCAAAAAAGGTTGGATCGCATTTGTTATTGCATGAAAGATCCTTAACCCCATGGTGGGCAGCGAAACCGCCAATAACTTTTGCCGGGCATGTTTACCGGTTGTCCGTGAGTTTGTACCGCGCCTCATGATTCGCATTTGAAGAATCAAAAGGTTGATCAAGTATAGAAAAACGAGGAACTCACTGCCAATCAAAACAAAAAAGGCCATCAACAATGACTTTTCCTGGTTAAAATGAAATAAGTTAAAGATGAGGAAAAGCAAGCCGAATTGAATGATATCCTTTAAAAAGTTGGAAAAGGCAATCTTCCCCATTTGCTGGACACCCATGAAATAGCCTCTTGCAATCGACGAAAAGGCAACTATTGGGATCAATGTGATGAGCAGCCATTTAATATAGGGATGGTATTTATCCATTATGGATGAGAAGGAAAGTATGAAAGGCATGACTACACACATTACCAATACGACGACTGCAGCCATTTTAAGTGCATGAATGATAAGATTATAATGCATTGCCTGTTTATTTTCCGCAACGAATTTTGAAATGGAAATATGTAATTCAAGGCTGGCGATCACATATATCAAAAAGAAAATTGGCAATATGGACATATAAAGCCCCATGCCCTCTTCGTGTAATTCCCTGGCTAGGAGCATGTTCACTAAAAATTCGATACATTCACCAAAAAACGCTGCGACAATCAAAATGAGCGTTCCTTTATAAAAAGACTTCATGTTGGTCCACTCCTAACAAGGTGTTTGTATAAAGATATGAGACATGCCATGGAATATTCATGAGGAACTGTATATCCCGGCGATACAAAATGCGGTTATGCCTGGGGCAATCCTTATTAATCGCTGTTGAAAGATAAAAAATTAAATCAGGGTAAAGGTGGGAAATTGAATGAAATCGATTGGTTACATTCAGTTCTAATGGGGAAATCCTTACACATACAATCTTCTTCAAAAGGCTTCATACGGGTGATATTCCAAACAAGGGCAAGTTTTTATGCATTTTCCTTTTCAAAAGTATAAGATGAATCATGAATATAAGAATGGGACATGAATTTCGCTTTGAAATTCATGCTTTATTTTGCTATCCTTTAGCAGAGGGGATGATCAATATGAAATTCACATCTATTAGTCAATCAAATATAGATGAATTGTGCATTGCGTTTGAAAGTTGTCTTACGAAACATGACATTACATTTAAATATGTAGATATGAAGGAAGATAACGGAATCATATCGTTTATTTTTTGTGATGACCCGGAAAATGCGAGATCGGTCGACATGGAAAGTGAACGCTTCATTGGATTGGATACCGATTACATAGCCAAGGAAATTTTAGAGCCAATACTGCCTAGATTAAAGGAATTTGCACAATATAAAATCATCGATTAAGATGATTTTTTTGTTTTGATATTTGTTTTTATTGCCTGAATGGAGCTGGAAATTTAACTTCCTATTATATGCGTAATATTACAGGGTATAGTTTGAGGAACTAAAAAGCTGGAAGGGAAAAGGAAGAATTCTTACAGCGGTTTACCATTGGCTAGCTATTGCAGGAAATGGTGATTAAATAAAAGAAATACCCTGGGTGTGAAAACATCCAGGGTATTTCTTCTTTGAAAAGCAATCTTAATGGATTGTAAAGATCGCTTTTCACCACTTACTCTACTCCGCGGGATTCTGGATCAAATGACCATTTTTTTACCGGCATTTAATTCAACTTCCTGCTTGGGAGTTTCTATTTTCTTGATTTTCTTCACTCTAAAGTGATAAACCGCATAACATCCAAGGAAGAATGCTCCCCCGCAATAAAGGGCCATCCGCTGCTCAGGAACAAATGCTAAACTGATCATGACGATGCAGTTTGTTATTAATGCAAGTATGGGGATGAATGGGTATAGCGGAACTTTAAATTTCAGATCTTCTATCTTTCCGCCTTGGCGGGTATAGGATCTTCTAAAAGCAAGAAGACTAGCCGATATGGCAATCCAGCCAATTTGTGCACCTAACCCTGCAAGGGAGAGAAGAAAGACAAATATTGTGTCTGCAGCTACTACACTTGAAAGTAAAGACAAACCGGCAATCGCCAGGGTGATGAGCAGGGCATTGAGCGGAATCCCTCTCTTATTCACCAAACCGAGCTTCGGACTGGCCATACCTTCCCTTGAAAGCGAGTAGAGCATACGTGTCGCAGCATAAAGACCGGAGTTCGCCACTGACAATAGTGCTGTAAGAATGATGAAGTTCATGATGTCAGCTGCATACGGAACTCCGATACTATCAAGTACAACAACGAATGGACTTTCTGAGATACCGGCTTTTTCCCTTGGGATCATCGCCGAAAGTACAGTGACAGAAAGAACAAAGAAGAAAAGGGTTCTCCAAACGGTTTGTTTGATGGATTTTGGTATGACCTTTTCCGGGTTTTCACTTTCTCCAGCGGCTATTCCGATTAATTCAGTGCCCTGGAAGGAAAAGTTCACTGTAATCATTGTGATTAGCAGGGCCGATATCCCATTGGGGAAAAGACCCTCAGCGAAAAAGTTGGAGAAAAATGGAGCTTCTTGTCCACCTTTCATATCAATCATACCAAACATAGCAGCACCGCCAACGATGATGAAAAGAATGATGGCCAATACTTTTATGCTAGAAAAAACAAACTCCGATTCGCCAAATGCCTTTGCTGATAAGGCGTTTAGTGAAAAGATGAGAAAAGCAAAGATTGCACACCACATCCATACGGGTGATTCAGGAAACCATCTTTGCATTAGCTGTCCTGCTGCCAAAAACTCTAAGGCAACTGTAACGGCCCAACCTAACCAGTATAGCCATCCGATGGCAAATCCGGTTCCAGGACCGATGAACTTAGTCGCATATGTCTGAAACGAACCGGAAACAGGCATGGCAACGGATAGTTCACCTAGGCAAAGCATCGTTAAATACATGATGAAGCCGCCGACTATGTAAGAGAGGATAGCACCGAAGGCACCTGCTTCATGAATGGTATAGCCTGAACCGATGAAAAAGCCCGTACCAATACATCCCCCTATTGAAATCATAAATAAATGTCTTGCTTTCATGCTCCGTTTTAATTCATTTGGTTGATTTTCTGCTGTTTTCATTGAAAAACTCCTTTACCTGATGGGTGCAAACGGTTTCATTTATGTTGGGACGTTATAAGGGAATTTGTGTTTTCACAAGTCTAATAGCTTTGATTCTGATTCTTAGATGATGTCGAATTCCCTCCGAAAAGAGATTACTTCTGCATTAAAGAAGCATGAATCAATGAACATAGGTACCTATGCAGAATTAATTTCGAAAGCGCCGCTTAATAAAGAAAGAGAAGCCAAGCGTCAGGAAACTAGGGATGTAAATTGATTCATGTCGATCATCCGCCAATGGGAAGAAGCACATAAAAGAAGTATGGGCTTTTCCCTATGGAGCTTCACTTTAACGAACTCTCTATATTTCTATCAAAAAAACATAGTGTCCGATTATTTAACATGAGCCAATAAATCAGGAGTGATATGATCTTCCGCTCCATATAGTAATTTTTCCCCAAGCAATGAGCCCATTAATGCGACAGCAACTTCAGCCGTTTTATTATGCTCGTCCAATATTGGGTTTATCTCAACAAACTCTGCTGATGTAATGATATTAGCTTCAGCTAGCATTTCCATGGCAAGATGGCTTTCGCGGTAACTAATACCTCCCATTACAGGCGTTCCGACCCCTGGTGCATCATCTGGATCAAGACCATCAAGATCAAGTGATAAATGGACAAGGTCCGTACGTTCTTTCAGGTAGGCAATCGATTCTTCCATCACTTTTGTCATACCCATTCTATCAATCTCATGCATAGTATAGACTTTAATTCCTTTTTCCCTGATTAACTCTTTTTCACCTTGGTCTAAAGAACGGGCACCAATGATGACAATATTCTCTGGTTTGACTTTTGGAGAATATCCGCCAATTTTAGTCAGTGCAGGGTGGCCAAGGCCCAAACTTACTGCTAAGGACATACCATGTATATTTCCTGATGGGGATGTTTCGGCAGTATTTAAATCTCCATGTGCATCATACCATATTACCCCTAAGTTTTCAGTATGCTTCGCTAAACCGGCTAATGTCCCGATAGCAATGCTGTGATCTCCTCCTAAAACTAAAGGAAAACGATTTGCTTGGATGACTTCATCCACTTTTTGACTCAATTTTTCATTTCCTTCTGCTACGTCCTGCAGATTCTTTAAATTTGTGTCGCTATCACTTTGTGCTCTTTCCTGTATTTCTACTTTAATATCACCTTCATCACGGACAGTATAGCCAATGTTTTCAAGTCTTTCACTCAACCCTGCATATCTAATGGCACTAGGCCCCATATCTACTCCTCTTCTAGTTTGACCAAGATCCATTGGCACACCAATAATTGAAATTTCCTTCTTCATGTGTAATTCCTCCTTCGATTTTTCTTCCCTAGTATAAGGGTAAAAGGAGTGATGACTCAACTCGACATTTTTTTGAATATTTATACGATTGAGAAAAGGGTGAAAGTCTTGGGTTAAAATTCCTATTACTGATTATTTATGAACATAATATATTACCCTATGGGGTATTAAGTGCAATGGATGAATCCTTGTAAAAACTGCAATTGTTGAGATTTTTATCCCAGGAATGGAAGTGATAGCGCTACCAACCAGTTTCCTTCGCTAAGGATGATTCAGAAGATATTGATTATATTTTACTAGATACATTTATTCAGGAAATGGGGCAGTTACACCTATAATGCATGGAAGGATTTTTCATTTTTATATGGAATATATATAAAAAACTAAAAAAAAACTAAAAAAATTTAGTTGCATTTAGAAAAAATCATGATTTTTTTTCATCTAACACACTGAGTACTTTGTATTTAGACGCAGTTACTAGGAGGTATTCATGTTGAATTGCAATGATAGACAGAGTGGAAAAATGGAACCGAATCAAAAGAATGAGAGCCTTAAGTATATATCGAACCGCTGGTCAAGCAAAATTAATAATTTTTTGGTTCTTTGCATATATGAGCAAAACAATCAATATCATGATTTCAATAATAAATTCAAAACACACAAATTAAAAAATTCGAAGGGGTTTCTAACCTTTAAAGATGGATTAAACAATAAAAGTTTTGTTATTTGGGAACAAGCATATAAAGAGAATGAAGAGCTATTTGCCAAGCTGAGGTTAACGGCGAGAAACGAAACATTGTCACATATTGCCCAACATGTCGTATTCTATCTATTAAGTGAATATGAAAGGGTTTCTACAAAAAATCATGCTGTTTTAAAAGATAAACAGTTAATGGAAGATTCAATTTACCAAATGGAAAAAAAATTAAAAAATGAAACTTTTTTGGCTGAGAGATCGGTTTGGGAGGAATTTTACAGCTGGTTTAGACTACTAGTAAAACAATGGGTCCTTGAAGAAATAGCCTTATCAATAGGCGTTAATGAAATGGAAAGACTTGATGATCAAGCATTAAATAAGTTATTTTACGATCATCTCACAAAACATTTTACTGAAAACACTGGATTTTTATCGAGAGTAACAGATATCGTTAATGAATATATTAAAGAGTGGATCGATAAAATCATGATTCAATTTAATATCGAAAACAATACGATCGAAAAGATAGAAAACCTGCTATGTTTTAAGAGGGATTTTCAAACTTCAGATTTATTATTATCCACAATGAGGGATTTTGCTTTCAACTTTACTGTCCAAGATCATTTGCTTGTTATGAATAGTGCTCCATATCAGTCGGTTAGAGATGCAATTTATAAAAAAAATTTCGAAATCATTGGAAACATTCCTTGGCCTGCAACACCAATATTAAAGGGGAATACAGAAGGTTTCATACAAATAATCCCTTTTGGAAACGATCATATAACCTATGGGCAGACGAATGTGAAAGAAGCTTGGAACCGAGTCCACTCTTTATCTGATGTGGATGTAGATGTTTTTGATGCTCTTTGCAGCCTTTTCCTGTCAAAGGCTGCTCATAATGAGGAAACAGTGGAAATTTATTTAAATGACCTCCTTTCAATTCGAGGATTAAAGCCAAAACTTGGTGGGTTCGGGCGTCGGGGTGGTTACGAGGCCAAACAGCGTGCTCAAATTTTGAAATCGCTTACAAATATACAAAGCATATGGATTAACATTAACAAAGCTACCATCTATGAAAAAGGTAAGCCTGTTCAGACAAAGCTCCAAGGGAGGACGTTTATCTTTAAAGATCGTAATGGCGTGGAATATGATATATCAGAAGAAGCATGCAGGAAGAAGATAACGTTCACGATCGATAAGGTTTTCGCCAAATATCTTAATGGTTCTGCAAGGCAAGTTGCCTTACTTTCAATAAAAGCACTTCAATATAATCCATATAGGCAACTTCGGGAAAAACGGCTTACAAGATATTTAAGCTGGCGTTGGAGGACCCAAGCAAGAAAAGGAGACTTTTTACAGCCGAATAAAACCAGTACCCTATTGGAATCGATCGGTGAAAAATTAAATGACCGAACTCCATCCCGTACTAGGGAACGTTTCGAGAAAGCTTTGGATGTTCTACTAGATGATGGCGTAATTGCATCATGGCATTATGAAAAGTGGGATGAATCCATAGCCGATTATAAAGGATGGGCCAGTATTTGGCTGAATTCGATGATATTAATAGAACCGCCTGATATCATAAAGGAGCAATATCGCTCCATAGAAAAAAAACAAAAATCTCACACTGGCAATCGTCTTGCAAAGCAAGACCCGGCTAACCTGAAGAGCAGCGATCATATTGGCGAGCAAATAAGAATCACAAGAAAAAAACTCAACCTCTCCTTATATCAATTAGCAGAAGAACTGGAGATATCAGCCCCATATGTCAGTAACATTGAGAGAGGGATGAAAATTCCATCCTCTAAAATTCAAACGAAAATGAAGAAATGGCTGGAAAAACAGGAACATATTAATTGATCATGAACAAATTAACCCTATTCCTTTATTAGGAAGAGGGTTGTTTGTGTTGCCATATACATAAAAAGCATTGGCGTTTATCTTGTTCCAATGTCGGGGCTACCAATGTAAGAAGTCGGGGTCATCCAGAACACATATTTTTTATTCTATTCTTTTGACCCTGCAGCATATGAGAATTTTCGTCTTTTAAAAATAATTAACTGCCTAATGTTTTAAATGAATTTAACAAACTATGATTTTTCAGGATATTAACGCCCTCCATGTAAGATTAGTTCAAAGATATCTTTTTAATGTAGGAGGGAAGATTCATGATAGAAAATCAACATTTAAACAACTCCCATGAAACTCTTGAGCCGTTATTCAATCCAAGATCCATCGCAATCCTGGGTGCCTCCAAGAGTGAATACAAAATCGGGAATTTACAGGTCAAAGCTCTTTTGGAGGGTCATTTTAAGGGAGAGATTTACCCGATCAATCGCAAAGCAAAAGAGATTGAAGGGATAAAGTGCTATGAATCTTTGTCCGATGTTCCGTATGAAGTTGATTTAGCCATTTTTTGCCTTGGGGCGGATCAAGTGCAGCAGGGTTTAGAAGAATGTGCTCAAAAGAAAGTGAAAGCAGCCATCATTTTTGCTGCTGGTTTTTCGGAAACAGGAAAAGAAGGCATTAAGCAACAGGAAATGCTAACAGATATTGCAAGAAAGAATGGAATACGGATAGTGGGCCCCAACTGTGTTGGATTAGTGAATTTGTCGAATGGTTTGATTGGCACTTTTTCTCCTGCCATTCAATCAGTGCCCTTAAATGACCAAAGAGGGGTAGGATATGTCTCCCAAAGCGGTGCATTTGGTGTTTTGACCTATATGGCAGCAGCTCAGAATGGATTGAGCTTCAATTACTTCGTGAGTGTAGGAAATGAAATGGAAACTGAATTCTCCGATGTAATTGAATATATGATCCATGATTCAAAAACAAGTGTGATAAGCGGCTACTTGGAAGGTGCTAAAAACCCGGATAAATTACGAAGCCTGGCAAAAGAGGCAATGGATAGAAATAAACCCATAATTGTGATGAAAACCGGGAGGAGTTTGGCCGGAAGCAGAGCTGCTGCTTCTCATACAGGATCACTTGCGGGATCGGATAAAGTATATGATGCCTTTTTTAAACAAGCTGGCATCGTAAGGGCCGACGATTATGAAGATATCATATCTTTTTCAAAGCTATTCCTATCAAAGAAGCTTCCAAATGGTCGCAATACGGTTATCATCACTAGTTCTGGCGGGAGGGGGATAAATGAAGCGGATCGCTGTGAATCATACGGACTTACCATCAACCCACTCAGCTTAAAGACAACAACAGAAATCAAACGTAATATACCTGCATATGCAAGCGCTTCCAACCCTGTGGATTTAACAGCGGCCGCCTCTGTTTCCAATCCTGAGTTATTCCTTGCGCCATTGCGGGCACTTGTAGAAGATCCGGATGTCGATAACATCATTTTTACGGAATTTCCTTTTAATTGGACTGCCGAGCACCCTTTGCTTCAAGAGTTTATTGAAATTTGCAGATGCTCAGAGAAATTTGTATTCATTACAACTTTTCCATTAGATGGCATGACACTCCCGCCTGCTACCGCTGAGCTCGTGAAAAATGGCATACCTGTCATTCCGGGAAACCTTAATCCGATAAGAGGGTTGGCGAAACTAGTTGAATACAGTGAATTTTATCGAAAAAATCTTGAATCTCAAGTTTCTGATAGTACAAAGAAAATAGAGAAACAAAGCTTAAAGGACATGCTGAAGCCCGGTGCTACATTAAGTGAATCAGAAGCCAGTCTGGTTTTGGAACGATACAGGATTGCTGCCACGAAGCGTTTTATAGCTGAAAATGAAAACGATGCAGTCCAATTCGCTAACAGTATCGGTTATCCGGTTGTGTTAAAGGTCGATTCGCCGGATATCCCACATAAGACGGAAGCGGATGCGATTCGATTGAATGTAAGGACTGATCTTGAGGTCAGGAAAGCTTTCACGGATATTAAGCGCAATGCACTAAATTTTAAACCTGAGGCTACAATAAACGGCATTTCCGTTCAGGAAATGTTACCTGATGGGGTGGAAATCATTATTGGTGCAAGTGATGATCCCGTATTTGGACCGGTTATCATGTTTGGTCTAGGGGGAATATTTGTTGAGGTTTACAAAGATATTTCGTTTAGAATTGCTCCGCTGTCAAGACAAGATGCACTTGAAATGATTGAAGAAATCAAGGGGAAGGACATTTTAACGGGAGCACGCGGGAAAGCACCAGTTGATATCGAAGCCATCATTGATGTGTTATTAAAGGTTTCCGCTCTAGTTACAGATTATAAAGATTTCATCGACGAATTGGATATTAATCCTTTGCTGGTATATGAAAACGGAATCAAAGCCGCTGATGCCATGATTGTTGTAAAAAATAATGTGAATGATAAAACCGTTATTAGGGGGTAGAGAGCAATGGAACTCGATCATTTGAATGGTTTAACGGGAGCTGAATTTATATTTGAAGTCGAAAAGAGGCATATCCGTCAATTTGCTGAGGCGATTGGTGATTTTAATCCCTTATATGTGGATGAAGAATTTGCTTCGAAAACTTCATATGGCGGCATTATAGCACCGCCAACCTTCCCGATTGCCATTGGTCAGGATAGCGGCGAAAGCCTTGACTTGGGCCTGGAACAAAGGAGAATGCTGCATGGTGAACAGGAGTTTATTTATTCCCGCCCCATTAGACCAGGGGATAGGTTGCACTGTCAGATGAAAGTTGCAAATGTATACGAACGGGAAGGAAGAAAAGGAACGATGCAGTTCTTGGTACTTGATACAGAAATGAAAGATGAGTCAGGTGAAATGGTGGTCATAAGCCGAACAAATATCATTTATCGGCCCATCAAGAGTGATCATGCTCCTGTTTGAAAAAACATGCTCATAGTTCATGGCATTAAAGTAGCAATATCAAATTCTAGCAAACTGCATACAGGAGGAATCAGGGATGTTGAAATATGAAGATTTACATGAAGGGCAAAGACTTGAATCTTTTATCAAGCCACCTGTAACCAAAGTTCAACTTGTTAAATATGCCGGTGCTTCAGGAGATTTCAATCCATTGCATACAGATGATGCATTTGCACAAGAAATTGGCATGAATGGTGTGATTGCTCATGGAATGCTGGTAATGGGGTTTCTTGGTGAATATGTAATGAAACTGGCTGGTGATCATGCTGTACCGGCAAACTTTAAAATGAGATTTGGTGCTGTAACCGTACCAGGAGATCGACTCACATGCTCTGCTTTTGTGAAAAGCTTATATGAAGAAAAAAGTCAACGCTTTGTAAGGCTGGACCTTATTGCTGAAAAGGAACCAGAGCAAATTGTGGGTTCAGGTGAAGTCGTTTTACAGATTCAATAAAGGTAACAAGTTATCAAATAGTAGGAGGGTTTATTATGGAAAGCATTAAAAATCGCTATGCCATTGTCGGTGTAGGGGAAAGTGAGCGTTCTAAAAATTCCGGTACAACCCCGTTACATTTGGCGTTGGACGCTGCTCGAGCTGCATTGAATGATGCTGGGCTTCAAGCGAAAGATATTGATGGGTTCATGAGCTATTCGGAAAACGATTCTTGTACATCTCATCAATTAGCAACATATTTAGGGGTCCGTCCCAAATATGTTAAGGATATTTTGGGCGGGGGAAGCAGTACCGAAATGCTGATAGCTGACGCTGTTGGATTAATCGAATCAGGTCAATTGAATACGGTGTTGATTTATCGTTCCATGAATGGACGCTCTGGTGTAAGGATGGGCGGAGGCGGATGGGATGTGAATATGCTTCAAACAGCCATAGAAGGCGGAAGCTTCATCATTCCTTACGGCGCTGGCAGTCCGGCTCAGTGGTTCGGACTTTTTGCGACGCGACATATGCATGAAACCGGGCTGACAGAGGAACATCTAGGGCATGTCTGTTTAGCTTTTTACGAACATGCTCAAAGGAATCCTAAAGCATACTTTTATGGTAAACCACTAACGATGGAGGAATATCTTAAAACACCCTATTTAAGCTATCCATTTAAAAAACATGATTTCTGCCTGGAATCCGATGAAGCAAATGCAATCATTGTCACTTCAGCAGAACGTGCTGAAGGATGCAAGTCCAGACCGGTATACATCATGGGTTTATCTGCTAGGCAGTGTGTGTCCCATGCGCATTATTGGAATGATTTAACTGAAGTGGCTGCTGACTATGTCGCGCCTGAATTATATAAAATGGCTGGAGTAAAACCTGAAGATATTGACGTTGCATCCATATATGACTGTTATAGCTGGGTTGTACTTCGACAGTTGGAGGCTTATGGATTTGCTCCGCGCGGAGAGGTCGGTGACTTTGTAGCCGAAGGAAACTTGCGGATCGGTGGGAAATTACCTTCGAATACAGCAGGAGGAATGTTATCGGAAGGGTATACACATGGGATGAATAACGTATTGGAAATCGTTCGTCAAGTTCGCCACGAATACAAAGGAACCGATCGGCAAGTGGAAAATTGTGAAATCGGAATCTGTACTGGCTGGGCTGGACCTGATATGGCCGGTGCCATGATTTTAAGAAATTAGGAGGGAACAAAATGGAATACCAAAAACCTATTCCGCTAAAAACACAGGATAATAGTCCATATTGGGATGGCGCAGATCGTCATGAACTGATTCTTCAAAAATGTAATTGCTGTCATCAATATTCCCACCCTCCCGGTCCGAGCTGTGCAAAATGCGGCAGTTCTGAACTTAGCTGGGAAAGCCAAGGCTGCGATATTAACGGTAAAGTCTATTCATATATCGTTTCCTATCGGCCCTTTTTACCTGGATTCCAGGATGATTTACCGCTCGTAATAGCCATAGTCGAATTAGATATGTTGCCCCAGGTCAAGTTAATCGGAAATATTTTGCATTGTTCACCAGAAGAGATTGAAATGGGTATGCCAGTAAAGATGGTTTGGAAGGAAATTACGGATGAACGGTCACTGCCGCAATGGATTCAGTCATAGAAGTGTAATTTGCAAGCATTAAAGGAGGAAAGTATCTATGGATTTTTCGTTTACAACCAAGGAAGAAGAATTCCGTCTTGAATTGAGAACGTGGCTTGAAGGAAATTTACCTGAAGGTTGGCTTGAAGGAACCAGTAAAGTTTCAAAAGATGAAGGTGAGTATGCCGTTTTCCTCAGGAATTGGCAAAGGAAATTATATGAAGGTGGCTGGGCAGCAATTGCCTGGCCCAAAAAATACGGCGGACGAGAAGCGACGTTGATGGAGGAAATAGTTTATCAACAGGAAATGGTTAGAGTAAAGGCTCCGGCGCTTGTGAATTATGTAGGCATCCATATGGTGGGACCCACTCTAATGCAAATTGGAACGGACGAACAAAAAGCAAAATATATCCAAAAAATTCTCACAGGAGAGGAAGTATGGTGTCAAGGATATTCCGAACCGAATGCTGGATCTGATTTATCCGCCATTCAAACAAGTGCCGTAAAGGACGGAGATCGGTGGATCATTAATGGTCAGAAGGTTTGGACAAGCTTTGGCCACTTAGCTGATCGATGCTTTTTACTGGCTCGGACGAATCGTTTTGATAAGAAGCATAAAGGGATAACGGTTTTCCTATTGGATATGAATCAGCCGGGGGTGGAAACAAGGCCCATCATTCAAATGGATGGTCAGCATGATTTTAATGAAGTCTATCTGAATGATGCGATTGCATACGATGCTGAAATAGTTGGGGAGGTAGATGAAGGCTGGAAAGTTACGATTGCATTGCTTATGCATGAAAGAACGGGAATCGGAGCCCAAGTTTTTACATTAGAGCAACAATTTAATGAACTTATAGCATTAGCTAAAGAAATGAAAGAAGATGATAAGCCATTGTTGGGCAATCCGCTTGTTCGTCATACAATGGTAGATTTATATACTCGCTCCCGGGGTTCACTTTTGAACTATTATCGTAATCTAACTAAAACATTAAAAAACGGTCATCCTGGTGCAGAAGGTTCAATGGATAAATTGATGGTAAGTGAACTTACTAAGGAGCTGTTGTCCCAGTCTATTTCATTACAAGGACATAAGGGCGTTCTGTGGAAAGAAGATGCAATCTCCTCCAACTCATATTGGCAGGATAATTATCTTTATTCTTTTGGACAAACAATTGGAGGTGGAACGAGCGAAATTCAAAAGAACACTATTGGGGAAAGAATTCTAGGTTTACCAAAAGATATGGGACGTTAAGATGAAACGGGGGGAATAAAGGTGGATTTTTCTTTAAATCAAGAACAAGAAATGTTTCGCGGATATATCCGGAAATATTTAGATGGTGCTGGGCAAACAAAAACGGCCCGTGCATACATAGAGGGTGAAACTGGATCTCTAAGGGCCTTATTATCGGGGCTTGCCGAATTAGGATGTACAAGCATTAATATATCGGAAGATTACGGGGGAATGGGCTTAGGTCCCCTTGATTTAATACCTGTACTTGAAGAAACCGGCCGTTCTTTATTCCCAGGTTTATACTTAGAAACGAATGCACTAGCTGTGCCATTATTAGAGAAATTCGGTACGGAAGAACAAAAAGGTAGGTATTTAGCAGAAATTTCGGCTGGTACAAAAACATTCTCGCTAGCTTGGTTAGAACCAGGTGGAAGTTACGGTCCTTCTGGTATTAACTTGGAGGCAAGATCCCTAAACGGTCAGTTGATATTAAGTGGAGTGAAAACAATGGTTCCCGATGCTGAGTTGGCTGATCATTATATAGTGTTAGTCCGCACAGGCAAAGGTAACCGAAATGAAGGGATTACATTACTTATCGTCGATCGAAATGAAACGAATTTGACGCTTGAAAGCCAGAAAAACATTGATGAAACCCGGCATTTGGCAGCATTGGCTTTCAATGATGTTGAAATTCCCATAGGTCAGGTACTGGGATCAATGCATCAAGGATGGGATACCCTCCAAGAAGGATTACTCTCTTTCAATGCAGCTCTCTCCGCAGTAATTGTAGGGTGTATGGAGAAAGTGGTAGAAATGGCAGCAGAGTATGCGAAGATTCGTGAACAGTTTGGTCAGCCCATAGGAAGATTCCAAGCGATTAAACATAGAATCGTCGATATGAAAATGGATCTCGAAACAGCTAGATCTTTAGCTTATTATGCTAACTGGGCTTTGGAAAGCGGGGCAGAAGATCGTGTTCAAGCCATTTCCTGCGCACGAATATTTGCCACGAAAGCATTCGTACGAATTTCGTCAGACAATATTCAGATTCATGGTGGAATTGGGTTTACAGAAGAAATTGATTGTCACCTTTTTGTTAAGCGTGCAAGGTTCTATGAGAATTATTTAGGAAGTACTGAACAATATTACAAACAGGCCGCTGCGGCATTAGGTTGGTAGAAAAGTAGAAAGGGTTACACTCATGTTTTACTAATCCGAAGGGTGGAGATGAACGTTGGAAATTTCATATAAAGTGAAAGAGTACCAGAATATGATTAATGGCGATCTGGTTCCAGCTTCTTCGGGGAAGCGGATTGAGAGCTACGATCCGTCAACAGGTAGGGTTTGGGCAACCATACCTTGCAGTATGGACCAGGATGCCGAAGCCGCGGTAGAAGCAGCCCGAAGTGCTTTTGCCGATTGGTCTTCGAGGCCAGCTATGGACCGGGCAGCTTACCTGAGGAAAATAGGTGACTTAGTCGTAAAGCATGGTAAAGAGCTAGCTGAGTTGGAATCAAGAGACAATGGTTGGGTTATCAGGGAAACGAGCCACGGCCTCATTCCCAGCTTAGCAAGCCTTTGGTATGATGCAGCAGGTGCTACAGCTATTGGAAGTAAGGGAGATACTGTCCAATTGGGACCTTCAAGTGTAGGTTATTCATTGAGGGAACCTTTAGGGGTAGTAGTAGGAATCCTTCCATGGAACTCACCGCTTTTCACTTTTACCATTAAAGCGGCTTATGCTATTGCAGCAGGAAATGCTGTCATTATCAAACCATCTGAATTGGCTTCTATCGCTTCACTACGATATGGAGACCTGATTAATGAAATCCTCCCGCCAGGAATACTGAATGTCGTATCAGGAACTGGAGCGGAAGTGGGGGATACTCTAGTAAGCCATCCAGATGTGAACAAAATCAGTCTGACCGGTTCTGGAGGAACGGCAAGGGCGATAGCACAATCGACCGCACGAAACCCTAAGCCCATGATTTTGGAGCTTGGCGGGAAATCACCAAACATAGTCTTTGCGGATGCAAACCTTGAAAAAGCAGCACAAGGGGTGACAAACTATGGGATATTTAGCGGCAACGCAGGCCAACTATGTGTAGGCGGATCGAGGATTCTAATTCAAAGGTCCATATTCGATGAAATGATCATTAGGATGAAAGAAGTGATAGAACAGCAAATTAAAATGGGTGATCCAATGAATCCAGCCACTTCAATGGGACCGATCGCTAACTCTGCTCAATATGAAAAAGTCCTCTCATATATAGAATTAGGCCAAAAGGAAGGAGGGGAAATCATCATCGGTGGCCGTCATGGTGGTGTTAGCCTATTACCAGATGAACCCAAATTAGCTGATGGCTATTGGGTTGAGCCAACACTGATCAAGGTTAATAGTAATTCTCTCCGTATCTGTCAAGAAGAAATCTTCGGTCCGGTAGCGACCGTTATCCCCTTTGATACGGAAGAGGAAGCCGTCACCATAGCTAATGACAGTGATTTTGGTTTAGGAGCTGGAGTATGGACCTCGAATTTGGATCGGGCACACCGGATGGTCCGCAAACTGGAATCGGGTAATGTGTGGGTGAACTTGTTTCGCAGGGTGGGACCTGAACTCCCATTCGGAGGCCAAAAAAGCAGTGGATTTGGAACGGATACCATTCTTGAATATACCCGTGAAAAAACCGTTTATATGGAAATAGGATGAGTTCTTATGAGATTAGCAGGGAATTCGCTGTAAATAGTGGACTGGGGGTTCTGTAAATGGCACAAGATTCTAAAGGCATTTTTTATGGATGGTATGTTGTGTTGTGTGGCTTTTTCATAATGTTCGCCGGTTTCTCGATAATTAATTCCCTGCACAGTTTGTTCATGGTCCCGGTTACAGAGGATTTAGGAATAAGCAGAACCACTTTTTCCATTGCACTTTCCATTGCGGGCCTTGGAGTGGCTGTTGCTTCTCCGATCATGGGTAAATTACTCGCTAAAGGGAATATGAAATTGATCATGTCAATTTGCGTAGTAATGGCCGGAGCAGGATTCATGTCATACTCGCTTGCCAACTCAGCTGTATATTTTAGTATCATAGGCTTTGTAATTGGCATCTGTGTTGCAGGCTTTTCCAATATTCCCATATCAATCATGTTAACCAATTGGTTTTATGAGAAAAAAGGAAAGGCCATGGGTTTGGCATTTGCGGGATCGGGAATTGGGGCAGCAGTACTCAGTCCGATCATTACAAATTTAATCTCAAATTATGGTTGGAGAACGGCCTACGTAATAGCAGGGATATTGATAATTGTCTTAACATTACCCTTGGTTCTTCTATTTGCAAAGAAAGGTCCCGCAGAAAAGGGCCTTGTTCCATTGGGCTCTGACAAAATGGAAATGGCCGAAACTAATGTGGAATCTGAACAGAATGGCTTAACGATGGGGGAAGCAAAGAAGACAGCAATGTTTTGGATTTTCGTTCTTGGAATCGTTTGTTTTGCATTAGTCGCTGGCGGGGTGCAAATGCATATCCCGGCATACTTGATCGATATAGGGCATCCAGCCATCTTTGCTGGCACCATTTTTGGAATACTATCTTTGGCAAATACGGTTGGGAAATTGATTTTAGGAGCTGTTTTGGATAAGTACGGTACGGCAGGCGGCGCCATTTATGTAGGCGCTTGCATGACGATTGCTATGGCAGCGCTATTGTTAGCTAAGACACAGGCATTAGCATTCTTATTCGCCATCGCCTTTGGCTTTAGCATTGTGATATCCACTCTAGGGCCTCCCTTCATGACAAATGATATCTTTGGAAAAAAGGACTTCGGCTCCATCTTTGGCATAGTGCAAGTTTTTTTTGTGGCGGCAGGCTCATTGGGTGTGATCGTTTCGGGTGTAATCTATGATTTGACAGAAAGCTATCGTGCAGCCTGGATCTTCTTCCTTTGTTTATTCATCTTCAGCATGGTTTGTGTACTAGCGGCAAATAGCATGAAAAAAAAGACAATCAGAAGAATCAAAAATATTTCCGACCAAAAAATTGGATAGTTTGCCAGAGATAAAAGTCAAATGGAAGGGTGTATTTTCCGTAAACAAAAAAGGTAAAGAGCGGCAGGCTAGATTGCTGCTCATTACCTTACTGTTAAAATTTTTCACTCCATTCCTCATCTTCAAGTGGCACACCATTGGTACTGATATATTCTACAATCATATTTCCATGTTTAAGAACTCTATCTTTTTTTAGGGCATTGATAACTGCGGTAAAGCGGTCTTCATCTGCGTCCTGTTTCTTACGTGAAAGTGTAATCCGTATGGTTGGGGAAACATCGTAATCTTTATAGCTGGCCGGTTTATTCGGATCAATCTTCAATTCTTTCCCGACACCCTCATCAAACATCAAGAGTAATTGATTATAATCGCCTATTTCTTCTTGAATCTCCTCCCAATCTTCATTCTCTGTAATATCTCCCAGTTCCTTTGATATCAACACGTCACCCAGTTCTTTTTCAACATAAGGCCTGATTTCTTTTTCTGCATCATCTTGCCATTTATCAGATAGGAATGTATCCTCCATTTCCCCTGTTTCATGTTTCACTTTAGCTGCGTATTCAAAATAGCCCCAGTTTCCCATATTATCGTATAAGACATCATATATTTCGGTTTCTTCATCAAAAGTTCTCTCTAAATATCGTTCAGCTTGATCCCGGACTTTCTTTTCTTCATCAGGATCTGCTTTCATACTTTGTGTGAATGAAAACATAAGGATCATCACACCGGCCAAGATGATTAAAAAAACACCTAGTAAAGTCAATAAAATCTTTTTTGTTTTGCTCAAGGAACACCCTTCTGTTATCTCTGCTACTTCTCAATAATTCCCATATTATTCTAACATTTTTACCGCTTATTTTACTATGCGAAATCTAAATTACCTGACCTCCAAAATATCGGGATACTTTGTTACAATATATAAATGTTTAGTACCCTAAAGGGAGAGATCAACTTGGAAACCTATCAAAGAAAAATGAATCATAATCGGGATGAATACAGAAAGTTGCGGTGGAAACAGCATCGTCTACAAGTTACAGGGTTATTCGACGCCGTATTTTCGAAAAAAGCGTTCGTTGATAAAGTGGCTATCGTTGGTGCAGGCAATTGCGATGATTTGGATTTAGAATATCTGGCAACTAAATGCAACTCCATATATTTATTTGATATTGATATGGAAAGTATGGAAAAGGGTACGGCGAATTTGCCTGAACGGACCCGGGAGAAAATTCAACTTGTTGCAATCGATGTAACAGGCCTCGATAAAGTCGATTTTGATCACCACCTATCTTCCATGCTGAATCGTGGTGAAACGGCAAAGGGAATTATTCAATATTTAAAGGATACCGAGAATCGGTTAGGTCAGCTTTCTGAAAGGGTTTTTGCTAATTATTATAATGATTTTGATATCGTGGCAACTTCCGCCATTTATACCCAACTATTTTATAATTGGGCCAAGGAACTGCTTTCTGATCATGCAAACCACTATCAGAATAAAGACGCAGAAGAGCTGAAGAATGGAATTTTAGATCTAAGGGATGAAATCGTTCGTACAATGAATCACTCTATTTCTAAATGTGCCAAGCAAAATGGATTCTGTATTACATGGTCTGATATCTTAAAAATCGAACCTGAGTATATGGATACCATTAATGAAGGGCTGAATGCCATCTTTGCATTGGCCTCGAACGTGGGATATGGGGCAGCATTGATAGGGGTAAAAACGTTTATTGAAAAAGTGGATAAAAGCGAATTAAGCCTTCGATATTGGACATGGGATTTTAATGCAAACAAACAGTATTTGACCATTGGCATTATCGGGAGATTGAATGGGTTGTAAATTGAAAAATGGAGGGATAGATAAGCATATCAGCAGCTATCTATCCTTTTTTTGATTGGTTATAGTCCCCTTATCCTTCAGGCGTGATAAAAAGGGGGCTGGGCCAGCAAACCATTGGAAATAAGACATAATTATATAAAAGGTATAAAAAAACGATGAAATTTTTGACTATTTGTCTAATGATTTCACTAACTGGTGTGGATATAATGAATCTGTTAAAAGCAGAATATTCCGATAAGTGATAATGGAAGGCAGTAAATGATGATGAAGTGGTAATGAGTATGACCAATAAGGAAGGGGTGTGTTGTTTGAAAGCAGATATAGTATTCATAAACGGCGAGATCATAACCGTAAATCAAAAAAATGAAGTCGCAGAAGCCCTTGCTATTAAAGGTAATCGTATCTCGGCAGTCGGAACGAATCAGGAAATCAAGGTATTTATCGGTGATGAAACAAATGTGATTGATTTGCAGGGAAAGTCATTAATGCCTGGATTTATAGATTCTCATATTCATCTTATATTGTACGGTGTCAATCAATTGGCAGTAAGCTGTAAAGCTGAACATATCAAATCTGTAGAAGATTTGTTATTCGATCTGAAGAAGCAAGCTTTGACGATCCCTAAAGGTGAATGGATTCGTGCCTGGGGCTTCAATGAGACTGCTGTGAAAGAAAAACGTTATCCTACAATAGCAGAATTGGATGCTATTTCAACGGACCATCCCATTATCGTAACCCGTACATGCAGCCATATTAGTGTGGTGAATAGCAGGGCGTTAGAGATTGCCGAAATAGACAAGAAATCAGAGAATCCAACTGGAGGGATCATTGAAAAGGATAGGAAGGGAAGAATTACAGGCAAACTCATTGAAACGGCAAATATGATAATGGCCGACAGGGCAAGTTATTCTGAGAGTGAACTGTTGAAAGCAGTGAAAATAGCATCTGAGCATTTCATCGCAGCAGGCATAACAAGCATTCATGAAGCAGGTGCTCATGGTCCGGAAAGTTTCCGTTTAATGCAGCAGGCCATAAAAAATAAGGATATTCGTGTCCGTATCTATGCGATGGTCGGTTCATTGAATAATTCTCATGAATTTGTAAATAAAATGATGGATTCGGGAGTCATAACCGGAACTGGGGACGAAAGATTCAAAATCGGACCAGCCAAATTGTTTACGGATGGCAGCAGTACCGGTCCGACGATTGCTACCCGTGAGCCCTATTCAAGTGATCCAGGTTATTCCGGAATTCTTTATTATAAAGAAGAGGAAATCTATCAAGTATTAGGTCAAGCACATAAAAAAGGCTATCAGATCACAGTCCATGCCCAAGGGGACAAAGCGATAGAGATGTATTTAAATTGCGTGGAAAAGGCTTTGAATGAATCGCCAAGAAAAGATCATAGACATAGGATCGAGCATGCCGGAATATCTTCTCCAGATTTACAAATAAGGATGAAAGAACTTGGAATCATCCCAATCCCCAACCCCCCATTTCCTTATGAATTCGGTGATATATATATTGAACATTACGGCAGTAGGGTCAACCACATGTACGCCGCCCGTGATTTTATTGATAATGGGATCTTGGCCGCAGGCGGTTCCGATGCTCCCGTTACTGATCACGACCCTTTATTAGGCATACACGTTGCTGTTAATAGAACAAGCAGGTCAGGTACGAAAATAGGTACGGTTCAATCTATTAGCGTTTTGGAAGCCATTAAACTATACACATGGAATGGCGCGTTTGCGAGTTTCGATGAAGATGTCAAAGGCAGCCTGGAGGCAGGTAAGCTGGCCGATCTAGTAGTATTGAATGATAGTATATTGAAAGTGGATTGCCAAAATATCAAGGATTTGAAAGTTGAATCAACGATTCTGAATGGGGAGATTCTTTATCATAGGGAAACATTGGTAGAAATATAATCTAGCGTAACTATTCTAAAACAAACAAGACCTTCACTTTCATTTTTTTGGCTTAATCAACGTAAGTGGGATTTAGCAAGTTAATAAAAAAGGGGGATATTCGCTATGAGAAAGCAAAAATTATTAATCAATGGTGAGAGGCTGAGTCGTACGCTAGAGAAATTTGCTGATTTTGGACGAACAGAAAACAACGGAGTCACACGGCTATCCCTTTCCGAAGAAGATCGATTAGTCCGTGATTATTTTTGCGCTTGTTGTAAAGAATTGGGTATGACCATTAAGGTTGATGATATGGGGAATATTTACGCTACTTTGGCGGGACTTGAAAATAAACCTCCTATTGTAATGGGATCACATATGGATACCGTAAAAAAGGGCGGTCGGTTTGATGGTATCTTGGGTGTAGCTGCTGGCTTGGAAGTCGTGCGGACTCTGGTGGAAAATAATATCCAACCTAAAATTCCGGTAATGATCGTCAATTTTACGAACGAAGAGGGAGCCAGATTCGAGCCTTCCATGATGGCGTCGGGAGTTCTTTCAGGTAAATTCGAAAAATCCATCATGCTGCAAAAGACGGATAGTGAAGGAACCACTTTCAAGAGTGCTTTGAATGCCATTGGATATGCAGGGGATAAAGAGTCTCGTTTAAAAGAAGCGACTGCATTTCTAGAGTTGCATATTGAACAAGGGCCCATTCTTGAACGTGAATCACTCACGATTGGTGTCGTTGAATGTGTCCTTGGTATGGTGTGCTATGAGATAGAAGTTACAGGCGAATCCGATCATGCAGGAACCACTCCGATGAATATGAGAAAAGATGCTTTCTTCACTGCGAATAGCTTGATTATGGAGGCTCGTCAGAAGCTAGGCATGCTTGATGACGATTTGGTTTTTACGATGGGAAGGGTAAATGTGTTTCCCAATATCCATACGGTGATCCCTAATAAAGTGGTTTTTTCGCTAGAAGCGAGACATAAGGATTCCAAAGTCATCGAAAAGGTGGAGGAAGTCATTAAAGGCCTTATAACTACAGGTTCAGAAGGCGGCTGCGACATCCAAGCGAAAAAATTGTGGGACAGGGATACCGTTTGGTTCGACAAATCCATTTGCAATTTGCTTGAGCAATCGACCAATTATCTAGGCCTACCCTATAAAAGAATGGTAAGCGGTGCAGGACATGATGCACAGTTCATAGCTAGTTATATACCTACTGCCATGGTTTTCGTTCCAAGCATCAACGGTAAAAGTCATTGTGAAGAGGAACTTACTAGTTGGGAAGATTGTGAAAAAGGCGTCAATGTAATACTGGAAACGGTCCTTGCCATCCAGTCATCTTAAGACGAATATATGGTTGGTTGAATGCAGCTAATGACATTAACAAAAGGATGCTATCAAACCATCAGTTCAGTTTGAAAGTCGGCTTGACTGATGGTGATGCATCCATGTTAGAAACCTAAATGGGGGAGGGTATAAATTGGATGCTATTAAGCTATTGCTTTTTGTTCCGTTTATAGGGTTTTTAGTTTTTTTACCCTATGCAAATAAAATAGAACCGTACATATTGGGGATGCCTTTTTTGTTATTTTGGGTTGCATTTTGGATGGTGATGGCATCGATTATCTTAATGATTGTCTATAAGTTCGATCCTGATAATAAAGGGAGTGATTCTGAATGAATATCTCATTACTCATCATTTCCATCTTCTTGGTTCTAGCACTTTATTTAGGGATAAAAGCAAGAAAAGGGAAGGATATGGACATGGAGCAATTTGCCGTAGGAGGTAGGGGCTTCGGTACATTCTTCATTTTTCTGTTGATTGCAGGTGAAATTTATACAACTTTTACATTCCTCGGCGGAAGTGGGTGGGCTTACTCAAAGGGTGCGGCTGCTTATTATGTTCCCGCCTATATTTTCTTAGCCTACGTCCTATCATATTGGCTCGTTCCAAAAATATGGAGATATTCAAAACGTCATTCCATTATCTCTCAGCCAGAGTATTTTGCGGCTAAATATAAAAGCAGGACAATGGGAATGATCGTTGCAGTATTGGGAAGCTTAGCCCTCGTGCCGTACATAGTCATACAGCTCAAAGGATTAGGTATCATTGTTTCCGAAGCATCTTACGGAGCAATTTCACCAGTTGCTGCAAGTGTCATCGGTGCTGTAGTTGTAACTACCTATGTGATGATTTCAGGCATTCATGGTTCAGCATGGACAGCCATACTGAAAGATTTCATGATTTTGGTGGTCGTTATCTTTTTAGGGATTTACATTCCATTTCATTATTTCGGAGGCATACAGCCAATGTTCGAGACCGTGCAGGCTGCTAAACCGGAAATGTTGGTTTTGGCAGATCAGGGATTGAGTCAGTCCTGGTTTGTGTCCACCGTTTTGCTGAATGCACTAGGATTTTATTTGCTGCCACAAACATTTATGGTCGTTTTATCGTCCAATGGGGAAAGGACCCTGCGCAAAAATGCGATTGCTTTACCGTTATACACATTGTTATTGCTTTTCGTTTTTTTCATTGGGTTTACAGCCATCATGGAAATCCCGGGTTTGCAAGGAGCTGATGGAGATCTCTCACTTTTAAGGCTGGCGATTCAAACATTCGATCCATGGGTGATAGGGGTTATCGGAGCTGCAGGTTTATTGACGGCCCTTGTACCGGCTTCTGTCATGCTAATGGCTGCATCGGTAGGTCTGACAAATAGCTTTTATAAAGTTCTAGTTCCTGCTGCAACTGAAACACATCAATTGATTGTCTCAAGGATCATTATTATTGGTATCTCAATCATTGCCTTAATTGTAACGGTAACGGGCGGCGAGGCTTTGGCTATCTTGAATATCATGTCATACAGTTTAATTACACAACTGGCACCTTCCTTGTTTTGCAGTTTGCCAAAAACCAATATAATCAATAAGTATGGTGCAATGGCAGGAATATTGGCAGGCGTCCTGATTGTTTTATATGCGACAATTGCAGATGTGAAGGTTGCTACATTCCTGCCGGATACCCCACATGTAATTAATGATATCAGTACAGGCGTCATAGCTTTGTTGATTAATATACTAGTAACATTCATTGTAAGTGCACTGACTAAACATATCTCTATGCAACAGACCGAAATGAATGATCTGGATAAGATATCCTGATTTCTTTTAAACAAGACTAATGGAAGTACTGACTGGAAGAACGGATAAAGCATGATTTGGGAGGGCTTTTGTGAAAATTAAAATAACGGCTTGTCAATTTCGTGTAGAAAAGGTGTCAACTTTCAATGAATTTCAGGAACAAGTAGAAGACTTGATTACCCAAGTTCCCGAAGACTCGGATTATATCATTTTTCCTGAACTGTTAACCATCGGGTTATCAGCGGCCTTTGGAAAACAGGATGTTTCGTCCGTCACCAGGATTGATGAATATACCAATCAATACAAAGATCTTTTCAGGTCACTTTCAAGAAAAAGAAAACAGGTTATCATTGCCGGTACGCATCTGGAACGACGCGGAAAGGAATACTTCAATATTGCATATATTTTTGATAAACACGGATCAGTCGTTGAGCATAAAAAAACACATATCTTTCCTGCTGAAGCGAATTGGCATACTTCTGAAGGTGATGAGCTGGAAGTTTACTCCATTGGACCGGTTAAGATAGGGATAGCGGTATGTTATGAAGCGGAGATACCTGAAATATCAAGGATATTATCCGTGAATGGGGCCGACATCATTTTTTGCCCATCATACACATTTACAGAGGCTGGTTTTTGGCGAGTTCGCCATTGCGCTCATGCGCGTGCAATCGAGAATCAGGTATATTTTGTTCATTGCCCCACTGTTGGTGAACCAGGGTCACCCCTGCCGAACGGGTATGGCCGTGCCAGTATTCTTAGCCCCTGTGACAGCGCTTGGCCAGCAAATGGAATAGTAGCCGAGGCGGTAATGAATGAACATACGATCATAACCGGTACAGTCGATATGGACGAGCTTTATGAGAATCGAAAAAGTGGTGCAGCAACCACTTTCAAGGATCGCAATCGCCGACAAGAGTTGTATGCGAAATATAAGCCGTATGAAGGGCTGAAATGATCTGTTGGATCCCGAACCATAGACCGAATAATGATTGTGAAGGTCGAATTAATTCATGAACGGCCGAATAAAGTGCGGGTAGGTCGAAAAATGACCACTAAACCCTGTTTTATTAACAATACCTAGTATCTTTCGTGATTTTTCCCGTTAGATGGGCGAATTAGTTATAGAACTTATCTATTCTATTGCGCAGGAATCGGTAATTGACTTAATATACGAAATATATTGTCAAATGATGGCTATATATATTAGAATATATGTAACCATTTCATATTGTAATAATATAGATAGTCACCCTATTTATACCTGTTATGATGTCTGTAATGGCAGGAGGCACAATAAGTATGTTTCAGCAGAATACAGTATATATAGTCGGCGAATCGAAGGCGGCGTCCAATAATCCAATTACACAGCAATTCAACTGCTTTTTTATCGGGTTCGTCATTGATCGTGATACGCATGAAATAGTGGATGCGGAATGCTCGACCACGATATCGATTACATCACGTTTCATTCATTCCATGTTAGTTGGTAAATCCATTCTTAGGTCTGATGAAATGGAGAAAGAAATTGAGAAACGGTACTTTGGTTCATCCCAGAAAGCACTGACCGTCGCTCTTAGAAATGCCAGCATTAAATATCAGCAACTTTATAAGTTATAGCTGCTTCATTTGTCAGTCGCAATTGAAATCCAGCTGTTAAAGAGTGTATACGCGCTCTTTGGCAGCTGGATTTTTTTATGTAAGGCCATGAAAGACTTCATTGGCGTGTTTGAATAGATTTTATTATCATGAAATCCCCTAAATCCCTAAATATAAGGAGGTATGGAATATGATTCAAGATGGTGTGATGTTTGTCTGTTTTTTATTGGCATTTACTGCCGTGATTGCCGTAGCGGAAAAAAAAATCGGAGGAAAGTTCTTCAAGTATGTTCCTGGTATTGTCCTTATTTATATTGGAGCGGCTCTAATGAAAACATTCGGGGTCTTTTCAGATAGTGAGTCAGTCGAAAGTGCGTATAGCACCATACGAGGACTTCTGCTGCCTGCCATGTTGATGCTGATGCTTTTGCAATGCGATATGCGGAAAATAATCAGACTTGGACCAAAGATGCTGTTAACTTTTTTTGCAGCTTCATTCAGCATCATCGCAGGGTTTACTTTTACTTACGTCTTAATGAATGGCTTCTATGCGGAAGGAACTTGGAAGGCATTCTCGGCTTTAAGCGCAAGCTGGACAGGGGGCTCTGCCAATATGGTGATCTTGCAAGGCATACTCGATGTGCCGGAAAATATTTTTGGCTATGCGTTGATCATGGATACAGTCAATTATTCCATTTGGGTCATGTTCCTGTTTTGGCTGGTGCCTCTTGCTGGAAAATTCAATATTTGGACTAAAGCGGATACATCTTTTATTGATCAAATGACTTCCGAGCTTGAAGCGGGTGAAACCGCCAAGACGGAATTTGGATTTGTGGAGTTGATCGGATTCTTGGCGCTGGCTTTAATTATTTCAGCAGGGGCAACAAAAATTGGGGAAAGACTACCAGTTCTGGGTGCCGCAGTGAATGGTACCACCTGGACGATCATCATCGCTTCGACCGTAGGTTTAATTCTGGCTGTCACGAAGGTTGGACGTATTGCCGGTTCCATGGAAATTTCCAAAGTCATGCTTTATATAGTCATTGGTTTAATTGCTTCCCATGCCGATTTTTCACAGCTGTTTCAAGCACCTGTGTATATTTTATCCGGATTTATGATTCTATTCTTTCATGGATTGATCATGGTCATTTTGGCCAAGATCTTTAAGTTGGATCTATTTACAATGGGAGTTGCCTCATTGGCCAATATAGGGGGTGTGGCATCAGCCCCTATATTGGCAGGTTCTTTCAACCGGGCGCTAATACCGGTCGGGATATTGATGGCTGTACTTGGCAGTCTTCTGGGCACCTATTTTGGAATTCTTACATCATATATACTCTCAAGCTTTTAAGGAAGGGTTGTTAATATGAAGATTGAAAGATTACAAGTATCAGTGGAAACCTTGCCACTTGTCAAGCCATTCAAGACTGCATTACGTACAGCAATGGAAATTGAAAATATCATGGTTTCCGTAAAGTTGGAGGATGGAACGGAAGGTTTGGGGGCCGCAGCCCCTACGGTAGCCATCACAGGTGACTCTACAAAAGGAATCATGACGGTCATTGAAGAAGTGATCACACCACATCTAATTGGCCGCAACATCGAGAATATCAACGCATTGTCTCAGCTGATCCAACGATCCTGTGTAGGTAACACAAGTGCAAAAGCTGCTGTTGAAATCGCTTTGTACGACGCAGTCAGCAAACGATGGCAGCTCCCTTTATATCAATATCTTGGCGGTAAATCGAATGTCCTTAAAAATGATATGACAATTAGCGTTGGTGAACCCGAAAAAATGGCAAAGGCGGCATTGTCCCTCATTGATGGCGGATTTTCTACGATGAAGATAAAACTGGGGAAAGATTGGGAGAGTGATGTGGAGCGGGTTGCCTGCATTCGTGCTGCTGTTGGCGACCAGGTTATGATCAGGATTGATGCAAATCAAGGGTGGACAACAAAACAAGCGATTTCCATCATTCATGAACTCGAGGAAAGAAAGCTGAATGTTGATTTAGTGGAACAGCCCGTCAAAGCTCATGATATCGAAGGGTTGAAAGAAATAAAGAGGTCTGTCCAAGTGCCGATCATGGCCGATGAAAGTTTGTTTTCCCCTCGTGACGCCATGAAACTCCTGAATGAACATGCTGTTGATCTCCTTAATATTAAATTAATGAAAACAGGCGGAATTAGACGTGCACTCCAAATTGCCGATATGGCAGAAGCAGCCGGGGTGGAATGCATGATCGGGAGTATGATGGAATCATCCGTGAGTGTAGCGGCCGCGGCTCATCTGGCAACCGCCCATCCAAATATAACGAAGATTGATTTAGATGCCCCATTATGGATTAAGAATGAGCCATTTGAAGGCATTCAATTTATGAAAGATCAACTTCTAATTTCCGATAAACCTGGACTGGGAGTTAAGAGGAAATCCTCTTTTACTCAATAAAAACAAATTCGAAAGGGTGATTATTTTGAAAAGGTTAACCGTTTTTGTGCTATCTTTATTTGCTATTGGTATTTTAGTATTCAGTCCCAATGAAGCTAGTTCAAGAGAGAAGCAGAGAATTGCCTATGTTGATGTAAGCGTGGCCACTCTTTGGACTGAGCCGGGATTATTAAGGGAAATCGATGCACCTTCTGCATCGAATCCCGTTGATTTGAATGCTTGGATCAGCTCGATGAAATATGAAGACAAACTGTGGCTTGTAGGTAACCTGGAAACACAAGCGTTATATGGTTCAAAAGTGACGATTTTAGAAGAACGGGGTGAATGGGTGAAAGTAGCCGTTGCCAATCAACCGACGCCCCGTAATGATATTGGTTATCCAGGTTGGATGCCAAGGGCACAATTAAAAGACGGAAGTTCTTTTGAGAAGCAATTTAAACGAGGATTTGCCCTTGTAAATGCCCCAAAGACTTGGCTTTATTCGGATTCGAAACTTCGGTCCCAATTCATGGAGGTCAGCTTCAATACCCGCCTCCCATTATTGCAGGTGAAAAAAGATAAAGTGAAGGTGATGACACCTAGTAATGGAGCAAAATGGATAGAAAAGCAGGACGTGTCAGTCTATCAAAATGAAAATCAAATACCTGCTCCAACTGGAAAGGACATCGTTGAATCAGGAAAAGGATTTTTAGGGCTTCCTTACCTATGGGCTGGAATGTCCGGTTTTGGATTTGACTGTTCTGGATTTACCTATACAATGTACCATGCTAATGGAATAACGATACCAAGGGACTCTTCCGTTCAGGCGCAACATGGCAAAAAGGTGGAACAAGAAAATCTTCAACCAGGTGATTTACTATTTTTTGCCTATGATAAAGGGAAAGGAAGGGTCCATCATGTCGGAATGTATATTGGTGACGGCAAAATGATCCATTCGCCAAACAGCTCAACACATGTAAGGATAGATGAAATAAAAACATCGGGATACGGAGAGGAATATGCAGGAGCAAGAAGATATATCGATTGATGCTTAAAAAGCTTAAGAGCCCAATGCTCTTGAGCTTTTTTCGTATTTTAACATGCTTTTCACATCATTCCTATCGGATGACAAAACGATGCCCTGACGGCTTTAGAATTAAGCATACATCGGAAAAATCGTTTTTCCAAATTAGAGGCATAGTAAAAATAGTTACATAAGTTTTTTTACTAGAATAGCAAACTAGAATTCTCTACTTCCATAGACAGTTTACTTATACCATTAAGGAAAAATATGGTATAATTATTTACAGATATTTCTTAATATTATAAATGTGAGGGGCTGCCAAAATGATCACTTTTCCAAAACCTGATGTTGAGCAATTTTTACGAACTTTTTCCATTGCTGATTTTGCCGTAAGTCCAGATGAAAAACATCTGGTTTTCAGTACCAATTTGAGCGGCAAGTATAATTTATGGGGAGTGGATTTGCCAAACTCCTTTCCTTATCCGCTTACATCCATTGATCAAAGCTGCCAAGCACTGATATATGATAAGAAGAGCCGGTTCATAATTGCTGGTTTCGATCAAGACGGTAATGAAAATACCCAGTTTTACGGGGTTCCCTTGAATGGCGGGACAATGAAGGAAATCGTTCATCATGAAAATACACGTAATTTCATGCCAAAATTATCGAATGACAGTAAAAAGCTCTATTACACCACATCCAGAGGAAATGCTTCCTTTCTAAATGCCTATTGTTTAGATTTAGAATCAGGACAGGAAAAGCTGGTATTGGAGGGGAAGGGTGCAGCGACCTATTTATTTGGCTTCAGCCCTGATGAAGAAACCTTACTTTACTATAAACACTTTTCCAATACAAATACCCTTCTCTATGCAAAAAAAGGGAACGAAGATATCCTGCTCACTCCGCCCACTGAGAAACAGCACACAGTGAATGATGGTGTTTTTGTTTCGGATTCGATGATATATTTATTGACTGATTATGATTCGGACTTTACCTATTTGGCTTCATACAACCTTGAAACAAACAAATTCTGTAAAGTTAAAGAATTGGAGAATGAGAGTTTTACTGCCATTAATTATAGTAAAGAGAATCAACTTTTATATATAACCAGTCAAAAGGGTGTAGAGGATCAATTATATGAATTCAATCTGGAAAATGAAAATTGGAGAAACATCCCCGTGCCGTGCAGCGTTATTAATAAGCTTGAGGTTGCTGCATCAGGCACGCTTTACTTATTTGGCATGGGCGCAACAAAGCCTCATAATATTTATAAAAATACAGGTGATGAGTGGGTATCATTAACTAAATATACTGTTCCTGGCGTCGATTCTGATGCATTGGTTGAACCCGACATCATTACATACACTTCCTTTGATGGCCTGGAGATCGAGTCGTTATTTTTTAGGGCAAAAAAGGAAAATGACAATGGTGAAGTCATTTTTTGGCCTCATGGAGGACCTCAAGCGTCAGAACGGAAGTCCTTCAGAGCTTCATTTCAATTTTTCCTGAATCACGGTTACAGTATTTTTGCGCCAAACTTCCGCGGTTCTACTGGTTATGGTTTGGAATTCACGAAAATGGTAGAGGGAGATTGGGGAAATGGGCCACGACTTGATAATGTAGCCGGCCTTGATTGGCTGATAGACCAAGGACATGCACAAAAAGGTAATATCCTATTGATGGGCGGAAGCTTCGGAGGGTATATGGCACTTCTGCTGCACGGACGACATGCAGATTATTTTAAGGCGGTTGTCGATATTTTCGGTCCATCCAACCTCTTCTCATTTATCAATTCCGTTCCAGAAGATTGGAAGCCAATCATGGATCAGTGGGTAGGAAATCCGGAAAAAGATAAAGAAAAACTAATCGAGTATTCGCCTATCACATATTTAGAATCGATGATAAAGCCAATGCTTGTCATTCAAGGAGCAAACGATCCCCGTGTCGTCAAAGAGGAATCAGATCAAATCGTTCAAGCCTTGAGGGATAAAGGAAGAGATGTCGATTATATGCTTTTAGAAGATGAGGGACATGGATTTTCCAAAAAAGAAAATGAAATTGCCGTCTACCAAAAAATACTTTCATTCTTAAAGCGATTCACAGCAGTAACAGAGAAGGTATAATCAAGCATCTAAATACTTCATTTATTTGAATTAGAAACCCTGCCACTCACGTTCAAAGTGATGAAGCAGGGTTTTTCATGTTGTAAAACTGGATGTTTATTTTGTTCGGCGGCTTGAGGTGTAAGTAAATAGGGGAGTTAAAATTCAGAATTCCCTGAATAAACTCTAGTCACCTAGTCATAAAGTGCTATATAATATACGGAAAAACTATTTTTTTGTTAAACGGAGTTGATTCGCATTGCCACGGGAGTTATTGTTATACATACTCGTAGTCATAATAGCAGGTGCTTCAAGCTTGTTTCTGTGTTTATTTGCACAGTTAAAGATCAAGGATGCACCTGGAGCAAAACCCTATATTCTCGTGACATTATTGTCTTCCATCTTTACTTTTTCCTATGCTTTCGAACTTTCCAGTACATCGTTAGAACAAATCATATTCTGGTTAAGGGTCGAGTACTTGGCATTACCATTCATCCCAGTATTCCTTTTGTTGATGTGCATTGAATATGTAGGTCAGAGAATTAAGAAGGTCTGGCAATATGCACTCTTCATCATACCGTTCATCACCATTTTCATGCATTATACAAATGACCTTCATCACTTATATTACAAATCAATGGAATTGAGAAGCGATAGTCCTTTTCCAATTATTAAACTGGTGGGCGGCCCTTGGTTTTACGTACACTCCCTGTTTCTTTTTTTATGTGTGATGATAAGTATAATAATATTGCTAAAACAGGTGAAAAAATCTTCATTCAGATTCAGGATGCAAATATCAATGATGGTGGCAGGTCTTCTTATTCCTATAATAGCAAATTATTATTATATAAATGGATTAAGCTCATATGGTATCGATCTTGGTCCTGTATCCATGAGTTTCACGTTTATCTTTCATGGTGCGGCACTTTTGACTTTTCAAATGTTCAATGTAGCCCCAATCGCTCGGGAAACCGTCTTTGAAAGTATGAAAGAGGGAGTCATCGTTTTAAATCAACAGGGGGTGATTGTCGACTATAACCGTGGAATGCGCAAAGTCATGCCAATGTTGGATGAACATTCCATAGGTAAACCGATTACAAGTGTGCTAAATGGGAATCAACATCTAAGGGGAATAATCGACCTTAAACAAGACAGTGACTTTAATTGCAGCATAAATGGTGATATGGTACATTACCATATTGGTTTTTCACCCGTGTTCAACAAAAACAACCTGCCTATCGGACAGATCATTACCTTCGCCGATGTAACTGAAAGAGTGCTCATGCTGGAAAAGATGAAGCAACTTGCCAGCTTGGACGGATTAACCCAAATATTGAATAGAACATTTTTCTTCAAAAAATCGGAAATGTTATTTGATGCTCTAAGCATGGAAGGCGGCAATGTTTCAGTTATCATGTTTGATATCGATCATTTCAAAAATGTAAATGATACCTTTGGGCATGAAGCAGGGGATGCGATCATAACGCTTGTAGCGAATACTGCAAAGGAACACATTCGGGATGGAGATCTATTAGGGCGCTATGGCGGTGAAGAATTTATCATATGTTTGCCGAATACTGCTTTACCCATTGCATATGAGTTGGCCGATATGATAAGGGAAAAGGTTTCTGAAAGTATTGCAGTGGTTAATGAAGAGAAGATTTCCGTTACCTGCAGTTTTGGGGTGACTACTGCATTAATTGAAGCTGGTGACCGAAGCATTTCCATCAAAACATTGATGCCACGGGCCGACCAAGCCTTATATGCCGCAAAGAAGAATGGCCGAAATTGTGTACAGATCATCGACTAGATTAGACCATCCCTTTAAACCTTGAACTTGTTCTAGGTTTTTTTCATTGTGTTCAAGATTCCAGTCACATCTTAAGCTGCGTTATTCATGATGAATGCCCTATTTTTTACTTGCTCTGTATACTCTATATCCGAGGCGGTTTCCGTAAGATAAAATGAGGCGGTAATGTGCGTCCATGACTCGTTCCAAGGATCCATTCAACGGCTGAATGGAGCTATTTGATGCTGAAGAATTCATTAATTCCTCTAAGACGGTACTCGATCTCAAGATTTTTAAATCTGTAAATCCGTTTTGTTGGAAGGCCTTTAACCATTCGGATTGCGTCAATAATTCTCTTAAATTATAAAAGTTAATGATTTCTTTTTTTGAGGCAGGATCAAGGCTGGTTTCTGCTGTCATATCAATGGATAACAAAGTTCCTTCTAGTTTAAGGACCCTGTAAAATTCTCGGAGTGATTTTTGTATATCCGTGAATGCAGTCGTTGATTCGGCAATGATAAAATCAAAAGAATTATTGTCAAAAAGCAGTTCTTCTATTGAAGACTTATATAGGTCAATGCTTAAGTTAGCCTTTTGGAATCTTTTTTTTGCATGTTTCACCTGATTATCAAGCGCGGATACTTTGCAAAGAAACGTTTTTGCCAAGTAAGATGAGGTTTGCCCTGTCCCGCATCCGGCATCAAGGATTATTGACGTATGATCGATTTTTTCATTTTTCAAGAGCTGCTTAGTCAGTTCAAATCCACCAGGGTGGGCCCCTTCAATTCCAAGTATGGCTAGTGCGTCTTGGTATGAGTGGTTCATGGCATAATCTCCTTTGGTACATGTATAAATGTATTTTATGCTTTGGTTTCAAAGAGTGTTTTAACCTTTTGATAAGGAAAATGGGAAAGACTTTTAAAGGATTGGTGGGTATTTAGTCCCCGAATGCATACGATGTAAAATCGACTGACAAGGGGAGTGCAAAATGGGATATCATAATTATTATCATAAATGCAGGCAAGGTGTGGGAAGACCGGTTGAAATTCGTACAAGCAGAGGAACCGTACATCGGGGAATCATACACCGGGTTACACCGAACCGTGTATATATTCGTCCATTTGACGGTGGCGGAAACCTTGGGGGTTTTGGTTATGGAGGTTTTAATGCAGGATATGGTTGGGGTGCCGCAAATGGATTTGCCTTTGGTGCAATTGCATCTTTAGTTTTTCTCGCATTTCTCTGGTAATCGAATGAAGAAATAATAAAAAACCTGAAAAATTTTCAGGTTTTTATTTTGTTCCCATCGGAATCCTATCAAGAAACTGGTAATAAATATGAATAGATGTAAGATACATATAAGACGGGGTTTTTTTGGGGTTTCACTATGCATACATACAGCTGATCTCTCTGGTTTCCTCCTGTTATCCGTTACTAAAACTGTGAAGCCTTGAATGAAGTTGGCTTGCTGAGGTTAAAAAGACCGGGCAAGACGGAATCCTAGGTCGTCTATGCAAAATGTCGGATGGCTGCGCCGGCGACATGAAGCTCCACAACCTCTGGCATCCTCAGCCCAGCTACCTCCTCGAAAAATACGGTAGGTGCCGTACACTTGTTCATCATATAAGTCCCAGCACCATTCCCAAACATTCCCTAACATATCATGCAGCCCCCATGGATTCGGTTCCTTTGTTCCTACTTCATGGATCATGCCACCTGAATTTTCGTTATACCAGGCGATCTCATTCAGCTCTCCGTATCTATAACCAGCAGTCCCGGCTTTACATGCATATTGCCACTCTGCTTCTGAAGGAAGTCGAAAACCGCTTGATTCCCAATCACAAACAATGTTTTCCCCATTTTTAGAATAACACTCTCCCAGTCCAGCTTTCTGTGAAAGTAGATTACAAAAAGAAATTGCATCATTCCAAGAAATATTCACAACAGGTTTCAGATCCCGATCAAAAGAATTAGGTGAATTATTTGTAATGGCATAGTAGAAATCCGTTGTAACAGGATAACGGGCAAGAAGGAACGGTCTTATTTCAGCTTTCCATTTGCTTTTAATTCTATCGTCCCTTAATTCTATTTCTCCTCCTGGAATTTTCTCCATTGAATAGTCAATGTAACTCATTATTTCCTTTGACAATCTACCTTCCTCCTACCGGCTTTAATTTGAAAATTTCACCACTTCCAGAATGATTAAATCAATATAAATATAAGGTTGGTTTAAGTTTTAAAATGACCGTTTTTGAAGCACTCCAAGACCCCATTAATTTGTTGGTGTGTGAGCAATCTGCGGGTATAGGATCAAGTTAAGGCTTCATTACGCCCCATATAATTTATATTAATATGTTTGTAGGTTTAGGAATACAAATTATAAGTGAGTTTCTTATACTTTAAATTATGGGGGAGAGAAAATGAACGAGTTTTTGGAGAAAACAGCAAGATTCGAGCATCGGTTTTGGCTGCAAATCTTAGGAGACCATGCCAGGTTCATCCATGAGTCTTTAGCGCCGGTTGAAGTGGAAAACATTGAAATTGCCTCTGAATTCATTCAAGTTTTTGATGCTCTCCTTGATCAAGCCAATTCGGAAGAGATTTCGCAACTTACTGCCATCGCAGAAGAAGAGACATTAAGATTTCGAGAATTTAAGTTAAGCCTAATTAAAGAACATCTGGTAGGTAAAATAAAAATACATCTTTCACCCTCATTCCTTAATCATATGGTGAACGAATTAGAAGAATATTTAAGATTATTGAAATACTTCAATTCAGATCAAATGCCGCCGGTTTTTCATGAACTTCATCACCATTTAGTTTGGCTGTTAGATGCAGCAGGACATGCAGGTGCAATATCATCCAATATGGATGAAGTTGAAAAAAGGTTAAAAGAGAAAAGTGACCAATATAAAAAACATTTTAATGATTTTTATTTAAAAGCTGTTGAAATGGCTGGATTTTTACGAACCAATCTGTCAACATTCCCAGCATTGGAAAAAATGAATACAGACGTCACATTGGAAATTAAATTCTTCCAGCACTTCCTGCTTGAATTGGAGGAGCTTAACCTCAGTGCGCAGGCTCTTGGAACGCTTTCGCCATTAATGGCAGATCATATGTGGCGTGAAGAATGTTATTATTTAACGAAACTAGCTGAATCGACAGACACGGAAAAGCCAAACTGCGATCCAGCGAAACCGAGGCTAGTTGATTAAAAACATGGAGCCCTTTATAGGGCTCTAGATCTGTTGCATTTTCAACCCTAAAATCAGTAGGGTATGCATAACTCTTCGAACCAAGCGATTGGACATTAAGTCTTTTTGAGCTTTTCCATATAGGAAAATAGGTTTTTCTTGGCTGGTTAGCATTAAAGGAAGTTAATTCCTATCCTTATGTTATACTAAAACAACCACAATTAATTATAGAAGTATAGGAGTGCTGAAAGATGTTTGGAAATACTTCCAATTTGACAGATGGCATTTATTTTGGAGAATCGTTACCACAACAAATCGCTAAACACATTTTAAAAAAAATCATTGAAGGTGAAATAGAAGCTGGAGAGAAAATCGTCGAAGAAGACATTTCCAAAGAATTGAATACTAGCCGTGCACCAGTACGCGAAGCCCTTTATCTATTGCAGGTTGACGGTATTGTTGAGAGAATACCGAGGCGGGGAACGATCGTCAAGCCATTTTCACAAAAGGAAATCATTGAATATAATGATGTTACGATCGGACTGATCCAGATGGGCATTGAATTTTCCCAAGGGAAGTGGCACGCAGAAAATAAGCAATCATTACGAAAGCATTTGGAAAGTGCAACTGATGAGTGTGAAAAAGGTAATGTTATCGAGTATCAAAAAAGGGCAACACAGATATTTCGATATATTTTTTCAGTCGCTAATAACAAAGCATTATCAAGATTTTTTGAAGAAGCCAGTCATATCCTCATGGTTTTTGCCCAAAGCCAATGGAATACGGAAACGATGGAAAGTTTCCATTTCAGATTAAAAATGTCTATTGAGGCCATTCTAGAAGATGATTTAGTTAAAGCAAAAAATGAAATTCATGAAGCCTTGAATCGTGGAGTGATGTAGAGTCTTTGACTCTAAAACCAAATTGTCGACAATCGACAAAAAGGATGTTATTATGTAATCGTATTCAAGCAAGAATATTATCACCAAGATCAAAGGGAGAAAGGGAGAATAATATGCAAGCATTTGATTTTACAGAAAAAGTAGCAATTGTTACCGGTGGCGGCGGGGGTATCGGCCGGGCAGCGTCTATTACTCTTTCAGAAAATGGAGCCAAAGTGGTTGTTGTAGACCTTTCCGAAGAGGCTGGCATGCTAACGGTAAATGAAATCAAAGAAAAAGGCGGAGAAGCGAAATTCGTTAAAGCCGATGTTACAAAGGAAGACGATATAAAAAATTATGTTAAAAAAACGATAGATTTCTATGGGAAAATCGATATTTTCTTGAATAATGCAGGGTGGGAAGGCAAAATAATGCCGCTTATTGACTATCCTGCTGAGGTTTTCGATCAATTAATGTCAATAAATGTACGCGGCGTTTTCTTGGGTATGAAACATGTATTGCCCCATATGATTGAACAAAAAAGCGGGGCGGTCGTGAATACGGCTTCTGGAGCTGGTTTACTGGCAACGCCAAACATGGTGGCGTATGGCGCTAGTAAACATGCGGTTCTAGGAATGACGAAAACAGCTGGTGTCGAAGTTGCTCCACATGGTGTCCGGGTGAATGCCGTCTGCCCAGGTGTCGTCAACACGGCTATGATGCGGTCGATTGAAAGCGGATTTGGTCAAGGTGATTCCGCGGCAGCTGAAGCGGCTAGAAAACAGTTGGAAGCAACGACTCCGGATGGCAGGTATGCTGAGCCGCAGGAAATTGCAAATCTAATGATGTACTTAGTATCCGATCTTTCCAGCCACATTACGGGTCAAGAACTTGTAATCGACGGAGGGGCCATTTTAATCTGATAAGCAACAAACTTTGTTATAGGGGGACGAATAAATGAGTTTACAAGGAAAGGTCATAATAATTACAGGAGCAGGCAGCGGAATTGGGAAGGAAACGGCATATAAATTAGCTGACCAGGGAGCTATCGTCGTAGCTGCTGACTACAATGATGTTGCCGCTAAAGAAACGGCTGAAGCTATTCAACAAAAGGGAGGCAAGGCATCTTTTGTGAAAGTGGATGTAGCTAAAGCGGAAGAAGTGGAAGCGATGGTCGAAGCAGCAATTGCCAATCATGGCACCATTAATGGCATTTTCAACAACGCTGGAATTGGACTAGTAAAACCATTTTTGGAGATGGATCCAGAGTCATACCACAGAGTAGTTGATGTTGACCAACACGGCGTATATTATGGCATGTATTATGCAGCAAGGAAGATGGTGGAGCTTGGTGTAACAGGCGCAACGATCGTTAATACAGCTTCAATATATGGGACGATGGTTTCTATTGGCAGCTTTAATTACCATGCTGCAAAAGCAGCAGTCATCGCGATGACTAAATCCGGTGCAATTGAACTTGCGCAATATGGGATTCGTGTTGTCGGTGTTGCACCAGGTTTTATCGAAACGCCGATCATTGGTGAAGATCCAGAGTTCCTGGACAGTTTGGCACAACTTCATATGAGGAAAAAATTGATTCAGCCAGAAAAAGTTGCTGAAGTTGTAACGTTCTTGTTCTCTGAAAAAGCGGATGCCATTAATGGACAAGTCATTCCTGTTGATGATGGATTCTTAAGCTTTAAGGGCTAATCAATATAATCAAATACAATTTCGAAATAACTTAAAAAGGGAGTTTTGACATATGAGCAAACGATTCGATGGCAAAGTTGTAATCATTACTGGGGCAGGGTCAGGTTTAGGACAAGCAGCCGCATTGGAAATGGCTAAAGAAGGAGCTAAACTTTCATTAGTTGATTTAAACGATGCATCTTTGGAATTGACAAAAAAATTAATCTTAGAAATTTCACCTCAATCGGAAGTGCTTCTGGTCACTGCAGATGTATCGGATGAAGAAGCAGTCAAGAATTATGTAGACCAAACAGTCAGCAAATATGGCAGAGTCGATGGATTCTATAATAATGCGGGTATCGAAGGTAAACAGGCCCCTATGGCTGAATACGATAGCAACGTTTTCAACAAAGTAACGGACATCAATATCAATGGTGTATTCTATGGTATGAAATATATTCTGCCAATCATGAAAGAACAAGGATCAGGGGCAGTGGTGAACGTGGCTTCTGTAGGCGGAATTCGTGCTGTGCTTAACCAAAGTGCGTACGTTGCAAGTAAACATGCCGTAGCAGGCTTAACAAAAACAGCTGCCATAGAATATGGTCAATATGGTATCAGCATAAATGCCATTGCACCAGGTGTAATCTTAACAGCGATGGTAGAGGGATCATTCAGGCAAATAGGCGGAGAGAATTGGGAAGAAGCAATGGCGGATTTCGTCAGTGTGAATCCTAAGAAACGCTTCGGTAAACCTGAAGAAGTCGGCCGTTTAGTCGCCTTCCTATTATCAGGGGAATCAGAGTTCATCAACGGTGTAGTCATTCCGATTGATGGCGGACAATCTTCACAATACTAATTGAGCAAGGGAGTGACAGTAGGTCACTCCCTTTTTAATCGTATCCTTTTAGTTAATGACCAAATGAATTTAAATTTGGAAAAAACGAAGACTTTCTCGGTTTTCGTTTTTTTCATATCCAAAAATCAGTTCATATGAAACTATATTCGAACCTTTAGAATATGAACACATAGAAAAACGCCATATAAGGCGATTTACAAATATTCAAGAAACCCATCGTTACTTTTCTTTATCGTGTAGCTTATCTTCATATTCAGTTTCCAACATACCATACAGACCATTCATTTCTTGTTCATCTGGATCTGACCCAAACTCGTTTCTATATTTTTTCTTTTTATCATCAAGGATTTCTTCTTTTTCATTCTTCTTGTCCATACATATCACCTCCAACCAGTAGGGTGTCTCATTGTCCTAAAAATATGCATTGTGTGACTCTGTTCCTTTTAAGATTTTTGCGGCTAAGTTAAGAGGTGGAGAAAATACACTAATTACAATTAATAGTAATCTCGTTTGCAGAACATTTAATTGGGTATTCTAAATAGTTATTACTCTTACAATTTGTTAAGATATAAATATATTAACTTAGAGATAACGGAGAGAGAATGTGAAGAAGAAACGTAAGAAATCAAAGAAAGTTTTTACCATTTTCATCCTGATTTTCGTATTTTTGCTCATTAAGGAGATCATGCAAACCCCCTATTCCGAAAATGTTACAACATCAGTAAATACGCTTGATTCTTTTGCGAACGTGACAAAGTATAGTTCACTTCTGCGAGGCGAGTTGGCTAAATACGGACTTGAGGAGCATACTTCGACATTGATTGCTTTGATGCAGCAGGAAAGCCGAGGACGGGGCGGTGACCCAATGCAGGCATCTGAGTCAGCGGGCCTTGATCCAAATACAATCACAGATCCAACGGAAAGCATTAAGTATGGAGTGAAACATTTTAAGAGGATCAATGAATATGGCAATGAAAAGGGCGTGGATTTTGCCACGATCCTTCAAGCGTATAACATGGGAATCGGTTATATTGATTTCGTTGCAAATGAAGGGGGCAAGCATAATGAAGAGCTTGCAAAGAAGTTTTCCATGCTTCAGGTCGAAAAAAACCCCACGCTTTATGATTGCGGCGGTGACAAAGATAATTTTCGATACCCATATTGCTACGGTGACTACTCATACAGTGCGAAGGTATCTAAGAACATTGAGGAGCTTGCCGAAAGTATATCGGCTCAAGCTGATGGTGAGTGAGGGAGAACAAAAAGCCTACTGAATGAAGTAGGCTTTTTGTTCATTTTTTCGAGTTTAAAGAATCATAGCCAATGTCATTTGTTGTTCAGCCATGGAAGGAGGTCTTTATGTTTATAGAGCTTCTCGGATTCTGAAATGGTTTGTGAAAGAACAATATCAATGGAATCAAGTAAAGAGATTAGAGCTTGTTTAACAGAACCACTCTCAAATTGCTCTAATGGCACAGGTAACTCTTCCTCGTCTAAAATAAAATGTGCCCCACCCGGAAGCACCAAGATATCAATGATCAAATCCTCAAAGGATACCAACTTATCCGCCATATATGTATTTCTTACAATATTAAAATAGTATCCTAAATAATTTCCGTCGTTATCTCTCCAAATGTATAAATTATAAGGACGGTCTTTCCAATAATAAGCAATCGTATAACTGCCTACAGGAATGGTTAATTTTATAGGACCCGCTTTCATCGTGAATGAATCCATGATTTCATGAAAAAGCACGACATGTTGATTTTGTGCTTTTAACAGTAAACAGTTATGTTCTACAACTATAGAGTCGTAACGGATTTTTCTTTCTATGATTTCATCGCCTTGTTTTAGTGCTGGTATTAATATATTTTCCATTGTTTCTATTTCTCCCTTAAAACCATCTAGATCATTTATGATATTATACTTAAGAAAGTTTATCCTTTCTAATAGGGGCCATCGCCAGGAAAATGCGGATTTAAACTTTTAGGAAATTCAAATATCAAAACCTAATTTCACACCTGAAATACCGAGAAACTAGGCTTTAGTTACTTCAAAATCGTATACTTTTCAGGAATGATTACAACTTACTAGATAGATGTTTCTTAGGAACCTATCCTATATACGCCTGCTTTAAAGTTTTAATGTCAATTTTCTTCATTTGGAGCAGCGCTTTCATTACTCTTTCCGATTTTTCAGGGGCGGAGTCGTTTACCATTTCGGTTAGATTTTCAGGGACAATTTGCCACGACACACCAAATCGATCTTTTAGCCAACCGCACACTTGTGCCTTTTCATCTCCGCCTTCGGAGAGTTTTCCCCAATAATAATCCACATCTTCTTGATCCTCGCAATTGATGATAAATGATATTGCCTCGGTGAATTTGAATTGCGGACCGCCATTTAATGCTACGAATGCTTGTCCGTCCAGTTCAAACTCCACGGTCATCACTGATCCCTCTGGCTTCCCGTGGATTTGATTTCCTGCATTACCATAGCGAGTGATTCTTCCGATCTTAGAATTTTCGAATATGGAAGTGTATAACTTTGCAGCCTCTTCAGCTTGTGTATCAAACCACAAGTTGGTTGTAATTTTTTGAATTTTATTTTTCATGATTTTTTCTCCTTTATTGTTCTCATGTTTAGCCAGGAAAAATAAACGCTGCTATTATCATGGAAATGTGAATTTATTCGATAAGATTAAATACCTTGAAGGTACCCTATTACTATATACCATTTATCATGACCCAAGAAAATTATGTAAGGGTTAGTGTGCATTTTTGTGTATTCTAACCCGTCATTTAACTAATCCTCTTAATCCTATGCTAGTTACAATATCCTTGCCTCACGGTGATGGAAACACAAAAGGATATAGAAGCTTTTCACCAGTGAAAAGCCCTATATCCAAATTTTGTTTCTCAGTTCTCGAAGTTAAATTGCCATTTGATTCCGAATTTATCGGTTAACTGACCGTAAATTTTACTCCAGAATGTTTCTTGGAGCTCTACACCAACCGTGCCGCCTTCACTTAATTTGTTAAAAATCGATTTAATTTCATCCAAATCATTACTGACATATGCCAGGCTTATATTGTTTCCTTCAACAAAAGGCATTCCAGGAAAAGTATCTGAAAACATGATATTGCTTCCATTTATATTTAGCCTTGTATGCATGACTAAATCTTTCGCTTCTTCTGGAAGAGTAAATTCCGGATTAGGCGGTGTTTCCCCAAAGGTCATGATACTTGGTTGTTCCGTTCCAAAAACCTCTGCGTAGAACTCTACAGCTTGTCGACAATTCCCATTAAAATTAAGATATGCATTAACTGACATTTATTTCACTCCTAATTTTTTTTTGTTATTCTTTGCTCCAAATTTATTACATAATGCATGATTACCTTACGAAAAATTCCGGTGGTTCAATTCCGAGTGTTCTAAGATAGATATAACCCTGTCCCCTATGGTGGATCTCATTTTCCAAGGCATATTGAAGTCTATCAAAGTGGCTTTGTGAAGGACCGAAAAAAGGATCCTTTTCAACCACTCCAAGCGTTTCCTCGGTCATTTCCTCCCACAGCTTCCTTGTATCATCCCTTACTGCTTCGCATGCTGATACAAGTTCTTCTTTGGTGGAAATTCCGGCAAACGAATCTGGAAACTCCCAAACACCCAGTGCAATTCCACGCATATATGCAGTTTCAATGTTCATGATTTCTTTAACCATCTCTGCGAAAGGGCGAAGCTTCCTGGCCGGTGTATAATGAAACAATTCCTCTTCAGGGAAAGCTTCAACCACCCGCAACGTCAAGCTCCTGTTTCCTTCCAATATATTTAACAAACCCTCTTTCGATAGAACCACCATTTCACTCTCCCTTGAGAAATACTCTGTATAGAAGTTCTGTGAAAAATCGAAAAGTCCTGCAAATTACTGTATATAAAGATTGCATAGCTTTTTTTATCTGCCGGTGTAGACTTATAATTAACACTTAGATAATCAATAAAGGGGAAGTGCCATATGTTCGGTTCCTTAAATAGAACAAAATTAATAAAAAATGATTTAAAAAGCATTGCGAAATTAATGTATAGGATGTATCAAAAGATACTTGGGATCAAGAGAACCTAACAAAGAGAAATTTAGATTTCACTATTGAAAGCATTCGCTATATAGATGCTTATACGAAAAGATTATGTACTACTCAAATGGGTGGTGAACTTTTAAAGAATCATTTTGATAATTTTGTGATAAAAATAGGTGCCTATATTGGAGAAATTATAAAAAGGAATATAAATCAAGATTTTAAATGGTATGAATATGATTCTGTATATCATTTTTCTTCTGCACTTGATGGGCGGCATAGGGGCATTAAAACAGAAACGGTCCTTTACTCTAAAAAGAGAGATAGAGTTATAGTTCCATTAACTGTGGTAGCGCAATATCTGGAAGGGAATTCGACATATACAGATTTCTTGGAATACGTAGAAGAAACAATTAAGCAAAATTCGTAAGAGATAACTGCTTTTCTTAAGCAATCGTGCAGGTTCAGAAACCTCCCTGAAAATTCAATTTTGGTAAATATTGATTAAATCTTGCATTTATAATACGATTTAATCAGTTATATATTTCCAACCAACATGATGCTTATACATAATGATTCAATTAATAACGGAACCAGCAGAAAGGGAGAGAAGCAAATGATTAATAAAGTCGGGCAAATTATGTTATATGTAAATAATCAAGACGAGTCGTTGAAATTTTGGACGGAAAAGTTCGGTTTTAGCGTAATTTCTGAAGAAGATAATGGCCAAGGGCTAAGATGGATTGAAATAGCCCCAACAAAGGAAGCAGAAACGAGTATCATCCTGCATAATAAGGAATTCATTGCAAAAATGCAGCCTGAATTAAATCTTAATACACCTTCGTTAATGTTTTACTCGGATAATCTTGATGAATTATATAAAGACTTTTCAGAGAAGAATATCAAAGTGGGAGAGCTTGTAAATATGCCATCTGGAAGAGTCTTCAATTTTGCTGATAATGAAGATAATTACTTTGCGGTCATGGAAAAGAAGTAATTCTTTTGACTAAGGATTAAAAAAACATCAAAACAATTGTTTTGATGTTTTTTGATTAAACTGCGATATTTATGAAACTATTCAGTCTGCAGGCCTTGGCCCAGCAGGAATTCCAGAGTTTTCTACCGTCTTGATCGGCCGAACGGTTATGTCTCCATTCACGTAAATTTGACAAGATAAACGTAAATGATCTTCCATTCCTTTTTCCTCAAAGATCTTTTTTTCTTTATGTGTGACCTCCAAAAAATCACCTGCCAATATTTCAACTCGGCAAGTTGTACATTTAGCCTTCCCGCCGCATCGGTGGAGAATATTTATACCGTTATCTTCCAATGCTAAAACTAATTTTTTTCCCATTTCAACTTCAAAAGTTCCTTGGTCAAATACGGTTACATAAGGCATCTAATACCACCTCTTATATAGAATATCTTTCAACAGGTCATTAACATATCTATTCTTTTACCTTGTCCATATGACATAAAAAAATGTAAAGTCATTACTGAAATTGATAGTAAAGTGAATAATTAATTATCGTGAAGACAAACTTTAAGTACATTCATAATTATAAATTTAACGAGGCATAAAATAGAGCTAGGAAAAATAAGATTGGTCTTTTATAGGCCAATTAAGATTTATTGAAAAAAAGAGAGTGAAATAATAAAGGGGAGGTGCATGACTGTGAATAATGGCAATTGTGATTTTTCACCAATGAAACAAATGTTAAAAGAGGATTTACGACAAGTAATATCAGCATTACAGGATAACTTAGAAGCAATGGGGGATGAAAATTATTGTCTTCTTGGAAATTTCGAGAAAATAAAGGATAAATTTATATACATCGATATGAAAGCAGCTACATTTTATTTGAACTGTTATTTGTCACCGTTTACGGACAAATATCCCGAGTTATCAACTTGCGTACAAAATTTGTCGAATTTGAGACATGGCGGCTTGATTGTGATTCAACGGGGAGACCCAATTGATTCATTGATTCAACCCGGTATTTCCATAGGAGCGGAGTTAACCCATTCTTTACTGGAATCAATTTTTTTCCCTGGAAATCCACTGCATGATGGTGCCGTTTTGGTTAATAAAAATCAGATTGTTTCCGCAGCAAATGTCCTTCCGCTTTCAGACAGATCAACAGGGGGAAAAAAACTTGGAACACGCCACCGATCTGCATTAGGTTTATCTGAACGAAGTGATGCCCTGATATTGGTAGTATCAGAAGAAACAGGAAGAGTTTCATTTGCGTTAGATGGAAATCTGTACCCGATTAATACACATGGGCCTATATAAAATTTTTGAGACAATTAAGCCCAATCGTGATTATAAATTTCCAGGTAATTCTCACCTGGAATATTCAGTTGTGTAAAAAACGTAAACGCTGGCTTCGATTTTTTATTTTTCACGGAATTACAGGTGCAAAAAAGGACATGAATTAATTAACCCGGTGATTTTTACCGGGTTTTTGGTTGCTTTTTATATAAAAAAAGGCATATGATAAACAAGGAGTTTCAATCAGAAAAGTTATAAAACGAAAGAGGATTTTAAATGATAACCATTAAAAGTGAACGAGAAATAAATTTGATGCATGAAGCGGGCAAACTTCTTGCTGCGACGCATAGAGAAATTGCAAAAATGATAAAACCGGGCATCACGACTTGGGAAATCGAAGAATTTGTCGATAAATACTTGGCAGAGCATGGTGCTACACCTGAACAAAAGGGCTATAACGGCTACAAATATGCAACGTGTGCGTCAGTGAATGATGTAATTTGTCACGGCTTTCCGCAAAAAAAAGCCCTAAAAGAGGGAGACATCGTTACGATTGATATGGTGGTGAACCTTAACGGCGGGTTGGCGGATTCCGCTTGGACATATGCGGTCGGTGAGGTTTCCGATGAAGTTCAGCGTTTAATGGATGTAACCAAGAATGCTTTATACAGGGGCATCGAAGTTGCACGTGCAGGAAATCGTCTAGGGGACATCGGGCATGCAATCCAGTCATATGCAGAAGGTGAAAAGTTTTCTGTTGTCCGCGATTTTACAGGTCACGGAATCGGTAAAACCATGCACGAGGACCCAACCGTCCTACATTATGGTAAGCCAGGTAAAGGTGCCCGTCTAAAAGAAGGTATGGTCATCACGATCGAACCAATGCTGAATGAAGGAACATGGCATATGAAAATGGACCAAGACGGCTGGACGGCGAGAACGGCAGATGGGAAGCTTTCCGCGCAATATGAACATACCCTAGTCATTACAAAAGGTGAACCGATCATTTTAACTGAACAGTAAACCAAAAGAAGAAACGGCCTTATCATGGGCCGTTTCTTCTTTTGGTTTTAAACTATTTCATAATAAACCTCGACAGAATATTCAAAATACATTCCGTCCCACAATAGATCGAATCCGAAAAATTAGTACTAGGCGGTTAAGCATTAAAAACTTTACTATTATGTGGCAGCACAGGATAATAAGGGGAAGGAAGAAAAATTTAATGATGTGTTATATATACAGTATATAAAGGGGGTTTTGACAGTGAAGAAAGGGGAGAAACTGTCTGCAACGGTTGAAACGGTTGGTTTGAGCCAGCGGGAATTTTTAACGATTTTCTTACTTCACTCTTTGAGGGTAAAAGCTAATTATCCAAGGGCTATTCATCAGGACCTGAAAAATACGTTCACTGGCAAAGTGCATAGCTATGACTATTTATGTAAAATATCCAATACGCTAGTCGAATCCAATCATTTATCCTTATATACGAATAAGGGAAGAAATTATTATCAAATAACGGAAAAAGGCAAAGAGCTTTACATATGGTACCAAGAAAATTTCCTGGAACGGTTTTCCGAAGTGAAAAAGGTCATTGACCGCTTCATGTTCGATTTAAGGGGATCTGGTGAAAACCCACCGGTTGTTAATGAGCTTCCTGAAGAATACAGGTCGTATTTCTCGAAAATAATATCGGTGAAGGACCTTGTCCGTTATGTAACCTTAAAAGCCGCTTTCACTAAGAAGCCCATTTACATGGGGGAAATTGGCGATCTGCTTAAGAATCAGTTCGGTTGGATCGCTTCTAACGGTTATTTATACGATTTATCTCATGAAATGGAAGAGAACGGCCTTCTTGTCGGCAGGTGGGAAAGTGAAAAACGAACTAAACGCTATTTACGAATCACCGACGAAGGCCAGCATCATTACAAACAGATTGCGGATTCTGCCGCCTATCAAGTCCAGGAAATCCAAAAATACATGGCCAGTGTCATTATGTTCTTAAAAGAAAAGAGTTAAATGAATAAAAGAAATGGAGCCCTTTAATTTTGCAAGGAGAATGAAGTTACATGCTTAAATTGAATCGTTCAAGGGTAAATGTTACTTAAAACACTTCTTAACAAGGGGGAATGAGTGATGGTGGAAAAACACGATGAAATGGGAAGCATATTCAGTTTCATTAAAGGCCAGGTAGATAAGCTGCCCATTTCACAATCGAAAAAGAACAAAATGCTCGACCAGCTCTTAAAGCTTAAAACAATGACTGTTGATGCAAGGGAACCGCGAATTGCTCTTGTCGGCAGGCGTGGTTCCGGAAAATCATCACTGATCAATGCGATGTTTGGTCAGGAGCTCCAATATGTCAGTTCCGTTAAGTCCGGGACGGGTAAGGGAAAATGGCTATGGTACCCGAGTGATGCCGAGCCCAAAATTCGTTTGCTGGACTCCCGCGGGCTGGGTGAGAGTGAAGCTCCTACAGAAGAGTTCGAAGCAGAAACACCATTGGATGAATTGATAAAAGCGGTAACAGAAGAACAGCCTGATGTGTTTCTTTTCTTGATTAAAGCAAAAGAAACGGATTCACGGATAGAAGAAGATTTAAAAGAATTGAATAAGCTGCGCAAAATCGTTAAAGAAAATCACCATTATGATGTACCCGTCATCTGTGTGGTCACCCAAGTGGATGAATTAGATCCGCCACATTATAAACAAGCACCTTTTGATGCCAATCCTAAGAAAAAACAGAATATAGATGAAGCCATCGCTTTGATGTCAAAACGATTTAAAGAGAGTGAAATACCACTTTTGAACATCATTCCTACTTGTTCGTATATTGATTTTGATGAAAGCGGAAATATTGAATATGATATGCGTTGGAACATAGATTTACTTTCTGATTACTTAATTGAGGCCTTACCCAGTGAAGCGAAGCTGAAGACAGCCAAAGCGATGCAGAGCCAATTCGTAAAGAAGAAATTCGCGCGGACGATAGTGGGAACGTTTACGGCAATCGCAGGTTTAATCGGTGCAGAGCCAATACCTTTTGCTGATTTTCCCATTTTGACCGGCATTCAAGGTTTGATGATTGTGGTGATTGGTTTTATCGCGGATAAAGAAATCAATACAAAAACGGCAAGTGAATTCATTGCAGCATTAGGGATCAATGTCGGAATCGGTCTTCTTGTCAGGGAAGGTGTCAGGGCTGCAGTCCGTTTCATCCCAGGAGCCGGCCTAGTCGTTTCGGGTGCGGTAGCGGGCGCAGTCACATATGGAATCGGGCAAGCAGCGATAGCTTACTTTCTCGAAAACAAAAATATTGATCAGGCGAAGGAAGCTTACAAGAACGCGAACAAAGAATATAAAAATGAAGACATCGATTCTTAATGGGCAGATTCGAACCATAAACTACACTAAGGTGATATGATAAAGTGGAGTAAGCAGCTCTGTTTCTGCTGCTGGATGGTTCAGGTTTTTTGTTTACTACAGGAGGGGTGATCTTCATGTCGTTTTTTCAATCACAGAAGCAAAAAGAATATATCCAAAAATTAGAGGAAGCGATTCAGTCCTTTTCCGGCCGATCTGAGGCTCTTGATGAGTCAAAGGGATTTCCTTATGAAAACTTTCAGGAGTTAAAGGAATTCGGCTATCCCCAATTAACGTTAGCAAAAGAGGATGGAGGATATGGCGGTTCCTTATATGATTTTCTCCTATGCCAAGAAAAAATAGCCCAATATTGCGGCCCAACAGCCTTAGGAATAGGCTGGCATGTCGGAACCGTCCTCTCCTTAACGGAGAAGAGACCGTGGGAAAAAGAAGTCATGAATGAGTTGTTTGAAGAAGTGTCGAAAGGAGCTCTAATCAATACGGCAGCATCTGAGGCTGGAACGGGAAGCCCGACGCGCGGAGGCAGACCGGAAACGATCGCTATCAAAAAGGGTAAACAATGGAATTTGAATGGAAGAAAGACTTTTACTACTCTCTCACCCATCCTTGATATTTTTCTTGTAACGGCATGGGTACCCGAAGATGAGTGTTTAGGCACTTTTTTAGTTCATCGTGATGTAACGGGTGTAACTATAGAAGAAACTTGGGATATGATCTCCATGCAGGGGACAGGAAGTCATGATTTGGTGTTAACTGATGTCAGCTTGCCTGAAAAGTATTATGTCATGAAAAGTAATCCTGGTGAAAAAAGAAAACCTGAAGCGTGGCTATTACATATACCGGCTTGCTACTTGGGCATTGCAGTGGCTGCCAGAAATTACGCAGTCGAATTTGCGAAAACCTATTCTCCCAATAGCTTACCCGGACCAATCAGGGACCTTCCGAATGTTCAACGTACAATTGGGGAGATGGAACTGGAATTGGGCGAAGCACACCATTTCCTCTACTCTGTCGCAGAAAAATGGGTGCGGCAGCCTGAAGATCATGATGAATTATCGAAGCAATTGGGTGCTGTTAAGTTATCGGTCGTCAACAAATCGATTTCCATCGTCGATAAAGCGATGAGAGTCGTCGGAGCCAAAAGTTTACAACGAAACAATCCCCTGCAACGCTACTATAGAGATGTACGCGCAGGTCTCCATAATCCTCCGATGGATGATGCGACTATAACGATGCTAGCAAAATCCGCTCTTTATTAAATTCGTATTCGAATATGACACTGGAATGACTTCGTCGTTTTCAGTGTTTTTTATATTCTTTTTTCTAACATTATTTTGTGTTTTCGTTTCAAGTGCAGTTTTTAGGAGGGGGCTAGTACCTATTAGGTGTTGTCTTTTTTTCATACACATGTACGACTTCTAGAGTGTGGCGAAAATTAGAACAAAACATTTATAAAGTTAAGGTTGGAAAAACTTAGGTATTCACAAACTTAAGAACAAACATCTGAATGAGTTAAATGGCTACAAAAGCAAAATAAAAAGAGTCAGGAAAAATACTATTTACACCTAATCAAATGGAAGGTCCCTGCCTCTTAAATATCAGTTGAAAGCTAACTTGATTTGAACTAAGCTCTGTGGAGATGAGTCTCTACAGAGTTTTTCTTCATTTTTCTTTTTTTGTGCCCCTAAACCATATTCCAACTCTCTGTCACTTATAGAACCATTTTTGAGTAACGACTTCAATTTTTTTTGGATTAAAGTCGAAATTATGCAGATATTGGTTTTATTTTATCCATAGGATAATTTTAAATATAATGTCCAGTATATTTGTTGGAGATATCCAAATTGCTTATTTTATGGATTAATTTTCATAAGATACCCACAAATAAAGTTCTGTAATTAATTTAAGATCTACTATAGACATATCAATTTCCGAAAGATGTTTGGAGTATTATAGATATTTTGTCACTTCTGCACAAATCCTGCATAATTTTGTAATGATAATGTAAATTAAGGAAAATGTGTGTGTCACTTAAGGATGATAAAATTAGAAAAAAGAGATTTTATCGGGGGAAAATAGAAAATGAAAAAAATTATAGCTTCAGTTGTAGTGACTGGATTGTTACTATCAAATCCTTTGGTTAGTAATGCTGCATTAGGAGATCGTACGTTAAAAAGTGGAATGACTCATAACGAAGTAAAACAATTACAAGGGGTTTTAAAGAATAAAGGGTACTTCACTAGTAAAAACACTACTACATATTTTGGGACAATCACTAAAAGTTCGGTAGTGAAATTTCAAAAAAGTAAGGGCTTGAAAGCTGACGGTATTGTAGGTCCAAATACATATAAGGCTTTGGGGATTAAGAAAAACACTGCTCAAAAGTCAAACGGTTATTCATCTACTAATCTGGTAAAAAATGCTAAAAAATATTTGGGTGTATCCTATGTATGGGGAGGGAGTACACCAAAAGGTTTTGATTGCAGCGGATTTTTAAAATATGTTTTCGAAAAAAGTACCGATGTGAATTTGCCTAGAACTGTTGCGGAAATATATAAGAAGGGGAATAAGGTTTCTTCTCCAAAAGTTGGGGATCTTGTTTTTTTTGAAACCTATAAACCTGGCGCCTCTCATGCGGGCATTTATATTGGAGGGAACCAATTCATTCATAGTTCCTCCTCAAAAGGTGTAAGTATTACTTCGATGAATAATAGCTATTGGTCAGAAAGATATTTAGGTGCAAAATCATATAATTGATAGGGTGACTTTTAACTTTTAAGACAGTAAGGCCAGTTCTTTTTCAAAGGACTGGCTTTTTTTCATTAATCTACAAATAGGTTATTATATCGAGAAAGTCCTATAACCACCAACCCACGCAACTAAAATAACTCTTAGTAATAGAAAGTCTCTGAATCGGCGCTTGGCTTTTTTATGTCTTGCGGGTATTGCATTAAAGCGATTGAAGGTAGTGTAGAGAAATTACCCGGAGTTAACTCTGTGAAAGTAAACTTGGATTCAGGAACCGTTAAAGTGGAATTTAATCCAGACATGTACAATAACATTTAATAAAGAACGTGCGAATTGAAGCACGATTTCTTTTAGAATAACATATACTTTACCAGGGTAGGGTTTATCATAACCCTGGTCGTTAATTATTTCCTAATATCCTGTGGAAAAAGGAAATGGCGTTTATACTCTGAAATTCAACCTGCCTGAATACTCTTATAAAGCGTTTGTTGATGTAAAACCTAATAACCGGTTAGTCATACGAAAGGGGTTACTCCAGTTCCCTATCTGGGGGCTTTAGGCCATGTTATTATTTTGGATGTTAAGGGTGAGAAATTTGTTCGTGCACCCTACATCAGAAGAAAAGACTCTATTTGAAACAAAATTTGATAAACCTGGCATCTACAAAGTGTGGGGAGAATTTAAATTTGATGGTAAAGTCAATAGCTATCCATTTGTTATAGAGGTCAAATAAAAAGGAAAAAGGGGAATTTATATGAACTTAGATGGAGTTAGCAAACATCTATTAATTTGCAACGGGAAAACATGCACGAAAAATGGAGCAGAAGAAGTAACAGAGACCATTAGAGGAGAATTGAAAAACTTAGAACTACAAAAGGAGATTCACACAACAAAAACATTATGCAACGGCCAATGCAAGCATGGGCCGATCGCTGTTCTATATCCACAAGGAACCTGGTATAAAGAAATGAATAAAACAAAAAGTAAAGAACTTATTCGTCAATTGGTACAAAATGACAATGTTCATCTAGGCTCTGAACTTTATTATCATGATGGGAAAACATTCAAGAACCATGAGAGTGAATGAACTGTAACATCTTACTTCTATATCTAAAAGGGTTTCTGTACATGGCGCTTTTCTGGAAGAAAAAAATTGCGATATTCAATGGACTGATCATTTTTACCAATCCGTACATATTTCCATCAATAGGGTTTACTTCTCCCCATTAATACTAATTGAAAATTGTTCTCTTAGAAAAAATGGAAGTATTGGAAAGGGTATGTCAGAAGTATTGGAGTTTCATTGTTTAACAGGTGAGTATGATTATCTTTTAAAAGTGGATAACAAAGATCGGAAGGAATTAGAAATATTTATTAGAAAGTTAAATAAACTAGGAATTACAAGAATTCCAACTAGCCTAACTCTTAGAAAATTCAACAGTTTTACCAATATGGGGGGAAAATACCCGCTCGTAAAAGTACACTTTTATGAACGGGTATTTTTTTTATAACATTACCTCAAATTCTTTCCTGGATGGCGGAAGAGGAAACTTTTTATACCTCATGTTAATTTCACTAGCTTATCATTCTCTATCTTGTTATGATTGATATACCTGTCTAAATCTTCGAAAAATATCGAAAGTTCGGTGTAAAAATGAATCTTATGACAAAAGATTTACTGATTAACTTTTTAATTATCCTTTTTCCGATCTTTTTATTGCAAATGAGCTATCTAGTGAAGTACGTATACCGTTTAGATGCATTAAAAGGATCCTTCCTATCGATTTTCCCTATTCTTTCACTTGTTCTATGCATGTTATTTCCCGTTGTTATAGAAGAGGATTTTGTTTGGGATCTTAGATGGATCCCTTTTCTATTAGGCGGTTTATATGGAGGCTACCGGTTAGGAATCATATTGATAGTCATCACTCTTGTTATCCGCTATTTATCAGGGGGAGATAATGGATTTTATATATCATGCATCACTTTTCCACTAATGGGAATTTCCCTATTTTTTATATCTAAGTACTATCTAAAAATGTCTGTCAGTAAAAAAATCCTTATTGGTATATCATTAATATTCATTGTCCATATTCTTACGCAGTTTATTTCAACAGTCGTATTTGAACTTACTATCGGCATAAGCATATGGAAACAATACTTCACGATCCAAGTCATTGGAATCGTTGTTGTAATCTTACTATGGGAGGTCATCCTCACTAATTTTCAGGTTCTCGAAAAATTAGTGAAAGCGGAAAAATTGCAGATCGTTAGTCATCTGGCTGCAAGCATATCTCATGAAGTCAGAAATCCCCTTACAGTTACCAGGGGATATATTCAAATGATAAGCGAAGACGTGTCTTCCCATACAAAGGTCAAATATGCAAATATTGCACTGAAGGAATTGGACCGGGCCACGGATGTCATTAATGATTATTTGACGTTTGCTGCCATAAGCCCTGAAAACACGGAGCGATTAAGGGTATCCGAAGAAATTCAGCATGTCGTGAACAGCATAAAACCCTTGGCTAGCAATAATGGAACAGAATTGAAATTATCTTTATTCGAAGATGGAGCTTATTATATCATGGGGGAAAGGAAAAAATTCCAGCAGTGCTTGTTCAATATCTTAAAGAATGGGATAGAATCGATGGACCATGCTGGCGAAATATACATAGATTTAATTCGTGCTGCCTCCACCATCCAAATTAAGATCCAAGATCAGGGAATTGGAATGACACAGGAACAGATATACCGTTTAGGTGAGCCTTACTTCACGACAAAAAATAAAGGGACGGGATTAGGCATGATGGTTTCATATAGCGTTATCAAAAGCATGGAAGGAACGGTACATGTGTCAAGTGTACAAGGGAAAGGGACATGTTTCTCTATTAACCTGCCCATACATAAATACGAGCCTATTTAGTTTAGTAAATTGACGGTTTTACACTCATAGATTACAATTTAAGTAAACTACCAATATTATGAAATGATTCAATGACGCATTTGATACCTAAGGGAGATGATTGTATGAAATCGCTTACAGATGGACAAATCATTTGGGAACCGACAAAGGAACAAATCGAGCAAACGGTATTGACTCAATATGTGAAATGGTTAAAAGAAAAGAAAGGTTTAACATTTCATGATTATCATGAATTATGGAAATGGTCGGTAGATGAACTGGAGGAATTTTGGGCTTCAATTTGGGATTATTGTGATGTAAAAGCAGCCAGGAAATATGACAGGGTTCTAGCGGAGCAATCAATGCCAGGTGCCAAATGGTTCGAGGGGGCAAGGCTTAATTATGCTGAAAATGCATTATGGAATGAGCAAGAAGAGAAAACGGCAATTTTTTTTCGTTCCGAACATATCAGGCAGCAGGAAGTCAGCTGGAAAGAGCTGAAAGAAAAAGTAGCTTCTGTCGCCCATTCATTAAGGGAACTTGGTGTGAAATCCGGTGACCGTGTTGTTGCTTATATGCCAAACATACCTGAAGCTGTCATAGCTTTCTTGGCAACAGCAAGCATAGGTGCCATCTGGTCCAGTTGTTCACCTGACTTTGGGGCAAGAAGCGTCATAGATCGTTTCAAACAGATTGAACCGGTTGTATTACTGACGGTTGATGGATATCAGTACAATGGAAATGTATATGATATAACATCAGTCGTCTCCCAGCTTAAACAGGAATTGGTCACTGTAAAGCATACCGTGCTGGTTCCTTACATAGAAAAAAAGATTTTGGAAGTGAATTTGGCAGATACGATTCCTTGGGATGACCTTTTAAAAGAAAAGGCAGAATTATCTTTTGAAAATGTTCCGTTCGATCATCCGCTTTGGATTCTCTATTCATCAGGCACAACTGGAATGCCAAAACCAATTGTACAAGGGCATGGCGGTATATTATTGGAGCATTTAAAATCAACAAGAATCCATCAAGGCATGACTTCCGAGGATACTGTATTCTGGTTTACGACCACAGGCTGGATGATGTGGAATCTCCTTATGGGCGGTTTACTTAATGAAGGGACCATCGTTCTTTATGACGGCAGTCCTTCTTTTCCGAATATGGATGCCCTTTGGGAATTGGCTGAAGATACAGGCATGACTTTCTTTGGAACAAGTGCACCATTCCTTACGAATTCCATGAAGTTAGGAAACAAGCCAATGGGAAAATATGATTTATTGAAATTGAAGGCTCTTTTTTCAACTGGGGCTCCATTGTCTGGCGACGGTTATAAATGGGTGTATGAGAATGTCAAGAAGGATATCTGGCTCAGTTCATCCAGTGGAGGAACCGATGTTTGTGCCGGATTTGTAGGTGGCGTTCCAACATTGCCCGTAAGAATCGGAGAGATACAAGGAAGGGCATTGGGTGTTTGTGCGGAAGCCTTTGATGAGCATGGTCAAACATTGATTAATGAAGTCGGTGAATTGGTCATTACCAAACCGATGCCATCCATGCCGCTATACTTCTGGAATGATCATGACGGGACAAGATACTACGAGAGTTATTTCGATACGTATCCTGGCATATGGAAACATGGTGATTGGATAAAGATTGACGAAAAGGGCAGCTGTATCATTTATGGTCGTTCCGACTCGACCATCAACCGTTCTGGTGTACGGATGGGAACTAGTGATATCTACCGGGTCGTCGAAGCGATCGATGAGGTGATGGAAAGCCTTGTCATTGATAGGGAAGTGCTTGGCCGCGGTTCCTCACTGCTGCTGTTCGTTGTCCTTAAGCCCGGTAATAGCCTGGATACAGCAGTGACGGCAAAAATCAAGGAACAAATCAGAGGGCATGTGTCCCCTCGCTTTATCCCTGACCAAATCCATGTCGTTGAACAAATTCCTAAAACGTTGAACGGAAAGAAAATGGAAGTCCCGATACGTAAAGTGTTATTAGGTTTCGAGTTTGATAAAGTAGTGAATGCAGACTCCATGGGAAATCCAGAATCGCTACAGTTCTTTAAAGAATTAGCTCTCGAGTTGAATGAGAAAAAAATATTCTAGCAATCAGGCGGAGCAAAATGCTCCGTCTATTATTAGTTTTCCTGAATGGGCTTGGTGTTAATTCCCCAATAAGGTTCTATCATTTGGATTGCCTACCATCTTAAAAATAATATGTATTGCTGGAAATATTTCCTTGACAATTTTAAAACAGCTGAATAGAATAAAATATATAGTCAGTAAGTACTGACAGTCCATTCAGAGGAAGTGAGAGCATGAGCAGCAGTAATAAGCTAAGTACCGATGATAAGCTGCTGTTGGCGGCAATCGATCTAATCGCAGAGAAGGGGTACAATGGTGTTACTACTCAGGAAATTGCTGGTGCCGCAGGTTTGAGTGAAAAAACACTGTTTCGTAGGTTTGGAAGCAAGCTAAATCTTCTAGAAACAGCATTTGATCGATATCATTATGCCGAAGAGATGACAAGACTTTTTAATGAAGAGCAAATCGTGTGGGATTTACATTCAGACTTACAACTGATCAGTCGAACATATCATGAAATCATGAATCGTAACCGGAAAATGATTATGATAAGTATCAAGGAGGAAGGCAATTTACCTGGGTTTCGAGAAAAAACACAAAAGCAACCTCGACAGTTACTGGAAATTTTGACAAACTATTTTAACACGATGTATGAGAAAGGAAAGCTTATTCACACAGACCCAGAGCTTCAGGCGTTGTCGTTCATGATGATGAATTTTGGTGCCTTTATGAACAATCTGGATGTTGATGAAAACTATCCAACCGTGTCCCTGGAGGCATTTATAATGGGGAGTGTTCAAACATTTACTAGGGCTTTAACTCCCTAGTTTTTCATTTAAAATAATGACAGTCAGCACTGACATACTTTGATGATAAAAGGAAATGCCGATTATTAATGAATTGAAAAAAATATGTTAAATGACAGGAGATTATGAATATGAAATCAAGTAATACAATAGTATGGATTAATGTATTTACAGCTAAACCAGGCAAACTAGATGAATTGGTTGCTATCCAAGCTGAAGAACTACTCAATTTTAAGAAGGGATCACAAGTTGTTCCTGGTTGGATCAGTAGCCGTTGGCATCGTTCTGTAGATAATAATAAGGCAATTATGGTAACGACCTTTGAGAGTATTGATTTTCATGAAAATTGGTTAGAAAAAAGTGAATTTAGAGAACATCTTAACAAAATAAACCATCTCATTGAAGATACAGAAGGTGGGTACTACACGTTAGTGGAAGAGATTGAAAATATGTAAATCCATCAAATTATGAAGTTTTTATTCTTAAACAATTAATTTGCCAGTCAGTTTTTACGAGGAGGAGAAAACATTGGAAAAATTAAAGATTGGAATTATCTTAGGAAGCACACGTATAGGACGCGTAAGTCCACAAGTAGGAAATTGGGTTAAAGAAATAGCTGATAAACGAGAAGATGCAAATTATGAAATCGTCGATATCGCAGACTTTAACTTGCCATTTGTTGGAGAAGGCACTGGTAAAGAACGGGGATTATTAGCTTGGTCAGAAAAACTTTCTAGCTTGGATGGTTTTGTGTTTATCGTACAAGAATACAATCACAGTATTACAGGGGCATTAAAAAACGCACTTGATTCCGCACGTGATGAATGGAACAACAAAGCTGCGGGCATCGTGAGCTATGGTTCAACTGGCGGAGCCCGTGCAGCCGAACATTTGCGTGGCATCTTAGGGGAATTACTGGTTGCGGACGTTCGGGTAAATCCAACATTATCGCTATTTACAGACTTTGAAAACTTCAAGACGTTTAAACCCGCTGATTTACACCTTGGTAATGTCAATGCAATGTTAGATCAAACGATTGCATGGAGCGGTGCCTTAAAAAGATTACGATAAGCTTGATAGTTTACTAGCTAGGTCCTTCCCCTCTAACTATTTAACAAAATTCATGTTAGTAAGTACTGAAACCTAAATAAATGGTTAAGCAGGCTGCTTCCATATTCAAACCATCTTTTCACTTCAATGATAAATGAATTGGGATAGTATAGTTTAAAAAAACGAGACAAAACGAGACAATAATCTCATTTTGTCTCGTTTTGTTTCGACTGAAAATAGATAAAATCCTAATTTTACCGACCTCCCATTTTGGCACGGCATTTGCAATATATAAAATTGACTCATTATTAATGATTGGGGGCTGAAAAATGGAAACGGTTCAATCGAATGAAATAAAGTTATCACAGGACAAGGCTTATTGGATGTACAAAAAAATGCTGGAAATCAGAAAATTCGAAGACCAGGTTCATGAATCTTTTGCAAAGGGGATATTACCAGGGTTTGTCCATTTGTATGCAGGGGAAGAAGCGGTAGCTGTCGGAGTATGTGCTCACCTATCCGAAAAGGACAGCATTACAAGCACTCACAGGGGGCATGGCCATTGTATTGCCAAAGAATGCGATCTTAACGGGATGATGGCTGAAATCTATGGGAAAGTGACAGGGCTTTGCAAAGGGAAAGGCGGTTCCATGCATATTGCCGATTTGGATAAAGGGATGTTAGGTGCGAACGGGATAGTCGGTGGTGGTTTTCCGCTCGCATGCGGGGCAGCATTAACTGCCAAATATAAAAAGACCGATCATGTTAGTGTTTGTTTTTTTGGTGATGGTGCCAACAATCATGGAACATTCCATGAAGGGATAAATCTGGCGGCAATCTGGAAGCTGCCCGTTATATTCATCGCTGAAAATAATGGGTATGGGGAAGCCACGCCTTTCAACTATGCTTCAAGCTGTAAAACGATAGCCGATCGGGCGATAAGCTACAATATCCCGGGTGTCCGGGTGGATGGGAAAGATGTATTGGCTGTGTATAAGGCTGCTGAAGAAGCCGTTCAGAGGGCTCGCAGGGGAGAAGGCCCATCATTGATCGAATGCGTTACTTATCGTAATTATGGCCACTTCGAGGGAGATGCACAGAAGTATAAAAAAGAACAAGACAAAAAGGAGCATAAACAAGAGAAAGATGCGATTGCCCTATTTAGGAATTACTTGCTGAATCAGAATCTGCTGGCGGAAAAAGAACTGATTTCTCTTGAGAATGCCGTTGAGGAATCTATTAAACAAGCAGTCAAGTTCAGTGAAGATAGCCCGTATCCAGAGGCATCCGATTTATTAAACGATGTTTATGTATCCTATTAAACTATAAAAGGAGGAATTGAGATGAGTAGAAAAATCAGTATGTCACAAGCAATAAATGAAGCAATGGCCATGGCAATGAGAAAAGATGAAAATGTCATCCTTATGGGAGAAGATGTAGCCGGCGGTGCAGAGGTCGATCATTTGCAGGATGACGAAGCATGGGGTGGCGTTTTAGGTGTCACAAAAGGATTGGTTCAAGAGTTTGGCCGGGATAGAATTCTTGATACACCCATTGCGGAAGCAGGATATATGGGAGCGGCAATGGCCGCCGCTTCGACAGGCTTACGACCGATTGCCGAGTTAATGTTCAACGATTTCATTGGCAGCTGTTTGGATGAAGTATTGAATCAAGGTGCGAAGTTTCGCTATATGTTTGGCGGAAAAGCACAGGTTCCCGTGACGATCCGTACGATGCATGGTGCAGGGTTTAGGGCTGCAGCTCAGCATTCACAAAGCCTCTATGCCTTGTTCACTAGCATCCCTGGATTGAAGGTCGTCGTTCCCTCATCCCCCTATGACGCAAAAGGGCTCTTACTTTCAGCCATTGAAGATAATGACCCTGTCATCTTTTTTGAAGATAAAACGCTATACAACATGGTAGGGGAGGTTCCGGAAGGCTACTATACAATCCCAATCGGCAAAGCTGAAATTAAAAGGAAAGGCTCGGATTTGACGATCGTTGCCATCGGTAAACAAGTTCACACCGCGATGGAGGCTGCTGAAAAACTCACAGCTAAAGGCATTGAAGTTGAAATTGTCGACCCGCGGAGCTTGTCACCACTGGATGAAGAATCGATTCTCTCCTCTGTGGCAAAAACAAATCGTTTGATCGTGATCGATGAAGCGAACCCAAGATGCAGCGTCGCAACGGATATTGCCGCACTGGTGGCGGATAAGGGATTTGACACGCTCGATGCGCCAATCAAGAGGATTACGGCACCACATACACCTGTCCCTTTTTCTCCACCGCTAGAAGATATTTACCTTCCTACATCAGAAAAAGTGATACAAGCCGTTTCAGAATTATTGGGGGAGCCTTCCATTCTAGGAGTGTAAATAAATCAAGATGCATGCTCCAGCTTTTTCGCATAGAACTGCAAAAGTTGGAGCAACAAAACCAATGATGGACAAACAAACCAATCTGAAGGGAGAAAAAAGTATGGCGGTCGAAGTGGTAATGCCGAAATTGGGCATGGCAATGAAAGAAGGCACTGTTTCGTTATGGAGTAAGGCTGTTGGGGATCCAGTCGAAAAAGGTGAAGCAATAGCCAGCATCAATTCAGAGAAAATAGAAATGGAAATTGAATCTCCAGCTGTAGGTACGATTCTGAATATAGCTGTTCAAGAAGGACAAGGAGTACCTCCAGGAACCGTTATCTGTCATATTGGAAATCCGAATGAAAAAATAAAGATCGATGAACCTGTTGCGAAAGAAACACAGTCGAAAATCGCTGTACAAGAAAAGCCGAAAACAAAAGAGTCACCCATTTTGCCAATGAGAGATCGATTAATGATCACCCCGGTTGCGCGAAAAATGGCACAGGCAGCGAATCTTGACATCGAGAAGATACAAGGCACCGGGCCAGGCGGAAGAATCACAAAAGAAGATGTACAGAAAGTAATTGAGAAAAGGGATTCCATGCCGGTAAATACAGAAAAAAGCATAGTTCCCCCACCCCAACCTACTTTAGAGAGTCCGCAGCAGATTCCTGTGACCGGAATGAGGAACATCATCGCTAAACGTATGAAGGAGAGCTTGCAAAGCAGTGCCCAATTAACTATAACGATGAAAGTGGATGTCACTGATCTAGTCATTTTGCAAAAACAGGCTGCTGAAACAATGCAAAAACATGAATCAACTAAATTGACTATAACGGACTTTGTTGCGAAGGCTGTCGTACTTTCACTTAAAGAGCATCCTAAAATGAATAGTGCTTATATTGAAGATAATATCATTTTGTATGAGCATATCCATCTTGGATTAGCGGTGGCCTTGGAGAATGGACTCGTTGTTCCCGTCATAAGAAATGCCGAAAATTATACCTTAAGGCAGTTATCGAATAAGGCGAAGGAATTGGCCCGATGTGCACGTGACTCTCAATTGCCTATTGAAGACATGCAAGGGTCCACTTTTACAATCAGTAACCTCGGGGCATATGGAGTTGAGCACTTTACACCTATTCTCAATACACCGGAGACCGGGATACTGGGAATTGGCTCTGCTTACGATACCCCGCTTTTTATTGGCGAAGAATTGGAGAAAAGAACGATCTTGCCACTCAGTTTAACTTTTGATCACCGTGTACTCGACGGGGCACCCGCGGCTGCCTTTTTACAAACACTAAAAAGGTATTTAGAAGAGCCAATCACCGTGATTTTATAGAAAAGGAGTGAAACTCTTGAATCGTATAGCTATTATAGGCGGAGGTCCTGCAGGGTATGTAGCGGCAATCACTGCTGCCCAGCAGGATAAGGAGGTCATATTGGTAGTCGATGGGCCATTGGGGGGCACCTGTTTAAATGAAGGCTGCATGCCAACAAAGTCATTATTGAAAAGTGCCGATACGTATGACTTGGTGAAAAATGCCGGGCAAATGGGAATTCGCCTTCCCTCCAATTCGATAGAAGTCGATTGGGATACCGTACAGGAACGAAAGAGAGATGTCATATCTAAACTAGTGAACGGAATTAGATATTTAATGAGTAAGAATAAAATAAAGGTCATTCAGGGAAGGGCTTCTATCCTTTCAAGCAATCGACTGCGGATCGAGAACGGAAAAAATGAAGTAATTGAAGCAAGTAAGATTATCATTTCAACGGGGTCAGAACCGATTCCACTACCTTTTGCACCGTTTGATGGTGAATGGATCATCCACAGTGGCCATGCCATGTCACTTCCTGCCATTCCCGATTCACTGCTAATTGTCGGAGGCGGCGTCATCGGATGTGAATTTGCCAGTATTTATAGCAGGTTGGGCACCAAGGTCACCGTTATCGAAATGGGGGAAAAGCTGCTTCTAGGGGAAGATGATGATATCACAAGCATTCTGCATGACGAATTGAAAAACCAAGGCGTTACAGTCCATACCTCCACATCTGTCAAAAACATCAATTCAACCAGTAAGACGGTATATTTAGAGAATAGCGATGGCAAATTGGAAGAAATGATTGCTGATTACGTACTTGTATCAATAGGGAGAAAACCAAGTGTGAACGGAATAGGCTTAGAGGGAAACGATATTGATTTTTCCCGACTTGGCATCTCGGTGGATGATCGAATGCAAACAAGCAATCCATCGATTTATGCCTGCGGTGATGTGATAGGGGGCATACAACTTGCCCATGTTGCTTTTCATGAAGGGCGAGTGGCGGCTCTGAATGCCTGCGGTCAATTTGCACAAGTGAATTACCGGGCAATCCCTCGCTGCATTTATACCTCCCCGGAGATTGCCAGTGTAGGCTTGACCGAAAAAGAAGCGCGTAGAAAATATGGAGAGATTAAAGTTGGTGAATTCGCTTTTTCGGCAAACGGGAAAGCTGTCCTTTCCAATAAACCGGTAGGAAAGGTCAAAGTCCTAGTGAACCCACAATATAATGAAATTCTAGGTTTTTCCATTGTTGGTCAGCATGCAACAGAATTGATTGGTCAAGGAACGGTCATGCTGCATGCAGAAATAACAGCAGATATGATGGAAGATTTAGTAGCGGCACATCCAACCTTGTCGGAATCCATACATGAAGCTCTTTTAAATGTTGTAGGTCAAGCTGTGCATTGCTAAAACTGAAGGGGGAATTTGTATGGCTAGCGGTCAACGGACGGCGGTAGTCACTGGTGCAGGTCGTGGTATCGGACGTGCCATTGCATTAAGATTAGCTCAAGATGGATTGAATGTGGTCATTAATGACGTCAATCTGGATAAGGCTGAATCGGTCGTGAATGAGATTAGGGAACTTGGACGTGAAAGCTTTGCCGTTAAAGCGGATGTAAGCAATAGACCGGAAGTATTCGAAATGGTGATGCAAGTTGTGGAACGTTTTGGACAACTGGATGTTATGGTTTCAAATGCAGGAATTGCACAAATAAAGCCTCTATTGGAAGTAACTCAAGAGGATCTTGAACAGATTTTCAATATAAATGTAAATGGTGTCCTCTTTTGTCTGCAAGCCGCGGCTGAACAAATGAAAAAGCAAGAGGGCGGGAAAATCATAAGTGCTGCCAGCATCGCCAGTTATAAAGGTTTTAGCTTACTAGGTACATACTCGGCCACGAAATTTGCCGTAAGAGGAATTACACAAGCGGCAGCACAGGAATTAGCCCAGTTTGGCATTACGGTGAATGCATACTGTCCAGGAATTGTCGGGACGCAAATGTGGGATTTAATCGATGAGAAAATGGGTCAATATATGAATCTTGCTAAAGGGGAAACATTTAAAAAGTTTACAGATTCCATAACCTTAGGACGCTCCGAAACCCCAGAAGATGTGGCGAAATTCGTCTCTTACCTTGCTTCACCGGATTCGGATTATATGACAGGTCAATCCATCATGATTGATGGAGGAGTTATTTTCTCATAAACTATATTGTTCAATGGAGAAGCATCATGTGAATGATCACATGATGCTTTTTTTGCAAACTCAATCTATATATTGTAAGCGAATACATAATCTACTATAATTAAAAAGACCTCGATTAACATCCTAATTAATACTCCATGGTATTTTTCCTCTAGATTGACTGGTCAAATGAAGGTTTAAACCAAATGATTAGAGGAGGATTATATGCTATCCACTAGTTGTTATCTACGTACATGGGAACGCTTTGTCAGTGAAGGTGTTCTCGATTCAAATCGTCTGAACAAGCGAATAATGGAATCCTGGCATCGCTGCAAAAAAGATCAAGTCAATCCATACCTTAATAAAGGCAAACACATTTTGACGAATGAATTATTGGACATTAAAAGAGAAAAAAACTCCTTTCTATTAGAAGTGGCATCACCCCAATTATCCAGGATGAATCAATCGATAAAAGAATCAGGAATGATGGCCTTATTGGTCGATCCGGATGGATATGTCCTTTCACTTTCCGGAAACGAGAAAATCCTCGATGAGGCAGGCAAAATAAATTTTGTGGAAGGTGTATGCTGGACAGAGGGTGAAGTCGGAACGAACGCAATTGGAACAGCGTTGAAAACGGGTGAAGCCGTAATGATTCAAGGTACCGAGCATTATTCAATTGCCTCACACAAATGGAGTTGCTCTGCGATGCCCATTTTAAATGAAGACGGTAAGATATTGGGAGTTTTGGATATATCATGTCCAGTAGAATATTTCCATCCATCCATGCTGGGTATGGTAGCCAATCTGGCGTATACGATCGAACAGGAAATGGGGGTGCGTTCCTATAAAAAGGAATTGGCACTGACCCAGCACTCGATAGAACTTGCAGAAACCTATCCAGATCTGCCTTTTATCGTCTGTAATCATAAAGAAATAATAATCTCCGCCAGTAAACAGGTTCGCAAAAAAATTCCTCAATCCATTGGTATGGCATTGGCCGATCTGTTAAATCATGGATATCGAATCGTAAAGGAAAATCCGCTTCTATCCAAAGAGGATAATAGGATTTCCGGTAAGTGTTTATTCTTATCAGAGAATAATGGTCATGAAACCAATAGGCTTTTTCCTGCTTCAATGCCCTCAGAAAGGTTTGCCTTCAAAGGGGAAAGAGGGATTAGCGAGTCCTTTCATAACACATTACATAAAGTGAAGCTTGTTGCACCGACAGAAGCAAATGTGTATATATCCGGTGAAACAGGGGTCGGGAAAGAGCTTATTGCCAAGGCTATTCATGAAAATGGCATGCGCAAAAAAGGACCGTTCGTCACGATAAATTGTGGAGCCATACCTAAAGATTTAATGGAAAGTGAATTATTCGGGTATGTTGATGGCGCTTTTACGGGGGCTAAACGGCAAGGGCACAAAGGGAAGTTCGAGCAGGCAAATGGAGGGACCATTTTTCTCGATGAAATCGGTGAAATCCCTTCAGCGATGCAGGTTGCCTTACTGCGTGTTCTTCAGGAAAGAAAAATCGTTCCGATCGGCGGCACAAAAAGCATTTCATTGGATATTCGCATTATCACTGCAACACACCGTAATCTTGAAGAGCTTGTCAATGAAGGGTCTTTTCGTAAGGATTTATACTATCGGTTGAACGTTTACCCCATTCATGTACCTTCATTAAGGGAAAGGATTGAAGACATTCCTTATCTAGTCAACTACTTGTGTTCGAAGAATAATTGGAATATTCCATTAACAGAAGAATTATTGAATCGTTTAAAGGAGTACAATTGGCCAGGCAATATTAGAGAGCTGCAGAATGTCCTTCAGCGATTGTCCATCTTACTTGCAGAAGGACCTCTGGATTATGATAAAGTGTTGAATTCCATGCATTCACAGCCCGTTACACGGCATGATGATTTCCCTGCATGGGAGGAACCTGGTGGTAAAAAAGGGATCAAGGGAAATGAACTGACGATCCGTGAAAAAATTCAACGGGATCTAATGATAGAGGCATTACAAAAATCCAGAGGAAATGTCACTGCTGCAGCACAGCTGATGGATATACCAAGAAGTACATTTTACAAGCGGCTCAATAAGTATGGCATATAGACATGCGTGTGTACATTTTGTAAGAAAAGCAGACTTATAGAAATCCTTGAAAAATGAAAGGGGTATGGCAAATGAAAACGAGAATTACTGAATTATTGGGGATTGAATATCCGATTATTTGCGGCGGGATGTTTCAAGTTGGCCGAGCCCCGCTCGCAGCCGCTGTTTCAGAAGCGGGGGGACTTGGTATCATCACTTCGAAAACACAGGTGACACCAGAAGGTCTCCGTGATGAAATACGGAAAGTGAAAACTTTGACCAAGAAACCCTTTGCTGTCAACCTGAACCTGTTTCCAAGTCAAACGGCAACCCCCGAATGATGAGTTCATCAATATTTTAATTGACGAAGATGTAAAAATCGTTGAAACGAGTGGCCGAAGCCCAGAAAGTTTAATGCCCAGACTTAAAGAGCACGGCTTTACCGTGATACATAAGGTAGCGAACGTCAAAAACGCAATGTCGGCAGAGAAATTAGGGGTCGATGCCATTATTATTGTAGGGAATGAAACAGGCGGACATCCAGGCATGGGTGATGTAGGAACGCTTGTCATGCTCCCTAGAGCGGTTGACTCTGTTACTATACCAGTAATAGCAGGCGGGGGATTTTCGGATGGCAGAGGCCTTATCAGTGCCTTGTCACTCGGTGCTGAAGGTATCGTCATGGGCACTCGCTTTATGGCAACGCAAGAAGCGCCGATTCATGACAACGTGAAGCAGTGGATGGTATCGGCCAATGAAACGGATACGGTTGTCATCCAACGGAATATAGGCAGTCCGTCGCGTGTAGCATTAAATGCCGTCAGCAAAGAAGTGGACAAACTTGAAAATGAAGGTGCCACTATAGAGGAATTGATTCCGCTAATTACCGGACAAAGAAGCAAGAAAGTATACTTTGAAGGAAATTTAGACGGAGGCATCTGGTCATGCGGTCAATCCGTAGGACTGATAAAAGAAATATTGACCGTCAATGAACTAATAAAACAAATCGTCCAAGAAGCAAAAACCTCGTTCGAATTCATCCAAAGCCGTATCGAATCCATTCGAACTTAAATAGCCTATCTTACAAAAAGGAACAAGAGATCAAGTGCGATTTCGTGTTCCTTTTTTATCTATTAGATATAAGGTTCCATTGGTGCCTTTAAAAGTGCATCACCCTTATTTATAACAGAAGGTTGAAGGAGAGACTGGTTTATTCGCAACTCTAACGCGAAAAGCCATTTCAAGACAGTAGAAAAAAAGGTACATATCAATTACTTACAAACCAACTTTCAGCAACTTCTTATTAAGAACTTTCACATGTAAAAGAAAAAGGTGATCAAAGTTTCTCAATTAATGTTTACATAATATTATTATTCCGCTTTATCAGACTACCTTAGTTAAACCATTCTAATCACAGCTGGCATTTCTCAATGATTTTAGAAACTTATTAAATACTTTTTTATAAAATGTAAAAATCGACTTTTACGATTTACATATAAATGAAGTGCACTCATGATACCCAAGAACTGATTGCTGAAGGTAGACAGTGTTTCTAAACAAATTCGTTTTAAAGGTTTACCTTATAACTCTTAGCAGCTTCCTATTGATTCTCAGCATGTTGTTGCACTTATGAAAGCGGTCAAAGCTTGAACATATTAAGCTTTAAACATTTATTAAAGGTTATTCATGCTATAAGTTAAGTGAACATGTCTTATAGGGGATGATGTGGTTAAACAGAGGATCTATCATCATTCTCAGAAGAAAGCGGAACTTTCATGATAAAAACCTTTGAATTGTCATCGAGATAAATTATATTTATATAACTTTATTTAAGTGTTAACTCGTGATTTTTCTCATTTTTCCATTTAATTTATATATCAGAATAACAAAATTGATAAATCAAGTCAGTTAAGAAAGATTAATTCGGATTACTACAGAATTATTAGATAACGATTTTTTAAATAGTTCTTTAGGAAAGGATAAGCAAATGAAGAAAAGGATTAGTGGGGCACCCACCATAGCTGCTTTATTCATAATAGGCGGGGCAATCATTTCATACTTCATTTCTTCTTCATACACAACTACAGAAGATTTATACGAATTCCCTGTACCTAGAAATGCTGAATTGGTTCAGACAAATGAACAAGGGAATAGATATGAATGGTCAAGGGCTTCTGAAGAAAATGGCATACCATATGGATATGATTTAGCCCTTAAAGCGAATGGATGGAAAAAGGGGAAAAGTGAAGGAGCTTCCGTTTTTTACACGAAGGGAAATAATACAATAGACTTGCTTACTACAACAAAGCAATTAGAGATTCTTAGAGTAAATGACTAAGTATGATAAATAATAAGTGAACTAAAGTGTATTAATTGAATAATCGAACCAATAACTATTTTGTGTGCTTTTTAAAATTTATAGTGCGTATATAGAAATAAGGTACATTTACAATTCAACACTCAGAAGGATGTGGAAGTATGCAGAAGAGTATTCTGCTAATTGAGGATGATGTAGAAATTAGTCAATTAATAGTAAGTGCCCTATTGCAGGAGAATTATACAGTACATGCCGCATTTGACGGGGAAGAGGCTCTTGCTCTCTTTCATGATAAAGAACCTGACTTACTCCTCCTTGATTTAATGATTCCTAAATTGACTGGTATGGATTTATTGAAAAAAGTAAGAGAAACGAGCATGGTTCCTATATTAATTATTTCTGCAAAAGGAAGTGATCTCGACAAAGCGCTTGGACTTGGATTTGGCGCCGATGATTATATTTCCAAGCCATTTTCGATGATTGAATTAACAGCTAGAGTTCATGCTGCCATTCGCAGGGCAACGCAATATCATCCATCCGAAAGCAACTCCACCCAAAATGTTCTTCATTATGAAGAGCTCACCCTTGACTTAAATTCATTTACTGTAAATGTTAGAGGGAGAACTGTCCAACTGACATCAAAGGAGTTTCACATATTAAAGTTGTTTATGACCAATCAAAGCAGAGTATTTACAAAGGAACAAATATACCACTTTATTTGGGAAGATGATTATTACGGGAATGAAAATGTCATTAACGTACATATAAGGAGACTTCGTGAAAAAATTGAAAAGGACCCATCCAACCCACAATATATTAGAACGATATGGGGGATTGGTTATAAATTAGGTGTGTAGCTCATGGTAATCATTCTTTGTGCAATGATTATTTTTTTAGTAATCATAAATGTCTTCCAGTATTTGTCCCGAAGAAAACTTAAGCAAAACCTTTATGAAATAAGTGGAAAATTAAGCGATATCATCAAATATGAAACATCTGAAAAAGTATTGATGCCGACCGATCAGCAAGCCATTCAGCAATTACTCATTCAAATAAACAGGCTATTGGATTTCAATCAAAAGGTAAGTGCGGATTATGTAAAAACAAAAGATAGCTTAAGAAAATTAATATCCAATATGTCTCATGATTTAAAAACACCACTTACGGTTATTTTAGGTTATGTAGAAAAATTGAAACTGAATGAAATGATAACTGAAGAGGAAAAGAAGGTATTAATGGTAAGGCTGCATGAAAAAGTATTGAACTTAACTGGTTTACTTAATCAGTTTTTTGATCTGGTAAAAATAGAATCAGATGATTATGTGATTCCTTTAAGTAAACTTTCACTCAATGAAGTTTGCAGAAAAAATGTATTGGAGTTTTATGATTTACTGCTCGCAAAAGGACTTCAAGTCGAAGTTGATATCCCAGATCAGCATCTTTACATCTTAGGTAATGAGGACGCCTTAAATCGTATATTTAATAACCTTATTTCAAATTCAATTCGATATGGCAGTGATGGAGGGGTCTTCGGATTAACACTTCGAGAGGGTGATGGAGCAGTTTCTGTAGAGATTTGGGATAGAGGTAAAGGTATTGCAGAAATCCATCAAGATCGGGTGTTTGACCGGTTATATACATTAGATGATGCCAGAAACCCAAAATTTCAAGGGAGCGGATTGGGTCTAAGTATATCAAAACGCTTAACAGAAGAGATGAAGGGTACCATCCATTTATACAGTAAACCTTATGAAAAAACGAGCTTTACTTGTATTTTTAAACAAATTACATATTAAAACTTCTTTAAGAGATGTTCTAACGGAACAGCTCTTTTTTAGCTTCGGGATTGACATGAGCTCTTACGTCATTTTTCTAAACTTAAGGAACATGTAAGGATTGAGAAAGAAAAAAGATACTTTCTCTGACTAAGATAGATGTAGATAGCAATAAGGGAGGCAAAGATGATGGATTATGTTGTTAAAACAAATAGCTTAACAAAAAAGGTAAAAGGGAAATTGCTCGTATCTAATGTGAATCTTCATATAAAAAAGGGTGAAATTTATGGTTTTCTTGGTCAAAATGGTGCAGGGAAAACGACAATCATGAAAATGCTAACAGGAATAATAAGTCCAACCACAGGAGAGATTGAATTGTTTGGCCAGAAGCTAACGAAAACCGAGAAGTCTGGCTTGAAACGGGTCGGAAGTATTATTGAGTACCCAATCTTTTTTGAACATTTAACTGCTATGGAAAATCTTCAGCTTCATTGTGAATACTTAGGCTTTTATGATAAAAAGGCAATTACACAAGCGTTGGAGATGGTTCATCTAACTGGGATTGAAGATAAAATTGTGAGCGATTTTTCGCTAGGGATGAAGCAGCGAATGGGGATTGTAAGAGCAATTATTACGAAGCCTGAACTGATTATATTAGATGAACCTACAAACGGCCTTGATCCAATTGGCATAAAAGATATAAGAGATCTAATTCGAATGTTAAATAAGGAATATGGAATTACTTTCCTTCTATCCAGTCACATCTTAGGGGAAATTGAACAAGTAGCTGACAGAATTGGTGTCATTAAGGATGGAAAGCTCGTGAACGAAGTGACTTTAGCAGATATTAGTAAGCAACGAACAGACTATATTGAAATTGTCACAAAAGATGTGGAGAAATCAATCTATTTACTTGAGTATGAACTCCAAATTTCCAATATGAAAATTGTGCAGGACAATAGGATTCGAATATATGATCTCACTTTGCCGCAAAGCGAAATATCCAAAAAACTAATTATGCATGATGTAGATATCGAGGAAATACAAAAGCATACAAGTACTTTAGAAGATTATTTTTATCAACAAATTCATGGGGGTGGAAAAGTTGGTTAAATTAATGGAGTTGGAGTGGAGAAAGTTAAGGCAAAAAATGATCCTTAGTGAGCTGATTATATATTGGGGCATATTGATGTTTTTACCCATGTTTTTTATTAAAATGGTCAGTGCGGAATTCGGTCAAAGTTATTCAACCATCATCCAGCTTATGATGTCAATGCAGCTGGGATTTGTTCTTTTTGGAGCTTCTCTTATTAATCAGGTTGTAATCGATGAATATAAAAATAAAACAATATCTCTTTCATTCGGATATCCGATAAGTCGAAAAAAATTGGTTATGGCAAAGGCTCTTTTTATCTCACTTTTTGTTTTCCTTTGCACGTTAGTATCCTTTTTGTTGTCTGGCATGACAACTTATTTACTTGATCAGGCATTTCATATCATTAACGGGCAACCGACTGCTGAAGATATTACCACATATTTAAGTAAGATGATTGTTCATTCTTTAATTGTTACGCTTATTAGTTTAATACCACTCTTTTTCTTTGGTATTTGGAAAAGAGCAACGATACCAACAATTCTTTGTGCAATATTTCTAATGCAATTTCAAAATTTCTCTTTTCTACTGAATGTCGATCTTAATACTAATATTGTGAATACAGTACTATGTTTATTAGGAGTAGTTAGTGTTTATCTCTCGATTAAAATGGTGGACAGAGTGGGGGACATTTAGTTTTGCCAATTCGTTACAAATTGATTAGAGCCCGGTATTATTCGGAATCATAGATTGCTGGAACATATATTAGTTGTATGAAGGAGAATAAAGGAATGACTGGTTTTTTTGTTGAAAGTGGATTTTAAAGGATAATACATATTAATAATCATTAATATGTATTATCCAATATTATTTTTTAATCACACAAAGTTAGTATTGAATTTGTGCCAATGTTTAACCTTAACTAATTAATCAAACATTTTTACTAAATAAATGTAACTGAAATTAGATAAAAAGATTATAGATAAATAATAGCCATGATTAAATATAAAAATTCGTATTTTGTCTCACTAAGTTAAGTATTCTTAAGATATGAGACAAAATTAACATTAAAAATATAACTTCCTATAATATATATTATGTAAACTAGAATAAAAATTTATACGAAATGTTCCCAGCTTCATATTTCCCTAATTTACTCTCCCCCTGAATTGGCACTAGTTGACTATAATATTCAATGCTGTTTCAGATAACTTTCTAGTTCATACTATAAGTCGGTCAATTATCATAATAAATTGTTTTTCAAACAATCTTGGATTGAACAATTTCCCAGGAGTTCTGATAATTAGGAATAACGTTCAAGCTTCGGATGATTATCTCATGTACTTAGAAATTGAGAATAATTACTCCATAAACACCTTAATTACTTACGCATTCGATTTTAAGCTCTACGGTGAGTTTTTAACTGCTAACAACCGATCATTAGACTTAGATCAACTCACATCGTCCAGTGTGCGTCGTTTTGTTCAAGATCAGGTCCTTCAATCATAGTATTAAGCCAAGAACGCTACAACGCTGCATTTCGGGCTTAAAATCATTTAGTAAATATTGTTTAAAAGAAAATTACATGAAGTCTGACTTCACAGCAGGTATTCAAGCACCAAAAGCCTGACGTCTCATCCCTATTGTTGCGAGTAGTTTAAACATTAATTCATTTCTAATTACATGGGAACGCGGATCATGTCCTAAAATAAATTTAAATCTCCTTTAAGGTCATATGGTGAATTCTTTTCCTCGAACTAAAATCGTTTGATTTTCTAAATTATCTTGCTCCCAATTTAAATCCACTAATTCTAGGGAGAAAAGAACGCCTCCTCCCCCTTCTTTCTTACCGTTAATTTATGACTATTAAGCAATTCTTTTAGAGCAGCAAAAACATATAGTTACCCGCTTTTATAAATAAAAAAAACGATCATCTCTGCATCATTTGAGGCATAAGTTTGCTACCTTGCTATTTCAATAAAATGGATTTAAGAACTTTACAGTAATTATTAGGTCATGAAAGTCTTGCTGCTACTAGTATGTGTAGCTTATACCCCTTAATCTGTCTAGCATGACCCCTTAACATTAAATGTCTTTTCAGTATCAGGAGGACTTACACTTTGTAAAAGTTTGGTCCAGCGTTTGTGCAATGCTTCAAGCAGCCATAATTAATTTGCAATCAGACAGTCCCCCCATTTCCCTTAGTCAAAAGGCTTGATTACAGGGTTTTCTTCTGTAAGAGCCAAATTACCACGAACATAGGCATTCATATGATTACTATCCGTATAGTGAAGCTACTACTACAGACAGTCCACCCTCCTGAACGATTAGCTGTTCAATAATTAAGTCTTACAGTATCTCGTATTTGGATTCAGAAAGAGAAAAATAAATTTTTCTTTGGTGTACATAATATAGGGAATAACCAATGAAAGTAAAAGTGTTATGAAAAGGGTGAACAAATGGAAAGAAATAACGCGATTGACTTTATTAAATTTTTTGCAATATTATCTGTTGTAGTCATTCATGTATTCCCTAGGGATAGCCAAATTGGTCTATTTATTCTCGATAACTTCTCAAGGTTTGCGGTGCCATTCTTCTTTACTGCATCTGGTTATTTGTTCGGTCAAAAGATGATACATAAAAGGGATTCCTTTGATTATTTTAAAAGGTATATTATAAAAATCTTGAAACTGTATTTATGCTGGCTCTTCTTTTATATGATGTATGATGTTCTTATTCTTTATAAAGATGCTACCGATGTACCAAAGGAATTTGCGCAATACATTAATCATTTTTCATTTCTTGACCTTATATATTACGGAACTGGGACTAGCGGATACCAATTGTGGTTTTTAACCGCATTAATTTGGAGCGTTATCATTCTATTCGGTTTTTTTAAGTTAAAAAAAGCAAGGCTTCTTTTAACCATCAGCCTAATATTCAACTTGTTAGGTCTTTTCGGACAATCGTATTCGATGTTCTATGATTTTCCTCTAAGTACACGGGATGCTTTATTCATTGGTCTTTTTTATACAAATTTGGGATTCTTCTTTGCGGATGATAAATTCTTTAAAAAGTCAAGAGCAATAACAGCCAAAACCTATTTATTATTAATTTTTATCTTCTTTACTATCCAAGTTGTAGAAGGATACTTATTAGAAAAGATATTATCAGGAAGCCATGGGGAATATTTTATTTCCACTATCTTTTTAACTGCATTTCTTTTTTTATTTGCATTAAATAATAAAACATTGGGGAAGGATTTGTTCATTACTAAAGTAGGAGGAAGAGCCCTAGGTATATACATTGTTCATGTAGTCTTCATCGATATTTTTGATTTAATTATATCGGCATTAAGAATGGATCATATATCTGACAATTTATTGTTAAAACTATTTGAGACACTCCTTATAATTTCTGTGTCGTACATTTCTTATGACCTACTTCAATATTTCAAAAGGCGTTTAAGCAAATTGATAACAACCAGTCAGTGAAAAGTTACAACGATAAAAGAGCATAAGTCCTGAAGTCCCGATGCTTCTTCTTAAAAAATTACGCTTGAAAAACCATAGCTCCAAGCTTTCTTAATACGAGTATACTTCCGCGTTGGCTTATAAAAAAAGCACCCTTTTTGACGCTTGTTCTTTGGAAATATACTAACAACACTGCCGTTTTAGTCCTGGAAGAAATTTTACTGAATTAACATAGCCGTTTGTTCAAAAAAAAATAAAAATAATCTTTTGCAACCCCTATTTTATTATTTGTTTTCCTTCTACTCCACTAAAAACAGATTATCGTAAACGCTAGTATACGATCCATCTAATAGTTATTGTTTAGATTGATATGCATAGGATACTATCCCATACATAAGTAACGAACTAAGTTTAGTGATATTTGCTTGAACCAGTTATATAAACAAAAGTAAATGCCTCTCATAATGAAAAAACCTCCAACATAATGCTGGAGGATTCTTAAGATTATCATTTAAACTTATCCGGAAACTGCTTTACAACTCCCTCAGAGATAGAATCTGCCATTAGGATTATATGTGTGACCCCTTCGTCAATTGAAACAATTCTTGCATTCCAATTTTTTGCTAAGCTTGCAGTTAAATCATTTGTAACTAATTTCAAATGCATATAAAGCAAATTTTTTAGATCTTCATTTTTCAAATAGGGGTTGGCACCGCTAAGGAAAGCTGCTATCTCATCAGCATTTCTATACCATTCTTTGTTTAGCTGTTTCACCAAGACTTCATTTCCGCTTTTAGCCGCATCTACAATCTTTCCGGCAATAACAATATGCTCCTTAAGCAAATCCGTAAGTTTATTCCCAGCTTTCTCTCCGTATACTGGCTTTATAGCATTTCCAATATCCTCCTGATTTTTCAGAAGCCTAGCCAATACCTGTTTTTGATCCTCCGCTCCAGTTGTTGTTGCACTTGTAATGTAATTACTTGTCCACAATACATGATCAATCCAAAGTTTCCTGAATTCATTTGCGAACTTTACCTCAGATTGACTAACACTTTGTACCTGCGGTTTAGCGTATGCACTGGTTGGTCCAGACACCATGTTTAGAGGAAATAAAAAAATAAATCCCATCAACAATAATTTTTTCATAACACCATCTCCTTCCAAAGTTTAAAAACACCTTTTTATTATTGATATATGGGATATTAATATTCATGATAATGGTTCTACTTACCCTGTTGAACGTTAAATTGGACTTAGATGAACTCACATCGTCCTATGTAAGCTGTTTTGTATAAGATTAGGTCATCTATCAAAGTATTAATACACGGACACTACAACGTCACAATTTGCACTTAAAATATGATGAATTAATGTTTAAATTACTTGAAACTTCAAGAATGAGACGCCAAGAAATAGTGGATTTAATATGGGAGCAAGTTAACATAGAAAATCAAACGATTTTTAGTTAGAGTAAAAGGGAAATTAGACTCCCTCCCCCCTTCTTCTCAATATCTTAATGACTTTTTGAAAGATTCTGTCACTTGGAACCTCCTATAAAAAGATCACTAATTATAACAATTAATTCATAATTTGGTTCTAGTACTTCCTTAATTTTTTCTTTATTGATATTTATATTCTGCCTGTTAAAGCTATTGCTACTACATGCTTGATATAGGAGAGCATTAACAGAATGGCTCTCTTTTTCATAGATGAATTCTAGAATTCAATCAGCATGGTTATTTGCCCTTCCACTTCCCTCCCTAGTTAATATTGCAGCAGCAAAAAAATCCCAGCTGGAAGCATAGGATCTCTTTTAACTTAAATATAATTAAAGTTTGTTCTCCACCGGATGAACTGGCGCTTCCTCTATACTGTCGTCAGCAGACTTTTTAGACCAGTAAGTCGCGAGAATTGGTCCGGATATGTTGTGCCATGCAGCAGCCAGTACGCTTGGAAGTGCTGCCAGAGGGCCGAAATGCGCAGTAGCAAGCGCAACGCCCAACCCTGAGTTCTGCATGCCTACCTCAATCGAAATTGCTCTTCTATTCACTTCATCAAGTCCAAGCACTTTTGCTGCTAAGTAACCGAACAGCAGCCCAAATCCGTTGTGAAGCATTACGGCAGTGAAAATAAGGAACCCGGATGCAGCAATACTAGCTGCATTACCTGAGACTACTGCGCTTACAATCGTAATGATAGCTGCTACCGAAATAAGCGGTAAAACGGTTAAGCCTTTTTCAACTATTACAGGGAAAAACCGCTTAATGGCCAAACCTAAAACAATCGGAAGAAGGATGACTTGGATAATGGACTTAAACATATCAAAAAAGTCAACCGGCATCCATTGTCCTGCCAGTAAAAGCAGAAGCAGCGGCGTCATGATTGGAGCCAGTAAAGTTGATACCGAAGTCATAGCTATCGACAAAGGTACATTCCCTTTTGCCAGATAAACCATAACGTTAGAGGCTGTTCCGCCTGGTACACAGCCGAGCAAAACCAGTCCTGCAGCTAATTCTGCTGGCAAATTCATGAGTTTCGCAATAAGGAATGCCACAGATGGCATGATGATAAACTGGGCGCAAACTCCAATTATCACGGGCAGTGGTTTAGTAATGATGATTTTAAAATCAACGGCCTTCAAAGTAAGCCCCATACCAAACATTACAACGCCAAGCAATATTGTAATATATCCCCCCAATCCCAAAAATGGCTCTGGAAAAATAAAGGCAATGACGGATATTAAGATAACCCAGACAGCAAAATATTTGCCGGCTAATGCACTGAATGCTTCTAATACTTTCATTTCATCACACTCTTTCTTGCATAAATATTTTACTAGGATTTAATAAATTATCTGGATCAAGGGCTTCTTTAATTTTTTCCATCACAAACAGAGAGTTCCCATGTTCTTTTTTCTGATATTTTTGTTTACCGACCCCAACTCCATGTTCACCAGTGCATGTTCCCTTACGCTGAAGGGCATATAGGACAATTTGTTCATTTAGCTGTTCAGCTCTTTTAATTTCTTCTTGATTTTTATTATCGATCATTAAGAGCACGTGATAGTTCCCATCGCCTACATGGCCGACGATCCCACCGGTAAGGCCCAGTAAATCAACAGCTTCCCTTGCATGGTGAATTGCACCAGATAGCTCTGAAATCGGAAGGCAGACATCAGTCACCATCAGTTTTTTTCCAGGATTGCCTTGAATATAAGCATATGCAAGATTATGGCGAGCTTCCCATAGGCGGTTCCTGGCAGCATTATCTGTCTCAAATTCAATATCGAGACAATTATGTTCTGCTACTATTTCTTTAGTGAACTCTACATCTTGCTTCAACCCTGCGTCATTACCATGAAACTCCAAAAATAGTGTAGGCGCTTCGTTATAGCTTGTTTCACTATAGAGGTTAACCTGCTTCATTGATGGTTCATCGACAAGCTCCACCCTTGCGATTGGAACACCTGACTGCAAAATGGAAACAACAGCTTCTACCGCATTGCTCAATTCCGGAAATGATGCTCTTGCCGCCATAACGTGCTCAGGAATACCGTAAACTCTCAACGTCAATTCCGTAAAGCAGCCTAGCGTTCCCTCAGACCCAACAAAAAGACCGTTTAGATGGTAACCCGATGACGATTTAGCGGCCAAATTGCCAGTATGAATAATGGAACCATCTGCAAGAACCACTTCAAGATCGCGGACTTGGTCACGCATCACACCATATTTAACTGATGTCGTTCCACTGGCATTTGTTGCAGCCATTCCGCCAAGAGTTGCATCAGCACCCGGATCCACTGAAAAAAACAAACCGTATTTTTTCAGTTCTTTGTTCAGTTGCGATCGCGTTACGCCAGGCTGAACCTTTACGAGAAAATCGTTTTCACGCACTTCAAGGATTTTATTCATTAGTGAAAAATCAATGGTTATGCCATGATGGTAAGGTATGACATGCCCCTCGAGGCTTGATCCCAAACCAAAAGGAACCATCGGAATTTTGAACATATTTGCTAATTTCACAATTTCACTAACTTGCTGTGTTGTTTCTGGAAATACAACAATATCAGGAAGACTTACAGCATGATATGACTCATCTCTTCCGTGTAATTCTCTCACAGTCTGGTTTTCTGTTACTTGATTTTCCGAAAGTACTTCCTTTAAAGCGTTGATCAAATTTACACTAGCCGCTTCCATTCAATTCTCCTTCTTTCTGCTATAACCTCTATTTTTGTCCTATCAAAAGTTTTGGTCGCACCATACCAAGAATTAGTATTGTATTAATAAATGGTTCCCCCCTCCTTAATAGATTAAAATGATATCGCTTCCATTTATGAATGTTTCGTCCTGGACCATTCTTTAATCATTTCATAATTGGTCTAACCAATTTTCATTATACTAAATTTTTTGACTTTTTCAACAATTATCCTTTTATTTGGATTCTGCATGCATAAATGCTTATAATGTCAGTGATTATAGCTGGTTCCCCACCCGTATTACCAAAAATGAAAGCACCTGGAATTGCCAAATGAACGGGATTGACTGAAACTATATCTAATATTGGTCTAACCAATTTTAATGTTTGATTTTTTTTAATAATTACTTATTTTGATTATAATATTGCGCTTCCCCTTGATTCATAAATCAATGCTTGTTAAAATTATTCGACTAATAGTCGTACCAACATGATTTTAGGGTTGTTGTTGAAGGATGTGAAGGAAGTAATGGATTCTATACCAGTTAAATCTCCAAAAGTGTACGAAATCATCTTCAATCAAATTAAGGAATCTTTTATTAGTGGTGAATTGAAACCAGGAGATAAATTACCCCCTGAACGGGAGTTGTCCAATCGTTTTAAAGTGAGTCGAACATCAATCAGAGAGGCCCTTCGAGTATTGGAAATTAACGGAGTCATTGAAGTAAGACCAGGTGATGGGACATTTATCAGAAAATCTGATGTTCAGTCACTGATCGAACAGCTATCCACCTCAATCATCAAAGCTGAAGACAACATGGTCTATGAAATGCTTGAAGTCCGTCGAGTAATTGAAACCGAATGTGCTTTTCTTGCTGCACAGAGAGCAAACTCTCTTGATTTACAAAAAATCCTTAAAGCTCTTGAAGAAATGGCACGGTCGGAACATGATGAAGAATTAGGTTTGCGAGCAGATTTACATTTCCACTATAGTATCGCACAAGCCACAAACAATTCAATATTTGCTGGATTGGTCCATACCCTTAGTGATCAAATGAAAGATACTATCCGTGCCACCAGGCGACACCGTTTCGCAAAACCAGGTCATTTTCATGAAACGCTTCAAGAACATAAAGAAATCTACCATTCTATCGCACTAAAAGAAGCGGACAAAGCCAAGCAATTAATGGATGCCCATATCATTCGCATTAGAGAACAGATGGCCATGGCTACACTTGAAAGCATTGGAGATGACACCAAAATTGCTGTTTATCAAAATGAAAAAGACCATCATCGTAATGATGAAGGTGATAAATAAGCGTCCGCTCGCAATATAACTAACCAGAACATGGAGGTATACCTGATCTTTTTAGGTGACCAATTAAATTTGACATTAAAAAAGCGCCTTTCCCAGAGGGCGCTAAGCTGGTTTATTATAGTTAAAAAATTGATCCCCTATATAAGTAAATGTTCGTTTTATCCTTTTGACATAGTGAAGGAATCAACGTTACATTCTTCTTTTAGAGCATTATCAATCAATGAAAGCTGATCATTAATCATTGATAAGTAGGAAAGATGATAGTCATTAATTTGTTCCTTTAACTCCAACAGCAGCGTTTTGTCCCTAAGTACAAGGTAAATCTCGTCTGGATGTAACATATCACTTCTCCTTTAAGTCAAGATATTACCTTTTACCCAAATTATTACAATCATTAACTTATAAGTGGATGTTTTGTACCATATTTAACAAGGGATATTTAGAGGGAGTTGGACAATAAGTTTTTTATTACAAACCATGCAACTTAGTTTTATAAGGGGGTTGCTAAGTAACAGTTCCTCCTTTTAGTAAAGATCCGTTAGTTGAAGTAGCACAACGATAAGTATATAGAATATTTATTAAAAAAGGCTGTCGTATATTAGTCTTTAACGTCGAATATGCACCCTTCTTACTTTGTTGTGTTAGACTTAATATATAAAACCATATTTTCTTGGGTTTAATTTACTTTTCTTAGTCATAAGGAAAGGAGTGTAAGAAATGGAGAAAATCAGCGTTTTTCTGGATGACTATCGGAAAGCACCCGATGGCTATGTGTTAGTCGAGACTATAGACGAATGTATAGAGCTATTGCAAAACTTTGATATTGAACATCTCTCTTTGGACCATGATTTATTAAATAAAACCAGGAATGGTTTTATGCTTGTTCAAAAGATGGTCAAAGAAAAACTATTTGCCAATCGCATTACTATTCACTCTGCCAATTCAGTTGGCGGTAAAGCGATGTACAACTGTTTAAAGCAAGCACAACAGAATTTAACTATGCCCCCTGCCATTATTGTATCCTTACGACCATTGCCCCTCAAATTCTTCCCGTCAAAGGTTCTGCAACATTATATAGACATAAGGTAAACTCTTCTCAATTACATTTCATAGAAGAATTATACGATGCTTTTGAGACCGTATTACGGAAACGATTCTTTTTGCTTTAAATACCTGAAGATGTTACCGTTAATGAGTTCATGTAAGACCATATCGAAAACAGCCGTAATATGTAAAAGTTGATTAGGGTAGAAAAGCATTTCTAAAAATCAATGTCTTTTTGAATGATTAAATGCATGTGTAATACTCGTAAAATACAAAAAAAGCAATTCACATATAGTGTAATTGCTTTTTTTAATGTATGTTCGAGCTTCATGGCAGTTTATAATCTACAGGAGAGATACCATTATTTTGCCGGTTTACAACTGACATTACTTGTTTTTTACGATTGATAAAATCGTAATGGTTTTTATAATGCAGAGCGTGCCGAGCCACTCGGCAAAACCGAATGTTACATTCAGCCAGAAAACGGATATTAAGGTTGCGGATAATGGCTCAACAGAAGCTAATAAACTTACCTCTGAAGCAGAGATGAATTTTGTACTTTCCAAATAAAAATAAAAAGCAATGATCGTACCGAAAATGATGATGAATAAAACCGCTGAAAATGAAGGTAACGTCCAATTGCCTTCGAATGCCCATGGAGGATGAATCATGCTAAAGCATATGCCCCCAATTAACATGCCCCATCCCACAACAATCATTGAACCCCATCTTGAAAGGAGTTTATACGGCTGCAATGTATAGAATGCCAATGCAAAGGCTGATGTTATTCCCCAAAATACTGCCCACCCGGAAATGGAAAGTGTATGTATGCTTCCTCCTGTCACAAGCAAAAAAGTGCCTAAAATCGCTATGATCACAGCTACACTCACAGTAATGCTTGGAAAACGTCTGGAATGAATGGCTAAATAACAAGTGATCAGGGCAGGTGCCAGGTATTGAAGCACTGTAGCAGTGGCTGCGTTGCCATGTTCAATTGCTGCAAAATATGTGTATTGAACAGCGAGCATTCCCAAAATTGCAAAAAGGATAATTTGAAGCGCATCTTTTTTAGTTTTCCAAATCTCAAAAACTTTCATTCTTTCGTTCTTATATGCGACCCCCAATAAGATGATTCCAGAAAGCAACAAGCGTACAACAGTTAGCCACTCAGGACTGAAACCTTGCTGCTGAAATAGATATTGAGCTGCCGTTCCTGATACTCCCCATAATGCAGCGCCAGTCAGTACTAGTGCAATCCCTTTATTTCTTGAAGGTGATATGGCAACTAAAGTATCATTACTCATTTTTTTCTTCCCCACTTTTTACACGTTCCGTATGGGCTTGAATTCTATAGTAACTTTCTTTCCAATTCTTTTCTATCACCTTAAGCACCATATTTAGATTTCCATTCCTTAAAGCCTGTATGATCTGATCATGCTCATCAACGGAAAGATCAACATCACTTACCTGATTAAAATAAAACAGTTCAATTCGTATAAGTTTTTGTTTGAGTCCTGATAGAATCCGCTTCAATTCTTCATTTGTAGAAAGATTGATGTAAATGGAGTGAAAGTCATCATCTTTCTGAACGGCCACTATTTGATTTCCCTCGTCGATTGCTTTTTTCACTTCATGATTGTTGGCTTCCATCTCAATTAAGTGTTTTTCTTCAATGAAATCAAAAGCCTGTTCCATAGCTAACTTTTCCAGAGTCCATACAATGGAATATATGTTTAATACCCCTTCCAATTGAATGGGGGAAACAATAGTTGAACGGCTCGGCTTGGTCTCTACAAATCCCTCATCCTCAAGCCTTAAAAGTGCTTCTCTAATAGGGGTTCTGCTTACTCCCAATTGTTCGGCTAATTCTTTGTCACGTAATTGTTGGCCTGGTGTTAGGATTCCCTGTACAATCCAATCCCGCAATATCATGTATGCTTCTTCACGTACAGAAGTACGTTTAATTTTTTGTAATGAATTTGAATGCACCAACGGCTTTACCTCCTTGAAATACCAATATATAATATGCAATATATCACACATTAAATGCCGTTGAAATAGAAATAAGAAAGTTTTACCGCTGTATTTTTTAATTGATTTCATAATTGCTCCACCACATGGCGTAAGACTCAGTCTTGATGGTCTCGTCAACGGAGAAAGTAAAAGCCAAGAATAAAAGAATTCAAACACTTTCTTTTCAAACCAAAAAGACAACACTCACAACCAGAGTGCTGTCTTTTTATTTGGATTAGCCCATCATTGAGAAAGTAATTGGCGGTCATGATCTATTCTTTTGCCTTGTAAAGCGGAAAACTTCTAAAGTATGAACAGTATAGGAAACTTAAATCTTTCCCTGCATTGTCCAATTCGATTCCTTTTGCAATCTTCAAGACCCCTACGGCATCATTGAGATTGACTAATTCAACTGGGGAGTGGGAATATCTGAGCGGCGTTGAAAGAACTCCTACTGGTATTCCTTTATTCGGGGAGTCATTCCATTAGGGTTGGTCATGTCAAAATACCAAAGAAAGACATACCAAAGAAAGACGACTTTAGTCAAACTTCTTCCCTTGCAGCAAAATTTCGATTGCGAATTCCATTTGAATTGTTTCGAATGTTTTCTAAAAAAATGTCTTGAAAATGTCTTGGTGCTGACCGCACTCATTACAGGAATATTCTATTTCTAATGCATCTTCAGTTACTGTATGTACTGTCTCTTTTTTACAAGTTTCACAAAATCTCTTTTCGGATATTTCTTTCATGTATCATTCACACTCCGTTTTCCCATCATTGTTTTGTAGCCTTGTTAGTATTATTTTGCGAATATCCTTCAGAAAAAATACCTTTTTCCTAAAGGACATTAAAAATAAGATAATGAATTAAGAGAAAATGGTACTGGAATAGTTAATTTTACCTCGGATTCCAATACATCAAAGCTGCATGAAATGGATATTCGTATTCGAAAACTCCTTCTTTTTCCACCACATATTTATTTAGAATCGTTTTTACTTCATCATAGGAAAAATGTTCATCGAGAATTTTTGTTGTATTATCGCGAATCATTTCTTCATAGGTGGAATAGATTTTTTTACTTTTCAATTTAACGATCTTACAATCCGCCAGTATTCCAAGTTGATACAAAACATTCAAAATGTGTATGTAATCCCGCTTTCTTAAATTGATCGTGTATCCTCGTTGCTTCAATTCCATATAATGAGGTTTTTCTGGTCCGGTTGTCATACCTACTATCACTAACCGGGCTGCAGACTCATTCATTTTTAAGAAGGTTTGACCGATTTCTGTCATACGGTAATAACAATTAAAACCAAAAACTACATCATATTTATCCCTTTTCGTCTCACTTTCCCACTTATCATGAATCAAATCTATGTTCTTGATATCTTTTTCGTTCGCCTGAGATGCCAAAAAACTGATAATGCTTTTAGAACTATCAATACAAGTTAGCTTCCTGACCTCTTTTGCAATATCAAAGGTGTAATTGCCCCAGCCAGGACCGATTTCCAATACATGGTCTTCGCGATTTAATAATGGCAGTAACTCTTGGTACACATGTTTTGCATAAGGGTCCGCTTTATGTTGTTTTTTTCTTTCAACCATGGATGACCAAAAAGCTTCTTCTGCTGCATCATCTTTTAGTCGATTCGGCATTTTACCATAATGATCTACCATGGATTTCCTCCAAAGTTCAATATAATCGAAATTATCAGTCTTCATCTTTACTCTCCTCAAATTATATTATTTATGTATAATAATTTTTTCTTTTGCAACTATTCTTACCCCATAGTTGCAAAAGAAAAAGAGCTGCAAATCAGCTCCTGATAATGAACAAAGCCTTTTTATATTATAATCTCTCAACATATTAGCATTGGTCATACTCAACTACTTGCAGCATTTAGTCCAAAGACTCACTGCTTTAGGGCTTTCTATTTCTCTATTTTATAGGTACTCTTTTTAATAATACAATAAGATTATCAATAAAGTATTGTTAACATTATGTTCGAAAAGGGGAATGCTGATGTTTAATCCGCTTCTCCCCTTCTATATATCTTATAAAAGGTTTACACGTTTTTAAAATGCTGTTGGATATAAGAATTCACTTTATCAGGCACTTCGATTTGGATAAAATGCCCGGCATTTTTAATAATGTGAACCTGTGCATGCGGGAAACCTTCTTTCTGGAGCTTGTAGGCAAATTTAAAAGGTATATAAGGATCCATCTCTCCCCAAATTATTGTGACAGGTATTTTGATCTGATTTAGTTTTTGATTGTACGATTTTACCTTTTTTATATTTCCTGATCGGTATAGATCTAAGATGACTTTACAAGATTCGGGAGTTCTAAAGACACGAAAGAAGTCTTCCAGAATTTCTTCAACTATGTTCGGAATCGTTTTCATCAATTCAGTTTGAGCTTGGGGATCATCTGACATGCGCTTCATTATTTTCTCTCCGGCATTTGGTGTTCTCCAAATCTGAGCAAGTGAGTGCCACTTATAATCTACTGATATGGTTGTATTTGAAACAAAGAGACTTAGTATTCTCTCTGGATGATCACATGCCCATTTCAGTCCAATAAGTCCGCCCCAGTCATGTACAATAAGGTGGAATTTATCTAGTTTTAGTTCTCTTGTAAAATCTGATACAAACTGTTCATATCTTTCCCATGTTGAGGATTCATCAAACTGTTCACTTTGGCCGAATCCAGGGAGATCCGGTGCGATGGTTCTAAATCCACAAGACACAATGCATGGAATCATTTCCTTCCACAAAAGGCTGGACTCAGGTACCCCGTGCAATAAAAGAACTGGGGGATCATTAACATTGCCTTTCTCTATATAAGATACCATCTTTCCATTTATTATCATTTTTTTCTTTTCCACTTTTATCTACCTCCTGAATAAAGTATTTTGAAACCTTATTAGCATAAAGCCAGGTCATAGTTCCTGGCTAGAATGGGGATTTCTTTAGAATAGACTATGGATAAAATAACTATATAGAGAGTTTAAATGGAATTACTATCAAATTCCCTCTCTCATTTCTATGTTAGTTTGCTATTTAATGCTTGTGTTTTTAGATTTTTATCCAAAGTTTATTCAAAAATGGATTTATCATGGATTTATCAAAGATGTGGATATGGACTCCTTCAATTCTTTGTCCGAAATTTATTCGCTTCCATCTCTACCCTATATAACATCAAACAGCACAACAAAAAAAGGTAAAGCTACAAAAAGGCCTCACCTCTGAAATGATTAAAACCTTTATAAGCTAATAGTTCAAGTTGGACCGAGGCTTTACCACCGAATGCCCCTCCAACAAGTGGAGTATTTACTATGACGTTTCCAATTTCAACATCAAAGTAATCACTTATCAAACGTGTGATCATGAAGGGAGCTTGAGAAGAAGAAGTGATAATGATCTTATCATCTGAGTGAATTTCCGCTAAAGAACATCTTGTTTCCATGGCTGCATGGTCGGAGGGGGAAAAAGAAAACTTTTCCTCAATAATGATTTCGCTCTCTTGCCAACCTGTTTTTCTGTCACCTTTTCTGATTTTGGTTCGATTTGCTATATTTGTGCCTGGCTTGGGAAATTTTTATAGGTATCTATATCTGGGTGGAGTAGAGAGGGGAATTGGGATTAAAGGCTTCCGTTGGTGAATTGACAACGGCTAAAGGTTCATAGATAACTTGAATATTGTCAGCTGCAATTTTTGCTTGTTTCATTGTATCAGCAACAACAAGTGCTACTACTTCTCCATGATAGCGGACTTTATCTAGAGCTATGGGGTACCGATCCCTGACTTCTTCTCCTGTTAGTGGTAAATTGCCACCTGTTATGATTGCACGAACGCCTGGAACTTTTTCAGCTATGGTTAGATTAATATTTTTAATAAGGGCATGTGCATAAGGACTAATTACCTTTTTAACATGGAGAATTTTTACTTCTTCGCGGTCTCCTGTGTAAATCGCCTGCCCTGTCACCTTTTCCCAGGCATCTTTTCGATGTTCTCTCTTCGCCATTAGAATCTGTCTTGCGCCTCGGTCTCCTCGTAAAAGGTGAATGTCGGAAAAGAGATCTTTGTCAATAAGTATGGGAGGTCGTATACAACCATAAAAACTAGAGGCAACAAAGGAGTAATTAGGGTTTCTTTTGTATATTTCGATGAGTTTGTTTATCATATTTGTTGTTATAAAGGGCTGATCAGCAAGTAAAATTACTACGGCGTCCGAATGTATGTTGTTTGCTGATCGTATACCTGTTTGGAGTGAATGGGATTGACCTGCTTCAGGTTCTTTAATTTCGACCGTAATTATTTTTTCAGAACAAAAACCTGATAAATCTAGGTGGTTTAAATGATTTGAAATAATGATAATATCGTTAAGTTCAGATAGAACCGCTTTTTCTAATCCCCATCTTCCCATTTCTTTATTTCCTAATGGCAATGCTAATTTATTTATACCCATTCGATAACTATTTCCATCGGCCAGGTATACCCCTGTTACTTTCATTCGGGGTGTCCCTTCATTCTTTTATGCTGAATTAATTCGGCTATAATGCTAACTGCAATCTCGAAAGGGCCCTTAGCTCCAATTGATAAACCGATAGGTGAGTGTATATTATTAGGGGTTTTCGTGTCAAATAAACTGGCTGTACGTTTTTGGGAACCTAAAATGCCTATATAGGATAATGACTGATTCATCATTAGTGAAAGTGAAAGTATTTCTTTATCTCTCTGAAAGTTATGAGTCATGATGATAACATAATCATCTTTTTTAAAAGATAATTGTTCCATAATTTTAGTTGGGAATCCTATAATATGGCTAACTGCGTCGGGTATATTATTTTCGTTACAAAGCTCGGGCCTCCAATCGCAAACAGTAACTAAAAACCCTATTGAGGTAGCCATAGTGACAACTGGATATACATCACATCCAGCTTCAAAAATGATAAAACGCGGTTTAGGTATAATCTTTTGCATATAAATAAAACTAACATCATTATCTTTGCGTTCATTATTATTCTCATCATCTGGCCGGAAAGAATACCCCAATAAGTTCCAATCATTATCGAACTCAATTTGATGGACGATTACCTTAGCTTCTTAAATGGAAGCCAAGACATATGAAAGATTTTCTTTTAATTTATAGTCCACAAACTCCAGTAATATATATATAGTTCCGTTACAACCTGTTCCAATTCCCCATTCTTGATCTTCATCACTTTCCATGTGATAAACAAAGGTCTCTGTATTTTTCCTTTCAAACACTCAGCAAGAATTTTATCAGATTCATCAGTAAGGGTGAGTCTTGTATTCTTTTCTATTATTCCATAATATTCTTCCGGCGTCATTAAACCCTTAAAAGTTAGTAATGTATCTTCATTGATAGACGCAATATACTGCAAACCATTATTAGAAACTTTGTCGTTGGCCAATTTAAATAAAGTATAACGTTGCCTTGGATCCATGTTACTGAACAATCGACTATCATGAAATAAAAAATCACATTTATGATTTTGTTTCATTAGTAAAATGGTCATATCACAAAAGATTTTAACTTCATTTACCCCATCTGAAGAATCATCTTGTATCTTAGCAAGAATATCAAATCTAATTGTATTATCCCCATCATTACTTTTTATTTTTATTCCGCCTGGCTTTTTGTCATAAAATGCTTTTGAAAGATCTCTAAATGTTGTCATAATTTCTTCTAGTCTGGCGGCACTGGAGCCACTTGCGATATTGGCGCGACTGGCCGGCACTGGAGCCACGGGCGCGACTGGCGCAACAGGTGGTGGAGGTGCTATGATCCCATTCGCATCAGGCGCTCCTGTTGAACTTACTAGTGTTTTAGGTGGAGTGCTTGATACTGGAGCTCTTATTGGCTTCGGAAGTCCTTTTGAAGGTTGGTATTGGAGGAGCAACAATAACTCTAGGTGTCGTTGGCATTCTTGACTTCGCGTTTGTGGTTCCTCGTGACGGATCAGTCACATCCATATCTGGGTTCTTTAGTGCTACACAGTAGGAGCATTAATTTCAACTACACCTGTAACGGTTGTAGCTGAATTTAAGAAATATCTTGAATCCATATTGAAGGTGAAAGAGGGGGAAGATGAGGCTCATAAAAATGACAAAACATGATAGATTTTTTTGAAATCTTATAATTAAATAGCCACCTTTTCCCCCTTTTGTTATTCGGATTTTCGGACCTTGATGGGCTGTCCCAAAGCCGATATCCAAACCAGGGGGGAAATACTCTATACTAATACTTAAGTAATAAACTTGCATGTGTTTGTCTTGATTTGCCACGTTTTTTTTATAATACCTCAGGATTATAGTAATTAATCCACCTATTCACGTGAATAATAACTCTTAATTCTCTTCCTATTAAATTTTTCCATACAACTATGTAAAATGAATTCAATTGCCGCCTTCGTGTAAAAGCAATAGTAAAAATTTCTGATGTTCTTCCCCATAAAAAAAAACCACCAAAATAAACAGTGCATCACCTTCTCTAGACTGTTTACAATAGGAGATTCTGAACCCAATAGAAGTTAACTAACTATATATATATCGGTAGTCAAAAACATTTTTTTCTCTAATTGCCTCTTCGCATTTTAGAAACTCATTCCACGCAGTTAAAATAACAACATGATTCACTCTCGAAAGAAGTGAGTTTAGGTTAGGAGAATATTCAATGGGAAGACCATATGACTCTTTAAACTCTTCCATTGCCATCGGGTCATAAGCGATAATATTGTTCCATCCCTTTTGTATCAAGCCTTCAATGATGGTTTTTGCGGGTGTATCCCTTATGTCATTTGAATTTGGTTTGAATGCTAAACCAAGAATTCCTATATTCTCATTCCTCCCTGCTTTTCCCACTACATCACTCACAACAAATTCTTTAATGGTTTCATTTACTGTTAAGGTGCTTTTTAAAATTTCTGGCGAGTAGGAATTTTTTTGCGACTGACTAATCAAGGCCATCGTATCTTTAGGAAGACAATAGCCCCCAAATCCACACCCTGGGTAAACATAGGAGGTCATATTCGCTGGAGTGCCAAACCATCTTTTATCAAGATGCAAAACTTGAAAAGATTTTTTGATATCTATATCTCCTATAGACCTAGCAATTAATGACTGTTCATTTGCGTAACTAATGAGAGTGGCCAGCAAGGTGTTAGATAAATACTTAATATACTCGGCAGTATTTAGAGTAACCCGATAAATTGGAGCATTAAACGATTGATAAATTTTTTCGACTATGTGTCCGCTATTATCTTCTTCCTGACCGATAACGATTCGATCAGGATTCATAAAATCTTCCCAGGCATACCCTTCTCTTAAAAATTCAGGATTATTGGTTAAGCCAATATCACGGCCAACCTTAAAACCCAACTCTTCAATAAACGGTTTAATCTCATCGCTCGTTGTTGATGGGGGAATAGTGGATTTTAGCACTAATACTTTAAAATCCGGCTTATTTATATAGGCAGCTACACCTTTAATGGCATCTAAAATATAACCTAAATATGCACTCCCATCTGTTTTACTCGGAGTCCCTACACAAATAAAGATAATTTCACTATTGTTTACAGCTTCCTGTAAATCATCAACAATTGTAAAAATTTTGTTTAAGTGCTGATTTAGTTTCTCTTCAAGATAAGGCTCATAAAAAGGAATATGTCCTTTTCTTAACTGCTCTTTTTTCTTTTGATCAATATCGTAGCCATAAACATGGTACCCTTTATCACTTAACCCTAGAGCTGTTGTCAATCCAACAAAACCAAGCCCGATCACGGTAATCAATGAATTTCTCCTCCTTCTTTCAAAAAGGTTAGAAAGCGATGCACACCTTCAACGATAGAAATAGAAGGAGAATAATTCAAAAGTTTTCTGGCCTTTGATATATCAGGGCATCTTCTTGATGGATTATGTGTTAAATAGCTTTGTTCATCCGATTCTCTAAATTCTATGGACTGATTAAAATCATACATAGTTGAACCTATATCTTTATAAATTTCAGCTAATTCTTTTATCGAAATTTCGGGTTTGTCAATTCCGATATTAAAATAGTCAAAAGGTTCATATAATAATGCCTTTAAATATCCAGTGATTGCATCCGTCACATAACAAAATGTTCGAGTTGGATTACCATCGGAATACATGATCAACTTCTTATTTTCAACAATTGCTTTCGCAAAATCAGCCGGTACCCGTTTATCATTAAGCCTCATTCCAGGTCCATAATTGTTAAATGGTCTTACAATAGAAATCGGCATATGAAAATTTTCTGCATATACATAACACAGTGTCTCTCCAAATCTTTTTGCCTCATCATAGCAAGCGCGAGGTCCTATCATAGCCACATTTCCTCTGTAATCCTCATTAGTTGGAATATAATCTGGAAATGGATCACCATAAACCTCGCTGCTGGAGAAGAACAAACATCCTTTAATGTCTTTATTCTTATAAAAATCAAGTAAAGCTCTTAGTCCTAATACATTTGCATCAATGGTTTCAAGAGGGTATTTTCTATAGTAGGTTGGAGAGGCAATGGAAGCCATGTGGATAATAAAATCTATGTCTTTAATTTTCTCGTTCTCGAATAAAGAAAATTGTGTAATATCGAAAGTGTAAAGTTCAATCTTATGATTTGATTTGCTTAATCCCGTTATCCATTCTGGTTTTCCTAGTTTAAAATTGTCAATTCCAATGATTTTTTTTATACCTAACCGGTCTGAGTATTCAGATAAAAAGGACATGAAATAATAGCCCAAAAAACCAGCACAGCCGGTTATCAAAATGGTTGAATCTTTAAGTTTATCTTTTTCGGGCTGTTCAAGATGATCGAATATACATTGAAGATCCGTATGATAAATTGTATGTTTTTTAGCTTTCTCCATTTATATCCACCTTAATCTAGATTTTTATATCACAAGGATTATATTCATAATTTAAAAGATTATGAATTAGTTATATTTCTTTCATCCGCGTGCATTAATTCAATCCCTGTTCCTAAGTCCACCTTACTTTCCCACCCTAATTTCCTGATTTCTTCAATGTTAGCTTTCGATTCCATTATTTCATTTTCTCTGTGTGGTAGCGAATCAAATCTCAGTGTAGTTTTGGATTGAGTTTTTCGATGAATAAGTTCCACAAAATCTCGAACAGTTACAGTTTCGCCAGTCCCTAATTGGTATTCCTTAAACCATGGACAATCCACCGTGGGTAGATTCACTAATAGAGAATAAGCGGAAACCACATCATTAACATGTATAAAGTCCCTCTTTTGGTTTCCTGGAGTAAGAAGTAATTCGGGAATATTATTTAAACAACTTTTCATAATATATGAAGAGAACTTACTCTCGTCGTCAAATGATCCATATATATGTTCTAACCTTATATTAATAAAGCGAATTTTCTCTGCTGTACTATATCCCTTTCCCCATTCTAGAAACTGTTTTTTTGTTAGTGCATAACCTGCTAAATGCTTATATCCTATGTTGTTCTTATTAATAAATGAATCTGTGTTTATAAACGTTTTTGTTTGAAAGGAAATGGCTGTTTCCAGTAATTCCAAAGGGAAGGAAACATTTGAAGCGAGTAGTTCTGAGGCTTTTTCCCCTTTACGGTCATACTTAGTTGCAGTGTGTATGACCACATCGATTGGTCCATATTCTAAAAAAGGCAGATCTAAGGAGCATTGATCGATATTGAAAGTATTAACTTGCGATAAGACCTCTGAAATCCTCCAAGTATTCGAAAAGGTTCTTTTTAAAATGATTACTTCATGCCCTTCTTGTACGAGGGCTTTAGTTAAGTGACTTCCTAAAAAGCCTGTAGAACCCGTAATTAATATCTTCATAATTCCTCCACCTCTATAGGAATTTAATAAGAACATACTTTCATTATTCTTTTTTATCCCAGGTTTTCCATGGAACTTTATCCGAATCCCATATTTCCTGTAAATATCTCTGATCCCGTATAGTATCCATTGGATGCCAAAAACCAGTATGCTTAAACGCCATTAATTGCCTATCCTTTGCAAGGTTCTCTAATGGATCCTTCTCAAATACCGTTTGGTCACCGTTATTCAGGTAGTTAAATACTTCTGGTTGAAATACAAAAAATCCAGCATTTATCCAGCCGCCATCCCCTTGTATCTTCTCCTGAAACTTCTCTACTCTTTGATCAGGGGATAAGGACAAAACTCCAAACCTCCCCTGCGGCTGTGTTGATGTTACAGTAGCAAGCTTTCCGTGGGAGCGGTGAAATTCGACTAATTCTTTTATATTAACATCGCTAACTCCATCTCCATACGTCAACATAAAAGGCTCATCCCCAACATACTTCTGTACTCTCTTGATTCGACCACCCGTCAAGGTATTTAAACCTGTATCAACTAAGGTGACCTTCCAATTTTCAGCGGCGCTACGGTGAAATAAACATGTATTCTCTTTATTGAAATCAAAGGTTACATCGGAATTATATAGGAAGTAGTTAGAAAAATATTCTTTAATCACATTACTTTTATATCCTAAACAGATAATAAAGTCGTTAAAGCCATGACTGAAGTACAGTTGCATAATATGCCATAAAATGGGTTTATCACCAATTTCTATCATCGGTTTTGGTTTTAAGTGTGTCTCTTCACTTATTCTGGTGCCAAACCCTCCGGCTAAAATGACGATTTTAATAATACCCCTCCTGTTCCATTACTGAGCTGTTTACAATTTCCTCACTAACGCATGCCTTATCTGCATGACAAAGATAAGGTCCTATTCTGAGTTTACCAAGGCCGGGAGCCCTAACACGGTTGACTTCAATATGCGGGGATCGAGAGGCGTTCAGCTATCGATACAAAGTACTTATTTATATAATCTTCATCTACTGAATAAATGGCATCAAATGACTTCAGAAAAATTAAAGTGTCACTAGGAGAGATGGTATCGTGGTTAATCTTTACTTTAGATAAGGAAATAGCATCTAGATCTTTGATTTCCTTTAAAGCATCAAATCCTCTATAGTATAGATTGGGTATCCAAAGGTGAATTTCATCCTCCCCACTCAAATTTTGAAGAGAATGGAATAGCTTATCTTTCCATTTTGAGAATCCATGTGTCCAATCTGCTACCAATAAAAACTGGCGACATCCGCTTCTTTTATGAATAGACGGGGAGGGTAACTGATTAAATTCTTCTATTTTTGAAGGGAAATAATGTTTTTCTTTTGAATATGGAACATAATCTAAAATTGTCTGTATGGGTTGCAGTCCCCATTTATTTCGCATTTTAGCCTCGTTAACATAATATGACTCTTGCATAATGCCATACTGTTGTCTATAAGTGACCGTACAAATATGATGGACAAACGATTTCCCTACAACAGCGATTTTATATCCTGCAAGAAGTGTCCGAATGCACCAGTCATCATCATCGAATTGGCCTAATCCAAACCAAATATCATTACCACCAGTTAACTCAATGACCTCTTGTTTAAAAACCATACAAGCCCCAATGACTCGATGAGTAAAAGTAATGTTTGTTTCTTGATCCATAAAATGAGCTGCAAAAATTTTCATTTCATCGAAGGAAGTAAAGGTTTTATTGACATTTTGAATTCCAGAACTTAAGGATAGATATGGTGCAACCAATCCAATTTTTTCATCGCTCTCTAGTGCTTCAACTAATCCATTTAGCCAGTTTGGTGGAAAAGCGAGATCATTGTTTAAAACAGCTATGATTTTTCCCTGACATTTCGAGAGCCCTGCATTGATTCCAGGTGTATACCCCATATTTTTCTCTAATCTTACATTTTCAATCTTGATTAAATTGTTATTTTCATACTCTTCTTTTATTTCTTCAATGCCTTTTGGTGTTTCATCTGTTGACCCATTATCGACAATAATAAGCTCAATACCTTTTGATCGATGAACAGAATCAAGGGATTCTATTAAGGAAGTAATTGCTTGTTTCGTCATACTCCAATTGTTATAACATAGTAAGACGAAGCTAAATTGAACCATCTAAAATGCACCCCTAAAAATAAACTTTTTTATTCATAACAGTATAGTTTGGAGTCATGTTTTTGGTGCGAATTTTTCGCATAAACAACTAAATCTTGGCTCAACTATTGATTGTACAAATAATGAAAAGTGAATCTAGAGAAGCAACAGGTACGGCGAAATGAATTTAAATATGACGATTCTATTCCACTGAAAATGTAATCGAATTTAAAGATATTTTTGATAATTAAGAACGCCAGGACATGCACTTTCAGTCCATCATTAGATTTACCAAGAGAAGAAGGAAATTCATAAGGTCAAAAAGGTGAGGGAATCATAACTAATTAGGAATCTTATATTCGTTATATAGACAAAAAACGGCTCTTTTGTGAATAAATATCAACCTTAATGTTTTGAAAGCTAATAATTTATTAGAGTAACTGCATTTAAGTCCTTTAAATAAAGGCCATCGAAGGGGCTCACAATTTATTAAAATAACAATGAATTTTTTATTGGTTTTAGCTTTATTTTTTTAAGTGACTTTAGGATACTCTGTTTAATGGGTCACCCGATGGGTGGAAAAGGGCATGTTTTATTAGGTAAAGTTTAAAATAACTCTTTTATCTCAAAAATTATTCTTTGTTAAATTAAACTTGCCAAGTGATTTTCTATCCGTTTCTCTAACCACTTGACTAATTACTTTGACTAATTACTTTGACTAATTACTTTGACTAATTACTTTGACTAATTACTTTGACTGATTAACTTAGACTTGGAGACCGAATTAAATACAATTAAAGCGTGTCTAGCAGGCGCACCAATCGTAACGAACGCAGGCGAAGGGAAAATGGGTTTTGCTCTTCGTAACGACTATGCTGATGCGGCTGCAGCAGTATTAAAAGGAGCAGGTCATAAGAACATGGTATACGAATTGTCAGGTAAACCGATAACTTATGATGACTTAGCTGCTGAAATTGGTAAAGCAATCGGGAAAGAAGTATTAGTAAAGCAGGTTGATTATTCGGGTTATGCAACTTTCTTAAAGAATGTTGGAATACCAGAAGTAATGATCCCTATGTTAACAGCAACAAAGGCCGGTGTTCGGGATGGGGTTTTAGAAGTAGAAAGTAATCATTTAGAGACTTTACTCCAACGTCCTGTAACTCCAATTAACGAGGCATTGAATATATTAATTGATTCAATAAATAAATAATATTAACTAAAACAAAGTCTTTTTTTTCCAGGTCTGAGACTTTGTTTTTTGCATGCTGGAGCGTATTAAAGGGATACCTCTGGATACCAATTTGTGAAGTAATGTACTTAAGGTACGGGTGCGTTAGTTCAACAAGCATCGCGCCAATTTGGTCGCTTGTAGTTGATTACAAATTTAAAGAAGCCGACCAATAAAGGTCAGCTTTTTTCATACTATTTCTAGCAGAAACCGCCATATCCTTGAACGGGGGCAGGACAGCAATCGTAACCGCCACCGAAACAGCTAGCTCCAACAATGATTAAGAGTATAAACAAAACGACTATAAAGGCGAAACCTCCACCAAATCCAATATGGTCATCAGAACTTGATTCACAACAAGACATACAAGAAACATCTCCTTTTATTTTAAGGAGGAAATACTTAAATGGGTAATATCACCTTATGTTCTAATTAGGAAAATGACACAATAGTCTTACCCACGACCCCTTCCCTGTCAAGAAAGGAAAGTCAATTAGATTGTAACAGATATAGTTTGAAATCATTGATATAAATTATTATTTTTTTAGTATGATTAAACAGATGTAATTGGTGGAAATATGATTGGTTTTGCCACCAATTTTACAAATACCATAAACCTTGTAATATAAAGGTTTGTAGACTATAGTTAAATTTGTTTGTACCAAAGACAAGTACTGTATTGAACTTTAAAGTTTTTAAATGAATAACTAAACTCATTCCAATATAAAAAACAAAAAACAAAGCAAGAAAGCTTGGTCTTCATGAATTTTTACAATTTTCCTTCATACAACTGATTCCATGTGTTAAATATTTCTTTTTTTTTACTTCTGATATTACGAAAGTTAAGAAAGTGATCAGTCCTTTGGATGGGAAGAAACAATAGGTACATAATCATCTGTAAATTCTACTAATTTACCCCAATTCATTAGCCTTTCATCACTAATATCCCATGTGTGTTCACTAGGATGTCTCCTTATAGCAACAAAATCAGAACTATCTATTGCGTAAAATATTAATCCATTGTCATTACAGTCTTGTATGAAATAAGCATCTTCCGATAAATTTAAAGACCTAAATCTTACCTTATTAAATACTTCCTTTTTTACAACAAGTGTAGCACCAGCCACCCAATTTGTATATGCTTGTTGTACATCATTTATTAAAATTAAGGCATTTTGACTTTTGATGTACATATAAAAGGAATTCTTGCCTACAATAGATACGTTTGGATGCCTAAAACCATCCATTGAGTTTTTTAAATATAATGGTCCATAAAAATCATCATCATCAAATTTTGCAAAGTAGTCATGTACTGATTTTTCAACTGCAAAATTTAAACAATCACCTAATTTGCATCCTCCATTCAATTGAAAAACTCTTACATTATCATAGTTATTCGCCTTTTCCAGCCACTTTTTTATATCCATACTACTCTTTGTTAAAACAATTATTAATTCTTTGTCATCATATAATTGTCTTTCATAATTCTCAAATACATTATTCATAAATTCTTCTCTCATCGTACAGGTAATAATTGAAACCTTCAATATTATTCCTCCCGTTGTTTATTTACACTAGTTGAAGATTCCCAACCCTAACATCCCTTTCTCATTTATTAATAAGATATTCATTAGATTTTCACCTTGTTCCCCCATTTTCTCGCACTTAACAAGATACAAATTTAATAACGATTCTTAATCAAACTATAAAATTCAAGTTAATGAGAACAGAAGGTAAAAGACATGATGGAAAGTATGGTGGAGTATTGAAGATAACGGTGGGAAATACGTGATTTCTTTACATAAGAAGATTTGAAAAAGAGTTATCCTTTTTAAAACCAAAAGAAAATTTAGCAGGATTAGACATCGACTGCGTCTTGTACAATTTTTAAATAACAAATATTAAGGGGAGGGATATAAATGTATTCCTATTTAATTGGTAAACAAAAAGGAGCAAAAATTTTGCTCCTGCATCCAATCTTATTTGTTTTCCTTTTGAATAAATTTTATCTTTTCGATAAAGCAGACCATGTATTTTCAAGCCATTTATCAAAGTCTGCTCCTTTTTCACCCTCATAGGTATCATATATATCCATTCTCATCTTCTGCAGTTTCTCTTTGAATTCAGTATATGTGTGATTTTCTGGTAAACTCTTCTTGATCCTGACTAAGATTTTGGTCAAACCTTTAACCAACTCGCCTTTTTTCCTTGCTGGCAATTGAACATTTTCACCTAAACTTTTCAATTGACGGTAGGCGGCCTCTTGAACTTTATATACAGAATCATTACTCATGATATGTGTGAGAATGTCGATTACTTGTTTATTTTTTGACTGACCTAATTCTTCGATCGCATCTAAACGTTCTCTCCAATTAGATTTGCGATTGGCAGATTTTTTTAATTCCTCATAGTTGGCAGGTAACTCGATACCCTTTGTTTCATTGTTATTCAAATGAATCATTTCTCCTTCTGTCTTAGTAATCCGGATATCAAAAATGTTAATCCGTTATTACGATAATCCCATTACCAGGAATGGTTTATTACATTTCTTATTATACCCTTTTCCATATTTTAATATAGTTAAATTTCTTAATCATCTGTTGTATCCTCAATCAGTCGGGTGCCGGGGGTGCGATGCTTTGCTTCTACAACTTACCTGTACCTATAGCTAAATAAGTAGCTTCAACAGTAAAAGGCATAAATCCTGTCTGGATTCATGCCACTATAGTTGACTATGAAGTATGCAGACAATAACAGCACAAATCTAGTCCACGTAATGTTTTTTATAATCTGGATGGATAGAAAATTTTTTTCGTAAATTGGCGAGGTTTTCACCAAAACTTTCTTCTAATAGTCCTCTATGCTTCTCCATGATTTCCATCAGATACAAATCATGGATCATGACTTCTGTAATGGGCATCACTAAACCTACATGCATGGTCCATGCTGCACGGCTATCTTTACCAAGCGAGACAATGCCTGCTACTACTTCTGAATCATCTCCACTGATAACAAGCCATCGTCCGCCATACTCTTCCGTAATTGCATAACCCATATAATGGAGGTAAACATTAGCAAAATCACAGACGATTTCCCCATAAGCAATTATTGTTACATTGACCCCTTTATTTGCTGCCTGTCTTAATTCATACTCTAATTCTTCGAATTCGTCTTCCCAAATCTCTAAGAGTATTCTTTTTTTAGCAGATAATATACAAGCTTTTACCTTATCGAGTATTTCATTGCGTCCCATGATATTCCATATATTTTCACGGTCATTTGCAGAACGTTCAAACTCCGCTAATGATTTTTCTGCCCGTTCAAAATTCTCTTCTGCTTTTATCCGACGGTTTTTTATTAGCTCCTTTGCAGGTACAGGCGTATATTGTGGTGTGTTTCCAGGACTAACCAGAATATCTCCTCGTATTGCGAGACTGTCCAGAATTTCATATATTCTTGAACGTGGTACACCAGAGTTTTTTGCTACTGCATAGCCTGTTAATGGCGATTCTTCCAATAAGGTAAGATATGCTTTCGCTTCATATTCGGTAAAATTTAGATTTTTTAATGTTTCTAAAATGTTTTCTTTCATAATCCCTCCAACACAACCTTAGTCGCTACCTTTGTAACTAATATTTTAACAAAATCTGTTGACGTTTTCCATTTTCATCTAATATACTTACATAAGTAGTTACTTGAGTAGCAACTAATAAAGAGTAAAGGAGAAATAGTATGGATAGCTTACTTACATACATATCAATTGTTGCAATGATGGTTATTATACCAGGAGCAGATACTATGCTCTTAGTGAAAAACACGCTTAGCCATGGCACAAAAGCGGGACGGTATACGGTTCTCGGAATGGCAACGGGACTTTCTTTTTGGACGCTTATTGCAATTCTTGGACTATCTGTTGTGATTGCAAAGTCTGTGATTCTTTTCAGTGCAATCAAATATTTGGGAGCCGCCTACTTAATTTATTTAGGGATAAAAAGTTTTTTTGCTAAAAGCGCTTTTTCTTTAAAAGAAATTCAAGCACAAGCAAATACACCAGCAAAGCATTCAAATCGGCATAATAAAGATTCCTTTATGCAAGCATTACTTAATAATATTCTTAATCCAAAGACCGTTTTAGTTTATATTACAATCATGCCGCAATTTATCAATTTGAATGGAAATGTAAACCAGCAATTGATTATATTAGCCTTCATCTTAACCTTACTCGCTGTATTGTGGTTTCTATTTCTTGTTTATCTAATTGATTATGCAAAAAAATGGATGAACAACTCCAAATTCCAGAAAGCATTCCAAAAATCAACAGGCTTAATTTTAATAGGTTTTGGCATAAAAACAGGAATTTAATTTCATTTACTAACGCATCTTATTTGATTTTATCCGTTCAGAAAATTGAACGGTTTTTTTATATGTATGTAACGTCCAGCTAACATACTATATACTAACCTGCACCGATAGTTTTAAAGGGAAAAGCTGCCTTAAAATCTTCCATCCGTATATATGGAGCTGCATTATTGATCTGCAAAGACTTTTTCCGCCTTACATCATCAATGGAGAATAATCAAGTTTCTAACATAAAAACGTCAGTATTTTCTCATAAGAGAAGAAAATACTGACGAGTAATGTCCCTACTATGAAGTTTAAGTATCCTTTCAATCCAAGCCGCAAGCCTTGGCAAGTATTTCAACAAGGTGCATACTTTTCATTTGGTTCGCCGCTCCCTCCCTCCGGATGCCAATGCTCATTTGCATTTGGCAGCCAGGGTTAACCGTCACTACGGTTGTTGCTTTCGTTTCTTTTAGGTTCTTCATTTTCTCATCAAGAATCTTCATGGATTCATCAAAGTGGAGAAGATTGTAAATTCCCCCAGATGCACAGCAGCGGTCAAACCCTTCCATTTCCACATAGGAAACCCCTGGTATGGATTGCAATAATAAACGAGGTTCCTTTTGGACCTTTTGAACATTGCGTAAATGACATGAATCTTGATAAGATACGATGCCTTGCCATTCTTCAGTAAAGGGAAGCGGCCCCAATTGATGAAGAATTTGACTGATATCTTTTGATTTTTCCGAGAAAGCCCTTGCCACCCCGGCCCATTCGTGATCATCTGCCAATAGATGTCCATATTCAAGAAGCGAGGCGCCGCAGCCTCCTGCGTTATTTACAATGACATCAGCATCTGTTTGCATGAAAGCCTGGATATTCCTCTTTGCCAATGCTTTCGCTTGTTTTGTTTCACCTTGATGGGAATGCAGGGCACCGCAGCAATTCTGATTTTCAGGGAGAATGACCTCACATCCTACTAAGGTGAGCAACTCAATGGTAAGACGGTTTATTCGTGACATCATGGAATCCATGATACACCCAGTAAAAAATGCCACCTTTAATTTCGTTTCCCCTTTTGCCGGCATTATCGTACCTGTCCGGATTCGTTTGGAGGATGGCTCGATGGCTGGAAGTGCTTGTTCTAAATGTGCAAGGGCAGGGGAAACCTTTTGCAGTACATTTGTTGAACGGATAAGCTTGGATAAGCCTGTTTTTTGATAGAGATGTACTGCACTTCCAATCCTGTTCATTCGTTTTGGGTATGGAAAAAGATGAACCAATGCCATTTTTTTGATCTTGGTCACTTTATTTTTTTGGTTTGCTGATGGGGAGTTTTCAACGGCTTCTTTTGCCGCTTCCAGTATATGTCCGTATGGCACACCGACAGGACATGCTGTTTCACAAGCACGACAGCCTAAGCATAGGTCGATCGGTTCAGCTAAATCTTTTTGGAAATCTATTTTCCCTTCGGCTGCCATTTTCACTAGATTGATTCGACCGCGTGGAGAGGCGGATTCTACACCCATTGATTCATATGTAGGACATGCTGGTAAACAGTAACCGCATTTTACGCATTGGTTTGTCCAATCATAGGCATCAGAATATAAATTTTGGAGCGCTGCATTTGTCTCGTTCGCTTTGACAGGTAGATTCATGTAACCAACACGACCCTTGTCTGGCCTTTATCAGGAAAAATCTTACCTGGATTCAGGATATTATTGGGATCCCATGCTTCTTTTATTTTTTTCATCATATTCACCCCTGCTATTCCTAATTCCATTTTCATATATGGTGCCTTTAAAGTACCGATTCCATGTTCCCCGGAAAGCGTTCCGCCTAGTTCAATTGCTGCTTCAAAAATTTCACTGACGGCAAGTTCCACTTTTTTCATTTCCGTAATATTTCGTTTATCAGTAATGATGTTAGGATGTAAATTGCCATCTCCTGCATGGCCGAATACAACCAAGTTTAACCCGTATTTCTCCCGGATATTGTTTAATCTCTCCATCATCGCCGGTATTTGACTGCGTGGAACGGTCGCGTCTTCAGAAATTTTTGTAGGACCCATTTGTGTAATGGCCGGGGAGACCAATTTTCGCGCACTCCAAATCGTTTGTCGTTCTTCTTCTGTCTCCGCTATCTTGACGTAGGAAGCCCCCTTCGCCCTGCATATATCGGCGCATTTATTGATTTCTTCCTCAATTGCCAATGGGTGACCATCTATTTCTATGATCAAAATGGCTTCTGCCTGAAGAGGCAACCCTGATGGCCGATAGCTTTCTACAGCACGGATGCAAGCATTATCCATCAATTCCAGGGCAGATGGTAGAATTCCTGACGATAAAATGCTGGTAATGGCATGGCCAGAGTCTATCAAATTACTGAAGTGGGCGACAAATGTTTGTTTAGATTGAGGTTTTGGTATTAAGCGGATGATTGCTTCTGTAACGATACCCAGAGTACCTTCAGATCCCACGATCAATCGGGTCAAATCATACCCTGTTACATTTTTCACGGTCTTTCCGCCAGTACGAATGATTTCTCCCGTCGGGGTGACCACCTCCAGGCCTATCACATATTCTTTTGTCGTTCCGTATTTCAATCCCTTTGGCCCGCTGGAGTTTTCCAAAAGATTCCCGCCTATAGTGGCAACATTGGAGCTGCTTGGATCCGGCGGATAGAACAAGCCGGCTTCTTCAGCCTTTTTATGGATATTTGCCGTAATCACACCCGGAGAGACAATGGCAAGCATATTTTCCCTATCAATGATCAATTTATCCCGTAAAAGGGTCATATCAAGAACCATCCCCCCTTTAACAGGTAAAGGACCGCCACTTAGCGAAGTTCCAGATCCTCTAGGGTAAACAGGTATTTTGTGAGTATTAGCCAATTTAATCACTTCACTGATTTCCTCCGCATTTTTTGGCTGTATAATGATTTCAGGTAAATATTCCCCAAAAGAAGCGTCATAGCTATAACAATACCTTTCTGCCAAATCAAGGAACATTCTGTCACCTGGAATTACCTGACTAAGATCGTCCAAGGCTTCTTTCTCCATGCTTCTCACTTCCTTTCTTAATAGTAAATTGGAAAAGAACTATTTGTATGTAATATAATGGAATTTTATGATTCCGCTAGATATAATGATGAAGAAAAAAGGAGGTTTTTTTTTGAAAATCGCATTGATTCACGCAACCACAACTGCACTAAAACCAATTGAAGTGGCCTTTCGGACAGTTGCTCCGAACATTGAACTCCTTCATTTCATGGACACGGGTCTTCTCCCCTTGATGGAAAAGAGCGGCAAGTTAACTCCGGAAATCATCCGCCGCTTTTGTTCATTAGTGAATATAGCCTATGGTTCTGACGTTTCATGCGTCCTACTTACTTGCTCTGCTTTTAATGACATCACTGCAATTTTACAACCTTTATATCCTGTAAAGTTATTTCGTTCAGATGAGGCCATGCTTGATGAAGCACTTCGCTACACTAGCATCGGCCTGGTTTCAACCGTAAAAGAAACGCCGATCGCCCTTCAAAATTACTTATTAAATAAGAATCCGGACTGTATGATCGAGTCATTGGTGGATCCCGGAATCATCCATTTATTATCACAAGGAAAAAGTAAGGAACATGACGATCGGGTTAAAAAGATGGTGGAACAATTGGATGGAAAGACAGAAGTGATTTTGCTTTCACAATATAGTATGGAACATATTGCAAAGCAGGTTAATCCTTCTGTCCCTGTCCTAACGGCGCCGCTATTGGCTGCCAAAAGGTGTTTGGAACATTTGAATGGAACGTACAGTTGAGTTTTCTTCGAAAAAAATCAGAGCCTAGCAAGCATGATCGTTTGTTACATCTTATATATCGTTTTTAACCGTTTGTATGATGGGAACCTCCAAAAACTTTCCCGACACCTTGGATTTTTTCAAGTATTACGATTAGAAGGACTGATATGAAAATAACCACGCTTGACACGGATGCAACGATTGGATTGTAGGCATCCTGCATTTGCGAGAAAATCTCGATCGGCAGCGTTCTCATTTCCGGTGATACCATAAAGAGAGAGACCGTTACATTATCAAATGATGTCAAGAATGCGAATAATCCCCCTGAGATGGCCGCGGATCCAATTAACGGCAGAGTCACTTTCATGAATACTGTTAGTGGATTCGCTCCTAGAATGGCAGCGGCCCGTTCGAGATTATAATCAAATCCACTTAAACCGGTTAAGACGAGCCGCATAACATATGGTATGCAAATGACGATATGGGCAATTAAAAATCCTGTAGACGTACCGGCAAGCATCATTGGTGTAAAGTACATTAAAAGGGCAATCCCTAAGACTAATTGCGGCACACTTAATGGTGAAGTTAAAAGGGCCGTAATATACGATTTTCCCGGTATATCATACTTTGCGATGCCAAGGGCACCCAAAGTTCCGAATATGACGGAGAAAAGAGCAGCTAATGCTGCGAACCTAGCGCTGTTCAAAAATGCTTCCAAAAATTCAGGACGCTCCAAGATCTTGGCATACCATTGAAGTGAGAAGCCTTCAGCCGGAAAACTTGGATAATTGGCACTTGTAAAAGAAGCGGGAATAACGACAATGAGCGGTATCAAGATATAGATAATGGCCAACACGGCAACGGCAATCCGCAGGCCGCCAAACGTTTTCATCATCGGAATACCTCCTTGAATTTCCCTTTTTCAAACGCTCTGGTAAAGACGGCTACTGATATGACAGTGGTTGCTAATAGAATATAAGAAAGTGCAGATCCGAAAGTCCAGTGCAGCAGGTTATTTATTTGATCATAGATGACAACAGGCATCACGGGCACATTGGCTCCCCCCATCAGTGCAGGGGTTACATAAGCACTCATTGACAAACTGAATACGAGAATGCAGCCAGAGACGATACCCGGGATACTTAGCGGCAATGTAATCGAAAAGAACCTTCTGAATGGGCTTGCCCCAAGTATGGCTCCTGCCTTATCGAGAGAAGGATCGATATTATAAAGACTCGCAACGATGGATAAGATCATGAAAGGAAGATATGCATTGGAAAGCCCGATCACAACTCCGATTTCCGAAAACAATAGTTTCAATGGGGCATCTATTATGCCAAGGGCCATCAAGGTTTGATTAATCGTTCCGTTAGGCAATAGCAGGAGGTACCAGCCAAAATTACGGACAACTATACTCACCAAAAGCGGTGACACGATCAAGAGAGTGATATACCCTCTGATCCGCGCTGAACTTTTGGCCATCGTCAAGGCTACCGGATATCCAAGAAATAAAGCAACCAAGACCGAATATAAACTGATCTTCACTGTCAGCCATAAAGAAGATAAGTAATAGCTATCGGAAAATAATTGTGTATAGTTTTTTAGGCTATAAACTGCCTCCGCTCCTCCCAGATTATCTGTGGATATGAAGCTTAAATATAAAATGTATAACATCGGTATGACAAAGAAACCAAATATGAAAAGCAGAATCGGCGTTAAAAGGAGTAATCCTGGCATCCAGACTTTCCTTTTCTTGATTTTAGGTTGCTTTTGCGGCTCAATAGGATTCGTTTCCTGTTCTATTTCTTGACTAGCATAACTTCTGATGGGCTCCATCCAATCAACACCTCACTTCCATTTTGCCATGATGAATCATAAGCGGAAGTCAATACTTGAATACTTTTCCCCTGTAATAGAACATTGATTTCCCATGAGGTACCAAGATAGTTAATTTGGCTGATCTTAGCACGATGGAAATCCAAAGGAGCTGTAGATTTTTCATCAAGAGAAACAATTTGCAGTTTTTCTGGTCTAATATAAAGCTTCACTTCATCACCGGTTTTCAAATCACTATCATTTCCCATGATGTTATTTGCATCGACATGAGTGATATCAGGCCCTATCTTGACTGAAACTTTCCGCTTATCCACAGCAGACACATTCCCTTCAAAACAATTCGATTTCCCGATGAATTGAAAGACGAATTCTGTCTTAGGATGATTGTAAATCTCAGTCGGTGTACTGATTTGTTCAATTTTCCCTGCATTCATGACCACGACCCGATCAGACATGGAAAGAGCTTCTTCTTGATCATGAGTCACAAAAATGGTCGTTACGCCAATTTCCTTTTGTAAGCGCTTTATCTCAGCCCTGAGTTCATGGCGCAGCTTTGCATCAAGGTTTGAAAGCGGTTCGTCAAGCAAAAGGAGCTCCGGTTCCACTACAAGTGCCCTGGAAATGGCAACACGCTGACGCTGACCTCCAGATAATTCCCTTGGATAACGATTTTCCAATCCTGACATTTTCACTAATTCAAGCGCTTTACTTATTTTCTTTTTTTGCTCAGCTTTACCGACCTTGCGCAGTTTCAAGCCAAAACTTAGATTTTCATAGACTGTCATATGAGGAAAAAGGGAATAAGTTTGAAAAACCATTCCTAAATCTCGCTTATAAGGCGGAACCTTCGTAACATTATTGCCCTTAATATGAACCTCGCCCCGATCTGCATCGAGGAAACCTGCAATGAGGTTCAAGGTTGTTGACTTTCCGCACCCGGAAGGCCCAAGAAGAGTGAGTAACTCTCCTTGTTTCACCTCCAGGTCAATGCCATTCAGGACAACATTCGCTCCAAATTGTTTAAACGCGCCTTTTATCTCTACATCATTTTTATTTGATCTAGACCCCTGAACTGCCTCCAGGTGCTGCCTATTAATTTCCACATCATTTTTTAATACTTCCATGTGATCAACACGCTCCTTTTATTTGAGTTTTTTCCCTAATTCAGGAGTAATCTCTTTCGCCCATCTGTCTGACACCTCGGCACGGATCTCGGCAAACTTGGCGAAATCAGGTTTGAATGTTTTATCACTTGCTTTAAGGCCGATTGACTCTTCATATTTCTCTGGGATTTTCATGCCTTCTACTGTCGGATAAAATCCTTTTTCGGAAATTAATGCTTGAGCTTCTTCACTGATTACATAGTTGATGAATTCAAGGGCTTCTTTACTATTAGGCGTATTTTTCACTAGACCTGCGCTGAAAGCTTGAAGCGGCACGCCTTCTTTAGGTACGGCCATCTTAATCGGAATACCTGAAACAGCTAGTTCACCTATGGAATAACTTCCCATGACCGTTACGTCAGCAGCTCCTTGTTGGATCGCTGGCATCATTTGCGTTGAGTTTTTATAAAATGTATTGGAATACGCTGCAAGATCTTTTGCCTTTTCTAGACCTGGCTCCATGTTTTCTGTACTGCCGCCGTTTGAAATCGCCAGACCATTAAGGGTATTGAAGCCCCAATCATTCGTAATATCTGAAAATGCCGTTTTACCCTCGTACTCAGGAGAGACAAGATCATTCCAGGATTCAATTGATTTTAACCCTTTCTTTTTAAAGGTTTCCGTATTATAAGCTGGTGCAATGACTAAACCGAATGCTGGAGCGGCCGCCTTTTCAACCGGAATGAAACGTGGATCCACCGATTTCATATTGGGAACATTGGATTCATCAATTGGTACGATCAGTTCCTTCTCCTTAGCGCGAATTACATCAACCGGTACAAAAAGGGCAACATCTATTTGTGGAGCGTTTTTCTGTAATTCCACTTTGGATAGGATTTCACCTGATAAACCGGAAATATAATTAACAGTGATTCCCGTTTCTTCTTTGAACTTTGGTGCAATCACATCTCGGATGGCACTTTCAATGACACCGCCATTACCGGCTATCGTTATTTTCTTCTCTCCTTTTTCCCCTGCACTCGTTTGTACGGATTCCCCCGGTTTTTGCGGAGTGGGATTACCACAACCCGCAAGAGCGATCAATACTATTATCGATAATAGACTCATCAGTTTTTTCATAGTCATTGCCTCCCGTTTTTCATTGATTTTCAATAATTCCTTGTTCGGTAATATAATTCATGGCTCCTGGATGAAAATCGATTGGAACTTGTTTGGTTGCTTCCTCTATTGAAATATCAGAAGCAGCCGGATGTGTACGCTGCAGTTCAGGCAGATGTTCATATAATGTTTTCACAAGATTGTATGCATGAGGGTCAGACATTTCCTTGTAGGTTACCAAGACATTTTTAATTGAAATAGTTTGGACATTTTTTGTCATTCCCCTGTATGTATCTCTGGGAATTTCATCATGAGTATAAACTCCATATTGTTTCTGAAGACGTTCAATGATGTCTCCCGGTATTGGAATGAAAGATAGTTCCAACTGCTTGGATATGAAAGCGATTTCATTATTCGGAATTCCCGAAGAAAAGAAAGCTGCATCAATGGTACCATTTCGTAATGCTTCTGCAGATTGAGAAAAAGAAAGATAGGATAAATTCAATTGATCAGTCGGTAAATCAGATTCTAACAGTATCCGCTCTGCAATAAGCCTTGTACCGCTTCCTGCCGTTCCCACACTAATGCGTTTACCAACTAAATCTTCTAAGGAATCCAAATCATTTTGTTTAGTAGTAACAATTTGAACATAATTGGAATATAGGGCCGTTAAAGCTCTTAACTTGGATTTATCCGTCTCAGGCAAATCCAGTACATCCACTGTGGTAAAACCAATTTCTGCCCGATTGCGGCTAACCAATTCAGTATTTTCAATGGAAGCATCGGTTACCTGGGTTCCTGACACAGCTCCATTGTATTTTTCATACATATTTGATAGTTTTTGTCCTAATGAAAAATAAACACCTGTCATATCTCCGGTTCCAATGATTAGCATCCTATTATTTAAATCCTGTCCTTCAGAAGTTAGTTGACTCTGAATCAAGGTAGAAGCAGGTTTAGATATTTCCTGCTGCTCATTCATAAAAGAACATCCTGTCATGAAACAAAATAACAAAGCGACTTTTATAAAGAGTGCTCCACTCTTCATAGTGGCCCTCCTTTCTTAATGAATTTAGATGCAAATATCATGCCAAGTCGATTTTCTGCTTTAATACGCAAATCCTGCCGAATGCTTGGATGTTATCCAAGTATAAACCGGCAATTTTTTCCGGTTACCCAGAAAAAATTGCCGATTAACACGATAATCCTGTTATTCTCCTTTTGAAATGAGCTTGATTTTATCACGAAGGCTTCTTTCAGAAATTTTTAAGATTTGAGCTGTTTTTTGCCGATGGTTTTTACAGTATTGAAGAGTGGCCGTTATGACCTTTTCTTCTATCTCTTTCATGGAAATGCCGATGGGAATCCTGAAACTGTTAAAATCGTCGTCATTGCCATCCGGCTGGAGAATGAACTTCTGTTCTTGTACATATTGCGGCAAATCGGTTTCTTCCATTCTTTTCGAGTTTGATAGGGCAACAGCATATTCTATAATGTTACCAAGCTCACGGACATTCCCAGGGTAATGATAATCCAGTAAAATTCGACGTGCGGTTGCCGAGAATGTTTTTTCTTCACGATTCATATCCTTAGCGTGCTTTTTTAAAAAATAATCCATAAGGATCGGTAAATCTTCTTTTCTATCTCTTAAAGGCGGCATCGAAATGGGAATAACATTTAGCCTGAAATACAAATCCTCCCTAAATTCACCTTCCATCACCATTTGCTCCAGGTTTTTATTGGCTGCACTTATAATACGGACATCCAATGAGATTTTTGTATTGGATCCCAGAGGCGTCACTTCCCGTTCCTGCAATACCCTTAATAATTTAGCTTGAAGTGGAAGGGGCATTTCACTAATCTCATCCAGAAAAAGGATGCCTCCATTAGCAGCAACGAATTTCCCTTCCTTCCTCTGAGTTGCACCGGAAAATGCTCCCTTCTCGTAACCGAACAATTCAGATTCCAGCAGCATCTCAGGAATTGCTGCACAATTGACAATCTGCATGGGATTGTTTTTCCTTCTTCCCAGCGTATGGATGTTTCGGGCTACAAGCTCCTTTCCAGTACCACTCTCACCCGTGATAAGAACACTGGAATCAATATCTTTCACTCTTTCTATCATTGAGAAAATACGCTGCATCGCCTTGCTGTTACCAAGGAAGTTACCAAATCCCTTTTGAATCTCTAATTCTTCATGCAATGTCTCCAATTGATTGGACATCTGTTTGAATTCGGCTGCCCTCATCAAGAGCAAAGAAAGCTCTTCTATATTAATTGGCTTTTCAATATAGTAGTAGGCGCCTTTTTTTATAGCCTCTATGGAAGTTTCAATGGATGAATAGGCAGTCATCATGATGACTGTCACGTTAGGTGCTATTTGTTTAATTTTCTGTAGGACATCAAGTCCACTTTTATTCCCTATTCTCAAATCAAGTAACACAATATCAAAGTGCTGATTCTCGATCTTTCGAAGACCCTCATCGGGGTCAGTAGTTGTCACGACTTGATAGGAATCTTCCAATGCAAAGCTAAGAGCGGTGCAAATAGCAGGTTCATCATCAATCACCAATACATGCATTTTCATATTACTCCTCCTCTTTCCAGGCTTCTATTCGATATATAAAGGTAGTAAAATGGTGAATTTCGTTCCTGAATTAGGATAACTTTTCACATGGATATCTCCGTTATTCTCTTTAATTAGCCTATACGATAACGTAAGTCCCAAACCGACTCCCTTTTCTTTATTTGTGAAAAAAGGTTCGAAAATATGGTTCAGTTCCTCCTGTTTCATCCCTTTTCCTGTATCGGATATGGTAATCCGCCCTGTCTTTTCGTTCTCTTTATCAATGGTGATATTAATGGTCTTTTCCTTTGTTTCTTCAACGGCATGAATCGAATTCAACACCAAGTTAAGAAGTACTTGTTGAATTTGTTGTAAATCTATATAAAAAATAAGGTCCTCCTCAATCGTCTGCTCGAAATTTATTTGGTTTTTTTCCATTGTCACCTTATGAAAAGCAAGTAATGATATAAGTTCATGAGCGTGGCAGTTGGTAATATTTGGTGGACGCGGACGTGCATATTCAATTAAATCGGTAACAATCGCATTCAAACGGTTAACTTCAGTAGGCAAGTGTTCCATTAAAACTTGTCGGAATTGAGGATTATCATATTTACTCGGAAGTAAATCAATGAATGTTTTTATCGATGTCAAAGGATTCCTTATTTCATGTGCGACACCTGCAACTAGTTGACCAAGAGCGTGCAGCTTTTCTTGTGTGACCAATTTTTTCTCCAATGTTTTCTTTTCCGTCTCATCACTCATGGAAAGCAAGTATCCGGTTTGTTTATCTTCAGAATTGAACATCTTATGCATCGAATATGATATCACCTTCTGTTCATTTTCCTCATTAAGTACCAAGATCCGAAAAGAACCCGTACGATTATTCTCACTTTGTTCTTGATGTAAAGCTTCGAAATTCTTCATTAATTGCGAATGATTCATAAGATTCAGAATCATTTCCTTGGAAATGTTGAGAATGTCCGATGCCTTTGCATTGCAGCTGGTAATCATGAAATCGAGATCGAATGTAATGATGCCATTATTGATATTGTTTAAGATTTGATCTTTGAATGCTTCAGCGTTAGCGATGTTTTGCCTTTGTTTCTCTAAATCCTTATTTAATAAATGTAATTTTAACGTCTGGTTATGAACGGATTTTTTTAGCTTTTGATTCCATATGTAAATGATTAGAAGGATAAGGGCTACTGCAGTTAAGCTGATAATCAACCAGAATATGAATTGCTCCAGCCTGGCAATTTTTTGATTGGATTGTGGCATGACCCATTTATCAATTATCCCATTGATATTTCGGTTTGCTTTAAGTTCTGTGAGTGTATTATCCATCATGAAAAGAAGTGATTGATTCCCTTTTTTTACTGCAATCGTATAATCCGCCGGTTCAATGACTTCATCGAGAATGATGTAATTCTTTTCTTGGCGGAACTTTTTCAAATAGAAATCAGCAGTCCATTTGTTTCCGATGAATACATCTGCACGGTTGTTCAATAATGTTAAAATACCCGAGTATTGATTCGAAACGGTCGTTAAATTTGTATTCCTCATATTGAGAAAAGTACTGATAACTGGAGTGTTATGGTCAAGGACAACATGTGAATCACGTAGATCCGTTAACGTATGAATTTCCTGTTTCCTTTTACTAGGAATGATTATTGATTGGGACATTGTAAAATAGGATTGAGTGAAATCTAGTTGGTTATCTTTTTCGGTATTATAGGTACTTCCAACAATTGCATCAATTGTTCCGTTACTTAAGGCTTTTTCGGCTTCTTCCATCCTCATCGGAATATATTTGAAATCTACGCCATTATATTTTGCTATTTCCTCCATTAAATCAATATTGATGCCTGTCAGCTCACCAGCTTCATTTTCAAATGAAAATGGAGGAAGAGCACTTTCTCCAGCAATTATAAAAGTCTTTTGTTCAGCAAAAACAGCGGGAGACCAAAGTGTTTGAACAAAGACTATCAAGCAAAATATACTTAGTTTAAAAAGCTGCTTTTTAATTAAGAGCCCTCCTTCTGTGTCAAAATCCTTGCAGTCAGTGTTTCTCGGCTAAAACACCATGATAATATACTTCTCCAATCAGGGCTTGAACCCTTTAAAATGCAAAGAATTCTTGACACAATCTAACAATTTCCTACAAAAAGGTGTGTAATTCTGTCTTACCAAATACATATAACCCCAGCAACCTTTGCTGGGGTTTAGGTTAGGAATAGACTTCTTATTTTAACTAAGAAGAAGTGCCAGTTTACCTAAAGCAGATCCAGTTGATTGGAGCGGGTGTTCGATAATCCTGTGGGAAAAGGGTGTCGAAGGGAGACCCCACAGTCGCAAAGCGCAGAGAGCGGACCGCCCGCGGAAAGCAAGTTCCCTATGTTCCAATCATTTTACAAACCATCAATATGTTAAATAATTTTTCCGTTTCAAGGCTTTTATCATTTGCCGCAACGCTCCAATATGATAAGCCGAATGGGCTTCCTAAATCGAAATTACAGAATAAAAAGCCCAATTTCTCTGTATTAAAATTGGGGAATCGGGCTTTTTTGTTACTCCATTAAAGCTACCTATAATGAAATAACACTTTATTTTTTATAAGGTGGTTTTGATGAAGTACATTACTTAAACCTAAATTCAAGTAAAGCAACTTTTAATTCAAGAAAAGCGTACTTTCATAAAAAGCCAAAGGGTACACTTTTGGTGTTTTCCATTTTAGATGATTTGATTGAGTGGTTACTTCGATCCAAAAAGGAGGTCGAATGTACGCAAAGTGAGGTAATATCTTAAACTTGATACATTTATTTTCTCGTCGATGTACTAATCTTTTAATCCCTTTCCATTGAGAATTTTCTGCATGCATTTTTCAACTCTTGACTCTCGAGTTTTGGATTGTTTGGGTTGAGAAAAATGAAGAATGTATGCTCTTTGCCGTCCCGGGGTCAATCCTTCAAAAGCAGTTTTCAAGGCAGGGATTTCATCGAATTTATTTTGAAGTTCTTCAGGAATTATGAATTCTTCGTTCTTTTTAAAATTTACTTCCAAACCGGCTTTTTCAACTTCAATGGCTTCATGAATATAGGCTTTCAGAATGGTTTCCGTTGCTACTATTTCTTGAACATTGGTGAACCGAATCTGGCGCGCCCCCTGTACATTCTCCGTTTGTTGGATTAGAATCCCATGGGGATCCTGTAACAAGGAACCTTTGTGAAACAGAAGTGCACAATATTCTTTAAATCCATGTATTAAAACTATGTTTTTTTTCTCAAACGTGTAACAAGGATGCATCCACTTAAATTCTTCGGTCAGGTCACAGTCAAGAACGATATTTCTCAACGTCTCATATTCGTCCTTCCACTTTTTAGCTTTACTTAAAAATTCATCAACCTTAGGATTCATTCTACTATTTGTCATAACGAAACACTCCTCTTTCCGAGCAGTTTGCTTTACCTATACGTTAGCTAAATACTAAAAAACAGCTTCAGAAGTTTGGTCTTACATTTCCACTAACAATTTTTTAAGATCTTCGCCCATTTTAGCCCAACCGTATTTCGCACCATTGAACGCTTGATCTTCTTTTTCGAATCCTGTTTGTTCAAGATGTAAGAAGGTTGTTCCATCCTCGTGCTTTAATGTCCATGTGACTGTAGTGTTTATCCCACCACCTACCCAAGTGTAAGATAACTTATAAGGCTCCTCCACCTCAAGAACTTCGGAATCAATAATTAAATTCCATTGTTCATTCCGAAACTGAAATTTATGTCCGACGACAGGTTTAATATCATTAGCCATTACCCATTTCGCAAGAGTATTTGCATCCGTTAAGGCGAGCCATACCTTCTCGATCGGGCTCTTAAAATTAAACTCTTGTGATACTGTTAAACTCATTTTTTGTTCCTCCTCTAATATTTGGTTTAAAAGTAGCATTCTTTCACTCCAGAATCTCCGGTAAAACGATACCCAATCCTCAATTTCTCTTAACGGGGCAGCATTCAGCCGATAACGCGTTTCCCTGCCTACCTTTCTGCTGATTACGACACCAGCCTCTTTAAGGATTGACAAATGCTTTGAAACCGCAGTACGGCCCATTTCAAAATGTACGGTCAACTCATTGAGTGGCAATTCTTCCACGTCCGCCAACAAACGTAGCAATTTACGTCTTGTTGGGTCAGCGATGGCTACATAAATATCACGCTCTTGATTTTTCTCGTTCAAAATCACCCACCCTTTAATTGGACACCATTTGGTGTCTTTTATTATATGACACTAATTGGTGTCCTGTCAATTTTATTATTGACACACGGTATTTGTTTTATTCTCCTAAACTGCTCCGTTAGTTAAAGTACATTTCTTCACAAACTATCGCATTTACATAAATAACCCATATTATTAGTTGCTATTTTTGAAAATTGGCTAGCAAAAGATCAAAATCCAGAACGGCAGCTTAGAGTGATCTTGGAATTGAAGAACTATATATCTTCATTGATAAGCAAAGTGGAAAGATTTTTACCGGCCTCCATATCTGGGGATGCTCTTAATCATTCGCGAGGGCCGAGATTTATTATTCCTTGATTCACTAGACAATTGGGTAGAGATTATGATGGTATCATTCGAGAAAGGATGTAAATCCCCCGAGATCCGAACGCAGATATTGTGGTACTAGAAAATGAGACACATTTGATAGGAGGAAATCCAGAGGGTGGGGGTGATACGGGGGAATTAATGGTGGACAAATTTTAAATTCTGCTTTCATATTGATTGGATCGGTTGTTCGAGACTCCTGCGGGAAAAGCGCGTCCAGGAGACCCCGCAGGCGCAAGTGCGCCGAGGAGGCTCCCGGACCGCCCGCGGAAAGCGAGTGCCTGAAGAGGAAAACAATTACAAACCCTCGATATGATAAATTATTTGTCTATTTCAAGGCTTTTTAACATTTGACGTAACGCTCCAAGATGATAAGCCGAGTGGGCAATGGTCGCATTTACATTTGTCAGCCATTTTCCTAAATCGATTGTATCGATTTCTTCGAAAAGAGTTACATATTCCTTATGTAATCCCTCCCTTATTTCCGCCCATTTCACCTCATCAACAGTAGCAATGGTCCAGCTTGCGTCCCAGTCTTTTTCAAAGTCTGTGCCACTAATCATTGTTCGGATAACCCATAAATAATACCGTATGTGGTCTGAGTGAGCAGCAATAGTTGATCCATTTATGGAACGTGAAGCGTCTTCTGCGGTTAAACCATCAAGTGTCCCAAAAATCCCTGTATTCGGTCTTGAATCAGTATAATAGCTCCCATCATTTCCCGGTCCTTCAAACGTTTCTTTCAAAAGCGTTTTTATCGAACTTTCCAACGTCTCGCTCATCTCAAATCCCCCCAATTAATTTAATCGACTTCATTACTTTATAATACACTAAGAGAAACAATTAATCGTTTTATTTTGTTAAATTAATCCAGAAATATCGCGAGTTTATAGAATTACTCGCTGAACTGGCATAAGGTAAAGGCTTCCTTTAACAGTTAACAACCTTATATGGTATTGACGCTGCTCTTAACATGGTGAATAAAATAAAAATACCTTAAAAAGACCGTTCCTTAAAAAAACAGGAACGGCCTTAATTATTTATCTAAAAAATATGATTCAGTTTGATAAGTATAGAATGCTAATACTAAGTTTTAGTAGCTTTTCAATCGCTCCTCCAGGGACACAATTCTAAACTTTAACTCTTGATTCGAGTCTAAGCCCCCTATTACAATTTGATTATCTTCCGTAATGGTGACATATCTGAAGATTTCTTCTCCGTGGATCTTTATTTTTGTCTCTAATGTCGTTTCCATTTTTGCAAAAACTTGATTTGTGTATGTAAGCGGAAGAAGATCATCTAAACCTTCTTCGGGGCTGCCGAGCCACTTAAACATGAAATCTTTCAATGAATATTGTTCAATCATCGATAAATGATCTTTAAAAATTAATTTGTCAATTGTTATCTCTTTCAACTTAACCACTCCTCAATAGTATCTAAAGTTTATATCGATATACTCCTAACATCAAGGGCATTCCAATGACAAACCATTACATTTTGATTACTTGCTGACTAAATAAACCCTTCCCTTCCGAAAAATGGAGTTATGTTACCTTGAAAATAAACTGGAGAATGATTTTTTTTTAGTTTACGCCTAGGATCAACATGTAGAGGGATTATTTTCTGAGATTTGCACGTTTTGGTATAGATGATTATCCGTGAATCAAGGATGTTCATTTCAGTCGAAAACAGCCTCCATTTGCTTATGAAATGAAGGCTGTTTTTCTTATATGAAAAATGTATAAACAACTTTCAGTTAAAACCATTACATTATAATTCTTGTTTTCCTTTAACACCATTTATCGAATAGCTGATTTTAATGTTGGCATTTAATGAGTGATATACTGAACAGTACGTATTTTTGGATAATTGAATCGCACGGACCACTTTATCTTCAGGCAGATCACCCTCCAATAAATAGTGAATATGAAAATCGGTAAACCGTTTAGGGTGATTTTCCGATCGTGCCCCTTCTATTTCTATTTGAAAGGCCTTTGTTTCAAATCGCATTTTTTTTAATATCATTACAATATCAATACCTGTGCACCCGGCAAGAGAATGTAAAAGTAACTCCGTGGGTCTGGCTCCGCTATTTTTTCCTCCTACTTCTTCGGCAGCATCCATCTTTATTTCATGTCCCGACGGAGTTGTGCCAGAAAAGGCCATTTCCCCTGTCCATGTAATCATTGTTTTCATTTGAATCAATTCCTCCCTTTCTTTTTGTTTTGTTCCAAAAATAGTCCATATGTTTATTTAATGTAAGTACAGTTCACTTAAGTCTTAAAATAATATTTCCCCAATAGGGTCAGTACGTACATGTAAAAGTGTACTTGGCTTCTGGATTGTTTATACCTAATTCGTGATGGCCTTCAATACTCTTATATTCTTCCCAAAAGCCTTACTTAGTTAGTCATACTGTTTTTGGTTCATGGCATTATATATCTTTACCATGAAGTTTTATAATTTCCTTCTCCATTCAAAGGAGTTTTATAACTATTATTTTCCCCATCTTGCCAAGTGATATTGCCATTTTCATCTTTCAGGACGAACTTGAATTCATAGAATCGATCAGCAGCTAAACGAAATGTTCCACTCCAGCTGCCTTCTGTGCTTTGAGTAAGTTTATATTCATAATCCTCAGGATTCCACCTTCCGATTTCCCCTCTATCCCCAATTAAGTAAACTCCCTGTGTGGCAGGTACATTTTCAACTGTGAATCTAACTGGAATCGACTTGCCTTCCAATTTATCAGCCATCATCCTGAACGCATTTGTTGGATTTCCTTCATCGTCAAATAAATAGGACATCCTTAGCAAGGTAAATCCCTCAAAATCATGGTTAAAAACCATTTCTGCTATATTGTCAAAGCCCGCTTCATTGTTGATCAGCGGGAGTGCATTTTCCCCGTTTAATGAAATTCCTTTTTCATTAGCCAAAGAGGCAATATGGGTCACCAACGTTTTAGGAGCGCTATAGTATGGGGCAGTATATGCGTCTTGATCTCCCATTTCCAAACAGGTGAACGTGAGGGCCATCTTCGATTTCTTAAATTGATTCAGTAATTGGGAGTAGTTATAATACCCTGCACTATACTCTGCTGAATGCGGCAGTACTGGATCATTCATTTTCCAGTGGACTCCTGAGATTTTAGCCCCAATTGGCACGCCAAAGACTTCATCAAAATGTTTATGGGCAAATTTAGAGATTTTTGCAAGATGCTTTTCGAGTGCACCTTGATACCACTGCATAAAGTCGTATCCAAATTGAGTGTCGATCGCTCCGCCCCTGGTGAAAAATTCATCCCCATTTCCTGGCGGCTGAATCTCATTCCAGTTTTTAAACGTTTTGCCCCAGGCAGCATTTAATTTTTTTATCGTTGAATATTTTTCTCTCATGGTAAGCCTGAAATCACGTTTCGCACCTTCTGTATAAGCTTGGAGCTGTCCCCTTTCAGGATAATCCCAGCCATCAGCATTTTGATAGGAGGGATATCTTAGTTCCCCAGCTGGTCCAGCACTTAAATATATTTTAGCTATTAAATCCTTCTTATCAGCAAAGTTCTTTGCAAAGGATTTATACAATTCGTTATATTGATCGGCTGTACCTTCCCACCAAGGAGCAAGTACTTCCTTATTCCAGAAACCACTTTCACTCTTGAATGCCATGTTATCTAGAGTGTCTTTATTCCAGAGCCAACTCGGGATGGGATAGTTGCAATCATCCCCCACATTACCGCCGCATTGATGTGTAGACAAAATGGGCACCCATTTTAAACCGGAAGCTTTCACTGTTTCCGCATATTTTTTATAATAGGACCAATCAAACTGATTATCTTTTTTACTCTCGACTAATCCCCACCAAATATCTGTCGTTATTGCATATACTCCATTTTCCTTCAACTGGGTTAACTGAGCTTCAAATGCCTCCCAATCTGTTATTTCACCCAATGGGGCCATTACATAAAGCTTGTAATCTGGTTTTACTTCTGCTATTCCAGGTGAAGTACTTGATAAAGGAACAAAATACAGCATAAAGGTAAAAACACCAACAGATAATTTGTTCATAAAAACGCCAACCTTTCCCCTATAACTTTATTCATTTGTTCATCATTGAAATCGTTTACATTCACTTCGTTTAATAAAGTCATTCCTTTACTAGAAAGTATATTTGTTTTGGAAATATTTATCAATTATTCCGCCAAGGAAATTTAGTTCAAAGCACCGCAAAGAAAAAATGGATAGTCCAAGAGACTATCCAGCAGACTATAGACAAACTCAATGAAAATCGAGTTTGTGTACAGTTTTTTTATGGTTTGTACAATGAACGTTGATTTCCTCTCCAAGGACTCGCTTTCCGCGGGAGTCTCGTACCTTTCGTTCCAATCAACTTGTTTTAACTTTTAGATAGAACCCTTTTGTCTACAAGATGGATAGTCTAAGAGACTATCCAGAGCATTTGGTTATAAAACTATAAAAACATTACCATCTTCTATTTCAACATTGAATGTCTTAACGCAACCATTATCAGGTTTTTGGACTTCTCCATTCTTGACACTGATTTTCCAGTCATGCATCGGGCAGAATACGTGATCACCACTCACAATGCCTTCCACCAAAACCCCACCTTTATGTGGGCAACGATTTTCAATGGCCCGGAATTCACCATTTGCCAAATGAAAAAGTGCAATTTCCTGAGAGCCTATGGTTACTGTTTTCCCCAGGTTTTTTGGCATCTCATTTACTGTTGAAACCTTTATCTTTTGAAGCGTTTTCCCCATTTAGGCTTCCCCCATATTCATTTATTTGATATAGCTGGAATTTTCACTTTTTGAAATAAACCTGTTTGGATCGCATTGCTCTCAATGATTTCTTTCCACGGTTCTTGCAATACGGATAAGGCCTCATCCAAGCGTTGATTAAGCTCAATCCTTTTTTGCTTATCACCAATAATCGCCTTAATGTTATCGAACCCTACACGTTCAACCCAGACAGACGTTCTTTCTAAATAATTGGCAGTCTCTCGATAATGTTGAATGTATGCACCCGTAATTTCAATTACCTCATCACTTGTTTTCACTTTGCATAATAATTCAGCAGCTCTTAAATGGGTTCCGCCGTTGCCGCCAATATAAATTTCCCATGCACCGTCCACTCCGACAACACCAAGATCTTTGATACCGGATTCAGCACAATTACGAGGACATGCCGACACAGCCATCTTAACCTTATGCGGTGTGCCTACACGTTCAAATTTCTTCTCCAGGGCAATGCCCAGCCCAATTGAATCTTGGGTGCCAAAGCGGCAAAAGTTTTCACCGACGCATGTTTTCACAGTTCGAAGGGTTTTTCCATAAGCATATCCAGAAGGCATATCCAGGTCAGCCCATACTTTTGGAAGGTCTTCTTTTTCAACGCCGAACAAATCTATTCTTTGCCCGCCTGTAACCTTAAGTAACTTAACATTATACTTATCGGCAACATTTGCTATTTTCCGTAATTGATCGGGATTAGTGACGCCGCCATACATTCTTGGCACAACGGAAAATGTACCATCCTTTTGAATATTTGCATGTAGCCTTTCATTGACATAGCGGGATTCTTTTTCATCTTCATATTCAACAGGATGGATCATGCCTAAGTAATAGTTCAGTGCCGGTTTACACTTCGAGCAGCCATCACTTGTATTCCAGCCGAGAACATTCATGACTTCTCGAGTATGGGTCAGATTTTTTTCGCGTATTTCAGCAACAACCTCATCTCTGGATAATGTGGTGCACGTGCATATGGATTCCTTCTGGTTTGACTTACTGAATTCAGCGCCTAATGTCAGCTCGAGAATATCACCGACTAATGGCTTACACCCTCCGCATGATCTCGAAGCACTTGTGCAGCCTTTTACTTCCTCAATACTTGTTAACCCCTTAGATTCGATAGCCGATACAATATCGCCCTTGGTTACTCCATTACAACCACAGATGATTTCCTCATTTGACATCGCAGTGACGAGACTAACACTAGGTTCACTCGTTCCAGCGTTTAAATATTCGGAAACCTCGGCATTTTTATTGATCATGCTTAATAGGTTATTGCTTTCCTTTGTATCCCCGAATAATACCGCACCAGAAATTTTTCCATTCCGAATCATTACTTTTTTGTAAGTGCCATTCCATTCATTAAATTCCTTGATTGATTTAGCTTGTTCATCCTCGAAAATTTCTCCAGCCGAAAATACATCAACACCAGATATTTTTAACTTAGTAGACAGCACTGAACCCTCGTAAGCTTTGTCTTCCAGCCCGCAAATCCTTTTGGCTAATACTTTGCCCTGTTCATATAGGGGAGCGACCAAACCATATACCATTTCACGGTGTTCCGCACATTCACCAACCGCAAAAATATTCGGGATTCTTGTCTCCAAATAATCATTCACGATAATTCCTCGATTGACAGGGATGCCGCAATTTTGAGCCATAGCAACATTTGGCTTAATCCCAACTGCCATGACCACTAAATCGGCGCTGATTTCCTCGCCATCACTAAAGCGCAATCCTTTGACATCAATTTCACCTAAAACCTCCTGAGTCTGTTTCCCAAGATAAAAATTCATTCCCTGGCTTTCAAGTTCCCTTTGCAGCATTTTTCCTGCTGCTGGATCTAACTGCCTATCCATCAAATATTCCGAAAGGTGAATAACATCTACCTGCATACCTAGATTCAGTAGACCCCTGGCTGCTTCAAGACCCAGTAATCCTCCACCAATGACAGCAGCCTTTTTGTTGTTTTTGGAATATTCGATCATTTTTTCGCAGTCTTCAATATTTCGAAAGGCTGTCACTCCTTTTTTATCAGCCCCCTTTATCGGTAGAATAAATGGGATTGATCCGGTAGCTAAAATTAATCGATCATATGCGACTTCACGATTTGCATCTGAATATATGATTTGCTTAGTGGTGTCGATGTTCTTGACTGTTTCACCTGAAAAAAGTGTAATATTGTTCTCTTTGTACCAGTTCCAATCATTTATTGTAATATCATCTATCGTCGTAGCCCCTTGCAATACATTCGATAGTTGGATTCGATCATAATTTGGATGCGGCTCACTTCCGAAGACAGTCACCTCAAACCTTTCTGGTTGAATTTTCAAAATTTCTTCTATACATCTTACTCCAGCCATACCATTCCCAATGAGTGCCAATTTCTGCTTAGCCATGTTTTGTCCTCCAATAAGATTATTTTGAAAGGATGATATGATTGATTATAGGTGACGTCACTTTTTATCGCTACAAGTGTGTTATAAAATCTTACATAGTTTTTAAAAATTTATAATTAATGTTAGTTTTTATTACAAATATTCAGAAAATTAGGATATAATATCCTTATTGATCTAGCATAAATCCAAAATGAGGTGATTTTCATCGTCCAGCAAAAAGAATCTTATTTAGACAGAAAAGTAATTTCCATAGGGGTTGTCAGAGAATTAACCGGACTATCCGATAGACAAATCCGTTACTATGAAGAAAGAAAACTCGTTTTCCCCGAAAGATCTAAGGGGGGTAACCGTAAATACTCTTTTTCCGACGTCAAGGCATTAGTGGAAATTGCCGATAAAATAGAGGATGGAGTGCAAACCAATGAAATTAGGCAGGAAAAATTAAAAGAGAACAGAAAAATTGAACAGGAAAAAATGCGAAAAAAAATGCTGCAGGGCCAATTAAATGCACACTTTGGCCTACGCAATTGATTTTCGCTAAGTAACAGCAATTATTAGCCGATTCACTACATACCATAACTGTCCATATTTCAAACTTCGATTAGCCAGTTAACAAATTCACCTTACATCTATAAAATAGCTGTTAACATTGTTAAACTGGACATGATGACTTTCATGTCCAGTTTTCCATTTTCATTACAGTAAAATTTTTCCGGATAATCATTCCTCTTCTAAGCGAACTCCTTATCTTTTGTCTTCTCTGAAAACCATGATAACTTCTCGGATAAATTCACCACTTCTCCTATTACAATAATGGCGGGATTGGCAACCTGCTCTCTTGTAACAATCCCCACTATTGAATCGATTGTTCCTGAAAAAGTTCGTTGAAAACCTGTCGTTCCTTGTTCAATGACAGCAATGGCAGTTTCAGGCTTCTTTCCGCAGGATCGTAATTGTTTACAGATATATGGAAGGTTTTTAATACCCATATAAATAGCAATGGTGTCAACACCATGTGCCAAATGATGCCAGTTGATGTTATTAGGTTTGCCGGTCACGCAGTGTCCTGTGACAATTGCGAAGGAACTCCCCCATTCCCTGTGAGTCACGGGAATTCAAGCATAAGCTGGCGCAGCGATTCCAGATGTGATTCCAGGAACTATTTCAAATTGAATTCCGTGCTTTACTAGCACTTCTGCTTCCTCCCCGCCTCGTCCAAAGATGAAAGGATCTCCCCCTTTTAGACGAACAATCGTTTTTCCCTCCATTGATTTACTAATTAGCAATTGGTGAATGTCCTCTTGAGGGACACAATGTTTACCAGGCGCTTTACCGCAATAAATGTATTCAGCTTCAGGTTTACCGTATAAAAGCAATTCACGATTTACCAATCGATCATACAAGATGACATCCGCTTCCGCGATGCATTTGGTTGCCTTGACAGTAACTAAGTCCGGAGCACCAGGTCCGGCACCAACAATATAGACCTTACCTTTTTCCATCCTTGATCCCCTTTTGTTGTTTAGTCATGAAAGCTCTGTGTAATTAGGCTCTGCTGTTCAATTATGATTGAACCTAATAAAAATTATGATGAACGGAAAGAAAACCTCCCTTAATGAGACGTTAACTCAACTATAGGATGTACTTTTACAGCACTGACTTTAAAGCCAGGCATTTTGCATGTCGGGTCTAAATCCTGTGAAACGAGGCGATTGACATTTTGTGAGTCTGCCCAATGAAAAGGAACGAATATAGTATCATGGCGAATGGTTGCTGACCATTTGCTTCTTACAACAATACTTCCCCGCCTTGATTCGATTTTCACCAAAGTATTGTCTGGAATATGATATTTCTTTGCTGTTTCCGGATGGATTTCCATATATGATTCAAAATTTCTTGCGGCTAATGATGAGCTTTTTCTCGTTTGTACTCCTGTTAAATAATGTGACATGATTCTTCCTGTTGTTAAATAAAGGGGAAAATCCGTACATGGCTGTTCTTTTGGAACAAGAGGCACATTATTAACCACAACCATGGCTGCCTTTCCATCCGGGTGGGCAAAAGACGTTTCGAATAACCTTTTTGTCCCTTTATGGTCAATGGTTGGGCATGGCCACAATATGCCTCCTTCTTTTCTTAATCGATCATACGTTATACCATAATAATCAGCGGTCCCCCCGCGGCTTGCCACTCTCAATTCTTCGAAAATCTCTTTCGCAGATTGAAAGGGAAAATGCTCCTCTTTTCCAAGAGCTTTTGCTATATCACAAATGATTTGCCAATCATGCTTCACTTCCCCAGGAGATGAAAAACTGGCTTCCCGAAGCGTCACCCGTCCTTCTAAATTTGTCATCGTTCCTTCATCCTCTAAATAAGACGAAGTAGGTAAAATTAAATCAGCCAATCTAGCAGTTTCAGAAACGAACATATCTACTGCGACAAGAAACTTTAATTTTTTCAAAGCCTTTTTGACAAAGTTAGCATTGGGATTTGAAACAATTGGATTGGAACACATTAAAAACATGCCGGTAATTTCACCTTCATTTATCTTCTCTATCATTTCGTATGCCGATACACCTTTACGCGGCAAATCAGCCTCATCAATTCCCCATATTCTTGCAATATGTAATCTATGTTCCTCATTTTCAATCATACGATACCCCGGCAGTTGGTCTGCCTTTTGGCCATGTTCTCTTGCTCCCTGCCCATTTCCCTGTCCAGTGATAGCTCCATAACCCGAATTCACTTTTCCAATTTTCCCTGTAACAATAAGAATATTAAGAAAATTACGAACGGCGGCCGAACCATCTGTTTGCTGCTCAACTCCCCTTGCTGTAAAAATCATTCCTGATTCTTCTTTCCCGAACATTGCAGCCGCTTTTTGAATTTGGTCGCTAGGCACCCCTGTCATTTCTGCAATTTCCTCCAACTTTAAAGATGTAACATACTCTTTAACTTCGTTGTAGCCATTTGCACGGTCCCGGATAAATGCTTCATCAGTAAAATCCTCTTCAATGATCACTTTCAATAATCCGTTTGCCAAGGCGGCATCCATCCCTGGTTTTACTTTTAGATGTAAGTCGGCCATTTTCGTTGTTGCTGTTTCTCTTGGATCTACAGCAATAATATATGCCCCATTTTGTTTCGCTTTCTCAAAGTAAGACATGATTGTCGGCTGGCATTCCGCAATATTCGTGCCCGCCAAGATAATGCACTTTGTGAACGGAATCTCTGATAAGCTGTTGGTAAGGCCCCTGTCCATACCAAACGTTTGGCTTGCTGCCGAAGCAGCTGCGGACATGCACAAACGGCCATTATAATCTATATACTTTGTTTTTAAAGCTACTCTTGCAAATTTCCCAAGCAAATATGCTTCTTCATTTGAAATGGATGCACTCCCATATACAGATAATGCATTTACACCATCTTCCGCTTGAATTCTTGTGAAATTCTCCTTAATGTGATTTAATGCCTCCTCCCAAGATATTCGAATAAATTCACCATTTTTTTTAAGTAATGGGTATTTAATTCGGTCGTTATGCAATGCATGTTGGTGTGCATTCATTCCTTTAATGCATAAGCGCCCCTCTGAGGTTGGATTATCTTTTCCAATCGTCATATACTTTTTTCTTGTTACTATTGTTTGTTCCAACAGCTGCATCTTACATTGCATACTGCAAAATGGACATTGTGTTTCATATCGTTTTTCTGATTGGACCTCTTGTTGCTTCGTGCGGAAATACTTTAATAATAATTCGGTCAATGGCTCCTCACCCTTTACTCATTGATTTCTTCTGGTACAAACATTTATCCGTTTATCTAAAGGTATTTCCACTTAGTTCATTCTCTGATCTACGCCATTTCCATTCGTTGAGATAGTTGCTGACTAAGTTCATGATCAAACAAAACTTCTCTAACATGAATTAAACCCACTCGTTCAATCCATTGCCAAGTCCGTTCTAAGTAATTGGCTGTTTCACGATAATATTGAATAAAGCCGATGATGATTTCAATTGCTTCATCATTTGTCCCTGCCACACATAACAGTTCACCGGCACGAACATTACGCCCGCTGCTTCCCCCCACATATATCTCCCAGCCTCTGTCAACGCCCATAACACCTATATCTTTCGTTGTTGATCCTGCACCGTTATGCATACAAGCAGATATGCCCATCTTAATACGATAAGGTGTTGATACATGCTCCAATCTTTTTTCCAAATCTACAGCAAGTAAAAGGGATTGCTGTTTTTCACAAGAGCAAACATTCTCGCCGATACATGTTTTGACGTTTTGAACGGTGTTACCATATTTCGAACTTAACGGCATGTCTAAATCAGCCCACACACCTGGAAGGTCTTCTTTTTTCACACCCATTAAATGAATCCTTTGTTCACTTGTTACCGCCACCTGAGATATATCATATTTATCTGCAACATTTGCAATTTTTCGCAAGTCCTTCGCATTCGTCATCCCGCCGTACATTTGCGGGATAACAGAGTATCGATTATCACTTTGAACTGTTGCATTCTTTTTTTCATTTATGAATAGGGTTTGCTGTCTGATCTCGTATTCTGGATGAATCATCCCTAAATAATAGCTAAGGGCCGGCCGGCAAGTTGAACAACCTCCGTTATTTCCCCATTCAAGAACATCCATCGCTTCTTGGACAGATGTTAAGTCTTGGAGCTGCATTTTATACACGACTTCATCTTCCGTTAATGTCGTACATGAGCAAAACGCAGTTTGTTTCTCATCCTGAGTAGAAAGATTACTTTGAATATAGGTCAAAAGCTCGGTCACTGCCGGCTTACATCCACCGCAAGAACCGGAAGCCTTTGTGCATTGTTTAACTTGTTCCACTGTTGTTAATCCCTTTTTTTGAACCGCTTCAATGATTGCCCCTTTTGAAACAGCATTACAATTGCACATGATTTCATGGTTTGCCATCGAAGCGATTATTCCCTCACCCGTACTTGGTGATTGGAACAGTGCACGCTTTTCCTCTGATGATACTTCTTGCCCCTTTAAAATCATATCGAGTAATCGTGTGCTGATGTTTGTATCTCCATACAGCACAGCACCTATTATTTTTCTTCCTTGAAAAACCACCTTTTTATAAACACCATCTAATTCATCAATAGTTGTGATTGATTTCGTTGTTTCATCACCAATGAATTCTCCAACAGAGAATAATTCAACTCCTGATATTTTCAACTGGGTCGAAAGGACCGAGCCTTGGTATCCGTTGCATTTCATCTCACAAATATGCTTTGCCAGCACTTCACCTTGTTCATATAGAGGTTTCACCAGTCCATAAACAATGCCTTGATGTTCAGCGCATTCACCAACCGCATAAATATTTGGGATGCTGGTTTCTAAATAGTCGTTTACAATAATGGCACGATTTGTATCAATTCCGCTTTCTTTGGCCAACTGAATATTCGGTCTGACTCCCACAGCCATAACGACCAAATCTGCTTCCAGCTCCGTTCCCTCTTTAAAACGGACGCGCTCTACACGTTCGTTGCCGATTAACTCCTGCGTTTCCTTTTTTAAAAGAAAGTTCATTCCCTGGTTTTCCAACTCTTTTTGCAGCAAAAGTGATGCCTTTGAATCAAGCTGCCTTTCCATTAAATGGTCAGCAATATGAACGACATGCACTTTCATACCAAGGTTTAACAGCCCTCTCGCTGCTTCTAAACCTAATAAACCGCCTCCGATGACGACTGCTTTTTTATGTTTGCGTGAAGTTTCAATCATCTTTTGGCAATCTTCAATCGTCCGAAATGCAATGACGCCTTCTTTATCAACACCGGCAACAGGAAGAATAAACGGGACAGAACCTGTGGCAATTATCAGCTTATCGTAGTAAACTTCCCGTTCTTTGTCCGTTTTTATCTTCCGAGTCTTTTTATCAATTTTTATAACCGTTTCCCCTGTGAACAATTGGATATTGTTCTTCGTATACCAGTTTCGATCATTTATCGTAATATCTTCAAAAGAAGTGTTGCCTTGAAGGACAGTCGACAATAAGATTCGGTTATAGTTGACGTGTGGTTCACTGCCGAAAACGGTAATCTCAAAAGCAGCCGGATCATTCCTGATAATTGACTCAACACAGCGTAATCCCGCCATTCCGTTCCCTATAAGGACCAGTTTTTGTTTAAACATTTTATCCCCCCAAACAAGTACTGAAACAAGCCGATATAATTGGTAAACAAAGTTCTAAATCTTAACTGAATTCTTTCCGATTACCCACGTTTTTCTCCATGAAAGCTGAGCTAGACCCAGGATAAGCAACGCCACGATTCCAACTGCGGAAAATACTAAAAATCCTGTAGAATATGTGCCAGTAATCTGTTTTAACGTTCCTAGTATGTTTGGAACCAAGAATCCGCCAACACCTCCGGCAGCTCCTACAATTCCTGTGATAAAACCAATTTCTTTAGAAAATCGCTGTGGAACTAACTGAAAGACAGCCCCGTTGCCCATACCGAGAAATAGCATTCCGATGAACAACAGGATCGTAACGACAGTAAGGGAATAAAGAAAACTAATCCCAAACATACATAATGTGAGTCCAATAAATAGAAACATAAGCAGCTTAACTCCACCTATTTTATCGGCAATATATCCTCCAACGGGACGAAAGAAGCTTCCGGCGATGACACATAATGTAACAAATTCCCCAGCCCTTATTCGTGTTAACCCATACTCATCAACAAAAAAGATGCTTAAAAAGCTGGTAAACCCGACAAAGCCCCCAAAAGTCACACTGTAAAGAATACAGAAATACCACGTATCCCTTATTTTAAATACATTGAAATATTCCTTGAGTGGTTTTGCAGGCGGTTGAGATGGTGCGTCTTTTGCGATTAAAATATAAATGACAAACACAATGGTTAAAGGGATCAAAGCTAATCCCATAACATTATGCCAGCCAAGAGACTCTGCAATACGCGGTCCAAACAATGTCGCAAAAAGAGTTCCGCTGTTACCGGCTCCCGCAATGCCCATCGCTAGACCCTGCAAATGCGGGGGGTACCAGCGGCTAGCCATAGGAAGTGCTGCAGCAAAACTTGCACCTGCCACTCCGAGCAAAATCCCAATTAAATAAAGCTCGGCTAAACTTTCTCCGAATAACCAACCCCAAAAAAGCGGAATCATCGTAACAAGCATCCCGCCGATCGCTGTTTTCCGCGGACCGATGCGATCAGTCAAAAACCCAAGGACGATTCGAAAAAACGAGCCTCCCAAAATCGGAATAGCTACAATCAAGCCTTTTTCAGCTGGGGAAAGCCCGAAATCCCTTGTAATATAGACACCAAGTGCACCCAATAATACCCAAATCATAAAACTGATATCAAAATAAAGGAATGAAGCTAATAATGACGGAGCATGACCGCTTTTTTTCAATTCAGATATTTTCACTTTTCATCTCTCCAATACTTTTATTAATTGAATATTCGTTTATTTTACTCTTATAAAAGCAAGATTTCTTTGTTTATGTCAGAAAACATTACACACTTTTTTTGTAAGTTATAAAATGTGAATACTTTGAAGTCGTTATTGGTTAAAATTTAATAATTTCATTTCGTTTTTCTTATATAAATCGAATGATAATGTGGTTTACTTAGGTGAGGTATAGTCCCAAGCTTGTTTAACTTTTCAGTTATGGCAGGAGATATACCAAAGATACCTCCAATAACTTTTCGAAATATCTCCATACAAAAAAAGAGAAGCCTAAAACTTAAGCTTCTCTTCCAGACTGTAGATAAAAACGACTATAATAATTGAGTTTGTTTACAATTTTAATAATTGTCCGTTAATTTCCACTACAGGCACGAACTTTTCCCGTAGGAGTCTCGAACACCTGCTCCAATCAACTTTGTTATAACATTAAGATAGAACTCCTTTTGCCTACAGTCTTTTTTGTTTAAAATAGAAGAAATAAAACTTGAGGTGATTTCTATTCAGCAAGATTAACTTTAAATGAAGATTGCATCTTCATTAGAGGGCGGGTTCTTCCCACAGCACGAAACAAGGACCTTTTTCATATGATGTGTTATGAGCGGCATGAGATTTAATAATCTGATTATATCCGGGGAAAGGTTGGGTGCAATAATATGAAGCAATATCCATTTCATAACATCCCATTTCAAAATCTTCAGAAAAAAGACATGTCATTTGAAGAGGTATTCGTTCATATTGTTGAGTTCATGAAATTAAACCCTTCCGGTAACTTTCGATTAATGGTCGGTACAGATTCGCAAGTACATAAAAAACATACTGTTTTCATTACAGGCATCGTGATACGGCAGGTCGGAAAAGGTGGATGGGGTTGTATAAGAAAAGTGATGATTCCTAGAAGGATGCTGCATTTACATGAACGTATTTCCCAAGAATTGTCGTTAACAGAGGAGATCGTGTCACTGTTTACGGAAGAAAGAAAAAATCAATTAATCGATATTGTCCTGCCTGCTGTATACCAAGGGGCAACGTTCACAATGGAAGGGCATATTGATATCGGGATTGGAAAGCGGAACAAAACCAGTGAGTTTGTAAAAGAAATGGTAGCCAGGATGGAATCAATGGGCGTGGAACCGAAAATCAAACCCAATGCTTTCGTCGCTTCAAGTTATGCCAACCGGTATACAAAACAAGAGTAAATGTCTTTAGAAAATGTAATAAGCCAAATAAACCTACACTGGATTTGTAAAGGGCTGTGAAAATAAATCAAAACAATTCTTATTGTACGTACGGTATTTGAAAAACAGCAAAAAACCGGCCTCAGACCGAGACCGGCTTCAACATTTAAAGATATAAGCCGCCATTGCCGTATTCAGTAAGAAAGTTTTAAACCACCACTCCTCAAAGTGGGTGTTTGCAGAAATAATCCTGTTGTCCAAGTCAGTGACGAGGCATAACATTCCTGTTTCGATATAAAACTCCCTATTACAGCTTAAAGGTTAAAACTTTATTATCATTACGAACAGTGCAGCTTGTATTGTTATAATACCTGAATTCCTCATATGTTACAATGTTAATATTCACCATATTAATAACCTATTGCTGACTAAGGGAATGGACGTCGTATTAGCCCTTTTATAATAGCATTCGTTAAAACCAAACTATTGGTCAAAATAACCGATAAAATCCCCTTCGTCTTTATTTTGCAGATATAATACCGTTTCTTTGTCAGAAATAGTAGGCAGTCCGAAATTTTGTTCATACCTCTCAATTCCTTTTCCTGTAATGATAATCCAATCCCCTTCCTTTCCAGCTTGTATCGCCTCCTGAATAGCAAGTGTCCTATCTGGAATAACCTTCCCATTTCCAGCAGAGTAATCGCTTTGCAGTTTATTTAGTGACGATTCCATCCCCTCCATTCCCTCCGAATTCAGATCATCCATCGTCAAAATCGAAACATCACTATGTTCCGATGATACTTTAACCATTTCAGCCCTTTTGGTTGTATCTCGTCCACCACGGAAACCAAAGATATGATAAATCTTTTTGGCCCCGCATTCTTTGGCAGTTTGAAGCATGTGATGTATGGCATCTGCAGTATGTGCATAATCGATGACGATTGTCGGTCCACATTCTTTCTTATACATTTCAAACCTTCCAGGCACACCGGAAAATTGTTTCAATGAAGTGAGAATTTCCTCTTTTGAAATTGGAAACATCTTCGCTACGGAATAGGCAGCAGTTGCGTTATATAAATTATGAAGTCCAGGTAAAGGTAACTCAATTTTCACAAAGTCATGATTCTCATTCAATAAAATAAAGGGGTTTGTTGCAGTATTATAATTGGTGATGGTTAAATCGCAGCGATTGGATTTTCCAAATACAAAGGCGTTGACATTTTTTTCTCGTAAGTATTCTTGCAGTTTTTCTCCCCAGAAATCATCCCCATTGATAATCGCAAGACCATTAGGTTTCAATTTTTCAAAAAGAAGTAATTTTGCCAGGAAATAATCCTCCATCGTACCGTGGAAGTCGAGATGGTCATGATACAAATTCGTGAAGACACAGAAATCAAATTCAATTCCTTCTAAACGGTATTGAGCTAATCCATGTGAAGACACTTCCATTATGACAACCATGTCCCTGCTTGCAGCCAGTAAGGAATTCAACTCCATGCTACCTGGAGTCGTATTATGGGAATCGACTTTGTTTCCATTGATAATATGCTGTATCGTACCAATGACGGAACAGGTTACCCCATTTTCTTTCAATATTTGCTGAAGCATATAACTCGTTGTGGTTTTTCCATTTGTACCCGTAATTCCTATCATTATTTTTTGCTTGCTTGGCTCTCCATAAAACCTTTTGGCGATTAGTCCTAATGCTTTACGGCTGTTCTCCACTCGTAAATAAGGAACTTCCAATCCCTTAATATCGCGATCGCCAATCACAGCTGATGCCCCTAAACGAATTGCATCTTTAATGTAATTATGGCCATCTGACTTATATCCGGTTACGGCAACAAAAAGGTATCCCTTTTTTATTTCTTTAGAGTTATCGGTTACACCTGCGATGGATATATGTTCAACGTCCTTCGGCAAATCCCAATTTATCGCTTCTTTCAATATGTCTTTAAGGATCATTAACTTTTCTCCTTTTTCATTTAAGCTATTCACCTAACTTTTTTGAAAATGAAATGCATAAGTTCCAACAAGCCATTTTTAGTATTTACCAGCACTCTAAAAATAATTGTTAATCCAGAATTTGTTAGTTGAACAGTAAAAAGAAAAGCAGCCAATAAGGCTGCTTTTCTTGGCTATTGCTGTATAGAGGTGTAGGCACACCGCAGTATACTTACGATTGTATTTCCAGTGGTTTTGCTTCGGCCTTTTGATTGTACAATGGCAAAATGAAAAACATCCCTAGAATAAAAAAGAAAGCGGCGGTTTCAAATATGGCGACGAGTGAAAATTGCTCTTTCAGCACACCTGCCGCACTCATGGTCAAAACCATCGATCCAGTGAATAATGGGCTTAAGATTCCATTGACCCTTCCGATGAACTCGCCTTCGGTCCTCTGTAATATCAATGTATTGATCCCGATTTGGATACAAGGCAGCATTAGTCCATTAAAGAACTCGGCAGTAAGTGTAATCCAAAGATTTGTTGAAAGCCCCATTACCGCTAATCCAATGGCATTCACAAGCATTCCGAAAGCTAATAATCTCTGAGGTGCCACTTTTTTGGCAAAAATCATCACCCCAGCTCCACCTAAAATCATACCAATCCCATTCACCATAAATAACCATTGCAGATTTTCCTTAGGAAGTTCCAGTTGTTCGGTAACAAGGAATATAGAAAGCGGCTGAATGAAGCCCAGTCCAAGCCCGGCTGCCAGAAAACATAAACCAAGCAAACTTAGTTCTTTTTTTCGCAACACATAGCTCACTCCGCTTTTCATTTCCTGCCATATCGTTGTTTTTGCTGTCTCTTCATTCAGTTTACGATCTTTTGGAAGAAAGGCGAGTGCTCCAGCTGAAAGTAAAAACGCCAGGCCAGTAATCGCAATCGAGATGTTTATCCCGAATGATTGGAAGGCAAATGTACCGAGAATCGGACCTAAAACCATAAATACTGCGAAGACGGTCTGATAAACGGACATCCCTGTCTGAATTTGACTTTCAGGCAAATGCATCTTAAATAGCTTCATGCCTGATGGCTGAGAAAATTGAGAAAGTATCGCAGAAATCAAAGTTGCGAAGAATACCATTTTCCAACTGCCAAATATAAGCGAGATTAGCACAGCAAATACAGATATTGCACTTAATATATCACACCAAACCATCGTTTTTTTCGGACTCCAGCGGTCCGCAAACGTCCCTCCAATGAATGAAAAAATAAAGATGGGAGCGAATTCCGCTACTGATATCATGGAAATGGCAAAGGCATCCCCGTTTGTCTTTTCCATGACGAATAACAAAACTGCAAAATTCCGTACCCATATCCCTATTTGTAAAAACAGGCCTGAAAAGATAATGGCCCGGAATACACGATTTTTAAAAATGTTAGGTTCCTTATTACTTAATGTTACGGACGTGTTTTTTTCCATATAAAAACCTCCTGTGAGATTTCTGGACAGGAGGCAGTACAATACAAAATTCACAAACCAAAAGATCCCTAATGGACGGAACACAATGATCTTTGTTTGTATTTTAGTACAGACTAATCCTATCCAGAAAAAAAGTTCGTATTTAGCACGCATTTTTTCTCTTAAAGAATAGGATTAAATGATCATTGTTTAAAGGTCACCCTTCCATTTTATGCTAATTTGATAATAATCTATTCAATCTGATAAATCAAGGTAAAATTTAAAAATAAAACCATTTTCCAGAAAAGTTTGTTCAATTTCCTGCATAAAAAATAGGCTTCCTTTAAAAGAAAGCCAAAGACTGGAGAAAGCTCGAAAAAAAGCGAGTTTGCCTCCAGATTTTTTATGGATCGGGAGTTCAAAGCGCGTCCAAAGGAGACCTCAAAGGCGCAAAGGACGGACCGCCCGCGGAAAGCGAATGCTATACTATCCAATCAACGTTCGAATACTTTCTTTAAAAGAAGCCGTTTAATATCCTCAAGTTCCCGAGCACTGTCACTAATTTCGGTCCTTTCTTACACTCACCATCATTTGTTCCATGATAATTCCCGGAATACCTCAGGCAAATGTGTTTCTTCTTTTCAGTTCTCCAATATACGTTCTTGATTAGGATTGCCCTGTACAAGCAAATGGGAAGATGGCATTAGAATTTTATGCTCATGTAGAGCAGTCATCATTTCAAACCTCACACTCCTCGATGTTTCAAAGTAATCATCAGGTTTCACAAGTCCCACTATGCATAGTTCATATCCAACATATTTAAGATTCGGATTTAAATCCGTAATGCCGATGTATCTAAAATCCTCTTCAGGTGTACCATCCTCTAGCCTTAGAAGGGTTTCACCATACTTCTCATTACAGATAAGGCATATATCCTCCAACAGCCGTTTTACCTTTTCAGGATTTTCTTGGTAACTTACTGTAATGCGTTCAATGATTCGCATTCTCCCTTTATTAAAATTTTGAATCGTCCTGATTTCACTGTGAGGGATTGTCAGCAATTTTCCTGACCATTCCCTGATCTGCATGAACCGGATACCTATTTCTTCAATTGTCCCAGAACTTGTCCCATTGAATGTAACGAAATTCCCCACCCGGAATTCATTATCTGAAAGCCTTACAAATCCCAATAAGATATCCTTAAGCATTTGCTGAGCGGCAAATCCGATCACGACCCCTAAAATACCAGCTCCAGCTAAAATTCCTTTTAGGTCTATAAACTGTCCAACCAAATATATAAGGAAAAGCCCGGAAATACCGTACCTAAGAGAAGAACGAGTAACCCCCTGTATTGTTTTTTCGACTTCTTCGTCGAAAAAATTGGATCTTCTAAAGAACCATTCAACCAGTTTATTCAAAATATAATAAACCGCCAATAACAGTAAAGCCAATATGAAAAGCCTCAATAATAAAAATTCTTCCCAGTAATCCATAGCGAGCTCAGAAAATTTCAAGATATTCATGTTTTCACCTCCATTTTCACGTTTATTCAGAATCGATTAAAATCCAGTCATCATCCTTTCCTATTATCCCTTTATCAAGGATAAGTCTCGTTTTAAGGCGATAGGATACCCCTCGCTTATAAGGCTCCTTCAATATAGGCAGACAAAAGTTGAAAGGAATTTCGTTGCTTTCCCCTGAATTTATCTCCCTTGTAGACAAAATGGTGCTCGTTTTAAGGACCTCTTCCATTCCCGTAGAATGAGTATCCATGATCAAATCACATTCAATCCTCCTTATTCTTTGCGCAAGGGTACCACCCTTAATCAAGAAATATCCATTTATGCATTCACCAGATTTATACGTATTTTTCGGAAGGATTAAATCTATTTGGGCAGAACCTATCCCTAAAAGTAACAAAGATTTTCTAAGTATCAACTAATACACTCCATTTATATTTATTTGTTTTTCTACTAAACCCACATGTTTATACATTTCCGTAAGGGCTGCATGATCTGGACTACAAAAAAACCTTTACCATTTTGGTAAAGGTTTACTAAAAGAAAATAGACCTTTACCAATAGGTAAGGTCTGGCTAACAACAATATGCTGCCAACAACACCGAGAGCAAAAAGCTCCGTAATGACGACATTGTTGTAAAAGCTACTCCCCTTTGGAGAATGTATTCAAGTATATAATTTATAATACGGTAGGATTAGAAAGTTTGTCAAACCTTTATATTTATTATTTTTAGGCGCTGCCAGGGAAATTCGAGTTCTTTGTACATATCTTGATATTAATGAAAATATAATGAATTAACTTGTCCCGTTATTGAAAAAGAATTAACTGCTGGGTTTTAAATAGGCCAGCTTGTGGAATATGAAGTATGTAACAGTAGTGACCTTCTATTTACAACGATGCTTTCAAAAAGAATAAAATGAACAAACTATGTATATTTAATGGAAAACTAAAATTATATTTAAAAATTAACAAGATTTCTCTTTTACTTACGCCAATCATGTTGTAATATAAATGTAACAATTGTAATATTTATTAAACTTTCGTTACATAAGTATCCTATTAGGGATTGGGGAGATTAATTATGAAAAAATTTTTAGGTATGCTATTATCCATTATCATTTTATTTTTCACTCTAAGTGGTCAGGTTACCGCAAAAACGACATCACAGAATTTGTCAGATGCAAATGCATTAAAGATAGCCGATAATGCCAGCAAACATTTTTGGAATGCTTTACATGGATATAAAACCCGTTCATGTTCACAAAAAACTTTCAATTATAAAGGGACAGAGTATTCATACCTTTGCCAAGAGTTTAATACAAAAAATAAATTGACTACCTACTTAGCAGAGACATTTACTAATAATGCAGTTGAAAAAGGGCTGACCAAATATAATTACATTACCCATAAAGGGAAATTAGCCCGTCCAATCGGAGACGGCTTCAGCATGTTAGAGTGGAGAAAAGCAAAAATTAAATTGGTTTATCAAAAACTGAACGTTAGATCCTACAACTTAACTGTACCTACAGTCGACGGTGAGTCAGTAAAAAGAACGGTTACCTTTTATAAATCCGGATCCACTTGGAAAGTCAATCAGTTCGATGCAGTTCAATAAAAAATTGGTTTAAATGTAACGCCTCATATGCCATATAGTTGGTTAAAAACTATATTCCATATGAGGTGTTTTTCTGTTTTCCCTTTTATCTTAAGAAATCTTTTCACATCATGGAACTTTAAAATAAAAAAACACAGCTAGGTTGCTGTGCCTTAACGGATTTTTGCCTTTCGGAAGCCTTGATATGAATCATAGGCGGCAAAAAAGATTGTGATGAGTATGAGACCCCAGTAAATCGAGGTTTTCCATTCAACGATTGAAAATAGAGTTTTTTGGTATGCAATGAATTCGGGGTTGAATAAATTAGGATTACTGATGATGATGATGAAGGTCAGAGTGGACAACAGCTGGTATATAGCATGGAATATAGCTAATTTCAGGGTCCATTGCCTTAAAAATAATTTATAAATAGCCAAGAGAACCCCAATGATAACGACGCAAGATACCGGCAGCCAATAGGTATTCAATACCTCTTGATTAAAAGAAGGTGTCACGAAAATGAGACTGTCATTTCTTTTTTCATAGACGCCTAACAGGTTTGCTGCATTGAAATAAAGGGCCGCAAATACAGAAAGACCTAACAAACTTGCAAATATCTCGATCATGGGTATCGCTTTTTGCTTTGAAATGTTCGGAATATCTTTTAGGTTTTCCGGTGTCCATGGTTTCAAGTCTTTGGTTAAAGGCGACTGATCTTTTGAAGTATCCATGCGTTCTAAAATGGCAAATGAGAGCGTCAGCCAGAAAAACACTTGGATACCTGTACTGATGATACCTGCTATCGCTTTCCCGATTATGGTGAAAATCGCATCCATAACCGTATTATCCCCCATTTCCCGAAACGGATTATCCCCTACTAATCCAATCAGTGAAATGACTGCAGCAATTGGTAAAATCATTTTCAACAGATTGATATAAAAATCATAATAACGCGGTCCAATCAGATGCATCGGCCGATCGCGATAACCACTTGCCAGTGTAACCGGATCTCCTAATTTTAAAAGAACCGCTTTCACGTCTTGCTCCGTATGATACTCCGGAAGCATATCTGCGATTGTAGATTGAAGCTCAAGCCCAATATCCTCACGGTTTTTTTCAGGAAGCCTGCGGGTCACTTCCTGAATATAAAGTTCAATCAGCTCCATCTTCTCCCTCTCCTTTTAATAATATATAAAGCTCTTGAGAAGTTTTTTCCCATTCCTCCTTTAACTGAGTGAAGATTTCCCCCCCATAATCACTTAAAGAATAGTACTTGCGCGGTCTACTTTCAGAAGTATCCCAGCTGCTGGTCACCAATTCTTGTTTTTCCAGGCGGCGAAGTAAAGGATATAAAGTACTTTGATCAATGGTAATTCCCGACTTCTCTAAACGCTGGACAAGCGAGTACCCATACTGAGGGGTTTTGAGCTGACTCAGAACAGCTAACGTCAAAGTGCCTCTGCGCAGCTCAGTGGTTAATGAATTCAGTAAAGTGCTCATCCAATCACCTCTTCCCTATACTATGTGACGTACACCATACCTTATACTATGCATCATACACTATTTTAGTTCTTACAACACCATAAAAATGAAAATATATTCTATTTAAAGCATAAAAAAGAGAAGCGGTTCACGCCTCTCCGTTTTGCCAATATTAATATTACACAAGAATGACCCACAATATCATCGTCGTGATAATCGTGACCACTCCTTGTATTAAGGTTGCCATTGTTTGAGCTTTATAGGCATCCGTCACTTTCATCCCGCTAAATTGGGTGACCACCCAGAAGAAGCTATCATTTACATGGCTTACTGTCATCGCACCTGCTCCAACAGCCATGACTACCAATGCAAGAGGAACAGCCCCTTCAATACCCAACGTTGGAAGCATGGGGGCAATCAAAGATGAAGTGATGACCAGTGATGCTGTTGAAGAACCCTGGGCCGTTTTCAACCCAGCAGCAATTAGGAACGGGACCAACAGGAACAAGGAACCGCTAAAGATGCTGCCCATATCCCAACTTTGGATGATGTCTGCAATCCCCGTATTTTTAATGACGGTACCAAATGCTCCGCCCGCCCCGGTAATCAATAAAATTGGCGCAGCATCCAATAAGGCGGCTCCTATCCAGTTTGTTAATGTTTCTTCATCATACTTAGGCAGCAATGTCAAAGCGGAAATTACTCCGACGAGCAATGCGATGACCGGCTGGCCCAAGAATACGAAAAATGCGGCAATCCCCCCTTCCGTCCCAAAGAGCGTTAATACAGAACTGGCTCCAATCAGGACAATCGGTAAAACGATCGGTAAAAATGATTGTAAGGCAGAAGGCATCTTGCCGAATGAACGGACAATTTCATCATAATCGTAATCCAGGTCACTTCGGTCATCTTCAACTTCAATCTTGGTCGCTACTTTCATTGACCATATATAACCAGCAAGTGCAGCTGGAATGGCCGTAATAAGACCTATCAAAATGACAGTCCCCAAGTATCCGTCCGCTCCGATATTCCCGGCTGCCGCAATTGGCCCTGGAGTTGGAGGAACAAGTGTATGTGTTGCATACAAACCAGTTGCAAGTGCAACTGACATGGAAGCAACCGCTACTTTTGCGCGTCTTGCCAATGCTTTTCTTAAGCTCGATAAAATAACGAAACCTGAATCGCAAAAAACGGGTATTGATACGATAAAGCCAATCATACTCATGGCAAGCTGCGGTCTTTTAGGACCGACAATCCTCAATACGACTTCGGCCATTCGCAATGCGGCCCCGGCCTTTTCCAAAATGGTTCCGATTATTGTACCGAAAACGATTACAAGTCCAATGCTCGTCATCAATCCGCCAAAACCGCCGTTAATATTCTCAACAATCTGATCCAGAGGCATTCCGGAAGCAAAGCCCACAAATAAAGTGCCCATTAGAAGCGATAAGAACGGATGCAGCTTGAATTTAGTTGTCGCAAAAACAATTAAGAACACGCCGATGGCCAAAACAATAAATAACATAAAATTACCCCCTATTTTTGATCGTTGCCAAAAAAGCCCGCATTACTTGTTCGGCTGAAACTTCCAACAATTCAGCTCCTCTTTCCATAGCTTCCTTTAAATTCATGGGAGCGTTCACCAAACTATGAACACTCGTTATTCCGTGGTCATATAAAACTTCAATACCTGTTCCGATCGATCCAGCCAAAACAAATACCGGAATACCATGCTTTTTGGCTTCTTGTGCAACTCCCATGGGTGTTTTGCCTGAAGCAGTCTGGTAATCGATTTGGCCCTCACCGGTAAAGACACAATCGGCACCGGACAATTTTTCACCCAGTTTCGTATACTCCATGACAATATCGATGCCCCTTTTTGTTTCTGCACGGAAAAAGGCTTGAAATGCACCTCCAATTCCTCCTGCAGCACCAGCACCTGCTTTATCATGCAAGTGTATGCCTGTTTTGATTTCCACCAAATCAGCCCATGATGATAAAGCTTTATCAAGCATTTCAACCATGTCAGGAGTCGCCCCTTTTTGAGGTCCGAATACCCTTGATGCCCCAACAGGACCGACTAACGGATTTTGGACATCCGAGGCAATCAAAAATTCGGAATCCGCTATTCTGGAATCAAAATCCTCCGTATTAATGTTTGATATCCGTGATAATTCGGCACCTCCGTATCCCAGAGTTTTACCTTCTTCATCAAACACCTTCATTCCTAAAGCCTGGAGCATACCGACACCGCCATCGTTGGTAGCGCTTCCACCAATCGCTAAAATGAACTTTCGACAGCCATCATTCAATGCTTTTTGAATAAGCTCCCCTGTCCCGTATGAAGTAGTGATCAATGGATTCAACTCAGCTGGATCGACAAGGCAAAGACCAGATGCACTAGCCATTTCAATCACACAAGTTTTTTGATCGCCCAAGATTGCATATGCTGCCTGAACATCTTTAAGTAAAGGTCCTTTAACGGTCACTTCAACTTTTCGACCATTTGTAGCTGCTACAAGACTATCCATCGTGCCTTCCCCGCCATCCGCCGCAGGAACCAATACTGTCTCCGCATCCGGCAGTGCCTTCCTGACTCCTCGCTCAATAGCTTTTGAAGCTTCTGTTGCTGATAAACTTCCTTTATAGGAATCTGGTGCAATAACAATTTTCATGCTCAGTTCCCCTTTGAATATATTTTTATATCAATTTAATTATAATCTTCAGAAATATTTTAATCATCGTTCATTCTAAACGAAAATTAGTATGACATATTGGACTTTTTTGGCTATACTATATAGAAAAAATGATCTTTCTGGAAAGTTTTCTGTTATTTTCCCATTTTCCTAAAGTATAAGATAGCTAAAGGCTTAAACTATCGACAATCCCCCTTTACATGAAAAATCATAGCTTGTTTGCATGAAATATGATCACCATTCTGTTAGCAAATAAAAAAACTCTAGAAGGATGACTTGAATGCTGACCCAAGAAATTGCAATGGAAATTGTCAAACAAACCACCAATAGACTTAACAGAAATATTAATATTATGGATGATAAAGGAATCATCATCGCTTCCGGAAATCATAAACGCATCGACCAATTGCATTTAGGAGCAATGGAAGTGCTGAAAACGGGAAAGCCTTTAATCATTCACGAAAATGATCGTCATCAATGGGTAGGTGTCTTTCCTGGAATTAATTTGCCTATTAATTTTCAAAATGTAATTATAGGTGTCATCGGGATCACCGGAGATCCGACTGAACTTTTGGAATTCGGTGAATTGGTGAAAATGATAACGGAAATGATGCTTCATCAAGCTTTTATGGCGGAACAACTCGAATGGAAACAACACTTAAAAGAATTGGTATTTGAAGACTTATTAAAGGAAGATATCAATCAGCATTCGATTGATCAGAGACTTGAACTGATTGGAATGAAATTAGAACCTCCCTATCAAGTGGGGGTAATGGAAATGAAATTAAATCCGTTAAATAAGAATGAGCTGATTCAAATGACTGAAACTGTTTTTGGTTCCCAGCAAGCCCTTGTTGGGTTCCTGAATGTGAATCGGGTTTTCATTCTCACTACGGCGCTTAGCGGAAATAACATTGACAAAAGACTGGATTCAGCCATCAAACAATTAAAAGCAAAAGGCTTCGTTATACGAATCGGTTTGGGCTCTATGGTGGATAAGGAATCATACATCGTCCACTCTTTCCGCGAAGCTGAAGCGGCACTTTTACTAGGTGAAGCCAATCAAGCTTTAACTAGATATACTGATGTGGAAACAAAAGCACTGTTGGAAAGGATAGATGAGCGGACGAAACAGCAATTTCAGGAAAGAATTTTAGGCAGCTTATCCGAAAAGTTGATTGAGACTCTGCAACAATTTTTTCTTAGTAACTTAAATATTGGGGAATGTGCAAAAAGAATGTATATCCATCGTAATTCCCTTATATACCGATTAAAAAAAATCAAGGACATTACCGGATATAATCCACAGGTGCTGCATGATGCCATAACTTTACAGTTAGCCATTTGGGTAAGCCAATCGAAAAGGAGAATTTGAAAGATGTTGTGAGAACAAGTCTGCCTACGTTTTATTCCTATTAAGATCTTGCATTGGAATTCTGTATAATTGATCGAATTACCGAGTAGATTAAAAATACATGATTTTTTTGCATATCAGGAGGGATTGAATGGGTGCTATCGCAAATCTTTTAATTATCCTTGGATTTACCGTAATTTCCATCATTATCATCGTTTTGGTCTTACTATTACTTTATATGATTTTCTTTGATCGCATGCAGAAGCATCATGCAATTTTAAGGAATTACCCCGTGCTTGGGAGAATACGATACTTTCTGGAAAAAATCGGACCTGAGATGCGGCAATATTGGTTTAACAGTGATAACGAAGGAAAACCCTTTTCCCGCGATGACTATGAACATATGGTAAAAAGTTCAAAATATTTACGGGATGTCATTGGTTTTGGTTCAAAACGGGATTTTGATGAAGAAGGCTTCTTTGTTAAAAATAGCATGTTTCCAAAATTGGCCGAAGAAGAAAAATATGATCGTGAAACTAAAGTGACGACTAAAAGATACATTCTATTGAAAGACCCGCTTTTCTCACAACGAGAAGAAAAATGGGAAGATGAAGTATCCTCTGCATTCTTATTGGATGATGAGGATGCCGTAATCATCGGCCCAAACACTAAGAATCCCTTTCGACTAAAAGGTCTTATCGGCATGTCTGCCATGAGTTATGGCTCTTTGGGTAAGAACGCAATCACTGCGCTTTCTGAGGGATTGGCTGCAGCAAAAGGCACATGGATGAATACAGGTGAAGGCGGACTATCTCCTTATCATCTAATCGGCGGTGTCGATATAATCATGCAAATCGGTCCAGCCATGTTTGGAGTTCGTGATAGTACCGGTGAAATGGATTGGGATGAGTTAAAAAGAAAAAGTGAAATACCCGAAATCAAAGCATTTGAAATCAAATTGGCTCAAGGCGCCAAAACTCGCGGAGGGCATATCGATGCTGAAAAAGTGAATCCCGAAATCGCTGAAATCCGTAAGGTCATTCCGTACAAAGCAATTGATAGTCCGAATCGGTTTCATCAATACAATGACGTAAAATCCATGTGCGATTTTATCGAAAAAATCAGGGAACATACAGGAATCCCGGTCGGCATCAAAATGGTCATCGGCGGCACTGACAGTGTTGAAGAGCTTGCTAGCTACATGAAAGAAACCGGGAAAGGTCCGGATTTCATTTCATTGGATGGCGGTGAAGGCGGCACGGGTGCATCTTATCAGGAATTGATCGATAGCGTAGGATTGCCGATAAAATCCGCTTTGCCGATTTTAGTATCGACATTGGAAAAATACGGTGTACGCAATCGGGTTAAAATCATCGCCTCCGGTAAATTGTTCACGCCTGATAGAATTGCGATAGCCCTAGCCATGGGAGCAGACCTTGTAAACATAGCTCGAGGTTTCATGATTGCGATAGGATGTATACAGACGATGAAATGCCATTCCAATGCTTGTCCTGTCGGGGTAGCCACCACTGATCCGGAATTGCAAAAAGCGCTTGTCATCGATGAAAAGAAATACCGCGTGGTTAACTTTCTTGTAACCCTTAGAAAAGGATTATTTCGAATCTCAGCCGCTGCTGGTTTAGATTCGCCTATCCATTTTCAACCTAAGCACATTAGCTATAAGGACGATAAAGGAATTGTCACATCCCTTGAAGATATTATGAAAGAAGTTAATGGACAAATAGGATCTAGGCAATGAAAAAACCACCGCCCAAGTTTAAATGGGCGGTGGTTTTTTTAACAATCAATGAAGCCATTATAGGATGCAAAAATGTATCAGGCATGTAATCGAATATCCCCCTGCTTCTAGTTTTTCCTTCCCCATTGGCTCCCCATATCGATAATAAACATAAGCTGCAGCAATATAAGCCGTTTTAGACGACATGAGCTAAAATCAGTTTCGATACGTTATAAATTCAAAATATCAGATGGATTGATAATACCATTTGCCATCACGTTTAAACTTTCTGCACTGGTCATTTAAAAGAAGGTATTCTAGGTGTGCCAATGTTTCACCAACAGCAAACCTGGTCTCGTGAATGGACAGATTTCTAAATAAGATCTGGCAAGCACTATTTACTGAAATCGGCTCTTTCATGTTTTCATGAATAACATGCAAACGGTCCTGATGGTGATCCAACAATTCAACAATTCTTTTATTGGCATTTTGAAACGGTTTCCCATGTGAAGGGATGACATATTCAACGTCCAGCTTTTGTATTTTTTTCAAAGAATTAAAAAACTCTTCCAATGGGTTGCTGAAACCTTTAAACCAATAAGAAATATTTGGAGATATCCTTGGCAATATATGATCTGTCGAAAAAAGGACACTTTTTTCCTTATTGTATAAGGAAATCAAGCCATCAGAATGTCCCGGCGTGAAAATCACTTCATACTCATATTTGCCAAAATGCAGTTTCATTCTTTCTTCAAGATGATGATTTACGGTAGGATAGGGTTTTACTTGTGGCATGAATCCGCTTTCGTCACTGGATAAGGCCACGGATAAATCGTCTTCCATGCCACATGCTTTATAATTTTCTTTAAGCAGATTCAGCGAATCCGCTTCCCAATACGTAGTTCCCGCATGTTCATCCACTTGTGTCATCCAAACATCCGCACCGGTTAATTGTTGTAATGTCCCTGCATAACCGAAATGATCTGGGTGATAATGGGTGATGATAATATCGGAAATATCGTGTTTTTCGATAATTGGGTTCCATAAATCCCTTGTCGTTTTGTTATTTAATCCCGCATCAATGATTTTCCACCCTTTTTCACCTTCCGCTAGGAAACAATGGACATGGTCCAACCTAAAAGGCAATGGAATGGTAACTTGAGTAACTTTCAGTTCATTCAGCAAGTATAACTTCCCCTTCCGATGTAACTTCATTTACATAAAACAAAAAATCGAAATTGCTAAAAACAAAACATTTAAGTTTATTAAATAAATGTATATCATTAATCAATTCGACGAATTCTTTCAAGTTCCTTTTATCAATATCCAGAGCCAGCGATTAAAATCCAGAAGCAAAGCCTAGGGGCATTGGTTAAATCAAGAAATAAAAAAACCGCCATTAAAATTTATGGCGGCACCTCGTTTTACATATCTTCCTCGATTGTTTGAACAAGGATAAAAAGAAAATGATAGATTAAATTAAAAGCTTCCTCTAATGTCATGTCTTCTCGGAATCCTTTTACGTTATCCAAGGCTAAATTCACATCCCATAGCCCGTCGCCCTGGTTAAACATTAAACTGAACGAACCAATTTCTGCTTGAAGTTCCTTAGTTAAATACGTTTTTAAAACTTCTCCCATTTTTTTCTGGAATTTTAGTCCGAACATCGCGTTATACGTACCAAAAACATCATCGACTTCTAAAGAAAGTGCCTCAACGCCGATTAATTCGAACCATTGTGATTCAAAGTAAAGGAACTCATCTTTGTTATTTTTCAAATACTCGATCGGTTGTGATAAAAATTCAGAGTTCTCTTCAGAGATTAATTCTTCGCTCTCTTTATTACTGCGCTCCATATAAGCATCTGTAAAACGGGATGCATTTTCTTTTTCCACTAAAATGATATCTTCGGCGATTAATTTATGCTTTTCTACATAATCCTTTTCTTCTTTAAACAACTCAACCTTGTTTTCTTTTACGAATTTTGATATGTATGATTCCATTTGTTTTTTTAGCATGATATGTCCTCCTAGTATCTTTTCAAGCTTTCGCAATATCAATCATAGCATATTCACTATAGATAAAATAACTTTGTGAAAGAAATTACAATATCAGTTGTGGCAATCATTTCGTGTCTTCGATATAGTAGTGGTAAGCGTATATACATATGAGAGAAATGAGATGTTGAATAATGCAAAAAATCATTGTAGTTGGTGCAGGAATTTTGGGAGCTTCCACTGCCTATCAGTTGGCTAAAAATGGGGTTGAAGTGATCATTATTGACCGACAAGATATCGGTCAGGCAACATCTGCAGCTGCAGGAATCGTTTGCCCTTGGATTTCGCAAAGACGCAACCAAGCTTGGTATCTCCTTGCCAAAAATGGTGCGGCTTTTTATCCGGGTTTAATTGAAGAACTTGAACGGGACGGGGAAACCGAGACTGGATATGCCCAGGTCGGGGCTATAAGTTTACATACCGATGAAGATAAACTCATTGCCATGAAGAACCGGGCTGCAAAACGGAAAGAAGATGCACCGGAGATCGGGACGATCAAAATACTTTCCGCAGAGGAAACACATGCCTTATTCCCGCCTCTTTCCAGTGAATATGCAGCCGTTCATGTGAGTGGTGCCGCCCGGGTGGATGGACGCGCACTACGTGATTCCTTATTGCGGGCATCACAAAAAAACGGTGCAAAACTTATGTATGGTGAGGCCATACTTACTTATAACGGTGCACAAGTGACAGGTATAACACTTGGAGATGAATTCATATCTGCCGATAAAGTGATTGTTTGTGCTGGCGCTTGGGCACCGCAATTACTGAAGCCACTCGGCGTGAATTTTCAAGTCACCTTCCAAAAGGCTCAAATCATTCATCTGGAAACGCCAAATGACAATACGAATGACTGGCCTGTAGTCATGCCTCCGAGTGATCAATATCTTTTGGCTTTCGATAATAATAAAATCGTTGCTGGGGCGACTCACGAAAATACGGAAGTTTTCGATACTCGAATGACCGCAGGAGGACTCCAGGAGGTTTTCGATAAAGCCTTGCAAACCGCTCCCGGTTTGACAGATAGTACGTTTGTTGAAGCAAGGGTCGGATTTCGTCCATTCACGCCGGGATTCCTTCCGGTCATGGGTCCTTTGCCTGACTGGGAAGGAATAATCGTAGCCAATGGTCTTGGAGCTTCAGGTTTAACAATGGGCCCCTATATAGGTTCCCTTTTGGCAAACCTCGCACTTGATAGAAAAATCGAAATCGATATAGAAAATTATGATGTAAGAGGTGCACTTTTCACATAACCTCCAAATCATTCGTCTGATCTGAAAATTACCACCAGTTTTTTTAAATGGTCCTTTTCATAAAAAATCAAGGACCTTTAATGGGTCCTTGATTCAGACTGTAGACAAACTCGATGAAAATCGAGTTTGTCTACAGTTTTTTTTGTTTTAAAATAGATCTATTAAAACTTGAGGTGATGGGGATGCCTTCCAAACATAATTCTATTCAGCGAGATCAACTGGTGCCGGCGAACCATTTGGTTCGTAAAATGAGGCTTCCAATGACTTCACTTTCATTTATGACTTGGTGAAAGATATGTATTCAGAGCTAGGACGCCCAAGTAATGGGTCCTTGATTTTTTAATTCTTTAATTTTTCGAACAGGACATTTTGGTTGAAATATGACAAATTGAAATATCTATGTACCATTGAACAATATTTACATACGCATCAGTTTTTCTCTAAAGGAAATTGTTGAAGCCACAAATAACCATCATTAACAATACATACCTTTTTGTCCCATACTTGATGGTTAAGTTACTTAAATCATATTCAATAAAGTAATGTATCCATTTACTATTCTGTTCTTGAAATGAAAAAATAAGATTCTTCTATTTCAAATTTTTTTCATTTATTTATTAATATCAGGTTCACTTACTTCTTCATAAATAACTTTTAACTCTTCAATCGTAAGTGATTTTAAAAATTCCTCTAGTTCATCCATGTTAATGCCTCCTATAACAAAGAACATTTGTTCTTATTATAATCTCCAAAATAGCACTAGTAAATAGTTAATTTTACTTTTAACACTAATAGATGAATATGAATTCTTAATCAAATGTTTCCTGTCCTTTAATACCTAATTGAGCAAACAGCCACCTCTTTAACCAACCGTCATTTCCTTTGAAAAATAGTGCTGTAACATCATTTTCATTTGCTCTTTATTTGCTGCAAATTGCTTATGACGATGACCATTTCCTCCAGATGGATGAGGAAATCCTAGAAGCATGTTGTTAGCATCCAAATAATTCTGACCTGCTAAATAGTTTAAGACCTTGGAAACATTAACTCCTAAAGGAATAATAAGCGGGCTTTCGATCGTACCTATTTCGGCAGCAAAGCCTTCCATTATATTTTTTTTAAGCAACTCGGTCTTTAATATGTTCGGAGTTGTTCCGCTGTAGTTTTTACCGTTATAAAAAACTGGATAGGTTAAAACAGAGGTAGTATGAACGAGGTGACTTGCTTCGTTAAAAAGATCCAGTGCGGACGATATGTTTAAGTATGTGTGTAATCCAAGCTCATCTAACATTTGAATCAAATTTTTTCTCATCGTTCCTTCAAAACTGGAACTCTTTTTTACTTCGTGCAGGACCTCTTCATCACTATGTATGTGCCCTTTTGCATTAATTACTGTAGAATAAGATTTTTTCATTTGATGTAATCCAGGAGTGATTCCGACAATCACCACTTTGGCCCGTTCATTTACATATTCAAAAGGTGCGTAATAGATTTCGAGCTTTTTCTTTTCATCTCTTTCAAGCAAAAATTGCTCGCTCAGTATCATTTCATCTGTATAGGCAGCAGGTAAAGCATTAATTAAATTCTTAAATCGTGTAAAATTAGAAAAATTAGCAATCCCCATAAAATACTATCCCCTCTTTCTTCTATTTATTTTGGCCATATCAGTATATCAGAAATTTAGATTTGCCACCGATCATAGGGGCATTATGAATCTTGTTGAATCCATTAGTAAAACTGAACCCTCTCAAAAAAAAGATAAATTGCTTTCCAACCTTTGGGTTGAAAAGAATTTATCTTAAAAATGGTATTTGGGGATGAAAAAAATATTTGGGTTTACAAAATGAAACTATTGATTGAATCTTCCGCGCTGGCGAAGTAATTCACGATTCAGGTTCGGATCTTTTTCAAATGCAGCGCGGCCGTGAAGCCAAAATATATTGTTGACGACAACTAAATCTCCAACTGGCAGTTCCAGTTCTAGTACACTTTCATCGTTTTCTAATGAATTGGATAAATCGCGTAAGTATTTGGCTTGTTCAATTGATTCAGGATAAACAAATTGATCGATAAAACATATACCAGGTTGGTTATTATGATTAAAGAAAGTCAATCTTTCAATTTCCTGATCAATGTTCTTGCTTTTCGGTGCCTTATACGTGAATTTGTGGCTTGATAATGAATGATTTACATACTTATCAAGCTCTTTCCAATCGTCTAAGTGTAATAAGCGTGATTCGCCACCGCGGGCATTTTGTTCGATCATCTTCATCATCAGTAACCAGTCCGTTGGTTCATCAACAAAGGTGCCGTCCGTATGAAGTGTAAATAAACGATAGGCTTGACGCAAATATGAATCACTGCTATCCGTGTCTTGAACACTAAAGCGGGCATAATATTTTCCTGACATGGCATCATGGTTCGGAGTTCCGAGCAAGTATGAAATGGCCGTTGCAAAAATGACATATTCATCTGTATTCTCCGTGACACCCTCCAAGCCAAGGGTGAAGCCGCCGGATTCCCGATCATGAACGATGTTCCGAAGCACTTCACCAAATTCTTCCCCCACTTGATCCAGAAGATATGAAGCAATGATGAGTCTTGCATATGGTGTGTATTCCAGATGCTGAACAGACTGATTATCCTTCGATACGGTTTCTAAAAAAGCGGCAATTGCCTCTTTTGAAATTTCAATATGATATAAACGGCTGGATTGAGGGTGGACTTTCACCTCGTATTTTTCTGTTTTCCTTTCAAACTTAGCTCTCTTTTTTTCTGCAATGCTCATGAATAATTCCTCCTGTTATTTGTAATATAGGTGACAAAGTTAACGGGAAATATAAAAAGCCAGTCGCACATGATCCCCAAATAAAATAAAATAGGGATCCAACTGTACAACTGGCTTATATTCACTTCACTGCTCTATGCAAATAGAGTCACAGCGAATATGCAGTTTATGTAAGATTTATTTTTCCTGTTTCCAAACATTATGATCTTTACACGATTCTGAAAAGGTGTTTTCCAAAAGGTATTAATGTCATAATATTGGCTTAATTCCATTAAAACGTTTTTTCGTAAAATTGTCAACACTTTTAACATATTATTCTGATAAAATCACATTACTAACTTGGTAGTTTCGTTTTTTCTCCTGCTTTAATTTGCTGAAAATGGAGATCCAGGTCCTTCAAGGCAGCAATCAATGCATTTGCAGCTTTCCCCCGATAATAAGATTGAATAGATTCTATCGCGTCATCAACACCATCATTTAAACTGATTCCTTTTAATAAACGCCCAATGAATTCCCGGCCATGCTCTGTTGCCAGTGTACAAGAAGCCTCCAGGACAACCCCATATTTAGCATCGACTTCTGCAGTGATGGTCAATGTTTCAAAGACACTTTTCGCTGCCATCCCTTGAGGCAAACGTGCATGACCTGCAATGAAAATAGTTTTACCATTGAACATGTGGCTTCTTCCTCTCTTTAACAAATATTATTTTGTCAATACAGCTTCCAATAAGTGCGATTGTTCCGGGATGCGGTTAACAACCTCTTTTCCAATTTCAATGGAGGCTGTTGCTGCAGGTGACGGTGCATTACAAACATGAATGGTCCGTTTCCCCATTATAATATGAAAATCATCCACCATATTACCATCATCCTGTAACGCCTGAGCCCTGACTCCAGCAGGTGCAGGGATTAAATCATCTTCTTGAATTTCCGGAATCAATTCCTGCAGGCTTTTCGTAAATTGCTTTTTACTAAAAGAACGGACATATTCATCCATCCCTTCCTTCATGAATTTACTGGCCAGTTTCCAAAAACCTTTATAGCTTAAAACTTCAGTTAAATCCTTCGCATTGAAGTCAGTTTTTTTATAACCTTCCCGTTTGAAACTTAGTACAGCATTTGGACCGGCATCTACTTCCCCACTAATCATCCGCGTAAAATGAACCCCTAGAAATGGAAATTTCGGGTTAGGTACCGGATAAATCAAATGATTGACAAGGAAGCGCTTTTCGGGCTTCAATTTAAAATACTCACCGCGAAACGGGACAATTTTCATATCAGTTTTATACCCCGCAGCTGCTGCGATACGGTCACTGTGCAATCCAGCGCAATTAATGACCACCCTTGCCTTTATTGTACCGTTGTTCGTGTCGATGATGACTTCATCTAAATCCTCGTCAATCTTCTCCACCTTTGTATTCAGCTTGATTTCACCGCCGTTGCCTCGGATGATATCCGCCATCTTTTCACTTACCTGACGATAATTGACGATGCCGGCTTGCGGGACACGAATCGCACCAAGTCCATTAACATGTGGTTCAATTTCCTTTAATTCATCCACACCGATTCTTTGTATAGCTAGTTCATTTTGCAAACCGCGTGAATATAAATCATCTAGAAGGGGCAACTCTTCTGGTTTTGTTGCAACAATGACCTTTCCGCAAATATCATGTTCAATTCCATGCATCTGGCAGAATTCCGTCATTGATTTGCTTCCTTGACGGGCAAACCGTGCTTTGAAGCTGCCTGGTTTATAATAAATTCCTGAATGGATGACGCCGCTGTTATGCCCCGTTTGATGATCTGCAACAACAGCCTCTTTTTCAATGACTACCACTTTAGCATTAGGAAAACGCTGATAAAGTGCCATTCCCGTCGATAAACCTACAATTCCCCCGCCAACAATTGCGAAATCATACACAATTAACACTCCTTTTATTGATGATTTTTAGTATTCAGCAACTCCATATACGTAATTAAATTGTTCTTAGTCCGTAAGATGTGAAATTCTACTGCTGCCCTTAGTTCTGCAGGATCCCCTCTTAGTGCCGCTTCATATATCATCCGGTGTTCCCGTTGCGTTTCTGGGTAATAATCAATCAGCAAATTCGGCGCAATGGGTGAGATACCCAACGTTTCTACCATTTTTTGAACCCTTGGCCATGGGCACCCTTTTCGGAGGGTTTCATGAAAAGCCGCATTCAAAAGGATATAATGCTCATTGGTTTCATCAGATAACTGAATCCCTTCCATTTTAATCAAAATTCCCTTTAATTTTTCTTTATCCTCCCTTGTTAAATAAGGAAGCGACTTTTCCACTGCAAGGCCTTCAAGCAGAGACCTGGTATGATAAATTTCTTCAATATCATCCCGGGTAATCGGTGTGACGATTGCTCCTTTATGAGGAACCATTTCCACCAACCCTTCCATTTGAAGCTGTGTAAGGGCTTCACGAATCGGCATCCTGCTTACTTCCAGGCGATCGGCCCACTCCTCTTGGATGAGTCGCTCCCCCTTTTTCAACGTCCCATTCAAAATCGCCTTCCTAAGACTTTTCGTTACATTCTTAACGATAGTTGATTTATCTCTTTTAGAATCAGCATTATCCAATTCAGCGTCCACCTTTCGATATTGGATACAATTTAAACTATATCAACTATATAAAGCGATTACAATACTGAAAATTAAATATATTGTATCCAATTTAAAAAACACTGGATACAATACATAGGGTAAACAACTAATTCACATCTGAAGATAAATTGGTTCCCCCATATTATTTAACTGTTTAAACACCTTTGTATTGTTCAATTCACAAATTCCAAGCCAAGAACTAACGCCAAAAATTTCCAAAAAATTTCATCATTATGATATCATTATTGTGGTATCCAAATTTATTTAAATAAGGGGTTGCTAGTTAATGAGTAAAGAAGTCTACTTGATTGGCGAAATAAGGACTAATAATTTTACCGATAAAAATCTTTTCGAGAAAATCGGATCCCTTTGGAGCAAAACAAATGATCATAATATTGAAAATGATATGAAATATGGGATATACCATCAGTACGAAAGTAACTATCGTGGAGATTATACATTAGCTATAGCCACCGAAACTCCCGTATCGAATGAAAATTTTGTCATTCCAGATCAAGAATACGCGGTGTTTGAATGTTTACAAGATGAACATTCCATAGGTGAAACCTGGAAAAAGATATGGCAGCTGGAGGAAGAGAAAAAATTGAACAGGAAATATAGTCTGGATTTTGAAAAGTATTATCCTGATGGAAAAGTGGAAATACATATTGCGATTTTATAAAAAGAATCTACTATATGAAAGAACCCTAAAAAGGTAGAAACTTTATTTAGCTAGCCTTAAGGGCATGAACTGGTCCCCCACCGTGACTCATGCCTTATTATTTCACCTTTGTACACTAGGGATTTAAAATAATCATCTTATATTGTTCAGTTCATTATAGAGTAGTTTTTTTGGGAAGAACTTCTCTTTAAATACAAGTTTTTTGTATCAGAATGCATTAATATCTTATCTGAAAGCTTCAACCGTGATAAAATCAAACAAATATAGTTAAGAAAATGCATCTATAAAATAGGAAATTGGCAAAAAGTCATTAGAATAAGGGGAAAATATGAATGGCAGAATTAATCGATTGGAAAAATAGTGCTCGCGGTCATAAGTTCATAGCTTCTTTTAGCGGAGGAAAGGATAGTGTCTTAGCCCTTTATAAAGCAATGAATATTGGAGAAGCGGTTGGACTGATCGTCATGCTGGAGGAAGAAGGAAAACGTTCCAGATCCCATGGAATGCCTCCGGAACTCATACATGCCCAAGCTGAATCAATAGGATTGGCTGTATATACTGCAGCTGCCAGTTGGACCGATTATGAAAAAGTATTTATGCGCCTTTTAGAAAATGCTAAAAATCAAGGAGCAGAAGTTTTAGTAACAGGAGACTTGGATATGCCTGCCCATGGCTGTTGGCATGATAAGGTTACGAAGAATGCCGGGTTGAAGCTTGGAATGCCTTTATGGGAAATGAATCATCGTGAAGCTGTCGAAGAGTTCATGAATCTAGGATTTGTAACGATCATCGTAACCGTTAATTTATCATTGGGAATGCGAGAGGATGATTTAGGGCGAACGTTAACTCATGAATACGTAAAGGAACTTGAAGCTCGCGGCATTGACCCCTGCGGAGAAGGCGGAGAGTTTCATACGACAGTAATAGATGGTCCCATTTTTAAACAGCCAATTCCCGTTCGTAAATGTGAGATTATTAAGGACGGAGAATATGCTTTTTTGCCTTTGGAGCTAGATAAGATGACGAATATGAGTACCTTATAACCGAACTAATTACCAATATTCCTGGCAACCACTCCATACTGCACCCCAATTATGAGAGTTTCTCTAACGATTGAGGTGCAGTTCATCTGATGAGTCCTTTGACAGTAGGATAATATCGAGCATTAGTTAACATAACATTATTATAGTAACTGTGTTTTGCAACAACCATTCATTACTGATAACTTTCTGTTTCATTATTTGTTAAACAGGAAAACAACAGAATTTCAGAAAAATAAATGTTTCTAATATACTAAATCCAGTGATTCTTTATAAAAATCAGTACGGTGAAGAAAAAAAGACTATATATTCTAGTCTTTTTTGAGAAGTCATTCGGTTGATTTAAAACTCTGTCCATTACCCGGCCAAAACTCTTATAATTTTCAAAATCCTCAATGAAGTCGATATTCCTAACAAAAGGCGCGTATCCCATTCCACCTCTCCACACCAATGATACTAGTTTTATCTACCCATTCAGATATATCGAAAAAATGTTTACTCTGAAATAACTCCCAATTGAAGGATTGTGATATCCATATAAAAATACTGAGTAATACAGGAGTTGTACTTCGTCCTTTTCAGTTAATAATAGAAATCCATTAATGTTTCGTCCATTAAATCCTGTGTGAGTCCTATGTAAATCATCGTATCTTTGGGATTGGAATGATTAAGGATTTGCTGCAGTAAAGCGATATCTTTGAATTTTTGATAATGTAAATAGCCGAAGGTTTTTCGAAGGGTATGTGTACCGACATCCGGAATGTCTGCCATTTCAGCCGCTTTGTTTAGAACCCGATAGGCCTGTACCCTAGTGATTGGACCATTACCTTTTCGACTTGGAAATAAATACTGTTCATTTTTCAGGTTCGATTTCCGGACATACTTCCTAACTTCCTTACGAAGTTGAGGATTGACAAGGAACCGTTTAATTTTATCTGTTTTTTGCTCCACAATGACAATATGCGTACCCTCAAGAATGTCTTTCACTCGCAATTGTAAAAGATCCCCTATACGTAACCCGATGTTTATCCCGATTGAAAACATCATATAATCCCTGTAGCTGCAATATTTTAATAGTGACTTTTTCATCTTTTCTATGTGATCCAACCGGCGTATCGGCTGGACATTTTTAATTCGTTGAGAGGTTGCTTGCATGAATGGCTCATTCCCCTTTCCCCTTCTTTCATTGTACGTGAACAGTTGAAAAAAAGGCAAGTTTTATAAATTTTGATCCCCTTATAAACCTTGGTTTAATGCGTTTTCGAATGTATCAATAGAGGTCCTTTGTTACATTCAGAATATTCTAATAAAAACAAACTGGAAAGCCCCTAAAATCTACCAACCGTCATTAACTGGCTATATAGATTCATAGAGCCTTTTTAACTTATTCTTGATTTATGACTCCAATAAAATAAAACAACAGCTTTAAAAGCTAAATATGGAGCTCGTTTTTTATGACTTTTATTATATTTTTGTACATGCAATATTAAAAATAACTATTTTTCTAATTTTTAACATAGTCTGCTTTCTATATTAAAAAATGCCGATTTCACCATGCTATGGAATATTCGGTTTTGATTACAATATTTCCTGTAAAAATAAATGAACCTTGGAGATAGGCAGCGATCTCTTCCGAAGGAAAATGAAAGCTGCTCAAACAGACAACAGAACAACTATCGTATTCCCAATTATAAAAAAAGTGCCACTGCTCCCCTGTTAACCAGATTGTTAATGAAGAAGTTTTGCAATAACTTTTTATGACTTTTTACCCCCGCTTTCTTTCTAAACAATTTTTCAATGAGAACGGAATTCGAATGCTGGATTAGAGACCAAACAATTAACAATAATCATGTTATGTAAACACTATATATTTGATAAAGAGAATCTTATTTACTTCCCTTTGTCAAATATTACCCCAATCAATTAATGAATATAAAAACTGGCATCATCAATGATTTCTATGTCTTTGTGACTTTTCAGCTCATCCATCAACTGGAAAAGTGCTCCATCCTTCTGTTTTGCTTCAATCATGCAATCCAGCTGTGGTAGGCTTCCCTTTATTTGTTGCAAAAATTCCATGAACATTCCAGTATCCACAAAATCAGCATGTGCTCGAAATTCTTTATCGGACCTTGGACTTGAAATATGCATTTTAGGGGGTAGCTTGGAATTACTCCAGGTATTCAATATTCGGTCCCAATGATCTTTCCAATCTTCACTTGGTAACTGATGTGCGAGGTAATGGTGATAATCAAAAACCATTGGTATGCCTAATTTTTCACATAAATAAAGGGTTTCCGACAACGTATAGGTGGTATCATCATTCTCAAGAATGACCATTCTTTGAATCGATTCCGGAATCAAACCCCAATTATGGATAAACTGCTCTAATGCCTGTACATGCTCGCCATAACCGCCGCCAACATGCAAAACACAGCGGTGCTCGGGATCCACTCCCATTTTTTTCAATAAAGTAAAGTGCATCCTTAATGTTTTTAAGGATGTCTTCAGTATATCGATATTTGAGCTATTCAAGATGACAAAATGATCTGGGTGAAAATCTATCCTAATTTTTGGGTGATTCTTTATGAATGTTTTTAATTTAGCCAGTTCTTCTGAAATAGGATCTATGTAATCCCATTCTGGAATTTCTGGATGATTGGCTAAAGGGATAAGTTTTGAAGAAAGCCTAAAAAACTGAATATTATTAGCTTCGTTATGAATCAGTAAACGCCAGCAATTATGAAGATTGGATATCGAAATGCGTTCGAGCTTCCTTATCGCTGCATCTCTGTCCTTCATTTTCGAAAACTGAGCAAAAGTCATCGTTTGGGATGGTGAACAGTTTGGCACATGATTACTCATGGCTACATAACCAAGGCGGATTAATGTCAAAGTGATAGCTCCTTTCACGTTGAATGTTTAATGGAAGTATTCCCCTATGAGACCAATATTATAAATGTGAAAGAATCCATGACGCCGAGAAATTAAAAAAACGGCCTTTTTCCGAATGAATATCGGGCAAAAGCCGTATTTTCCAAACTATCATTTTCACTTGAATTTTTCATACTTTTTTTGTACTTACACTTCAGGAGTAGGAGTTGGTTTAGCATATCCGCTTTTATATTTTTCATCGACTTTGTCCCGGATCTCTTTGACGCTCATACCGTCATTCAAGTCCAATATGGATTGCGCAGCAATTTCTAAGCAAACTCCGCATCTTGTCCCGTGATCATCCCAAACCACTTCACCATTTTTTTTATTCTCATGGATAAAACAATCATAATTATTTTTATGGTTAGCTGATTCCCCGCAACCGCAGTAACAAGGTATTTTTTCTAGTAAATCTTTATTTTGTGCAACAGCTAAATAGATTGTCTTCATATCTTCTGGTTTTTCAGATAAGAAATCCGGTGCTATTTCCTTACTGCTGGTCTCCTCCTGAAGATCTCCGGATACCGTATGCTCAGAATGTCCTTCATGACTGCTTTCTTTTTTTACAACGCTTTCCTCTTCACTTGAACAGCCTGAAAGTATTAATGAAGAACAGATTCCCAAAGTGACGGTCATTAATTTTAGCTTCATTTATACACTCCTTGATCTTTTTTATACTCCCATTTTATGGCACGCAAGGTATTTCTACAAGCATAAGCTTCCTTAATTATAAGGAATTAAAATGACAAGTTTACTAAAATGACTTTCTGGTAAGACTTCGTACATAATTTTAAAGTATTAACCGCACTTTAAGAAAAAAGAATGAGGTGATATTGTCGTGAGAACGCTGCCATCATTGTTAATTTTGTTAGGCACTTATTTACTTATTATACTCCTTGACAACCTGCAGGGCTTAAACATATTTCACTCTTTCTATAGCATCAAACAATATTTCACAGTAGCTCGTGGAGAAGAATGGTTTCATATAATAACACTTCATTAGTGGTTCCATAGTCGCTTTGCTCACTTTTAGTTGTGCTAATGATATTTTTACCTGGAGTATTAATTTTATTACCTCACCTTCCATCGGCTTTTTATTTTGGTGGGTAATCGTCATCATCACTCGTTCACGATTTTACTTCGTTTCAATTTTCCGAATATGAACGACCAGGGTACTTTACTTCTTACATTTGGATAAAGTTAGCGGAATGGTTACGAGTGAAACTCCTGCTGCGATCCAAAACAAGCTGGTGTTTCGTTTTTTTTCGCTTCCGCTTTTACTGGGTATACTCGATCCGTATGATTTTCTGGAGGTCGGCCGTTCTATGTCCGCTGTTTCATTCGCTTTATGCAAATGCTGATTCTCTGGTAATTGAGTTGTTCTTTCTAAATCGCTTGTATCTTCTCCCATTCCTTTAAGAAAGGTCATCAGAAAAGTCATAGCTTGTTTGACTTCTTGGTCATTCAAGGAACGCAGCAATGCTAGGTAGCTTGGCTTTTCCGGCATTTTATCAGACTCTGCCACACGGGCAATCCCTGAATTGACCTTGAGGATAAGCGGTTCAAGCTGCTGAACATTAAGTGTTCCTAACGTGCCAAGTATGAGAAGCAGATTTTTTAGCGTATTTGCCGTTTCAGGGGTGTCTGCTGTCTTGACAAGAATGTTCAGCACTTTGTCCCCTTCCTTCAACAAGCTGTTAACCATTGATAAAATCCCACGATCCTGCATGCCCTTCATGACTTCAAACGTTTCTTTAATCACTTCTTTATTTTCCAAAAGGGTACGCTCGATATCCTCGAGTTCAATTCTTCTTCTTTCTTCATCGCTAATGGAGATTCGATTGATCACTTTTGTCGCTTTAGCCACGGTTCCTCTCCTCCTTTTTCATCTTCAAGAGGTCACCAGGGAATATATAATCTTCGCGGGCCCATTTTTTTTGTACTTGTACACCTATCTGCGGCTGTGGATTACCATTACGATGGTTGATACTCGGCAATGGATTGTCTCCTTTGACCCTGAGCACTTCCATTTTTGCTTGAACTTCCTTATAGGCAGGAGTATCAGTATCTTTATCTGAATGGCTGCTTGTCAATTGGTTGATTGCCCCGTCACCTGAATCGTTCATTGGCAGATAAACTTCTTTACCTTTTACACGATCCGTAATCAGGCATTGCACTTTTGCATTTCCATATGGTGAAGTAAGCCGAACAAGAGTGCCATCTTCAAGCCCTCTATCTTTTGCCAATTCCCGGGATACCTCAAGGAAGACTTTTGGCGTTTTGGAAGTAATGCCTTTTGATTTATAAGTCATGTTTCCTTCATGGAAATGTTCCAATAAACGGCCATTATTCACATGGATATCGAACTCATCCCCAAAGTCAATCGGTTTGGTCCATTCGACTGGAAATAACCTTGCTTTTCCATCAGGGAAAGGAAAAGCTTCCGTGAATAACAGTGGCGTATCTTTACCATCTGGCGTCACTGGCCATTGAAGACTGTTATAACCCTCCAAGCGTTCATAACTTACTCCTGCATATAATGGTGATAGTTTAGCGGCTTCTTCCATAATTTCACTTGGATGCTCATAATTCCAGCCGGCTCCTAACGAATTAGCGACATTCATTATGATTTGCCAATCAGGCTTTGAGTCGCCAAGCGGTTCAAAGACTTGATAAAGACGTTGAATACGGCGTTCCGTATTCGTGAAGGTACCTTCTTTTTCAAAGCTTGGGCTTGCGGGAAGGACGACATCCGCGAATTCAGCCGTTCTTGATAAGAAGATATCTTGTACCACAAAGAAGTCCAGTTTTTCAAATGCTTTATGGACATGATTGATATTCGAATCGACCAGACCCATATCTTCACCTTTTAAGTACATTGCTTTGATGGTACCTGCATGTATCCCTTCGACCATTTCATGATTATTCAGGCCAGGATTTTCTGGTATTTTTGCACCCCAGATGTTTTCATATTTCAAGCGGACCTTTTCATCTGTTACTTTTTCATAACCTGGCAGGCGATCCGGCATACTGCCAAAATCGCTGGCTCCTTGAACATTATTATGGCCGCGTAAAGGGTAGGTACCTGTTCCAGGTTTACCGTAGTTGCCTGTTATAAGCAATAAATTGGAAATTGCAGTACTTGTATCGCTTCCTCCTCCATGCTGGGTAACGCCCATGGCCCAAAGCGTTGCAACGCTTCCCGCTTCATGAATGGATTCTGCCAACGTAATTAAATCTTCCTTAGCTACACCAGTTACTTTTTCTGCATATTCCATTGTGTAAGGTTCCAAAGTCTTGATGTATTCTTCCATTCCATTTACACGATTTTTGATAAAGTCTGTATCTGTCCATCCTTTGTCGACGATATATTTAGTCACGGCCGACAGCCATATGATATCCGATCCTGGAGCAGGCTGGATGAAGAGGTCGGAACGTTCAGCCATTTCATGCATTCTGATGTCCGCCACTATCAGCTTCTGTTTACCTAGTTTATGGGAACGTTTGATTCTTGTAGCCAACACGGGGTGTGATTCGGATGTATTGGAGCCTATGATCAATACAAGTTCGGACTTTTCGATATCCTTTATGCCCCCTGTATCTCCGCCATATCCAACCGTTCTGAATAGTCCTAAAGTAGCCGGTGTCTGACAATACCGGGAACAGTTATCCACATTATTGGTGCCAATGATTCCCCTAGCCAGCTTTTGCATTAAATAGGACTCTTCATTGGTGCATTTGGAAGATGTTATGAAAGCCATCGAATCCGGACCGTTAGAATCTTTGATTTCAGTGAATTTACGGGAAATCAATTCAAGGGCTTCTTCCCATTCAGCTTCCCTGAACGCATCCCCTTCCCTAATTAAAGGTTTTGTGAGTCTTTCTTCACTATTCACGAAATCCCATCCGAATTTCCCTTTTACACAAGTCGAAATCCCATTTGCAGGTGCCTCCACTTGCGGTTCGATCTTAAGGATTTTACGATCTTTGGTCCAAACGTCAAAGCTGCATCCTACCCCACAGTATGTACAAACCGTTTTTGTCTTCTTGATCCTTGCATCCCTCATGGCGGATTCCATATCTGAAATCGCTAAAATCGAGCCATAACCCGTTTCAACATTTTTCGTAATTTCTATCATTGGTCGAAGTGTTTGTTTGGCAATGCCGGTTAAAAATCCGGCTTCCCCTTCCATTCCTTTTTCCATCATTGCATTACACGGACATACAGTTGAACAGTGTCCACATGACACACATGAAGATTCATTGATTGGAACATTATCATCCCAAATGACACGCGGGCGTTTTGCTTCCCAATCAATGGTCAATGTTTCGGTGACCTGTACATCTTGACACGCTTCAACACAACGGCCGCAAAGGATGCATTGATCCGGATCATATCGATAGAATGGATTCGACCGATCCACTTCATATGGTTTTTGATCAAAAGGAACACTTTGATGATTTACCTTCATTTCCTTAACCGTATTGTGTATTTCACAACCGCCATTATTATAATCGCAAACCGTACAATAAAGCTCATGGTTATACAATATCTTGTCCATCGCCATGACCTGTGCTTCTTTTACATCAGGTGCAACTGTATCAATTACATCACCATCCTTGATCTTGGTGGAACAAGACCTTACAAGTTCTCCATTAACACTCACTAAACATGTATCACATGTTTCGATAGGACCTAGGCTAGGATGGTAACAAACATTCGGGACTTCAATGGAGCTATCCGTCAGCATTTGTAATATTGTTTGATTACCTTCCAGACTGGTCTCAGCTCCATTGATTTTTATATGCACTTTCTCTGGCAAAATAATCGCTCCCCTCTTAAAAAACGATAAAATTCATCATTAAGTGTTTTCTACCCCCGCACATTTTTTCTCAAACCAGCGAAAGTGAATAATGGAAGACTTCATTTGACCAATTTCATATCAGAAATGAACTAAAGTCGAAGTGAGACATAGTATTCACTTCGACTTTATTATTATTGGTTAGAGTTTGCTTTCAATACAAACGAACTTAAAGGCGCAACGGTTATCTGACTTCCTTTAATTCTTTCTATTTCTTCCAGGCCCGCCTGCTGACCATCCACTATAACGGACCAATTACCTTCGTGGGGAAGGGAATTGGTAATCGCGTCCCAATTTGCATTATGAATCACTGCAATTGTTGAATCCTTTTGTTTTAAAGTGAATGCAACCACATTTGGCGGTGCATCAATGAATTGTAAATGCTCCTCGATTTCTTCGGGTGTGCTTAACCTAAAAACAGAATGATTTTTCCTGATTGAAATTAGCCCTTTCATATACTCCACTTCCCGATCTAACTCCGCTCTCCTTTTCCAATCCAACCGGTTAATCCAATCAGAAGATTGATAGCTATTTTCATCTCCATCCTTCGTACGCATGAACTCTTGTCCAGCATGTATCATTGGAATTCCCTGTGACAGTAAGACAATTGCCGAAGCTAATTTATGCATCTGTTTCCGTTTTTCTTCTGTCGCATCTGGATTAGTGATAAGTAGCTTATCCCATAAAGTATAATTATCATGTGCTTCAACATAATTGATCACTTGATCTGGTCTTTGATATGTTGCGATATCTTCATCATATTTTAAACCACCAGCGATGCCTTTTTTTATAATATCTTCCATTCCCGGTTTGCCATTCACGAATCCTTTATCATGTTCATTCATAACAAACCCTTTTAAGCCATCACGGATCGCATCATTAAAGTGAGCGATTCCAGGCATTTTAAAAGCATTCTTTTGATTTGCTTTCAGCTCTTGCGCCAAGGGGGTATCCATATCCCAACCTTCGCCCAAAACAATGAGGGTCGGATCAATTTCCGCCAGTGCCTTTTTCACTTCATTCATCGTTTCCACATCATGAATCCCCATTAAATCGAAACGGAAACCATCAAGGTTAAATTCCTTCGCCCAATAGGTCACGGATTCAACGATGAATTTTCTCATCATTTTACGTTCAGACGCGGTATCATTTCCTACACCAGTTCCATTAGATAAGGTGCCGTCGGCGTTATAGCGAAAAAAGTAAGTGGGAACGAGTTTATGGAAGTTTGAGTCCTCCACTGAATAAACGTGATTATATACAACATCCATGATTACTCGTAACCCGTGATCATGTAAACCTTGAATCATTTCCTTTAACTCCCGGATCCTGACTTTTGGTTGATACGGATCAGTTGAATAAGAGCCCTCGGGAGCATTATAATTCTGCGGATCATATCCCCAGTTATATTGTGGTTCATTCAATTTCATTTCATTGACTGTAGCAAAATCGAATATCGGGATAAACTGAACATGAGTAACACCTAGATCTTTAATATGATCAAGTCCCGTTTTCGCTCCTTCTGGACCTTTGGTTCCGGCTTCAATTACCCCTAAGAATTTACCTTTATGATGGATTCCGCTTTCAGGATGAATCGACAAATCCCGAGTATGCAATTCATAAATGACTATGTCCTCAGCCTTTTCGAGAGGTGGTTTATCCCGTGTCCACCTTTCAGGGTTGGTATCTGTTAAATCTATCACTACTCCTTTAATACCATTAACAGTAACTGCACGAACATATGGATCGACGGCTTCACTCCAGGTTTCTCCCACTCTCACTTTATATGTGTAAATCAATCCATCCTGATTTCCGTTCAGCTCAATGGTCCAGGTCCCCTTTTCCGAACGAACCATTTGAATCTCCATTCCATCTGTATCATCCCAATGTTTATAAGTAACTAGCTTAGCATCAGATGCAAGTGGTGCCCATAATCGGAATGCCGTTTTATCTTTAAAATAGGAATTTCCTAAATCTTTGCCTTCATAGAAATATAGTTCATCCAATTCTGACGGGTTTACCGGATTAATATTTGCAATCGGCAGGGATTCCAACTGATTTTCCGTTTCATTATCCTTAGGTTTTCGATTATTTTTATTTTCCTCTTCAAAATAAGAAAGTGAATCTTTAATAGGTCATTCCTCCATTGAAATTCCCATTTTAGAACAGGAATTATTAATTTTTATAATCATGAGCGAATCTTCCCTTATGTTATGATTCAACAAGCATTCCCCATCAAAACATTCGATCTGCAATATATGTCGAAAATAAAGAAATCTATATTTAATAATCGAAAGCTGCAGGTCATTTAGCCGGACCTTACCTATCGTTTTATGAAAAGTGAATCCAAAAAAAGATAAAAAAAATGCCTCCATAACAGTTTTACGGTCTTGGAGGCATTTCTAGTACTCTTTATGGTGTTTTAATAATTTTCACAGAGGTATCCTCAACAATTGCAGTGAAGTTCTTAACTTCAGGCTGCTCAAAGATAAAGTCAGTGATGCCGTCTTCGAGCTGTTCTTGAAGAACTCGCCGGAGCGGTCTCGCTCCGAAAGTTGGGTGATATCCGAGTTCAATTAGCCTTTGTTTCGCTTCATTAGTTACATCTAAAGATAAACCATTTGCAGCAAGTGTTTCGTCTAGCTCGTGAATCATGATATCAACGATTTGCAGAAGATCTTCTTTCTTCAATGCCGAGAATTCAATGATGCTATCGAATCGGTTCAAGAATTCCGGTTTGAAGAAGCTGCCTAAAGATTGTAGGATTGAAGCCTCTTCCACAGCTGAACTTGTACCGAATCCCATTACTTTTTGTTTCTCACCGACTCCAGCATTACTTGTCATGATGATCACGGTATCTTTAAAAGTTACGGTCCGGCCTTGACTGTCAGTTAAGCGGCCATCTTCCATGATTTGCAGGAACATATGCATTACATCCGGATGTGCCTTTTCGATTTCATCCAATAAGATGATACTGTAAGGCTTGCGGCGAACTTTTTCTGTCAATTGTCCAGCTTCCTCATGTCCTACATATCCAGGAGGAGAACCGATTAATTTAGAAACACTGTGTTTCTCCATGAATTCACTCATGTCAAGACGAATCATCGCTTCCTTGTCCCCAAACAATTCCTCAGCAAGAGTTTTCGCCAATTCGGTTTTACCGACTCCTGTCGGACCAACAAAAAGGAAAGAACCGGTAGGACGATTTTTGGATTTTAACCCGGCACGACTTCTTCGAACGGCCTTCGAAACCTTTTTGACGGCCTCTTCCTGCCCGATTACTTTTTTCATAAGCTCCGCTTGGAGATGAACCATTCTTTCTTGCTCATCTTCTTGGAGCTTACCTACAGGAATACCAGTCTTTTGTTCGATGATATTTTGAATGACTTCAACGGTAACGGTTGGCTTAATTGCATCTTCCCCTGCTTGCAATGACTTTTCCAGTTTTTCTTCTTCATCACGAAGAACGGCAGCTTTTTCATATGCTTCTTCTTTTAAGGCCATTTCTTTTTCTTTATAAATTTGCGCCAGTCGCTCTTTCATGTTTTCTACCTGGCCGTCTTCGATGGTCAAGTTCAATTTGGAACCAGCTTCATCCATTAAGTCTATTGCCTTGTCAGGCAGGAATCGGTCTTGAATATAGCGGTTCGAGAGTTCAACAGCCGCTTTTAGGGCTTCCTCACTATATGTTACACCATGATAAGATTCATAACTATCTTTTAAACCACGTAAGATGACCAATGCCTCAGCAGTTGTCGGCTCATTAACGTGTACTGGTTGGAAGCGTCTTTCAAGGGCACCATCTTTTTCAATTTTCCTATATTCGGATAAAGTGGTTGCACCGACAAGCTGAAGTTCGCCGCGTGCAAGTGCAGGCTTCAGGATATTTCCTGCATCCATTGATCCTTCGGCTGAACCCGCTCCCACAAGTTGATGAATTTCATCGATGAATAAAATGACATTTTTTCTTTCCTGTAATTCGCTGATCAATTGCTTCATTCGTTCTTCGAATTGCCCTCTAATTCCAGTATTCGAAACAAGGGACGCTATATCAAGCATATATACAAGCTTATTACGTAATTTAACAGGCACTGAACCTTCAACTATCGCTAGTGCAAGACCTTCAGCAATGGCTGTTTTACCGACACCAGGTTCACCGATTAAAACTGGATTATTTTTATTGCGTCTATTTAATATTTCAATGACGCGTTTGATTTCTTCATTTCTTCCGATAACCGGATCAATAAGTCCTGCTTTAGCAGCATCGGTCAAATTGCGGCCATACTCCTCAAGTAATCCTCCGTCCCCGGCATGTTCGGCTGAATCCAGTTTTGGTACATCATTATAATTAAATGGATTGAATGAATTTGGAGATCCGTTATATTGGAATTTACCTATATCCATTCCGCCCATTGCTGCTCCAAGTTTGTTTCGCTCTTCTTTATAACAAGTGGAGCACAGTTTCACATCATGCTCCTGACCATTCATATTTAGGTGAACTTGAACATTAGCTTGGTTTACATGGCATTTTTCACAAAGCATGTAGTACTCCTCCTTTAAAATTATTTAATTAAAAATCTTTGACCTTCTTTGACTTTCTGACTTTATTATACATTGACCTTCTTTGACTTTCAATAATTTTGTCTGGGAATTTTAAAAATAGAAATTACCTGGGATTGGTTTGCTAAGCATATTAAACTATCCATTTCCAGTCAAATAAAAAGATTCTATGTATGCCTCTTAGTATATTCAGTTAGTATTGATTACCCACTTCAGGACTCACCATAACCTTAAACTATTAACAAAACGCCAATTCTCTTATCCATATGCCTCATCCACTCTTATTTTTTAAAACAAAAAAAGACTTTATTAAGTCTCTTTAAGGTTTGTACAATTTTTAAACGTTGGATTTCCACTCCAGGTACTCGCTTTCCGCGGGCGGTCGGGGAGCCTCCTCGGCGTCTTCGCGCCTGTGGGGTCTCCCCTTGACGCGCTTTTCCCGCAGGAGTCTCGCACCTTCCGTTCCAATCAACTTTGTTTTAACTTTAAGATAGAACACTTTTGCCTACAGTCTTTTTTGTTTTTAAGTAGTATTAATACTTGAGGTGATATCGATACTTTCTTAAAAGTCCCCTCGTTGTCCAACCCATGCCATGCTTTCCTTTCCGCTATAGCTGCTTCAATTCCAATAAAAAATCAAAAAGGTTTCAGAATGAAACCTTCCGAAACCTTTTTGTCTACAAATTGAAAGAGACTTCATTAAGTCTCTTAGCTTTTTTATATTAACATTGATTTTCTTCTATTATATACGTTTCGCACCAATATACTTTGGCTTCCAATAGGTATTATTGGTTTTAGCGTATGAAACTCCTTTAGATGATGATGAGTGTATGAATTCATTGTTTCCTATGTATATAGCCACATGTGTAGGTTTTTTCGCTTTATTTAGTGCAAAAAACATTAAGTCACCTTTTTGCAGGCTTTTAACTTTCTTTCCTTTTTTATATGTGTCAGCAGCAGTTCTAGGTAAATTCTTACCAGCCTTTTGATATGAATACTTCACTAAACCGGAGCAATCAAAACCTGAAGAAGAAATGCCACCCGTTTTATATTTTGTACCTAATTCACTTTTAGCCACTTTAATCGCTTTTGTATGATATGAAGCAGCTTCCACTTGGTCCCCAGCAAAGGATGCGGTTACAAGCATGATAGCCAATGACAATCCGACGACAATTTTCTTAAACAAATTATTTTACCCCCTGATGTGATTTGCTAAACCTAATATACTAGAATGGGTATATCACTCGCATCACAGGAACTTACAAATATGTTACATTTAGTATAGGAAGAATGACCATATAAAACATAAAAAAAAGTCGAATCAGTGTCCATTTAACTTATTGAAAAGCACCTTTATTAAAACTAACTTTTCCACATAGAAAAACAGCGGTAAGAAAAACACTGTTAAAATTCTTTTGAGAAAAATGGAAGAAATAATTTCACCCCACGTTTATTAAAAGGTAAACATTTCAAATCTGCAATTAAATGACTTATGTATCCTAATGAACAAGTGGCGAAAATTCCGTCAATCCCCATAAAGGCTTCGAATTGAAAGGCAATGATACCAAAGAAAGCGATACCGGCAATCGAATGGGTATAACTTCTATGTGGTGTAAAGGATGCTAGGATAATATAGACGCCTAACAGCCACAACCAGCTTTCCTGCAAAGATAAACCGCCTCCTAAAACCGCTAATCCAGTCAGGGTCAGCATATGCCTTTGCCTAATGAATGATGAAATAATGATGATTCCGATTCCTGCCCCTACACCGATCCACTTTTCCGTATCTGAGCCTTCCAAAAGACTATAAATGATCATTAAAATCCCGATCGTTTGTGCTATCGTTCGGATAAACTTATGTGAAAAGGTAATCCTATTACTTAACTTTCCATCAATATCCATATCGGGCATAAGGCCTGAAACGCCCCCAATGCCCACCAAAAATAAAGTGGTGGTCGGATCTGTTTGAAGTGTGTTTGCCGTCAAGAATCCAACTGTAGCCCCTAAAGCCATGTGTGCTGTACCGTTCACTGTCTCTCTCCTGTCCCTCTAAGAAGTAATTTGTTCCTAAGAAACGAATGTTTGTTCGAATCTCTACATTCTAACTATACAATATTTTGGGGGAAATTTCTTTAATTCTTGTAAAAAAGCCAGGATAACCAATAATTAGAGCAAAAAAATACCCTTGGTTATACATTAAAAACAATTCTTCTAAATGTCTATAATTGCTTTGTTTAGGTAATTTCCATCACTCTAAATCCGCAAAATATTTTTCTCTAAATTGAGGTTTTTCATGAAATTTTATCCATCATATGAATATACTAATCTATAAGGGGAGTGATTCAGATAGCTTTTTTAAATGCCTTCAATAATTTTAAAAAAGGGAAAAAGTCTAAGAAAATAAAGAACATGGATTTTCGGGAACAGCATGTAAATAAATCGTCTGAGCTCATTGGGAACAATGAAATTGTCCAAAATATAATTAACAATCACCTATCCAAAAAAAATAACCACTTGTAGAGTGGTTTTTTTAATTATTATGGGAAATGGTTTCATTCTTTTCCAACTTCTCGCTCGCTTCGTAAATATAGTTATATTGTAAATAGTAATCGTAAAGGACGTTTTGCAGGATTTTAAGCAGTGATTTATCAAATGTATCGAATTCAGTTTGATAACTATTTAAGACAGTGACGAATTTCCCGTCCATGTTTTCGAAATAAAAGAGAAGGAAATTCTTGTAATATTCACTATCGCTGTTACTTTTATTCGTAATGCACGGATCACCGGTTTGAATGGACTTATCAAGCATCGCTTTGATGGATTTAGGAAGCTTTGCTTTTTTGAACTGGTTCAGGGTATAGATATCATAGGTAAAGGAAAGTCCTAATTGATCGGAATAAAAATCCACGGCACAGTCCAATGTATAGATTAATGGTGTTTTAAAGTCCTTGCTGTTGGCAATTTCCTCTGATATCTCCAATTGAAATTCCTCGGATGTTAAATACGCAGCAAATTTCATTTTTGAACTGCTCATGCTGAATACTTCATAAACGGCTGCATCTTGTTTTTCAATTTCAATTTCGATATTAAAAAATTTAAAGTGTTTTAAACGGTAAAAAGCAATCGGTGCTAATAGGAAAAGCAATATCCAAACTAGGTAAAGAAATAACGTGTTAAAGATGATTTGATAAAATTCAGACGTTACGATCGGTTCGATGATTAACGATATCAATGTATGTTCAAAGCCCTGAGAAACAGGGGGTGCAGGTACAACGGTTTCCTCTGGCTTTTTCAAAGTTTGGATACCTAAATGAGCCATCGCAACTAGCGTATAAACAAAAATTAAAATTGTTCCAATCACATAAAATTTTGGCATGAATCCAATAATCCTGTCGAAAACAGAAATCCGTTTATCTTTCTGCTCCTCTATAGCCAATGTGGTTGCTCCTTTTAAGATTATTAATATCAGGAAAAGTCTACAGGGACTTAGAACTTCCTGGAGACTGCCTATTAAATTTATATGTTTGCCATTATGTTAAAATACGTAAAATTCGTTTAATCATTGACATATTCCAAATTACTTTCGACGTTTTCAATAAAATTAATAATATTTCGTCGTTAAAAATGCCCAACCTCTTCATTGAAAATGAAAGGATGAGCAAATGTTAAGGGTTTTATTTAGGACGGCCCTTTATCGCAAATTCTTCGACCTTCCTTAAAAACAACTCCATGGCTTTTGATGCTTCGAAGTCCAACTTTTTCACGATCGAAAAAGGTCTTATAATGGGCTCATTTTTCAAATGAAAGGTTTTCAATTCATTGGACTTCAATTCTTTTTGTACAGTCAATCGGGATAAAAGGGCAATGCCAAGCCCAGCCATCACCGCTTCTTTCACTCCTTGGATACTGGTGAAAATAAAGGTTTTCTTTATGTTTAACTCCAGACTGCTGAGAAGTTTATCGGAATATGTACGGGTTCCCGATCCTTGCTCCCTTAGTACCCATGTTTGGTTTTGGAGCAAGGCGCCCTCGATGAGATCCATCTGTGAAAGTGGATGATCCGGGGGGACGACAACTATCATCTCGTCATTCATGAATGGTCTGACATCTATATCTTTATATTCCGTTTCACCTTCAATCAAGCCGATATCAAGCTTATTCGAACGTATTCCTTGAATGACATCATTTGAATTCGAGATGATGATTTGTATGTCCACCATTGGATATTGAGCCGCAAATTCTGCTAATACTTTTGGAAGGTAATATTCCCCTATCGTGAAGCTTGCACCTATTTTCATCGTTCCGCTAACCACGTTATTAAATTCATTTATTTCTCTTTTTGCTGTCTCATAATGATTAAGCATTTGCTTTGCATGTCTATACAAAATTTTTCCCGGCTCTGTTATTTGAACTTGTTTGGGAGAACGATAAATTAATTTCGTTCCTAACTCATTTTCCAGATTCCTTATGTGAAGACTGACTCCTGGCTGCGACAGGTTTAGAATGTCCCCTGCTCTTGAAAAGTTTTTCTGTTCGATTACGGTTACGAATACTTTTAATGGATCCATGGTTACCTCCCTATTTACCTATGCGTTTCATTTTATCATAAGTAGAAGTAATCATTGAAATAGCAAAAATATATTTCACTTATTTTTAATTAAGCTTTAAAGTTAAGGCATCAACATAGATGGAGTGATCACACTGGAACAAACAAACGTTGAAACTAAAAAACTTGGATTTACAAAAGGAATAGCATTGACTTTGCTAATTGCCATTGCAGCAAAATACTTAGCAGAGCTTCCATTCCTTCATATAATGGGACAGTTAGTCATTGCGATACTGATTGGTGTTGTTTGGAAATCGCTAATTGGCGTTCCAGCCTACGCCGTTGCAGGGACAAATTATTCAAGTAAAGTCCTTTTGAGAGTGGGCATTATCTTATTGGGCATGCGCTTGAACCTAAAGGATATTTTTAATGCCGGTCCGAAAACATTTGCAGTTGGTGCCATTAGTCTTGCATTTGCTATATTAGTAGTTTATGGAATGACCCGCATATTTAAAGTCGAGAAAAAGCTAGGCATATTGACAGCTTGCGGAACGGGTATTTGCGGAGCTGCTGCCATCCTGGCAATTTCCTCCCAAATAAAAGCAAAGGAAAAAGATACAGCAATAGCTGTAGCGACGGTTGCTGTTTTAGGCACAACCTTCACTTTCGGATATACGTTCCTATATCCATTATTGGAGTTATCCGATCAAGGATATGGTATTTTTTCGGGTGCGACACTCCATGAAATTGCTCATGTCATCGCAGCAGCAGCACCAGGGGGAAATGAGGCAGTCGACTTGGCAGTGGTGGTCAAATTGACAAGGGTGGCCCTGCTCATTCCCGTTGCCATTTTAATTGGGTTCATCATGAATTGGAAAGACCGATCAACAGTTAGAAAGAAATTTTCCTGGAAGTCCATTCAGATACCGTGGTTCATTTTTGGATTTTTATTAATGAGTGCCATTTACTCTACTGGTGCAGTTCCTGAACCTTTAGCTGATAAACTTGTTATGCTTTCCTATATCCTCATGGCTATGGCCATGGCAGGACTAGGATTGAATATTGACCTTGTAACTTTTAGAAAATATGGCGGTAAACCTTTTTTAGCTGGACTGATCGGCTCTATCTTATTGACATGCCTCGGGTATGTATTGGTGCAGGCATTCCATTTAAATTAACTTTTCAAAAAAACAAGCATCCCTTAATCGGCATGCTTGTTTTTTTCTATTGGATGCGGAACATTGGCACCATAAAAAATTTCATCCATCTCCGTTTGAAGCCTTTCTATAATTTCTTGCATTTCCTCTTTATTAAGATTTTCCTCTGTATAACCGAATAAGTAATTATTAATATCGAACCTTTTCAGCTTACATTTTGTATGGAATATATTTTCCTGGTATACATTCACATCAATCATTTATACTCATGAATATCAGCTATACCCATTCATATTTTTCGATTGCCACCTCCATGAATCAGCACACATTTCCTCAAGTCCCTTTTTAGCTATCCATCCTAAGTCGATTTTTGCCTTTAGAGGGTCCGCATAACAGATTGCTATATCACCAGCTCTACGCTTAGCAAATTTATACGGAATTTTACGTCCAGATACTTTTTCAAAAGCTTTTATTATCTCTAATACACTATACCCAATGCCAGTACCTAAATTATAGGCTTCTATTCCTTTAGAAGTCATAGTCTTCTCCAATGCTTTCATATGCCCCTCAACTAAATCAACAATATGAATATAATCTCTTACACCAGTACCATCTGCTGTGGGATAGTCATTTCCAAAGACCGTTAATTCCTTTAACTTCCCTACTGCTACCTGAGTAACATAAGGCATTAGATTGTTCGGTATACCACTTGGGTCTTCACCAATATTCCCGCTTGGATGTGCTCCAATAGGATTAAAATAACGCAATATAACGATACTCCAATTATGATCAGAAATATAGAAATCCCTCAACACTTCTTCAATCATTAGTTTTGTTCTTCCGTAAGGATTAGTTGCTCCTAGTGAAAAATCCTCCGAAATTGGAACGGTTTTAGGAACATCATAAACAGTCGCAGATGAGCTGAATACTATTTTCTTCACATTATATTTGTGCATAACCTCAAAAAGTATAAGAGTCCCTATAAGATTATTTTTATAATATTGAAGAGGATTTTGAACAGATTCACCTACCACTTTCAGACCAGCAAGATGAATGACTGCTTCAATTATATTTTCAGAAAAAACTACATCTAATTTTTCTTGCTCGAGAATATCAATTTGGTAAAATTTTATATTCTTTCCTGTCATAGCTGTAACTCTTTTTATAGATTCAAAGCTACTATTAGAAAGATTATCGACGACGACGACTTCATAGCCCTGTTGAAGAAGTTCAACACATATATGGCTACCAATATACCCTGCACCACCTGTAACTAAAATAGCCATTTAGATCACCCAAATTATGAATTTTCACTTAAAGTTGTACATACCTAAATTAGTTTTATTCGATTGTATGGGATTAATAGAATTTTGCGTTATTTTCGACAGCTGTAACAATATGAGGAGGTAATTTTTTGATTTTAGACTGAAGACGTTTTTGGGCAGCACGGCCCAAGTGGCGTTTACTTTCGTCATAATAAGCACATATAGAAATTTCATAATCAAAGAGATAATCATACACATGATAATCCACAAAAAGAATATCGTCTTTCGGGAAAGGAATTTCTTTTCCTTGTAAAGCATACATTAGTCCTACACTATGCTTTGATTTACTTCGATACATTCTAGCAAGAGCACATAAAGGTTCCGCTCGGCTCGGTCTGTATGCCCAAGCATTTTGAAAAGAAACAGTAGCCAAAGCAAAGAATTGTTCTTCTTGACGTTTTAAATCATCCACTGCGGACGAATCACTTTTTTCCATCTGTTTATAGGCAGAGTTATTAGCGAGACGCTCATAACACATACCTATTTGTAATAGAGCATAAAACACTTCTTCCTGCCACCCGCCAGCTTCGACTCTTTTCCTATACCATATAATCGCTTCTTCAGGTTCATCAAGGCAATGATAAGTTTGGGCTAAATAAAACATATACCGAGGTTTTAAATCTTGAGGAGTTGTTGGATCCGTAACTCCTTCTAATAATAATCGCTTATCTCGTTCGAATTTATCAGCCCTACTCCCTCCATCTGCTTGATCATAAATCATCAAACCATCCAACTTCCCTACAGTACCTACATGCATAGGTCGCTCAAGAGCTAACTTCTCCCGATCCAATTCCCAATATTCGTGTGTCACCCCAACTGATCTCCAGGGTAGAGATGTTTTCAAAAGACGAGTTAACCAAAATTTTATGTGACCGTCAGATTGTGGCGTAAGATATTGATCGTCATTTAAACCACGCTTATTAAAATGAGGTTCTATCGTTAAAAGCATATCGGCATCAAGCAATAGTAAATAATCTGCTTCCGGATAAGTCTTTTGCGCAAGCGAAGCCGCTAAACTTCGATTGTAGCCAAAATTTTTAAACATCTCATGATGCACAGTACCAGGTATATGATTCTTCTCACACCATTCTTCAATGATTTCAGGTGTATGGTCAGTGGAGCCTGTATCACAAATCGAAACATAATCAATAATCGGTTTAGCTGCATCTAAACATCTTTCGATAATTTTCGATTCATTTTTGACAATCATGCATAGGCATAATTTTCTTTCTGGCTCTGTCGGTGTCGTTTTTGACTTACTTTTTTTCATTTATGATTTGATCCTCCTCGATTTTAAATAAGTTTGCAAATACTTATGTCCCATAGGTTCATTCATTTATCCTATGCCTTCATTCCCTATATTGACTAAAGCATTCGCGGAGGTCTTTGTAATTTATGTTTAAGTTATAGGAGCTCACGTATCATTTCTAAAAAGTCATCACTGGAACATAATAAAGCCAAGCAATATTGGACAAATGATTCAAAAGGGAAAAGTAATGAGGAATTTTTCAACAAATGCTTTATTAAAATTCTAGTTGATTCTGAATGATTTCCATTAGGATTGGACGTATACTGCCAGAGGACTGTAGTAAAGTTCGTTCTAATTGCTCGATATTCATCAATAAATAGGACACTTGGTTATTGGGAGGAATAGCAATGACAATATTAGGATGAGGGGTAGGCTTTACCTTTTCATTCTCATAAAATAAGGTTTCGTTTAATTTTTCACCTGGTCGAATGCCTGTATATTGAATAGGAATATCTACACCTGGTTTATAACCGTATAAACGGATTAATTTCTTTGCTAAATCTTCAATCTTTACCGGTTCACCCATATCTAACACAAATACTTCTCCACCTTCTGACAAAGCCCCTGCTTCCAATACTAGTTGAACGGCTTCCGGAATCGTCATAAAATAACGGACCATATCAGGATGTGTAACCGTAACTGGCCCACCAGATTCTATTTGATGTTTGAAAATGGGAATGACACTGCCACGACTTTCCAAAACATTCCCAAATCGTACAATTGAAAATTTAGTTGAACTTTCTTTTGAATAATATAGAATAATCATTTCTCCTATTCTTTTCGTCATTCCCATTATATTTACAGGGTGAACGGCTTTATCTGTGGAAATTAATACAAAACGTTCAACACCAAATTTGTCAGATGCTTGCGCCACAATTTTTGTTCCAAAAATATTGTTTTGAACAGCTGCTCTTTCGTTTAATTCCATTAATGGAACATGTTTATGGGCTGCTGCATGAAATACAATATGTGGACGATATTGCCTAAATGCTTGTTCAATAAGGTGTTGATCTTGAATATCCGTAATAACCAAATTCGTTTTTACATGAGGAAATTTTTCTTTTATCCTTAACCCGATGTTAAAGATACTGTTTTCCCCATGACCTAGCAAAGTAAGCGACTTCGGTTCACATTGCGCAACTTGCATGGCCAGTTCACTACCAATAGAGCCTCCAGCTCCCGTGATTAGTACACACTTATTGAAGAGGTGTTCTTTTAATCGTTCTGTCGGCTGGAAAAATTCTCTTCCAATTAGATCCTTTATATTAATATCACGAATTTCATGAAAGGATATTTGCCCTTTTATCACCTTCTCTATCGGAGGTAATATTTTTACATTTGCCTTTGTTTTTTTACAAACATTCACAATTTCTCGAATTTCAGATTGATGAACAGAAGGCATGGCAATGATTATATCCGTTATTTTATTTTGACTTACAACATTTTTGATATCGGCTCTTTCTCCTAACACCGGTATTCCTAGTATTTGAAGGTTTCGTTTTTTAGGGTCGTCATCAATGAAACCAATAGGCGTATAATCTAATTCTTTTGTTAATATAATTTGATCAGCCACCCTTGTTCCTGTAACACCCGCACCGATGATTAATGCTCTTTTATGAGAATGGTTTCGGACAGATCGCCATTGATGTTTTGTAATTAAAAACACACGAAAGCCGCTGATGACCAGAATGGAGCAAAGAAATAAGAAGAGCATCAAAGTAAATGGCCATTGTGTATTTAAGAAAAACAAAAAATAAACCGAGTACAGCAAGTTAGCAATAATTAGAGAATTCACCACAGTAAGTATTTCCCGAACCCCTGCATAACGCCATAATGTTCTATAAGTCTTTAATATCAATAGAAAGAAATAACAAGTAAATATATATATAAACAGCGAACTCATTATTAGAAGGCTAAATCTTATTTCCTCCCCTTGTATGACCAATAATGATAAAAAACAGGTTACGCTTAGTAAGATTATGTCAATGAAAGATAATAATAAAATCCGTAAATGATGATAGTTCATAATTATCCAAACCCACCTGTATGTCTGTTAGATGTACCATACTATGTCAAATTGAAATTTTCCGTATGGACTTTTCACGTACTTTTGAAAATAAGGAGTAGTATAAGTAAGAATTCTATTAAAGGATAGGCAATAAAAAAAGTAATCCAAAGGCCGTTCCACGACCTTTTGGATTACCCTCTAAATCTCGTCAAAAGCAAAGAATGTTAACTTCTAAGAATTAACGATTGTAACACCTGCACTAAAAACTTCGATAACACTTTGAAACTTTGTATTACCCCACAAAACTATTACATAAAGTTAAATATCTGCCATCCTGAATATTGTAATTGCTGCTGAAATTGAATTGTTTCCATCAATCGGATCTGAAACAATCGTTACTGGTAAAGTTTTTCCTTCCAATCTCAAAGTAGAGTTCGCTGGGACACTGAGAATGAGCGTCATAGTTGTACCATCATTTTGTGAATAGAGAGTGGTCGGTGTAACTTCATTACCATTAAGTTCTAATACAAACGCATTCGATCCATTATAATTTGTAAAAGCATGAATTAAATAGAATCCTGAAGGCGTAATGTCAATAATCGTTGGATCTCCAGCATTTATAGCTACGCCCCCCGGAGTTGTAATAGTCTCCCACACAACATATTCTCCATCTTCAACATTCAAAGTTTGATCTGAATTACGACGAACATACGCAAATGGGGAATTGGATGAAGGACCTGTTGCTCCTGTTGCTCCTGTTGCTCCTGTTGCTCCTGTTGCTCCCGTTGCTCCCGTTGCTCCCGTTGCTCCCGTTGCTCCCGTTGCTCCCGTTGCTCCTGTTGCTCCCGTTGCTCCCGTTGCTCCCGTTGCTCCCGTTGCTCCCGTTGCTCCCGTTGCTCCTGTTGGGCCTGTACTTCCTGTGTTGCCCGTTGGACCTGTGTTTCCTGTGTTACCTGTTGGACCTGTGTTTCCTGTGTTACCTGTTGGACCTGTGTTTCCTGTATTTCCTGTGTTACCTGTGTTACCTGTGTTACCTGTGTTACCTGTGTTACCCGTTGGACCTGTGTTCCCTGTGTTACCCGTTGGGCCCGTATTTCCTGTGTTACCCGTTGGACCTGTGTTACCTGTGTTACCCGTTGGACCTGTGTTTCCTGTATTTCCTGTGTTACCTGTATTTCCTGTATTTCCTGTATTTCCTGTGTTTCCTGTGTTACCTGTGTTACCTGTTGGACCTGTGTTTCCTGTGTTACCTGTTGGACCTGTGTTTCCTGTGTTACCTGTGTTACCTGTTGGACCTGTGTTTCCTGTGTTACCTGTGTTACCTGTGTTACCTGTGTTACCTGTGTTACCTGTGTTTCCTGTGTTACCTGTGTTACCCGTTGGACCTGTGTTTCCTGTGTTACCTGTGTTACCTGTGTTTCCTGTATTGCCCGTTGGACCCGTATTTCCTGTGTTACCCGTTGGGCCTGTTTCTTGAACTTTAGATACATTTATTTTTACTTTTTGATCTACCTTTTGTATTTGCTTAGCTTTACATTCACATTTACTATGTTCGCATTTTGAACATTTTTTATCCTTTCCCAAAGATATTCCACATCCTTTCATGTACTTAGATAGTCTATGAGTTTGAAATGATAAATGTTTGGACAAAAACCGATAGCCATCAGCCTATTTTTATTATCTTTTTTTCTTATTTCCAAATAAGATCATACCTTATGTAAATAAAGTTATCCTGAACGAAATCAGCCCCTTACTCATAATTTCGTAGATTAATTTGGTTAGATTAAATTACTACACAACCCCAACTAGAGCTACATTCCTATAATTAAAGCCATCAAGTATTATATAGATAAGAGTAATTTTCGAGAAAAAGTCTATTATTATCTGTAAATAGTATAATTGGTTAAAAAATGAAATTATTTATATTCTAGGATACTTGTCCAATCTAAATTAATTTCAATTCATATCCTAATATTAGTTAAAGGAAAGAGGTGAAAATAAATTGGGTAAAGACAAGGATAAGCATAAAAAGTGTAAAAAATGCGATCATGATAAATGCAAATGTAAATGTAAACATAAAAAATGTAAAGATTATGGACATGATAAATGCCAATGCAAATCTAACCAAAATCAAACTGTTGATCAAAGAATCGAAGTGAATGTAAATGCTGCCACTGGTGCTACTGGACCTACTGGTGCTACTGGTGCTACTGGTGCTACTGGTGCTACCGGTGCTACCGGTGCTACCGGTGCTACCGGTGCTACCGGTGCTACCGGTGCTACCGGTGCTACTGGATCTACCGGTGCTACCGGTGCTACCGGTGCTACTGGTGCTACTGGTGCTACCGGTGCTACTGGTGCTACCGGTGCTACTGGTGCAGCAGTTTCTGGGTTTGCCTTCATTTATGATACGACTGCACAAACTTTAGCGGCAGCCCAAGCAGTTACATTTAATACAAACTTCCCTGGCAATACACCTGGATTTGTTACACATGTACCAGGAACAGCCCCTATTACGATTAACCAAGCTGGAACCTATCTCATTACCTGGGAGGCATTCCCTCAACAAGGAACTTCCGCATTCGCATTATCCTCCAATCTAACTGGTCAAATTGCAGGTTCGAATTATGGCTCCGGTTCAGGCAACCAATCATATACAGGACAAGTCATTACAACTTTAGTGGCAGGAGAAATACTCACTTTAATTAACATTGATGGCGGAACTGCTTTAAATAATCAGCCGTCTGGTTCTGGTCCTGCTGTTGTAAGTGCCTCTATTGTGATTCAAAGACTCGCCTAAAATGATAAAATAAATATCGAGAGAGCGGTCATATGACAGCTCACTTTTTTATTATGTAATCACTCAAAAAAACCCAATAGCATGTCATCTATTGGGATTCACAAAAAATCTAAATATCCTATTATTGAAGCCTCTGATTATTCGGCATTTGTGGCATGTCTTGAGCAGGTGCAAATGCATTTAGAAGCTGCTGCATATCTTGCTGTGCAAGTTGTGGTACTTGATAGTAATGATGCTTATTTTGATAAATTGAAAGTTCATAAGCCATTTCAATACAATTTGGAATAGTGGCAGCAAGCACTCGACGGACTACCGGATTTGTAATTTCACAAGCTGCCATTGCTTTCATCCCAGCAGACGACTTCACAGCCCCTAGCAATAATCCAGAAACACACTCATCTGTAATTTCTGATACAGACTGAAGCGGTTTCTTCGGTTGAGTAGGTGTTAACCCAAAGATAAAGTCATTATCCTGTGTCATATTATAACTTTCTGTTCGCTTAGAAGGATCTTGACCTGTTTTAAAACATTCTACTAGTAGATTGTATTCATCTTGAATGAATTGATATTGACGATCAAGAATGCTCATTAATTCTTGATCTTTTACATATTGGCGCATCAACATATATTGATTCAGTGTGCCAATTGTGCCTGATAATACCTCATGTACATCAAATACTTCATGACCACCGTGATTCATTTGTTGAGGTACAGAGCCTGTGTGCATATTTTGGTGCATTTGACCTTGTTGATTTTGCATCATTGTATATTCCTCCTCTTTGTCATTAAAAACGAACATACTTATTATGTAACATGAAATAACAGTTATTCATGACCCAATCTTTTCTTCTACAAATGAATACTAATATTCCTTAATTGGAATGCTTGTTTTTTTCTATTGGATGTGGAACATTGGCACCATAAAAAATTTCATCCATCTCCGTTCGAAGCCTTTCTATAATTTCTTGCCTTTCTTCTGTATTCAGCTTTTCCTCTGTATAGCCGAATAGGTAATTATTAATATCGAATCTTTTCAGCTTACATTTTGTATGGAATATATTTTCCTGGTATACATTCACATCAATCATGTCATATAAACCCTTCACTTCATCAGGAATATAGTTTTGAATGGAATTGATATCGTGATCAATGAACAATTTCCGTCCAAATTTATCTCGTGTAAATCCTCGGACACGGTAATCAATTGTAATTATGTCAGTGTCAAAGGAATGTATAAGATAGTTAAGTGCTTTTAGAGGAGAGATTTCTCCACAAGTAGAGACATCGATATCAGCCCTGAATGTACTAATACCTTCATTCGGATGATATTCAGGGTATGTATGGACAGTAATGTGGCTTTTATCCAGTTGCATGACAACATTATTGGGTAAAGGGCCGGGGGATTCCTCATAGGTACCAGTCGGCACTTCGACCACAGGTCCTTCGGAAACAAGCATCGTTACACTTGCACCCTGTGGAATATAGTCCTGTTTCGACGTATTCAAAACGTGTGCTCCAATCAAATCCGAAACGTTTTGCAAAATCTTCGAAAGCCTATCTGCATTATACTGTTCATCGATATATTCTAGGTAGGCTTCGCGTTCTTTCTTCGTTTTTGTATAACAAATATCATACATATTAAAACTTAATGATTTCGTAAGATTATTAAAACCATGTAGTTCAATTCGTTGTTCTGGTGTAAGTTTCATGATCGATTCCCCTTATTTTTTTTACAACTGTTCTTATAGTTACCCTTTATTAGAAATAAAAAACTCAGAGGAAGAATTTAAGGCTTATACCCTTAATAAAAAAGAGCAGTTACATTACATATGCAACTGCTCTTTTTCTTAATTTACTTCGGATTCTATTAATTTCTTTCTTTTAATCGGTGAAAGTGCTCGTTCTAACCAGCCTAATAAAATGTCAGACAGAATAGCCATTAATGCTGCAGTTACACCAATCGCAACGACAAGTGCCCTTCGTAGACCAGCCATAATGACAGACAGGGATAATGGCATTTCGACCATTCTCAGTAATTGGAACTTCGTCATTCCCATAGCCTTTCCCGATTCTAAATAGGCATGATCAATGTTTGTAATTCCAACATACGTATTTCTTAGGATTGGTAGTAAAGAATATAAAAACAATGACAAAATAACTGTGTTTGTCCCAGTCCCATTACTAGCATAGGGACAGCAAGCATTGCTAAGGGCTGGTGTGGTTTGTATGACATTAGTTATCGAAAACACCCAATTACACAACTTTTTATGCTTTGCGATGAATATACCTAGCGGAATGGCAATGATTGCTGCAAAAAGAACTCCGTAAGCAGACATTAAAAAGTGGCGATAAAATTCAGTAAGTACGTACATCCCATTCTGGGAATAATACGTTCCAAGGTTTCCATTAGATTGCACCTCCTATTTATTCAAAATAATTATGTACTTCAAGGAACTCCGTTGCTTCAATCGATGGTTCTTTTAAGTTTCCATCTACTTCATAGTTCAGTTCCTGCATCGTTTCGGTTATAATTTCTCCAATTAAATTAGTTAGTTGAGTCTCTATTTCCGGGTATCGTTCTAATGCTTCTTCCGTGACAACAGATGAACAGTCATAAGGAGGGAAATATTCTTTGCAAGTTATTCACCTTAATCCGGTCATCTGAAGAGTATGCGAGGACAATATCCATCTGACCATTTTTGACTGCGTCGTATACTGGTCCAATTTGCATCGGATAGGTTTCTCCGAATTTTAATCCATAGGTTTCCACGAATCCCTCATAGCCGTCCCCTTTTCTTTTCAGCCAAGCACTATCGACACCTAATCTCAAATTCCCTGCATCTTTTTCCATATCCGATATTTTTTTATAGCCTTTTTCTTCTGCCAATTCATTTGATATCGTAAATGCATAGGTATTATCAAATCCATACGAATCGTAAAATTTGAATCCATATTGGTTTTTAAATTCCTTTTGAACAATTTCCATTGCCTTTACTGGATCTTTTTCAATATCCTGAGCTAAAACACTCGTTAAATCCGTCCCCGTATAACGAGTTGCCGCTACATCGATATCCCCACTTTCCATTGCTTTTTGCTGATCGAAATTCGAACCTAGATTTTTAATAATCTTCGTATCAAGGTCTGTATTTCGTTCAAGAAGTTGTGCGATCATGTTAGCCAAGATTTCGGATTCAGTCATACTCTGCCGTTTTTTCAGAAGATGACCCCACCCCAGGCAACGAGCAGCGCTGATGAATAATGAAAACAATAAAAGGGTAGTAAAACTTGTTTTTCTTATTTTTTTATACATGGTATTCCTCCTCAAGCAACTTCCTTCATACCTTTTAATCCTTTTGGTACGACTTTTCGTTCAATGATCGAGAAAACATAATCCACCAGGATAGCCATGATGATTACCGGTACAGCACCTGCGATGATATATTCTGTTTGGTATAAATTCAAACCAATAAATATGTAATCTCCAAGTCCTCCGCCTCCAATAAAGGAAGCCAATATTGCCCAGCCAATTAAATAAACGGAAGCAGTACGAATCCCAGCCATAATGACGGAAAGTGCAAGTGGAAATTCAACTAGACGAATTCTCTCCCAACTCGTCATCCCGATGCCTCTACCAGATTCATGTAAATTTTTATTTACACCTTTAATGCCTGTATACGTATTCCTGAGAATAGGTAAAAAGAATAGAAAAATAACGCAATAATAGTGGGTGTCTTCCCAACACCGAAGAATGGAATGAAAAATGCTAATACTGCCAAGCTTGGCAACGTCTGCATGATGTTTGCAATTCCAATAATAATAGATGCACTTTTTTTCATACGGGTCAACAAAATGCAAGCGGTACAGCAACTAGTATTCCAAGGAATACAGCAATCATGGATATATATATAAATGCTCCCACGCCTTGTACCCATAAGGTAAACTGTATAAACCTTTTTATTTTAAAAAACTAGTTCATTGTAATTATATTGAAAAAATGGTATAAAAAAAATCCCTCATTTTAATTGAGGGAGTTGATAGATTTATAGTATTAAAGATGAATTAAAACCCGATATTTTTAGCAATCAGGGTTTTTATGGTTTCATCTGTCCCTGTAAAGAATGTTGTCAACGGAATGTCCCGATGACGCCGGGCAATTTTATCGTCACCCATACTTCCGTAACCATCATGTAACTGCATGCACTTATCAGATATTCGCTTAGAAATCTCCGTTATCCAAAGTTTAGCCATCGATACTTCAGTTATGATACTCTCCCCAGTCATATGTTTACATATCAACCCATCAATAAAAGTTCTTCCCAGATGAATATCTGTCGCTATTTCAGCTATGGTAAACTGTGTATTTTTAAATTTACTTATTTTCTTATCAAATGCTTTTTGTCCTTTTATAAAATTCATCGTTAAGTGAAGCATGTCTTTCGCTGCCATTAAAGACCCTATCGCACACATTAGTCTTTCCTGCTGCAGTTTTTGCATGATATATGAAAGGCCTTTCCCTTCCTCCCCAAGGAGGTTGCCAACTGGAACTGAAGCATCATCGAAAAATAGTTCGGCTGTGTCTGAACTTCCCTTTCCTGTTTTACCAAGCTTTCTTCCCCGTGAAAACCCTGGCGTATCTTTATCAATGAGCAGCAAACTGATTCCGTCCTGGGAAGGAACAGCATTAAGATCAGTTTTGCATGCTACTATCATGAAGTCAGCTTTAAAGCCATTTGTGACAAATGTTTTGGCTCCATTCACAATATAATGCCCATCTTTCTTTATGGCTGTGGTTTGTATATCCGCTAATTCCGAACCCATTCCAGGCTCTGTCAATGCAAAGGCAGAAATCATTTCTCCTGTAATGAACTTTGGTAAATACCTTTGTTTTTGATCTATTGTTCCGAATGAGGCAATATAAGGGGCTACAACATCAGAATGAATTGATATTCCTCCTAACGTTGATCCAACCATTTCCAATTCTTCTGCCAGCACAACTGAATATCCAAAATCTGCTCCTATCCCACCGAATTCTACATCAAGCCATGGACATAAAAACCCATTATATCCCATCTTTTTCCAAAACGAGCGAGGTATTCCCCCCTCTTTCTCCCATTGATCATAAAAGGGGACAGCCTCCTTGGCGAGAAATTCACGTATTGATTGTTTAAATAATAAATGTTCTTCCCTCAGGAAGGAGCGGGAATCATCCTTATTGATTGCCATCGTGCTAACCATGGGTTAACCTCCATTCACTAATGGTTTTGTAAAGATACTTCCATGTGAAAATAAATTATAATCCACTACGGATACTCAAGTTAAATATGTTGAACGCCTCGATGTAAACGGTTACAAAAATCAATCATCAAACAATTAAAATGTTCCACAATATTCATGTTCAACAAAAGTATTGAATTCCCTTTTAAAAATCTATTTTTTACCATTTTAAATTATTTGATTATTACTTAACTGCTTTGAATATGGTTTTATCTTATATTCTGTCGAGGTTATTCTTGGAATATAAATGGTAATAATTAAACAAGACTTTTTTACACTCAAATCTCATTGCCTTTTTTGCTTAAAAAAATTGTTGATTTAACAGCCTCAGTTAAAGAAATAAACCAGCTAATAGTATGTCATTATCTTTCTCTAAAATTTCCATTTCCCTTATGATCTACTATTTTGGCCATGCCCAATAACCCTCCAAAACCATTTTGGAAGGATTTTTCTCTGTTTCAGTTAATTAGGCTAAATCTAGGAACGTTTCTTTTCTATTTAATAAGGCGTAAATCCAATGAAGCAACTTATTAATACATGCAACGATTGACACTTTGGCAGGTTTTCCATCGAATTCTATAAGCATTCTGTACCTTGAACTTCTTATGCCGCATAGTACAGCAAGATACAGAGAATGACGTAGTCTCCTCGAACCTTATACGATTATTAGTTGCTGTAAACTTACCCGATCAGTGAACACATGGATCTACTCCAGTGAAGGCAACAAAATTGTTCACTGTCAACTTTGTCCGCAACCGCAATAATTCTAGGTTTCTAAACACGATTATTGACTATTAAATCTTTCCTGATTTATATTAATTCCTTCATAACATCTTTTTTGATAAGAGCAGCTTTTGCAAACTGTTAAGGAATCGGTTTTCAAATACTTTTTGGGTTCTTGTAAAAGATTCTTGATTATGTTGAGGTATTCCAATCCATCCGAAACATCCCTCATGGTTGGAATATATGTTTCTACTTTACCTTCCATAAGCGAGAATATCTCTATTCTTTCCGGCAATTGACCAAATGCCTTTTCACAAAATACCGAAATCATATTATTAAATAAAATTAAGGCACTTTTCTTATAGGGCTTTTTTCATTAGGGACCAACATGAGCGCCAATGCGGACCCTTTATAAAAAAATCTCCCTATTTAGCACCTTTCATAAGGCCCATCCTAGGGCCTGTACAACTGTACTACGTAACGTCATACGGTATCAGCAAGGCTACTATCATAGGGGGGATTTGGAGAATTGAATTAGAATAGTATATTATATTATATGCTCAATACTCCAATTAGTGTCGAATAGTAATACATATCAGCATCAGCCCCCGATACCCTACCACAAACACCCTCATACCCAACCCATGTTGGGATAAGTACCCTGTTCAGCCCCGAAAGGCTGGGTGCTTGATTTAGAAAGTAGTACTAATCTATTGATAGACAAAAAAGGGTCAGCATCCCTTCACATAATAAATGCTGACCCTTTTTTTACGAAGATCCTCTAAATGAGAGTCCTTCTTTAAAGCATTTTATTGATTCTTCTCATAAAGTCTTCCATAATGGTGGATAATTTCCCCTTAGCTTCCTTCATCGAGCTTCCTTGAACACCGAAATAAAATTTAATTTTAGGTTCAGTTCCGGAAGGTCGTAAACATACCCATGTTCCATCATCAAGAAAGTATTTTAATACGTTCGATTTTGGGAGCTTGATGGCCTCTTCCCTATTTGTCCCAAACGTGTATTTTTTCCTGCTGAGATAATCCTCTTGAACCACTACTTTATGACCAGAGATTTGATCTGGTGGATTTTCACGGAATTCATTGAGAATCGCTTGAATTTGTCTGGAACCTTCAATTCCTTTTAAAGTCAACGATCGCAACCCTTCCAAGTAATAGCCATATTTCTCAAAAACATCCAGTAAACCCTCGTACATCGTTTTGCCTTGCTTTTTGTAATAGGCACAGACTTCCACTGCCAGAATAGTCGCCTGTATGGCATCCTTATCTCGAGCAAAATCTTTGATTAGATATCCATAGCTTTCTTCATAGCCAAACAGGAAAGAATGTTCTCCACTTGTGTGGTATTCATTGATTTTTTCAGCAATGAATTTAAATCCAGTTAAAACATCTACCGTTTTTAAACCATTTTGCTCAGAAATCGCCCGTCCTATTTCTGAAGTCACGATGGTCTTTAATACGACTCCATTTTCTGGAAGGGTCCCTTTCTTTTGTTTTTGTGAAATTAAATAATCCAAAAAGAGAGCACCTGTTTGGTTGCCTGTTAATACGACATAATCTCCAGCATTATTTTTCACGCTAATTCCGAGCCTATCCGCATCCGGATCGGTGGCAATCAATAAATCAGCGTCGACTCGGTTTCCAAGCGCGATGGCCAATTCAAAAGCAGCATGTTCCTCTGGATTAGGCGATTTAACAGTAGGAAAGTTAGCATCGGGCATTTCCTGTTCTTTAACAATATGGACATTTCGATATCCTAGATCATGCAAAGCACGTTTTACTGATTTATTGGCTGTACCATGAAGCGGTGTAAACACGAGCTTTACATCGAGTTCATCTGCTAACTTTGGATCTTCCGGAATAGTGAGCAAATGCTCATTATAAGCAGTATCCAGTTCTTCCCCAATGATTTGAATGAGCCCTCTGTCCTTTAGGATTTCTTCTTCCTCCACTACAATGGAAAGCTCATTTTCAATCGCGTTCACGTAATCAATGACTTGATCCGCCGCTTCAGGAGGTAGCTGTGCCCCGTCTGATCCGTACACTTTATACCCATTATATTCAGGCGGATTATGGCTTGCTGTAATGACGATACCGGCAAATGCATTCAGTTTACGTACGGAAAAAGAGAGCTGTGGGGTAGGCCGTAATTCATCAAATACATAAGCTTTAATTCCCATTGTTGCCAAAGTCTTGGCTGCCTCCAATGCAAATTCTGGAGACTTATGTCTTGAATCGTAAGCAATTACGACTCCTCTGGATTTTGCCTCGTTTCCAAACGATTGAATATACTCAGCAAGTCCTACAGTCGCTTTTCGCACGGTATATATGTTCATCCTATTCGTACCTGGACCAATTTCCCCTCGCATACCACCCGTCCCGAATTCCAAATTTTTATAAAAGGCGTCTTCAAGTGCTATCTCATCATCCTTCATTTCTTCAAGCATTAAACGCACTTCATTATCTAAATTTCTGTAACTTGTCCAAATAGTATATATAGACTTCCAGTCCATGAAAAAACAGCTCCTTCCAGCCTGTATGTTTTGCTTTGTTTGGCACGTCTTACTCTTTAACCTTGTAGACATTGTGGCGATCAATTGAGTATGGGGTCGATCTAAAAGCCATCGTTCCTAAAGTATCCAATACGAAATCATTTTTAGCTTCCTTGTGTAGTTCTCAATCATGCAATGGAGTTGTAGAATCGCCAAATATCGTACCTTCCAAAGTAGGTTGATTCATTCATATTCCCAACCAGTACTTTGGAAAGAGCGTCATTTATTCTTCATTACTTCTTTGGAAGAAGAGCGAAAATACGGCTGGTTTCGAAAAAATTCAATTGCGAAATCTTGAATAATTACAAATTTCTTTTTTGATATCGGGATCCATATCTTTTGGCAGCTGATTGATTGGAAAGAATTGTACAGCACTTCCTTCTTTACCATCAGGTTTCAAGGTTCCTTCGATAATTTCATTTGTTGTATAAAAAGCGTTAACAGAATAGAATTGATCTCCATTTGGTAAGTGAATAAAATAGTTTATGCCTGATAAAACTTTTAGAAATTGTAATCGACCAATCGTTAAACCTGTTTCTTCTTTTACTTCACGCAATGCTGTTTCCTCTAATGATTCTCCTAACTCCATAAGTCCCCCTGGTAATCCCCATACTTTTGTATCTGTTCGAAATTGTAATAAAATCTGCCCAAGTGGATTAAATACTAATACTTTTGCCCCTGTTAAAATGACTGGTCTTTTTCCCACAAGCTTGCGTAAATCTTCAATATAGCCCATGTCATTCCCCTTTCTACTTAGATGATAACTATTGGGTATCCTGCTTGTTTTTTCGTAATGATAAATTTTGTTTTTTAATTTTCCTTACCTGATTTATTTTTTCTTTTTCTTTTTCTTTTTCGTTTTCTTTTCCGTTTTCGTTTTCGTTTTCTTTTCCGTTTTCTTTTCCGTTTTCTTTTTCTTTTTCTTTTCCGTTTCCGTTTCCATTGTATTAACGAGAAAGTATAATCTTTGTTGCTCAATAATTTGTTTATTAACATCAAATTTTTCTTCAATGACTTTCCGTGCTTTTTCCGTATAGTCGTTCCAAATCTCTGGATGTTCTAAAAAGAATTGTATGCCTTTCGCTAACTCAATATCATTTTTTTCTGGAGCTAGGTATCCTGTTCTCTGGTGTTCAATTAATTCAGGAATTCCCGCGTGTTGAGTGGAAACGACAGGTAAACCGCTAGCCATTGCTTCTTTTAAGGCATTAGGAATGCCTTCGATATCACCATTTTTAGCTGTCTGACTTGCAAGACAAAAGATATGAGCTTTTTTTAATTCGTTCGAAACTTGTTTTGAACCCATAGCTCCTCTAAGAATCACAACATCTTTAAGGTGATATTCTGCAATAACCGATTTAATTTTTTTCTCATCTTCACCTGCTCCAATAATATGCAGTCTAGCATTTGGATATTGTGTATAAATCCGTTTAAATGCTTTTATCAGAGTAACAAACCCTTTTTTGTCTACAAGTCTACCTACAGATAAAACTCTTATTTCGCCTTCTGTAGGAAGAGTGGGGGTAGAATAGGGGAAAAGATCTAATTCGATACCACCATATAACACATGAATTTTTTCATCCGGAATTCCTAAACTTCTTAATCCTTCTGCAAGATGTTGGCAAACAGGAAAAAAGTGTGCACCATGTTTAATTAATGATGAATATCGCTTAGCATTTTTTCCGAAAATTTCTGGTCTGTCAGAACCATCACGTCCTCTAATGCTAACAATCAAAGGGATATTATATTTTTCACATACAGGCAAAATCTCTTGTCCGTGTGATCCGTGATGAGCATGAATGGCTATGATATCTTGTTCTTTGAAGAAATTTTCTAGATCTTTAATCTTGTTTAAATTATAGTAGTTTTCAAAGGGAAATTCTGTACGGTTGGTATTGTCGAATGGGCCGATTACGATTGAGCGATAGTTACTTATATTTACGATTTGATTATATATAAAACGTTGATGTGTTTTAATGTTTTCACTTACAAAATAAGCAATGGTTTTCATCACACCTCAGTCCCTTTAACAAGAAATTCATTTTTGCTTTTCTCGCGTTCTGCTAAAACTAATAGTTCTTGATAATTGCCTATTTTTCCTTGTACTACAATTTGTTTGACTTGCTTGTGAAATTCATGAGGGAACATAGAATCAGCTTTATAAAAAATGTCTTTGTATGGTAGGTCTTCAGAACAAACTTTAAGGTAGTTTTCAAACAGAGGATTTAATTTGAATAGAAGATCTTTTGCAGAATTACGTGTAAGGGACGTCATGAGAAAATCTGACAAATTATATTCCTTAAGAACTTCCAATGGAGTTTTCATATTTTCAGGGTTCAAATTACTTTCTCCTTTTATTAACTTACATATTTTTTGCTTGCATGTAATTTACCTATCTCTTTTTATTTGATTTTAGGCTTTTACTCATTTTATTTTTAATTATATTGATCTGCTGCCATGTACACTTCAAATCTACTAATATCGAATCTGTCTCCATCAATCGTTTTCCCCATAGACATTTTATAATTTTCAGCATTTCATTAATGGCATCTGTTATTTGACCTTTCATCACCAACTCCAGGATTTATTTTTTCTAAAGTGTCCATGACAGCTAAATTTGACGGTGGATCATTTGATGGTTTTAAACGTTATTGAAACTTCACCTATGCCGAATTATATTTCCTCAAGGCCTGACGCCATTACCTCATCTTTTGTTATCATTATCAAGTTGAGGTGATTGAAATTTTTTAATCTTACTGACTGAAGCAGAGATTCCATCATTATTTTTTCTCCACTAATATAAATTCACTACTTCTTTTTTCCTTATTTATTGTACTTTTTGTACCAATTTACAAAATGAGTTAAACCTTCTTCTATTGTTGTTGAAGGATAGAACCCCACATCAGCATGCAAATCGGCAATATCTGCATAGGTCTCCTTAACATCTCCCGGTTGCATTGGTAAAAATTCTATTTTTGCCTTTTTGCCAATTAGTTTCTCTAATGTGTTAATGAAATCCATTAATTTTATGGGCTTATTGTTACCGATATTATAAATTTTGTATGGGGCATAGCTTGAACTTGAATCAGGATTAGCTCTATCCCATCCAATATTATAAAGCGGTGGTTTATCAAGTAATCGGATTATTCCTTCAACAATATCATCAATATAAGTAAAGTCTCTTCTCATATCTCCATTATTAAAAACCTTTATTGTATTCTCTTCAATAATATTTTTAGTAAAAGAGTAATAAGCCATATCAGGTCTCCCCCATGGACCATACACCGTAAAGAAACGGAGTCCTGTGGTTGGAATATTATATAAATGACTATAAGTATGAGCCATTAATTCATTAGACTTTTTAGTGGCAGCATATAAACTTACTGGATGATCCACTGGGTCTTTGGTTGAGAAGGGGATATTAGTATTTGCTCCATATACAGAACTGGAGGATGCATAAATTAAGTGCTTTACATTATTTTGTCGACAGACCTCTAAGATATTTACAAACCCAACTAGGTTGGAATTAACATAAGAATCCGGATTGTCTATGCTATAACGTACTCCAGCCTGAGCTGCTAAGTTGATGACTATATCAATGGTTCTGTCTTTAAATAATTGATTTAATTTTTCTTTATTTGACAAATCCATTTTGTGGAATTCAAAATCAGGGTTTTCTTTTAATATCTTGAGTCGATTGTTTTTTAAAAAAACATCATAATAATCATTAACATTGTCTACTCCTATAACATTGATATCTAGGGCTAACAAACGTTTTGTTAAATGGAAACCAATGAATCCTGCAGCCCCCGTTACTAAAATGTTCATAGCATTAATTCCAATCCTTTCTATTACAATAGAGTTTTGACACCTTTCCGGAACATTGAGTAAGCATTCGTAATACATTGATACTTCCGATCCTTTACAACAACAGAACAAATTTCATTATGGCGGATATAAAGAGGAGGCAAACTCAAAATCTTCATTGGGGAGAGACTTACGTTTTATTCGTAATCCACCAATTATCCTTTTTCGCTTTAAGCCTTTGAGTTTTTCACTCTTATACCCGCTGTGAACTAGCACTTACGGATGAAGTTTAAGCTAAAACGATCTTGAAAACCGTTGAATGCGAAATCACCATAGGTTGTTTTCAGAAATCGCTCCCTTTCCGCCGATTGTCTGCCAAGCCTCCTCGCCGCAAACGTCTGTGGGGTCTCGGCTAGCCAGTTTTCCGGCAGGAGTGTCGCAAATTTCTTCAAACTAATGCTCCTTTTTTGTGATAACTAAAACTTCAACAAATAGGCGTAACATCTTTTTACATTTTTTCGTAAGGTTCCAATTACATAACTATGATTATACAAGCGTATTATCATTTTCATTTAATGGGATTGGTGTTTTTGTCCATTCAGCATACGTACCAGGATCTATCGCCTTCACTTGTTCTAGAAAAGAATCTAAAAAATTTCTTTCTCGCAGGTCTTTAAATAACTCGAGAGGTCTTTTTTGGTCACGTGAAAACGAGTACACATGGTCGACTAATTTAAAACCATTCCTAGTTATAATAATATGCCGTAATGGGGCATCAATTTGTTTGAAACCTGATTTTTCCATTGTTTTTAATATATAGAGTAATCGTTTTGTTATATCCTCAGAAAGTACAGATTGTTTTTTAAGAAACGTATTTAAATCTGGTCCTAATAGATATTCCATTAAAATATAATTTGGTCCTGTTTCAAAGACTTTCGGGATAAAAGGCAAGTCTTGACTTGATAAAAGAACCATTTTTTCCTGATTTGCATGTTCAGTTTTTCCGTAAAGTTTGACGCATGTGTCTTCAGACACTCGATAAACAGCACCTTGATGCCCTTTTCCAATGAGTGTTTGTGTAATAGCGCTATCCACTTTCACTCCACTCCCTGACCCTCCTGAGAGGACGGGAATGTTTCTAAAGTCCAAACTATTTTGATTGAAATAATCCTCCCACTCATTGAAGGTGTCCGGTTCGAGTTTTTTCACTTGGGCTAAGAACGAGTCCTTTAAAAGGATTATTTTTAAATCCCTTAATAATTTTAATGGTACAGGATGCATTCTTTTAAAGGAATTTACATGGTCAATCACCTTAAGTTCCTCATTACCAACGACAAAAATATGGCGTAGGGGGGCATCTATCATGGTGAATTTTGCTTGTTTTAATTCCCTTAATATATAGAGAAGTTTCTTTACTATAGAATCAGGGATATACGTACAATTTCTCAGGTATTCTTTTAAGGTTGGAGCATTAAAATATTCCATGACTATATAGTTTGGTCCTGTTTCATATACCAAAGGCATAAAGGGTAGATCTTTTCCAGCTTTAAGAGCTTCTTCCTCCATTTTTGCTTGTACTGGGTCTGAATAGATTTTTACACATTTATCTTCTGAAAGTTTAAAAACTGCACCTTGAGCACCCATTCCAATCAGAGAATAGGTAGTGGGATTGTGAATTTCCAAAGATTTTTCACCTTTGGTTACAGTAATGGTTTTAAAATTCTCCATGATTTCCTCCTAAGTGCTCATCTTTTGAAACTGTTGAATTTTATTAAGGGCTTTTTTGACTTTTTCGGCTTTTTGAGCCTTTTTTTCTTTTTTACGAGATGCTATTGTTTCATCATTACCTTTAGCCTTCTGTTGAATTTTATCTTTTTTGTCTTTTTTATTAGATGCTACAAGTTCATCTTTGACCTTATCTTTAGTCTGCTGTTGAAGCTGTTGTAGCTGTGGAAGCTCTTTACGCTCTGGAAGCTGTTGTAGCTGTTGTAGCTGTTGCATATAAATAAGGACTTTTCTGGCTAAATCGGCTTTTTTTCTAGGCCCTATTGTTTCGCCATCATACTTACCTTGCTGTTGAGGCTGTTTAGTCTCCTTAAGGGTTTTTTCATCTATTTGGCGAGGTGTTACTGAATTTTGTTTACCTACTTTATAAAGGGCTACAAGTTCATCATAAAATTCAGCTTGTTGTTGAAGCTGTTTGACGAGGTTAAAGTTTTGTTCGACTTTTTGACGAGCAGCTACTGTATATGTTTCCCAAATCTCTCTGTTAGTTAGCATAAATTCAAGAGCATCTGCCAGTTCATCTACATTGTTTTCTTGTACTAAAACCCCCTCTTTGTTATTTGTTATTAATTCAGGGATGCCGGCATGATTGGTCGAAATCACTGGTACTCCAATCGCCATGGCTTCTTTTAATGTATTAGGTATACCTTCTACATCTCCATTGGCAGCTTCTAAGCTCGCGGCGCAAAATATATCTGCATTGGTCATTTGTTCTCGTACTTGATCTTTCGGGAGATGATTTAATAAACGAAAAGAGTCTCCTAAATTAAGTTGATTTGCCAATGAAATGAGATATTCTTCAAGCTCCCCTCTTCCGATAATCGTCAGGGTTGCATTTGGAAATTTACCTCTGATTTTTTGAAATGCTTGCATTAAGATGTGATGTCCTTTTTTTTCCACCAACCTACCGATGGATAAAATGTTTTGAGCGCCCCCTTTTTGTGGAGTCCGGTAATTGAATTCGTTAAGGTCAACGCCCCCATATAGCACTCTAATTTTTTCTGAAGGACAACCCCAAGCTATTAACCTATCTGCTAAATACTGACAAACTGGAAAAAAACGCTCACCTCGATCAAATAGCATTTTCATGTTATCTAGATAGCCAATGGGCTGATTAGCTAGGGTTGCATCCCTGCCTCTTATACTTGTAACCAACGGAAGGTTTGTTTCCTCTTTAAAAGGTAGTAATAACATCCCTAATTGACCATGGTGAGCATGTAAGAGGGAGATATTATTTCTTTTCACATATTCTTTTGGTGAAAAAATTTCATTGAGGTAATGAACCTTCTCATTCAAGAGGGAAAGATCTATCATATACTTAGGTTGTCGTACCATATGAATATAATCATAATCAGGAACTTCTCGAATCTGTGAGATATATTGGGTCGGGTCAACTCTTAAATTCAAATGCATAACTGTGTGCAAATAAATGATCTCCTTTCATGCATAGTAAGCAAATTTCCTGGACCTTTTCAAGTATATTATGCAGGACTCTATAGGTACGCATGGACTAATAACATACAGTAAAGCTAAATTGCAGAGAGTATGCGTTTGCCTAATACAAAGGGGATTGAAGTAAGTACCATGACACAAGATTATTTGCAAACAAATGATAATAAATATAACATGTTAAAAGTTGACGTTGATCTATGGTTCTAATGGTCGATGAAGATATTTCTTCTATTTAAGAAATATAAAAAAGCACCCAAGAACTATTAAAGGTGCTGCATTGCCAGTTTGAACTTAATATATTCTTTATAAAATCATGTTCGAGTTAATGAAGTGTTAGAAAATGTTTTCGCTTTATGTCATACCAATAACAATTGCTGGTCTTCCTATTGGATAATATTCAATTTTCTTGCAAGCTCTGATTCGATTTTCTTCAAGACAATTTCTACCATCAAAAACAATCGGTTGTCTCATTGTGTTCATCAATGTCTCCAGATCTAAATGTCTAAACTCATTCCATTCGGTAACAATAAATACAGCATCCGCATCCACTGTCGCTTCGCGGACTGAGCTGGCAAATCTAATTGTATCCCCTAATATGTTCTTCGCATTATCTATTGCAACCGGATCATAAGCTACCACTTCTGCTCCAAGTTTGGTTAATGAACGCGCAATTTTTATTGATGGTGCTTCCCTCATATCGTCTGTCTCTGGCTTGAAAGCAAGACCAAGCATTGCAACCTTTTTCCCTTTTAAATCCCCCAAGCGATTTATCGCTTTCGTTACAAGGAGTTCCTGCTGAAAATCATTAATCGCTACTGTTTCTTTTAACAGGGAAAAATGTACTCCATTTAACTTGGCAGTATGAAGCAACGCTTTAACATCCTTTGGAAAACAAGATCCTCCATAACCAATACCGGGCTGTAAAAAAGCTTCTCCAATCCTTTTATCTTTTCCCATTCCCTTTGCTACATCTTTAACATCTGCACCTACTACTCCGCATAAATTGGCAACTTCATTGATAAAGCTAATCTTAGTCGCCAAAAAGGCATTAGATGCATACTTAATCATTTCCGCACTTCGAATACTTGTTAGTATAAATGGTACATTTAACGGACGATACATTTCTTGTACTTTCTTAGCAGCCTCATCATTTTCAGAACCGATGATGATTCGATCTGCTTGCATCGTATCCATAACGGCTGACCCTTGTCTTAAAAATTCAGGATTTGAAACCATATTAAAGGTGACACTTTCGTTACAAAGTTCTTCAATAATTCTTTTAATAAAATCATTCGTACCAACTGGCACAGTACTCTTTATAACGACTACTGAACTCTGTACCAGGTTCGCAGCAATATCCTTCGCGGCTTGCACAATATATGATAAATCTGCTCCCCCATCCTCCATTTGCGGTGTTCCTACGGCAATGATGATAATCTCAGCACCATTTAGCGCTTCTCGATGAGATGTTGTAAATAGCAGTCTACCCGCTGCAGCATTTTGAGCAAGCAAATTCTCCAGACCCGGTTCATATATTGGAGAAATCCCTTGACGTAGACTTTTAATTTTCTGTTCATCTGTATCGATACAAATGACACTATGCCCTATTTCTGACAAACAAACACCCGTGGACAGCCCGACATAACCTGTACCCAAAACAGCTATTTTCATATTATTCAAGCTCTCTCTTTATAATTTGAAGGTTTTCTTTCTTATTTACATCCCTTAAATAGGAAAGTACCTCGTCTCTTATATCATCCCTGCGTAAAGCAAAGTCTATTGTTGCCTTAATGAATCCAACTTTATCACCAATATCATATCGGTTTCCCTCAAAGTTATATGCTAATACGGCCTGCTGCTTATTTAGCTCATTTATGGCATCAGTAAGTTGTAATTCATTACCATGTCCAACCGGAAGCATTGACATTGTTTCAAAAATCTCAGGTCTAAAAACATAACGCCCCATTATCGCATATCTGGAAGGAGCCTCTTCCCTTTTCGGTTTTTCCACCAAAGAATCAATATGAAAAAGGTTAGGCTCAATCATTGTCCCTTTTGGCTTAATAATTCCATATTTACTGACATCCTTTTCCGGTACATTCTGAACAGCTACGACGGAACTGTTACAATACTCAAAAACACTGATGATTTGTTTCAGACAGGGTGTTTCAGACATAACGATGTCATCCCCTAACAAAACAGCAAAAGGTTCATTTCCAATGAAGCTTTTAGCACAGAGAATTGCATGTCCTAGCCCCATCGGTTCCTTTTGGCGGACATAATAGATATTTGCCAAACTAGATATTTTCTGAACTTCCTCTAAAATATCGAGCTGATTTTTTCTTAAAAGTGCATCTTCCAACTCATAGGATTTATCAAAATGATCCTCTATTGATCTTTTTCCTCTACCGATTATGATAATAATTTCCTCTATACCTGAAGCTACTGCTTCTTCAACAATATATTGAATCGTTGGTTTATCAACAATCGGCAGCATTTCCTTAGCCTGAGCTTTTGTTGCAGGCAAAAATCGGGTCCCGAGGCCTGCGGCCGGAATAATAGCCTTTCGGATTTTCATAAGCTGCCTCCCTTTTGTCATTCATTAATCCTTTATATGCAATAGGACAACTTTCGGTCTAGTTAGTAGCCCAATTAGTCCATTTTTATTTAACAGGGACTAGTAGGCTATACATGTAAGAATCCCAATCTGGCTGTGGCCGAGCCTCGCAACCTGTCGGTTACGTGCCAATTTAAAAACTCCATTACACTTTTTATGCAATGGAGTTACCATGGTTTTGGTGTAATGGTCGATAAACGGTTTGGATAAACTACTGTGTGAGCTTTTTGGCGGTTCAGTAGCCTAAACGATTTCCTTTTTTTCTTTCTTTGAAAAACTCCAGCTGTCAGAAATGAGAGCAACAATTTCTTTGATTAAAATAATGGGTATCGCAGGTCCCGTTTTTAGTGACGAATAATTTATAAGGGGTTTTTTCATAAATACCTTTCCATTCCCCTTTATATCAAAATATATGATGGACTGTATTCATGATTTTGAGGGGGAAATTTTTACTGATAAATTCTTAATTCTAATATTTGAGAAGACAATAAAAAGGGGAGGTTTATTAACCCTCTCCATTTTTAATTAAATTGTTATCAGGCGTGATTATTAAGAGTACGATCTATGTTGAAATGGTTATTGTTTAGGCATATTATTAACTAGCTCCTAGAGCAGCAACTCTTATCATCCTTGTAGAGGTTAAGGCAACACTACTACTTTCTCCGTACATGAAGAGCAAAACTTGGCATATTGGATACATTTCTAATGAATCATTCCACTCAATTTGCCGCCATCGGCTGGGTCCCATGGGCTATTTCTGCAGGAACACGCCATACACCAACTATTCGATATCTTTGAAGTTGGTTTCTATACCCTTTTGAAGAGTCTCAAATAATTAAGGATGCACATTTGTCGGACAGGAGTGGGGAATACTGTGAAATCGGCCTCCGTGTCGGGGACCTGCTCCGACTAACCACGCAACAGATCCTGGAACTCAAAGGCAAACAAAACAAGATCTCCGGGTTAAGGAAGGCAAAACAAAAAAAATCCGCGTTATGTATTTCGCGAATTGCTTTCAGGAGGTCTGTTGCTATGCCAAAAACGTCCAGAGTCCCTCTATTTATTCCCGTCCAGAAAGGGAGACCTAACTCAGGCCTACAGGCAGTTAAATTAGGCTGCAGAGTTTGCTGGCGTGGAGTATGTCAGAAATCATACCTTACGAAAGACATTTGGCTATTAGTTTTACAAAGCCACGAAGGATATTACCATGCTGCAACATATCCTGCATCATTCCTATCCTTCTGTCACCCTACGCTACATGGGTATTACCGAAGAAAAAACAAACAATGTACTAAAAACATTTAGCGTTTTCATTATTAAAAAATAAAAATGACGCATTCAAAACGTTTGTACAATGTAAGTTCTTGAAACTAGTTCGTAGTTTTACGAACGTTAAAAATGGCTGTCTCAGGAAAAAACGCCACCGTTCGCGAACGTGTACTTTTACGAACGGGAGTAAATTTCGCAAATTTATATAGTCTAAGAGAATTCCAACCTAAAAAGTCGAACTCCTTTACGTGAACTGACCCCATAAAGTTAAACAGGTTATCTCGTTAGACAGCTTGTTAGGCATGAGCTCGGTTTTGTACCGGGCTCATGTCTTTTAATTTTGCCTTGATTCGTTTTGATTATAGTATTCTATATATTTTGCTAGTTCTTGTTTAAAGTGTTCCACACTTTCAAATTCTTTTAGATAAAGAAGTTCCGATTTCATGATACCAAAGAAATTTTCCATAACAGCGTTATCGTAACAATTCCCTTTGTGAGACATACTTTGCGTAATGCCACGCTCCCTAAGGTCATTACGGTATTGTTTCATTTGATAATGCCAGCCTTGATTTGAATGAATAAGGAGAGTATCCTCGTCTGTTAACCGTTCAAAAGCTTGATGAGTGAGTAGGTGTTGGTCTTAAACCGATTGTATTCGTAATGATTTCTCCATTAAATAAGTCCAATATCGGCGATAAATATAGCTTTTCTCCAAATAATTTAAACTCTGTAATATCCGTAACCCATTTCTCATTTGGTTTTTCAGCTTTGAAATTGCGATCTAAAATATTTAGTGCAATCTTGCCCACAGTCCCTTTGTAAGAGCGATATTTTTTTCATACGGACAAGACATTTTAGCCCTAGTTCTTTCATGATACGCTGTACCTTTTTTTGTGGTTTACTTTGTGTCCGCGATTTTTAAGTTCATCACGAATACGACGGTAACCAAACCGACCCTCATGTTCATCGAAAACAGATTTAATCAATACTTTCAGTTATGCATCTGGGTCAGGACGACCGAAGTTCTTTACCCAATAGTAATACATGCTACGAGAAATGTTTGCGAGCTGTATAAGTGCTTTCACCGGGAATGCATTCCTTAATTCATAGACTACTTGTGCTTTGTCTTGTTTGGTGATTTTTCCTTGTTTTGAACTAAGGCATTCGACTTTTTTAAATAGGCATTCTCCATACGTAAACGTTCATTCTCCGCCTGTAAAGCCTCTATTGATCTCATCGGGTACTTGAGTACTTGATGTCTTATTTTTCTTGGATGGACGCCCCCTTTTCTTTGATTGTAGGGCATCAAATCCTCCTGTTTCATAAGCAATTTTCCATTTTCGAAGTGTTTCATAAGATGGAATATTAAAAATCGCCGCTG
>NZ_JAZHFU010000019.1:0-57091 GCF_036541465.1 Bacillus sp. CFBP9009 | reverse complement strand
CGAAGAAATGTTTGACTTGCTCATTTGCTTTTTTGATAGTGTGTGCTCACTTAAAATTTAACGTTGGCGCTTTGTTTTGTTCAGTTTTCAAAGAGCAATGTCTTTCGGAACAGCTTATTTATAATAACATTTTCATTACTGCAAGTCAACAACTTTTTTAAAACTTTTTAAAGTTTGTAATCTGTGTGCAACTCGTTCGTAACGACAGATATAAATATAACACCATTACGTTAACTGCGCAATACCTTTTATAAAGTTTTTTTGAGATAATGTTGTTTTTCTTTCAAACCCTAGAATCCACTCTATTGAAAGATATGAAATTATAATTAAAAAACAAAAACCGAATTGGACTTACCAGGATCAAGAGCTACGCCCATGATCCCAGCCATCCGAATTCGGCCCTGCAATCAAAACTCATTTTGCTTATATTAGCGATGTCTCATTAAAGGGAATAACAGGACGTCACGGATAGAAGGAGAATTGGTCAATAGCATAACCAAACGGTCAACACCAATTCCCAGTCCGCCAGTCGGCGGCATTCCGTATTCTAACGCCTCCAAGAAATCTTCATCCATTTCATGAGCTTCATCATTACCTTGCTCTCGTTCTTTCAATTGAGCTTCAAAGCGTTGACGTTGATCAATAGGATCATTAAGTTCAGTGAAGGCATTTGCGTGCTCCCTACCTACAATGAATAACTCAAAACGATCTGTGAAACGGGAATCTTCCGGGTTTTTCTTTGCTAAAGGAGAGATTTCCACTGGATGCCCATAGATGAATGTAGGTTGAATTAACTTATCTTCGACCTTTTGTTCAAAGAATTCATTTACGATATGGCCGAACTCCATGGATTCCTTAACTTCAATCCCATTTTCTTTAGCAAGCTGCTGGGCTTCTTCTTTACTCATTTCAGTCCAGAAGTCCACACCAGTATATTCTTTTACAGCGTCAACCATGTGAAGTCGTTTCCATTCCGGTTTTAACTCTATCTCATACTCCCCATACTGGATGGTAGTCGTCCCAAGAACTTCTTGAGCTATATGGGCAATCAGGTTTTCCGTTAAACTCATGATATCTTGGTAATCCGCATAAGCTTCGTACAATTCGATCAATGTGAATTCAGGATTGTGCCTTGTGGACACTCCTTCATTTCTGAAAACCCGGCCAATTTCATAAACTTTCTCCAATCCGCCAACAATTAAGCGTTTTAGATGCAGTTCAATGGCGATCCTTAAATTCAAAGGCATATCCAAGGCATTATGGTGAGTAAGGAAAGGGCGTGCAGCAGCTCCACCAGCAACAGAGTGCAATAGCGGCGTCTCCACTTCAAGGTATCCATGATCGTCCAAATACCGTCTCATGGCTTGAACAATACGACTGCGCATGATCAACGTATTTTTACTTTCCTCATTTGTAATTAAATCGACATAACGTTTACGATAGCGCTCTTCAACGTCCTTCAAGCCATGAAATTTATCAGGTAACGGGCGAAGCGCCTTAGTAAGGAACACATACTCTTTAGCTTTAATGGAAAGTTCCCCGACTTTCGTTTTGAAGATAACGCCAGTTACCCCTACGAGATCACCAAGATCTGTTTGGTTGAAAATTTGGTAAGAATCTTCCCCTATATTATCCAAACGGACGTAGATTTGGATTTGGCCGCTAATATCCTGGATATGGGCAAATCCCGCTTTCCCTTTTCCGCGCTTCGTCATGACACGGCCAGCGATCGTAACTTCAATTTCTTTTTCTTCAAGATCTTCCTTTTCTAATTCACCATAAGCACTGATTATCTCCTGAGTGTTATGTGTGCGCTCGAATCTGCTCCCGAAAGGGTCTTGTCCATTATCAATCATGGCCTGCATTTTATCGCGCCTTACCTGCAGTTGGTCATTCAATTCTTCATGACTCACGAATATCATCTCCATCTTTATTAATAAATGCCTTATATAATTAATCAGAAATTCTTTTGCATACATATTTATTCTTACATAAAGTAAAGGAATTCAACAGCTTTTTATCTTAAAACATTGTTTATGTACATATAAAAACTGCCAGGATTACTGGCAGTTAAGATAAGCGTATTATAGGAAAATAGGAAGGTAATGTCAAACATCAGACCATTTGGATATTTTGTTGCTTCGCTTCAATATCATCAACAAGTCCATAAAGAAGCTTTACAACATCTTCCCTTGTTTCACAATCATTAATTCCTTTGCGAGCCGTAGCATTCCCTTTAACACCCTTTAAATACCAAGAAGCATGCTTACGCATTTCACGAACAGCTACATTTTCATTTTTCAACGCAATCAGACGATCCATATGAAGCACGCAAACGTCCATCTTTTCACGAACTGAAGGTTCATCCATCAGTTGACCGGTTTCTAGATATTTTACAGTCCGGTAGATCATCCACGGGTTACCTAGGGCTGCACGGCCGATCATGACTCCATCAACACCCGTTTCCTTCAGCATTCTTTCCGCATCCTGTGGAGTTTCCACATCACCGTTACCGATAAGGGGAATATTAATCGACTTCTTTACTTCACGGATGATGTCCCAGTTAGCTTTTCCTTCATACATTTGAACTCGTGTCCTGCCATGCATGGAAACAGCTTTACCGCCTGCGCGTTCAACAGCCTGAGCATTCTGAATCGCAAAAACATGCTCATCATCCCAGCCAATGCGCATTTTAACCGTTACCGGCTTTTCAACGGCATCAACCACCGCTGAAACCATCTCATAAATTTTGTTTGGATCGAGAAGCCACTTCGCACCCGCATCACATTTAGTGATTTTAGGAACAGGGCAGCCCATGTTGATATCAATGATATCAGCATTTGTATTTTTATCTACAAATTGTGCAGCTTCGACCAAAGATTTCTTTTCACCGCCAAAGATTTGCAAGCTTAACGGCTTTTCTCTTTCATCTATATAAAGCATATTCATCGTTCTAGCATTTTGTAAAACGATTCCTTTATCACTGACCATCTCCGCACAAACAAGACCAGCACCAAATTCCTTGACGGTCAAGCGGAATGCCGAGTTACAGACTCCCGCCATCGGTGCCAGCACTACCGGATTCTTCATTTCTATATTGCCTATTTTTAACACGTTGACCTCCTATAACATTCTTTCATTTATCGTCAGGTGGCTGAAGCTCCTCAATGGAAACATGAAGAATTTCCGCCACTTCCAGTAAAAATGCCTCTGAAGGGTTGCGGTTCCCTCGTTCGACTTCTCCCAGCAAGGAAACGGAAACACCTATTTCCCTCGCAAACCCTTCCTGGGTATAACCCTTTAACTTTCGAAAAGCGCGAATACGCCTTCCCCATTTTTCACCTTCCATAATCGAACTCCTTCTTTATCCGAAATCTGTTCAAGCAGGTCGCTCAAAGGTGCATGCATTTGCGGAAGTGATATATCAGGGTCCACTTCCATTAAAGGCACGATAACAAAAGCCCTCTCGTGCATACGAGGGTGCGGTACTGAAAGAATCTCTGTCTCAATATTTTCTTGATTATATAACAAAATGTCAAGGTCTAAAGTACGGGGACCCCACCTATTTTCCCTTTTTCTTCCTAAATCTTGTTCTATTTTCATACAAGCGTGAAGTAATTTTTCGGGTTCTAAATCGGTTTCCACTTTAAGAACAGCATTTAAAAAACAGTCCTGGTCTTCATATCCTATCGGGTCTGTTTCATATAAAGAAGAGCAGGACACCATCTTGATATGCGGATTTTCAGACAATAATTGGAAAGCTCTTTGGAATGTTTCAAGGCGATCCCCTAAGTTCGACCCTATTGAAAGGTAAGCAATATTTATCACAATCAGCGTCCCCTTACAATTTCTATAGCAACCGACTCATAGTGACCTGCTATTGGGGGATCTGGTTTATAAACCTTCACGGTGCATGTCTCGATGGAAGAATATTTATTAAGTAGTTCAGAGGCAATTTTTTCAGCGACAGCTTCCACTAACTTAAAAGGTTCTCCCTCAACAACACTTTTACACACTTCATATAACTCGCCATAGTTGATTGAGTCTTCAAGCTTGTCACTCTTCCCAGCCTTGGCTAAATCAGTCTGAACGATTAAGTCCACTTTAAACCGCTGACCAAGCTTCGTTTCTTCCGGAAAAACTCCATGATAACCGTAAAACTCCATCTTATTCACATATATCTTATCCATTTCATTCACCTTTTCCTAATAGAGCGTCCATCATCTTTGCAGCCCGGGCCATTTCCTTCACATCATGTACACGAACCATCTGACAGCCTTGTTGAATTCCATGGCAAATTGTAGCGGCAGTGCCTTCCATCCTCTCACTAGGCGGCAGGTCCAGAACATGGCCAATCATGGACTTTCTCGATGTCGCCAGAAGCACGGGATAACCTAATGATACCAGCTTATCAAGATTCCTCATCATTTCCAAATTAAACTTTAAATCTTTCGCAAATCCAATACCTGGATCGAGAATGATGTTTTCATCCTTGACTCCCGCATCCTTTACCAATATGATGCTTTCGAATAAATCTTGAAGTACATCCCGGACAAAATGTCCATACTCCATATTATCCCTGTTATGCATCAAGATAATCGGCACCTTATATTCCGCAGCAACCTTTGACATCAAGGAATCGGCTTTACCTCCCCAAATATCATTTAATATATGGGCTCCTGCCTTTACCGCCTCTTCTGCAACTCTTGATTTATACGTATCGACCGATATTGGAATCTCAATATTACGCGATATCGCTTCAATAATTGGGGCGACTCTCTCTATTTCCTCTTCATCCGATACCCTCTCATAGTTAGGACGGGTTGACTCACCACCAACATCCAATATATCCGCCCCATCGTTGACCATTCGTTCGGCATGCTTTAAAGCAGCATCTATCCGATTATATTTTCCGCCATCCGAAAAGGAGTCCGGCGTAACATTCAAAATCCCCATGATTAAGGTTTTCTTGCTGTAATCCAAATCAAATGAACCGCATTTTATTTTTGATGCTCCTGCTAATGACATCCAATGTTCTCCTTCGCCTAAAGAAATCTATATATACGAGTTTACCCATTTACATAGGTATAGTGCAAGCTCCATGAAAATCAGGGATACTTCTGCATACTTTGCTACAAAAAGAAAAGCAAAGCCCCATAGGAACTTCGCTTCTCATTTAGTGTCTAGTCTTACTCAAAGTTATATAATGGTGTACTTAAGTAGCGTTCACCATTACTCGGTATGATGGCAAGGACCTTTTTGCCTTTTCCCAGTTTGTCAGCCACTTTAATGGCAGCTGCAATTGCGCCTCCAGAAGAGATTCCGCCAAGGATTCCTTCCTCTTTTGCTGCGCGGCGGGCATAATCAAACGATTCCTCTGTATTGACTTGAATGATTTCGTCATAGAGATCTGTATTCAAAATACTAGGAACGAAGCCTGCTCCGATTCCTTGGATTTTATGAGGTCCTGGAGTACCACCCGATAATACTGGAGAGTCCGCAGGTTCAACAGCGTAAATTTTAATGTCAGGGAATTTTTCACGCAGGACTTCACCGGCACCTGTTATGGTTCCGCCAGTACCGATTCCGGCAACGAATGCATCCAGGCCTTCATCTCCAAAGGCTTCAACGATTTCAGGGCCTGTAGTGTTCCGATGTACTTCAGGGTTGGCTTCGTTTTCGAATTGCTGCGGAATGAAGTAACCTTTTTCTTTAGACAGCTCAGTCGCCTTTGCGATTGCACCCTTCATTCCTTCAGGTCCCGGAGTAAGAACTAATTCTGCCCCATATGCGCGAAGCAAGTTACGGCGTTCCAAGCTCATCGTCTCCGGCATAACCAGAATTGATTTATAGCCCTTTGCCGCAGCTACCATTGCCAAACCTATTCCCGTATTTCCGCTTGTAGGTTCAATGATCGTATCACCTGGCTTAAGAGTACCATTTTTTTCTGCCGCTTCGATCATCGCAAGGGCGATACGGTCTTTTACACTGCTGCCTGGGTTAAAATACTCAAGTTTCAAATAAATATCTGCACTGTTTTCATTTTGAAGCTTGTTTAACTTAACAATAGGTGTTTGTCCAATTAAATCGATTACAGAATTAGCTATACGTGCCATTTTCTCCACTCCCTTATCATTTCAATACCGAGTATGTTTATTGGTTTTATAATTTTAAAGTTACCAGTTTTAATAGTTCATTGTCAATGATTATATACTATATTCTAAATTTTCTCACACAACCATTGACCTACTTTTCTTCCTTCAATCCATAAAACCATTCTACATCAAATTCGTCCCAGAAAATTTTCCCTGAGACCGGTGCCTGAATCTGTTCAAGAGCTATTTGGCGGTGAATCTTGTCTTTAACTTCTTCATATTCATACTGCTTGCCCTCTATTCTTTCATGCAGGTAGAGAACGGCCCAGCCATCCTCTGTTTGGATTGCATCACTCCACTTTTTCACCTTCAATTTCTCGGCAGCGGTAATGTATTCCTTGGAGACTTGCTCGTTATCCTGGGATATATAACCCATGTCGCCTCCTTGATTGGCAGTGAATTCATCAAGGGACTTCTCCATTGCCAAGACATCAAAGGAGACACCTTTCTCCAGTTCACGTATGACTTGGTCTGCCTGCTTTTTTGTAGAAGTGGTGATATGGGAAATATGGAAAGCAGTAGGAATTCTGTAGATATCCTTATTATTATCATAATGACTCCGCATTGCCGTTTCGGAAACCGAAACGTCCTTAGTGAGGAGCTTCTCGAGAAGGAGACTCGACTGAATTTCCTGCCTCAGTTGATCGTTACTTTTATTAAGGTTCTGACCGGCAGTCCCATACATCGTTTTCATCATTTTAAGTTCCCGATCAAGCTCTTCATCCGAAGTCTTCACTTTGTATTTTTCAGCTGCCTGTTTCACTACCTCTTTATCGACCATTTCCTCAAGTACATCTTCCCCATATCTTTTTTCGAGCTCATTAATCCATGCTTCCCGGGAAATATCCTTGGATCCAACCTTTGCGGCGGTTTCTTCCCCAATGACGGATTTTGAAGTGATTAGTGGTTTTATGACAAAGATAATGATAGTCAATAGGTTCAACAAGGCAAGGCCAGCAATAATCGCCCGAAGCTTTTGTTTTGGCAAACCCTTATCCCCCGTAAATTATTTTTTTGTTTCTGCCTCTAATTCCTCGAGTTCTTCCTTCGAGAATTGGTAGGTCTGATTACAAAAATGACAATGCGCCTCCGCTTGTCCGTCTGTCTCAATGATATCCCGAATCTCAGCTTGCCCTAGGCTAATCAATGCATTCGCAATTCTTTCCTTGGAACATTGACAGGAGAATTGGACATCCATTTTTTCTAGTATATTCACATTACCCTCACCTAAAATTTCGGTTAGGATTTCTTCAGGAGTCATGCCACTTTGAATCATCTTGGAAACGGGAGTTATCGTGTTTAGTCGATTTTCGATTTTGGAAATCGTATCTTCGGATGTACCCGGCATCAACTGAATGATAAATCCACCCGCTGCAAGGATTGAATTATCCGGATTCACTAGAACCCCAACCCCCACAGATGATGGCACCTGTTCAGAAGTAACAAAGTAATAAGTGAAATCTTCACCTAACTCTCCCGATACAAGCGGTACTTGCCCCGAAAAGTAATCACGAAGACCAATGTCTTTGACAACAGTCAGCAATCCATCGGTACCCACCGCTCTCCTTACATCCAGCTTTCCCTGCTCATTCAAATCAAAGTGTGTTTGCGGGTGAGTGACATATCCGCGGACTTCTCCCTTTGCATTGCTGTCGACCAGGATGGAACCAATCGGTCCACCGCCCTCGATTTTAATCGTCAGCTTTTCTTCACCTTTTAACATTCCGCCCATCATAACGCCTGCCGTCATAGCCCGTCCAAGGGCAGCAGAAGCAGTAGGCCATGTATAATGGCGTCGCTGCGCTTCTCCTACGGTGTCTGTTGTTGAAACAGCATATGCCCGTACCTGTCCTTCATAGCCTAACGCCTTTATTAGATAATCCTTCATTTATTTTGCTCCTTTCAAGCTTTGTATTACTTCTTCACTTGCTCACGGTTACGTTTATAAATCAGCTGCAGCCCCTTCAAGGTCAAAAATGGCTCCACAACGTCAATCACAGTGGACTCATTGGCAATTAAGGTAGCCAGTCCGCCTGTCGCTATTACCGTTGGTTCTAGATTACTTTGCGCCTTAATTCGATTAACGATTCCTTCTACCTGTCCAACATATCCATACAAAATGCCAGCCTGCATGGCGGACACCGTATTTTTCCCAATAATCCCTTCCGGTCGGCTGATTTCTATTCTTGGAAGTTTGGCTGCTTTTGAATAAAGTGCTTCAGTAGAAATATTTATACCCGGAGCAATGGCTCCGCCCATGTATTGTTTATCCTCATTTATGTAGCAATATGTCGTTGCCGTGCCAAAATCCACGATAATGAGAGGGCTTCCATATTCCTGAATGCCTGCAACCGCATTAACGATTCGGTCAGCTCCCACCTCACGGGGATTTTCGTATTTAATATTCAATCCAGTTTTTATTCCAGGTCCAACTATAAGCGGTTTAATTCCAAAGTATTTTTTGCACATGCGTTCAAGCGCAAACATAATCGGCGGAACTACCGAAGAAATGATGATTCCATCAAATTGATCAAACGAAAGACCTTCATGTTGCAGCAAAGACTTTATGACCATTCCATACTCATCTTCTGTCTTGTGACGGTTAGTCTCTATTCGCCAATGATATTTTAAAATATCTTCATCGTATACGCCTAATACAGTATTCGTATTCCCAACATCCAATACAAAAATCATCGTTTCATCACTCCGGTAAATTATTCTCCAACATCATAACACACTGTTATTTCCCACGCTATTAGTCGCACTTTTCGAAAGGTACCCCAAAAACTTTATCATAAGAGTTAAGAAAAGGGTATTTCCGAGGCGGAAATACCCTTTTGAATTTAGTCAACTTAAGACTTTTTATTGTCATCTTCGTTCGGGAAGGAAAGCGGCTGATCTTGAGGTGCACCTTCTTTGATTGGAGGAGTATTCAATCCTTCCTCCGTTATTTCAAGGTCCTCAGGTCCTCTTTTATCCAATGGATCTAATAGGGCCTCTTTTTCTTCCTTCTTCTTATTGATGTTCACCTTGACATTCTCATCAGTGGTTAAATTCCCATTCAGTGCCGTATAATCACGTTCTGGCAATTTACCATTATGGAATAAACTTTTGATTTGTTCAGCATCAAGTGTTTCCACTTCAAGCAAGGTTTTTGCAACCAAATCAAGTTTTTCACGATTTTCAGTAAGTATCTTCTTACATCTTTCGTAAGCTTCCTTGATGATACGTTGAATTTCAAGATCGATTTCATATGCTATTGCATCTGAATAGTTTTGATCATTGTTGAAATCGCGGCCTAGGAAGACCTGACCTTGAGAATTACCGAATTGAAGCGGCCCAAGCTTACTCATGCCATATTCCATAACCATGCTCCGAGCTATGCCCGTTGCACGCTGGAAGTCGTTATGCGCACCGGTACTCACTTCTCCGAATGTAACTTCTTCGGCTACACGGCCACCCAATAGTCCTACAATTTTATCTTTAAGCTCAGGTTCCGTCATGAAGAAACGATCTTCTTTCGGCAGCATAACTGCATAACCGCCGGCTTGACCACGAGGGACAATCGTAACTTTATGAACGACCTCGGCATCATCCAGAACCAATCCAATAATGGTATGGCCCGCTTCATGCCACGCTACGATATTTCTTTCCTTTTTGGAAATGACACGGTTTTTCTTGGCAGGTCCAGCGATAACACGATCCGAAGCTTCATCCAAATCGGACATGTCGATCTTCTTCTTATCTTGACGGGCAGCTACAAGAGCCGCTTCATTCAGTAAGTTTTCAAGATCGGCACCAGAAAATCCTGGAGTACGCTGAGCGATCGCTTTCAAATCGACTGTTTCTGCTAAAGGTTTATTGCGTGCATGCACTTTCAGCACTTCTTCACGGCCCTTGACATCAGGTCGGCCTACCGTTATTTGACGGTCAAAACGTCCTGGACGCAATAATGCCGGATCCAATACATCAGCACGGTTAGTCGCAGCAATGATTATGATTCCTTCATTACCACCGAAACCATCCATCTCCACCAGGAGTTGGTTCAATGTCTGTTCACGTTCATCGTGACCGCCACCAAGACCTGCGCCACGTTGACGTCCGACTGCATCAATTTCATCTATAAAGATGATACATGGTGCATTCTTCTTAGCATTTTCAAACAAATCACGAACACGGGATGCACCGACACCCACAAACATCTCAACAAAATCAGAACCACTGATTGAGAAGAAAGGAGTTCCGGCTTCACCAGCTACTGCTCGTGCTAGTAAAGTTTTACCTGTACCAGGAGGCCCAACTAAAAGTACCCCTTTAGGAATACGGGCACCAAGCTCGGCATATTTACGAGGGTCTTTCAAGAATTCAACGACCTCGACAAGTTCCTGCTTTTCTTCGTCCGCTCCGGCAACATCATTGAAGCGTACTTTTTTCTTATCATCATTATACAATTTCGCCTTACTTTTCCCGAAGTTCATGACGCGGCCACCACCGCCGCCTTGAGCTTGGTTAAGTAAAAAGAAGAAGAGGATAAAAATGATTACAAATGGAATGATGGAAGTGAAAAATGTCACCCAGCCACTTGTCTTTTCTGGAGGTTCGACAGTGATGATGTCTTTATCCAGCTTGGTTACAGCGTCATTGATCCGGCTTTGCGAATACTCACTGAAAGGCACGTACGTCACAAAGAATTTGTTTTCCTCATAACCTTTGAGCTTTCCTGTGATTTCAAATACACTGCTTTCGGGCTGCATCGTAAGTGATGTAACGTCCCCACTCTCCAAATGCTTATAGAATTCATCTTGGGTCAATTTTACGTTTGGTTCATTGTTATTATTAAAAATGCTTACAATCCCAATGATGACCAAAAAGATCAGTAAATAAAATATGGTATTACGGAAGATCCGATTCATCCCTTACCTCCTCCCACGGGTAAACAAACTATAGTAAATACTATCATACAAAATTAATGAATTACAATAATTTAACACCGCTGTTTTTATCTGGTCTTCTCTTTCAAACAGGTACGATTAATTCGAGTAAATTTCAGGCTTCAATATGCCAATATACGGGAGATTACGATACTTTTCCGCAAAATCAAGACCATATCCGACAACAAATGCATCCGGTACGATGAACCCGGCATAGTCCGGAGTGATATCCGCTTTCCTGCCTGTTGGTTTATCCAATAAGGTAACGATTTTAATTGATTTTGCTTTTCGGTAACGGAAAAGTTCCGCAAGATAGCTAAGAGTCAAACCGCTGTCGATAATATCTTCGATGATTAAAACATCCCGGCCCTCAACTGATGTATCAAGATCCTTGATGATTTTCACTTCACCGGAAGATACAGTGGAGTTACCATAGCTTGAAACATCCATAAAGTCCATTTCAAGATGTGTATCAACGCGTTTCAGTAAATCTGACATAAATGGCATGGCGCCTTTCAGCACTCCGATGGCCAACGGGAACTTACCTTGGTAATCAGCTTCAAGCTGCGCACCCAATTCCCTGATTTTCTTTTGAAGTTCTTCCTCTGTTATTAAAACCTTTTCAATGTCGTTTTGCATGGTCATTGTAATTAATTGCCCCCCATGAAGAATTAAGCTTTTTTATATTCTAAGTAGATTAAAGATTTTTCATCAGAAATTATATCCGGCTCAACATTCGATTTCTTTAAACCAGGCAGCCAAATGACCGTTCCCGTTTGATCGATGATGACCGGCCACACATTTCTTTCTAGCATCGGGATCTTTTCATTAATAAAAATATCCTTTAACTTTTTAGTTCCACCTAATCCCTTGACGGCCATCCGCTCGCCTTCATTCCTGGTTCGGACTGTAAGAGGAAGCTGAACAGCTGATTCGGGAAGTATAAAAGAATGATTTCCTCTAAGTACCGGAATTTCTTCTTTTATATAGTGCGCTTTAATCTTATATCCATTCGGAAGAATAGTCTCACCGGGAATTTGTAATTTAAAGGAATATTTATGGCTTTTTTGCCGGAAAAACCTAAACGTGCAAGTTTGATATGATTTTTCCGCAATAAGGCCCTCCGGAAGATGCAATTCTGCAGATGGTTGAGGATTCAAAAACAAAACTAAAAGTTGGTCAATATGTAATGCCGAAAGCGATGAAGGTCTCTCCAAATAAAGATAGTTTAATATTAGTTGAATCGCCCTTCTTTGTAAAGGTTTAGGCATCGCGAGAACCTTATCAATCTGAATAACCGCTTGATCTTTATCCTGTGTGATCCAAACATCGGACATTTTGCTTGAAACCAGGTTCAAAAAAAACTCTTCGTCTTCATAAAGCTCTTCACTGAATCGTTGAAAATGCTCATGAACCTTGCCATTTTCTTTCTTTAAAAACGGAAGGACTTCATGTCTAAAACGATTTCTTGCATAGACACCCGTTTCATTGCTCGGATCAAACCTTGGTTCGATATCATGAAGGCCCGCATATTCGATTATTTGGCTTTTCGTGATTTCAAGAAAAGGCCTGATCAGATTCCCGGTATGGAAACGTCTCTTTATAGGAATACCTGCCCTTGCCTTCCCTGTCGCCCCTCTTGTTAAACGCATAAGCATCGTTTCGATTTGATCATCTCCATGATGCCCCAGGACAAGAGTGGAGGCTTGGTGCTTATCCATCATTTCTTCATAAAAAGCAAAACGCAGCTTTCTTGACGTTATTTGTGAACTTTCCCCCGTCTGTTTCATCCGGGCAGGAACATCGATCCTTTTCCCCTCAAATGTAATGCCCCACCGTTCACATATATGCTCGACATATTTATAATCCTCATAGGATTCTTCACCACGAAACATATGGTCAACACTTGCAACGATCATCTCGTAATGAAAAAGAGATTGAATTTCCTTAAGGATATGGAGAAGCACCAATGAATCCGGTCCTCCGGAAACGCCTATTAGCAACTTCGAGTTTTCCTTAATCAATTCGTTTCTATAAATGGTGCTCAGAACTTTTTCCTTTAACATACAATCTTCCTTCTTTATGAACAGGCATTAGTTTTATACGATTCAATCATGAAATGGTTTCAATTATTCCATGCATTCACCTAATAACTATATCATAACAACTGTTCATATATGTAAAGAACATAGAGCATCGATATGATGGCAACCAGCAAAAAAGTTTCAAAAAAACCGCCACTTTTCTTTTTTGAATGGTTTTGGGACCTTCTTGCTTGTCTCGTTGCAGGTTGAATTGTTTGTGACTGGCCGGTAGCTGCCTGGGTCAGACCCTTTTTCTTCGAGTGATTTTGCTTACTTAGCACCGTGACCAAATCCTCCCGCATTTGGAGGGCAGAATCATACTGCCCGTGAAGTGCTTTATCCAACATCTTTCTATATGGGTGCAATTCCTTTTTCTGCTTAATCAAGTCGTTAAGCTGTCTATACCCCTCCCCTTGCTTGTGGAAACGTCCAGGATAGGCCGAATTGATTATAATCATCGCCACAGCGAACAAGTCATATTGCGGATCGGCCTTTCTTGATCCAAGTCCCCAGTAACCCCTGTCAAAGAACTCGGTGAATTCTTTAACAGATCGCCCAATTAAGGTGGTTCCGCCTACATCCACGCACCTCACCTTATAGGCTGGTGAAGTCACGATCAAATTCTCAGGTTTTAAATCGCCGAACACCCAGCCATTGGTATGCAAGGCAGACAAGCTGGTTAAAAGCTGAAGCATTAAGACTCCAATCCATGATGACCCTTTCTTATCGATGAAACGCAAAAAATCGTGTCCGTGGATATATTCCATGACATAAAAAGGGAGCTGCTTTCCTGTTTTCATGAAATCATCCGCTTCCAAAAAGGAAGGTCCAAGGGTAGACCCCTGGACCTTTGAAAAGGATTTTAGGATATTCATCTCAGAAATAATGGACGTCCCATTATCACTGAGCTTTAAAGCATAATGACGATTTTTGCTTTCAACCAAATAGACGATCCCGTTCGCTCCACACCCCAATTCCTTAATTATTTTGTACTGGTTTTTATTCCATTTTCCAGTGACCAAACTGCCAGGCAGGAGTTTACATTGATTCCTCAAAGTATTGTTCATCATCATGTGATAACAATCCCCTCAATGAACGTTTTTTATTGAAATATGTTAAAGCTTCACGAATGGCTGGACCTGTCGGAGTGAGTCCCCCTGTACTAAGCTTAGGAAAAGTTGCCGTCAGGGCTTCAAGGTTCGGGGTCCAATCCAGCAACTTTTCAACATCATTTCTTTTCCCAGGAAATACGAATACGGAAAAACGGCTGTCACCCATTCTTGCATTCATGCTAAGGGAAAGATCTAATAAGGAATCTTTTACTGTAGGCAGTTTATGTTTCATGCTTGCACTGGTATCAACAAGAATCAGTACTTCAAGCTTGCTCGTTTCCCCAAGCTCATCGACCACCTCCATCACTTCTCCTCGTTTATCCGGCGGAAGATCCTCCATCGTTTTTGAATCTCCAAGTATTTGTTGAAGTTCGCGATTGATAACTCCCTGTATAGTTTGAGTCATTGCCTTTTGTGTGACCATTTGGACGGTTTGGGACAACTGCTGGGCATAGACTATTTGACTTACGCCACCTCCTGAACCAGCAATCTTCTCGATCTCCTTAAGACCCTTTTCATCTATCACATCATTTTCCATGACACCTATGACATTGATGGTTATGCCTTGCTTCCTTGCTAATTCAGCCATGGCAGACGGCTCCTCACCATGATTTGAACATCCGTCGGTTATAAGCAAAATCTGTCTTAATGTTCCTGCTTTCATGTTTTGCTCTCCCTTCCTATCAATTTGTTACCATAATTGACTAAAAAAGGGGAATTTATACGCTAAGACATCGCATCAAGTCACATCATGGAGCGGAGTGATTGAAAAGTCTCTTTACCTTTTAACCTTCTTCCATTTCACCACCTCATTTTTGGTGTTATTTATTTTATATATATAAACGGCCTACTGGGCCTTTTTGCGTTTTGGAGAAACGGGAATGGATGCCCATTTCGGTGTGTTATGCTTGATTTTTGATGTTACCACTGTCATGTCATCATCTATGATCCCTTTTGTTCGGATGACCTCTTCCAATATTAAATCAGAGATTTCCTGCGGATCGTCTGTTTCCATTTCCTTGATTTTACGTTTAAGCCAGAACTCGATATTTTCGACATGTGAGGGGCCATCGAACACTCCATCGCTCATCATGATTAGTATGTCCCCTGCCTTGAGCTCTTCTGATACAACATCAACATCGAAATCCTGGATGATTCCCATAGGGAGGTTACTTGATTCAATTTTTATTATCCTATCCCCCCTTTTAATGAAACTCGGTATCGAACAGATTTTTAAAAACTTAGCCTTTGCGTCCTGAAGATCAATCATTGCCAAATCAAGAGTCGAAAATATTTCATCGGTAGTGCGTAGAGATAATACGGAGTTTACGGATTTAATGGCTATTTTTTCTTCAATTCCCGATTGTAAAAATTTTTGGAGCAGCTTCAATGTCTCTGTACTTTCAAAATGGGCCCTTTCCCCATTTCCCATTCCATCACTAATGGCTATTGCGAATTTGCCGCAGCCAATCTCCATGGTCGTATGACTATCTCCTGATACAAGCCCTCCCCCCTTGGCAGCATGAGCCACACCCGTTTCGACCGTGAATTTTTTTGCTGACCTAAATATCACCTCACATTGCCCGTTTGGATACGTTGCACACTCTTCTGAATGAACGACTATCGTTTCCCCTAAAATGTCAGAAAGCATAGGTGCAATCAATTTTTCACATTCCCCTCTGCCCTGGCAGTATGGGACACTCATCTCTATATCAACATTCCCTTGTTCTAGACTGTATATTTCTACATACCCTATGTGCAGGCCAAAATCCTGGATGGCTTCCAAAATGGATTCTTCATGTACATGATGATTCTTCCTTTCCCTTTGAATTTCTTTCGCAAAATCATCCATTACTGCCGAAACTCCCCGCAGTTGATCCGCAACTAGTTTCCGGCTTTCCTTCACCTGCCTTTTTAATTTTTGGTTTGCTTCAAAATAAGTAAGCTCCTGTGATATCGCCCCAATGACCTGAGGCCCGCGGCTACAATATTTCCCCCATTCCTTTGAAGTCTTTTGGGGGAGCTGACCATTATTTTCACTTAATTGAAGCATAATTTCCTGCATGCCGTCATAGGTTGTATTAAAGTTCTTGGACCAGCACTGTTCCTTTTTAAAACAAAGCTGGCACGTCTTTTCCGTTACATTACTTAAGAAGTAGTCGAATTCTTTCTCATCTTCCTCCAATCTCCCCCTTTCATCCACTTGGGAAAAGCTATTGGAGAGCGCCTCAAATACATGTGAGAATTGCTCCACCCTTTGAGCGGTGACATCCCTCACTTTTCGGGCATACTGCTGCTGTTCATCAGAATTCTCGACTGTTCCCGGTATATGTTTCGCTATTTTGTTGATTATGGATGACGGTGTCAATATAAATAGGGCCACAGCTATAATTGATTCATAGAGGGTCACCATAATATTGCTGGTGCCCTCACCATATAAACCTATCAGTAATGTAGCAATCATGAGGCCGCTAGCAACTCCTATCTTCCTTCCCTCCTTCAACAAACCGCCCAGAAGCCCGGAAAAAGCAAGAAGGCTCATTTGATAGAGACTAGCAATACTTGCCAGGCTGAATATCAATCCAGTAACTACACCTACAGTGGAGCCTATGGCGGCCCCTCCCGCCAGCCCGAAGAGGAGGACCAAGTATCGCGAGAATATATGGTCGAGTGATAGATCGTATATCATCCAGCCTATGGTTCCGGTCATCACCGAAGCCAGCAGGATGATGATGCTGACGATTTCCTCCGTCTTTAATGATTGGGACTTTGTCCGAATGGTCAGCATCGGGATGGACTGTATGAAGATTAAAGTTAAGATCATTGCGAGTCCCGCCTCTACTCCTATCATCATTAAGTCGTACAGCTGAATCGTTCGGAATACCAGATATTGCTCGGCCAGGTTGACCAGGAATAGTGAAGCAAAGACGTACATCGACATCGTCTTGAATTGTCCTTCCACGGCGGGCTTCTTGATCTTATGAAATAACAGGAGCAGGAACGCCGATGCAAAGATGACTAAACTATTAGAATAGTGAACCGTCAGCCCACCTGCAATCAATCCGAATAAAGCAAGTGGTGCCCTGTCACGTCTCATGAGAAACACGGCTGCGAAAAACGGAAGTCCAAATGGTGCCAGCTGCGAAAGAATTAATGCCCGTCCTAATAAAAAACCAATAATTGCTAAAGAAATACCTTTTTTTATGAATATGTCTTCCGTCTTCATTTGCAGTTGTTGGATCCAATTGATGGCCCCTGCCTTCGCTTCTTTTAACTGAACATCACCAAGAGGTTCCATCATAGGTCTTTCTACTTTTTCCATTTCAACACCCCATTCGTATTAGTGATTTTTATTATATAGAGGGCTTGTTTATTTTTTTGTCAGAATTTTATAAGCGGATAAGAAAAACGTTCGACGAAATTCTTCTTGAACAATCATTTGTATACAGGTTTTTGTGCCTTTTTTTCCAATACAGAAACGGGTGTTCTTTTTTTTTTGAAGAAAAGCAAAGTTTTTAGGTTATTTTTGCGGAAAATAACACGAATAAATAATCAGGGAATGGAAACCGACAAACTTTATTTTTTTTGTTGACATTTATTCTTCACGAATGTAAGATATAACTTGTGCTTAAGTAGCACTTACCATTATGGCGGCGTAGCTCAGCTGGCTAGAGCGTACGGTTCATACCCGTGAGGTCGGGGGTTCGATCCCCTCTGCCGCTATCTTTTTTCATGAAAATAATGGCCCGTTGGTCAAGCGGTTAAGACACCGCCCTTTCACGGCGGTAACACGGGTTCGAATCCCGTACGGGTCATCAAATACAAAAGCGCCTCTGCACACTTATCTCAGTAAGTGTACAGAGGCGCTTTTTTTTATGTTGTTTATAATTAAAAGAAGACAAGCCGGCAAGCTTGCCTTTATCTACACTATGAATAATTTCACAGGAAAAGTTGCTAAACTATTATTTTCAGCAGCAGTTTTATCCGCGTCTTCCTCCTCGACCTCCCCGTTTCGTTTCGGTGCTACGTTTAAGGGTCGTTAAGCGGTCTTCGCTATCTTTTAAGAATTTAGCCATTTTTTGCTCAAAGTTTTCCTTCGGTTGGAAACCATTACCTTTCGAGCGGAAGTCTTTGGAACGGCTGTCATTCCCTCTTCCTTGGCGCGGACGTGGTGTGTATGCAGGTTTTTGCTCAGCTTCAGGACGGTCTATCGCTTTTTTTATGGACAAGCCAATCTTGCCATCTTTAACATTGATGACTTTCACCTCAACTGTATCGCCCACTTTTAAATGATCATTGATATCCTTGACATAGTTATCAGCCACTTCACTGATATGGACAAGACCGGTTGAACCTTGAGGTAGCTCTACAAATGCACCAAAATTAGTTATGCCTGTTACTTTACCTTGTAACTTGCTGCCTACTTCGATTGACATAAAAAAAATGTTCCTCCTTAGAAATGTTAAAAAATCTCTTCACTCTATATTATAACGAAAGTAAAAAAACAGTGTCAATATTAGTCACTATCTTCCTTCCCTTTTGGAAGGGTAAATATGATTTCGCCTTTTTCAGATAAGAAATAATCCCGTCTGGCTATTTTCGCTATATAGTCGTCGTCATTAAGCTTTACGATTTCTTCTTTAAGAAGGGTCTCGTCTTTTTTCAATTCAGCTAACTTTCCCTTCAATTCTTCCTTCTGTTGTACTTTCTCATCCAGTGCAACATTTTGCGTTATGAGGGTGGAAACGGCAAAAATCAAAAAGACAGCGGCGAAAACTGAGTAAAGAGTTAATCTACGCATTAGACCACGCTTCTTTTTTTCTACGGTTTGTACTTTTTTCTCTTGTTGAGCGACGTAGGGATTTTCTATTTTTGCCACTTTCCTTTTACGCAGGCTACTCATTTTTTATCGCTCCTCATTTCTTTTTATTTCTCCATCTATTTAGCGTTCTAAATATAGAATTCTTTATTTTCAATAAAATCCCTTTTCCTTTATTATAAAACTTCCCGACGTTTTTCGTAACAAAAACCGGCAATAAATTCCATATATAGATCAGAATCCATTTTAATGGCTTCCAGAAAATATTCAAAATAAAGAGAAGTATTTTCCCCGCCCATTTTAATAATGCTAAAACGAACTTACCTATCCCGAAGATGATGGCTATTACAGATACTATTACCCATTTTATCGGAACAAATATCAGCATGTGAACCGAATTCATTATAAATCTCGCCAACTTTATCACAAGTATTATCAAAAACTCTAAAAAACGTTGATAGAAACCTTTGAAAAGTGCTTGATAAGCTGAAAAACCGCATAATAAGGCCAAAAATAAATAAAGGCGAAACTCTCCCTCATTCACTAAAAACAAAACATAAAAAATAAGGAGACCCTGAATGATCCAGAAAAGGAAGTCATGGATGAATACAATCCACCTTTTCCTTTCTGATCGTTTCAGGAACCGGCTATACGTATCCAGGGCAGCTCCAAAGCCACTGCCCATGCCTATCATCGCAAGCAACGTATAAAATTGAATCGTTAAGGTCATTTGAACAATTTGCCAAAGAAGCCTTTAGCTTTCTCCCCTGATTGCTCATCTAAATAAACAAGGTCGAAAATCTTTCCCTTAATGGAGACGATGCCTTTATCAACGTCTAAATTCTTCATTTGCAAGTTTTGGCCCCGGATAGATAAGAATCCCATTACAGTTTCAAGCAGAAACTCCTCATTATCAAAACTTTCAACTTGTTTGACACCGGTAATATCAAGTAAACGGCGGCCTTTCATCGTTACATCATGCTCTTGGGTCGTTCCCTTTGTGTAACCAGCATTCGGATCATTATATTGGCTCATTTCTTCATCCCTCACAGTACCACTGATTTTGTACAAGTGTATGTCCGTAAGAGCGGAATTAGAACCAAGCCTGTCCTTACTCCTCCGCTAGCTTTTCTTCCTTTACGATGGTATACATATCTGCAGCCGCTTCTTTTTTCGTCGTTTCTTGAATTTTATCGACACGTACCGTAACGAGCTTTTGACCGAATCGTACAGTCAATTCATCGCCATCTTTCACATTCGAACTTGCTTTGGCCTGTTGTCCGTTAATCGTGATTCTCCCTTTATCCGCAACCTCTTTCGCAAGTGTGCGGCGCTTGATCAACCTTGAAACTTTTAGGAATTTATCCAATCTCATCGACATTAAAATCTCTCCCTTAATTAAAGTCCTTTAGCTTTTGCTTCATCCCAATATGAATCCAGTTCTTCCAATGTATAATCCTCAAACTTTTTGTCTGCCCTTTGAATGCACTCTTCTATATATGTAAAACGCCGGTGGAATTTCTGGTTTGCTTTGTAGACGGCTTCTTCCGCTTGTATGTCATAATAACGTGAAATGTTGACAAGCGCAAAAAAGAGGTCGCCGAGCTCTGATTTTATTCTTTCGACATCCCTGTTCGGGCTTAATATTTCCGCTTCCAATTCCTGCACTTCTTCCCTGACCTTTTTCCAGGCTTCGGAAACCTCATCCCAATCAAATCCGACCTTCGCAGCCCTTTTTTGGTACTCTTCGGCCCGAAGTAAGTTTGGCAGCGATTTCTCAATCCCATCCAGTATGGATTGCAGAGCTTTTGTTTCGCTCCCTTTTTCATTCTCTTTGATTTTCTGCCAGTTCACTAATACATCTTCCTCGCCGTTCACTTCAACATCTCCGAATACATGAGGGTGGCGTCGAATCATTTTCGCCGTAATGCCTCCAATCACATCATCTATCGTGAACATGCCCTCATCTTCACCGATTTGTGAATGAAGCATCACTTGAAGCAGGACATCCCCAAGTTCACCAACCATGCCCTCATCGTCCTCTTCATCGATGGAATCAATCAGCTCATATGCCTCTTCTATCAGATATTTCTTCAAGCTTTCATGAGTTTGTTTCTTATCCCAAGGACATCCGTCAGGACCTCTAAGTTCTGCGATGACCTGACGCAGCTTAGAAAACTCCCTGTATCGTAAAGCTTCTTCCTTAACAGGCGGGACATAAACACTCGTCAAGTTACTTAACTCCATCTGACGGTCGAGTTCGAACAGAGCGCATTTTGTCACTTTTTCCTGACTGCTTCCTGCTGCTGTAACGATATATACCTCGTAGTCATCCGGTAGCTTTTCCATTAAAGTCAGCTTCACATTGGACGCACTGAATGCGTCATACACCTGTCCGATTATCATATGCTGGGTAATGTGCAAATCATCTGGTGAAAGATCCGTTCCATCCAATAGCTGGAACCCTTCAATCGGATCGATTTTAACAGCCTGAAACAAGGGATCAAGGAAACTTTGCCCGCCTTCCAGCTTAATGGCTATTCCAAGAGCCGGACCCTTTTCGAGCAAAAGCTGAACCGTTTTTTCCGCTACCATAGGATGCCCCGGAACTGCGTAAAGAACGGAACGGTTTGAAGCCTCTTGTAATAATGTTCCGGCAATTTCTTCATATACCGCTTCAAATTGGTCGTGCTTTTCATATATCCCGTCAAACGCCGTGAAATTGATTCCTTCCCTTTTCAAATCCCCGATTACCGGATGATCAATCGTTCTGACGAAGCATTGTTCTGTTTGTAGCAATTTTTTATAAATTCCTAGTGGAAGCTGATCTAAATCCCCTGCACCAAGGCCTATTATCGTAATCTCATTCATGATTTCGTATACTCCTATTCGTTATTATAAATCGTTTAAGCTTTGAACCTGCAGGTATAAGTGCAAGTTCTTCTTCACCAAATAAGCCTGCACGAATGGCGGTCATCACAAAAACGGCTGCACCGATCCCTACACCGATCAAAGCTTGGATCGTAGCTAACAACCGGCTCTCGCCTGAGGACATCAATTCGAATAAGCCATTGAATAAAACAACCGCCGTACCCATGTAAACCGTACTCTTCAAGATCATTAACACGTGCTTCTTTTCAATTAATGTCTTTTTAATATGTACTTTCAATACCACATAAAATAATACAGTCATGATCATAAACGCAAGCACTGTTGCCGAGGCTGCTCCCGCGATTTTGTAATGGGGCACTAGGACAAGGTTCAAAGCCCACTTGCTGACCACACCCACAAGCGTAATGATCACTGGTATGAACGAATAGCCTAAGCTTTGAATCACTGCCGCTTCTGCCATTATGACGGATGTGAATAAAATCGATAAAGAGAAAATTGCTAAAGTAATGGTCCCTTTAACATCCGTGAACAGCATATGATTGACAGGCTTCATCGTCACCACCAGCCCGATCGCAGCTGCGAGTCCTATCGTCGCGCTTACACGAAGCGCCAATTTGATTTTATTCAATAATTCATGTTCACTTTTCCTCTGAACGAATCCGGATATTACAGGTACAAGCGCCAATGCAAAAGAATTAGCCACGACTGTACCTAGCTGAAGCAAAGGCTGTCCCCGGTCATATACCCCTTTCCATTCTTTGGCTTCCTTTTCCCCCATCCCCGTTTCCCTTAATAGGGAATATAGGTGCAGAGAATCGACAAACTGAAACAAGATAAGGATCAAGCCAGTTATGCAAAATGCCAACCCTTGGAAAACCAGGACTTTGGAGATTTTGATGAAATTTACCGGTTTGATTCTCATCCGTAAAAAAAACTTCCATTCTTCTCTTAAAATAACGAAAGCAATAAGCAGTACCAGGCCAGTTATGCCGCCGGTTATCGAACCGAGGACCGCCCCCTTGCCGACCACATAATGAGAGTAGCCCTGATACACGAATATTGTGGAAAGAACCAGTATCGTCAACACACGGATGCATTGTTCAGCGACCTGCGAACTTGCCGTCGGTAACATGTCGTTTATTCCTTGAAAATAGCCTCTTAATACAGATGAAATCGGCATTAATAGATAAGAATAGGCAACGATTCTCAGCAGACCGGCTAAATGCGGATCCTTCATCCATCCTGCAATCCAATCAGCGCCAAGGTACAGTGCAGCAAACATCATGACTCCTATCGAACTTAAGACGACGAATGATGTCATTAAAATGTCCTTGACCGCAAAGTTATTTTTGGAAGACTCCCGTTCAGCAATAAGTTTGGATATGACTACAGGAAAGCCGAGTGTTGATAATGTAAAAGCAACACCGTAGAAGGGATATACCTGTTGATAGATATAAAACCCGATGTCACCCGCAATGTTCTGATAAGGTATGCGATAGGCCGCACTCAATACTTTTACGATAATCGCAGCTGCGCTCAAAATCAGCGCACCTCGAAAAAGTTCATTTGATGTTTTATTAGGCTTTTCAGCCATTCTTTTTCCCCTTTTCACTCATATGTGGTAGTTATTATAGCATAATTCTAGTGGTTATTTTTCAATCCCAGCCATACTGTTAATTATTTTCCATATCCTCTTTTTTTAGAATTGCAAAAAGGACAGCACGATTGCTGCCCTTTCCACCTTTAAAAATATAATGGCATGTCCGAAGTTACTGTTCCATTTGCCTAGCTAGGAAGCTTGCTGCTGTTTCAACCGATTTCTGTTCCACTTCACCAATGGTACTATCTTTAGAGAAAATCAAGACGGCACCAATCGGGTCGCCACTCGCAATGATCGGAGCTGCAGTATAAGATTGGACCTCTTCATCATTGGAATCAACGAATGAAACTTGTCCGTTCGGAGACTCGAGGACAGGATTTCTTTCTTCCATGATTTTTTCCACTAGTTCACTAACACTTTTATTTAAGTATTCTTTTTTGGAGCCGCCTGCCACTGCAATGTAAGTATCCCTGTCACAAATCATAACTGGGTTTCCAAGGCTATCATAAAGTGCTTCTGCATATTCCCTAGCAAAATCGCCTAATTCACTAATAGGAGAGTATTTCTTAAGGATGACTTCTCCATCTCTATCCACAAATATTTCTAGTGGATCTCCTTCACGGATACGGAGGGTCCTGCGAATTTCTTTTGGGATGACGACTCTTCCTAAATCATCAATTCGGCGAACGATACCAGTTGCTTTCATCTAATGTTGCCTCACTTTCATCTAATTGATTTGATAAATCCTCATTTTGCAGCAAAATCATCACCAGCTATTGTACTTAGTATTTTTCTAATGGTAAGTTCTATGCACTTTGAAAAAATTTTTCTTTTTGTTGCATTTTTTTACCATGGTACCTAAAAAAATTCTTCAAGAGGACTATCATTCAATTTTAGTTTTTTGTGGCTTGCGTCTCTTTTTTTACATACTGTAAACCCTTGGTCATCTCAAATAAGATATTAAGCCATTTGCTTTGTTCTACGCCTTTTATGTGCAGGACCAGCTTCATTCTATTGCCGTCCATGCCGAAGCCGACCATACTGCCATACTTCGATCCCAGCTCGAACACCTTTTGTCCATCCACATTGCTGCTGACCTTTTCCCTAAGGATAATGCTGATTTCCTGCTTTAATTGCTTAATGCTTTCAATTCCGGCCTTTTCAGCATATACCTTCATTTCGGCAATCATGAATAAATAGGAAACTTCTTCTGGATACTCTCCGAAACGATCGATCATTTCATCCTGTAATTCTTCCACTTCTTCAAGCGAAGCAATACCTCTGAACCTTTTATACATTTCTATTTTCTGATGTCCATCCATTATGTAGGCATCAGGGATATAAGCATCCACTTCTACGTCGATTTCAAGGGTGTTCTTTTCTTCGGCTGGTTGGTCATTACGTTTCGCATCTACCGCTTCTTTCAGCATTTGTGAATACAGATCAAAACCAACTGAATCGATGAAGCCATGTTGTTGAGCCCCTAGAATGTTCCCAGCTCCCCTAATGGATAAATCACGCATCGCGATTTTGAACCCTGAACCCAATTCTGTAAATTCCTTAATGGATTGAAGACGTTTTTCTGCCACTTCCGTCAACACTTTATCTTTCCTATAAGTGAAGAATGCATATGCCACCCGATTGGAACGTCCTACACGCCCACGCAGCTGATAGAGTTGTGAAAGTCCCATTCTATCCGCTTCATTCACGATAAGCGTATTGACATTCGGGATATCGACACCTGTCTCTATAATGGTTGTACTTACCAAAACATCATATTCACCTTCTAAAAAGCCGAACATGACGGCTTCCAGTTCTTGCTCTGTCATTTGCCCATGAGCATAGGTGACACGGGCATCGGGCACCAGCATGGAAATTTCTTCTGCTTTTCTTGCTATATCCTCTACCCGATTGTAAAGGAAATAAACCTGACCACCCCTGGCCAATTCCCGTTCTATCGCTTCCGTTACCAATGAGCCATTATACTCCATGACATAAGTTTGGATCGGGAACCGGTTCTCAGGCGGTGTTTCGATGACGGACAGATCCCTCACGCCCAACATGGACATATGAAGTGTCCTCGGAATCGGCGTCGCAGTCAAAGTCAGTACATCCACATTAGTTTTTAACCGTTTGATCTTTTCCTTATGTGTAACGCCAAAGCGCTGTTCTTCATCAATAATAAGCAATCCCAAATCGCGGTACACGATATCTTTGGATAAAATCCTATGCGTGCCAACCACGATATCCACCGTGCCGGCCTTCAATCCCTTGATCGTCTCGGTTTGCTGTTTTTTAGTCCGGAAACGGCTCATATGACCAATCGAAATCGGATAATCCTGAAAACGCTCCCTTAATGTTTCATAATGCTGCTGGGCGAGGATTGTGGTCGGAACAAGAAATGCAACCTGCTTGCCATCCATTATGGCTTTAAAAGCGGCCCGGATGGCCACTTCTGTCTTCCCATATCCAACATCACCGCATAATAAACGATCCATCGGCCGTTCCCGTTCCATATCCTTTTTGATTTCGACTATGGAACGTAATTGATCTTCCGTTTCGTTATAAGCGAATGATGTTTCGAATTCTCTCTGCATATCACCATCAGGTGAAAAGGCATAGCCCTTTGCCGCTTCCCTCTCTGCGTATAACTTGATTAAATCATCGGCAATGTTCTCAACAGATGATTGAACCTTGCTTTTGACACGTTTCCATTCCGTTCCGCCTAGCTTATAGAGCTTCGGTTCCTTTCCTTCAGAACCGACATATTTTTGGACAAGATCAATTTGGTCGACAGGAACATATAATTTGTCATCCGCTTGATAACGAATATTCAGGTAATCTTTATGGACCCCATTTATCGTAAGGGTTTCAATACCCAAGTATTTACCGATACCGTGATTAACATGAACGACATAGTCACCGATCTTCAGTTCGGAATAACTCTTGATTCGCTCCGCATTCGATAGTTTCTGTCTCCGTACTGATTTCTTTGACTTTTTATTAAACAATTCCGTTTCCGTAATGATACTGAACTTTTGCATAGGTAATTCAAAACCGCTATTCAGACTGCCGCGTAAAATCTGTACTTTACCTGGAAGAATGCTGTTCGCATTAAACAGTTCTGCTGCCTCTATATCATAATCGGCTAAAACCGAATGCAGCTTTTTTACCCGTTCTTCATCCTGTCCAAGTATGACGACTGTATATTTCCCTTTTTTCCAACGTTCCAGTTCAGCTTTGAACACATTCATCTGTCCATGGAAATTTTGCATTTGTTTACTGGCAAAATTCAGGATATTCTGAGGATTCGTATGAGGTACATGCCGTAAAAACAATGAAAGGTATACAAACGGCCTGCTGGATTTCACTATTAATTCCTGCATGGGATGAGCCAATTTTATGTCATGGATAATTTGTCCCTGACTTAAAAGGTCCGTGTACCACCCAGCCTCTTCCTTTTCCAAAGAATCATTGATTTCCTGGATTCTACTGATTTCATCTAAGAAAACCAAACCATTTACCGGTAAATAATCTATTAAACTAGCTGGATCTTCATACGCTAAACTTAAGTATTTAAAGATTTTGTCGGGTATATTCCCCATTTTCAGCTGTTCAAGTTCATAACTGACCGTTTGAACCAGCTGCTCCTTGGTTTTCTCGTCTTTAAGTTTCTTCAAGCTTTTACTTAATCCGCTCTCGAGCCTTGTTATGATTCTTTCGATATGCTCTGTCTCTAGCAAAGCCTCACTGACGGGACCAATCGTCACCTTCTTAAGTTTCTCGATGGATCGCTGATCTTCGCTTGAAAAGGTCCTTATTGAATCTATTTCGGTATCGAATAATTCAATTCGTATTGGATTAGGTTCGGTGATCGGATAAATATCGATTATGCCGCCCCTGATACTGAATTCACCTGGAGAAGCAACCATTTCAGACCGGTTATAACCCATGGCAATGAATTTATTAAGCGTTGGTTCAAGCTCGATGTCTTCCCCTAAATTAAACGCTAGCTGATGCCTCTTCCAAATATCCTTTGGAGGAAGCACACGACGCACCCCGGGAATTGGCGCAATGACAATCCCTTTCTTTCCTTCCGCCCAAAAGTTCAATGCCTCTACACGTTGAGCCCTTAATTCCGGGCTGGCTACACTCAAATCAGCCGCGATCAATTCATTGGCTGGATATATATATAATTCTTCCTCGGGAATGAAACTGGATAAGTCCTCATGGAATTTTTGTGCTTGCAATAAATTATGGGTAACCAATAAAATAGGCCTATTCGTCTTTTCATATACGGAAGCCAGCAATAGTGATCTCGAGGAACCTGTCAGACCAGCGACGATTTGCTCCTTAAGTCCTTCATCGATGCCGGCTATTAACGAATGAACATCATCTTGTTTGGAGAACAAGTTCTGTAATCCATTCATTTTCTTTCCCCCCTCTCTTAACGTGCGAAAACCATTTGAAATCTTTGTATTAGAACTTGGCCATTTAACCAAGCGTCCTTTTTATTAACGGCATTTTTTTGTGCCCTGGTATTCCAGACAAACGGAAAAATGCTTTGGATTTTGTCCAAAGCCCTCTCCCGCTAATGAATAATATAATCGTTTTCATATAAATCAGGGTTTCTTTGCAGCGATTCATGACAGTCTTCACATATCGCCCTTACATGCATATCCCCTTCAGAATCATAAACGATCATCTCTTGTCGCTCTTCATCGGTAAGTTGATTAAAACCTAACTGCTCCGTACTCAGTGAGTGTGCCTCGATTGAGCCCAGCTTAGTTCCGCAATGTCGGCATCGATAATGGAGAGCCATTTGGTAACCCCCTATTTTAGTAATAGTGTTAGTATGTACAAAAGTAGAGGGGTTTTATTCAGCGAAACAGGAAGATATTATTCTTTACTTATATCTACTCTCTGCTTATTGGTTATATTCGTTCATGACCTGTAGAAATGGTTTTCCCAACCAGGCTTCACAAGAAGCTGCGCTCTTTTCGATCGTTGCCCCGACATGATCCCATTCTTCAGGCGAAAAACGCCCTAAAACATAGTCAGATACCGGAATACGGCCAATCGGGCGGCCAATGCCTATTCTGATTCGATTGAATTCTTGCGTACCCAAATGGGCAATTGAAGATTTTATCCCATTATGACCGCCTGCACTTCCTTTTTGACGAAGGCGAAGCTTCCCTGGAGGCAAATCAAGGTCATCATATATAATGACAACATCCGTGATATCCACCTTAAAGAAATGCATGACAGCTGAAATGGATTCTCCTGACAAATTCATGTAGGTTAAGGGTTTAAGCAATAAAACTTTTTCTCCCTTTACCATTCCTACACCATAGATCCCCTTATGCTTTGCTTGATCAAGTGGGATCGACCATCTTTTGGATAACTCATCTATTACTTCAAATCCGACGTTATGCCGAGTTTTTTCATATTGTTTACCTGGGTTCCCTAACCCTACAATAATTTTCATGATTCACACTCCGTCATTACGGTTATTTAGGGAGTTACGCTGGGACGAAGTTTTTCCAAGATCATTGACCTTAGAAAAATAGTACCCTAATTTCAACCTTGCCTGCAAGCGACCGGAGAACTAATTAGGAAAACCCGAATTAAAGGAGTCCATCACGAAAAAATGGTCCGGCTTAAATGGATGCATCCAGAGATTGAAAAGACGTAACTCGTTAAGAGCTACGCCTATTATATCACGATTCACTTGTTTAATCCCGGCATCATGACTCTGGTGATGCCTTGGTTTCCCTGCCTTCTTCATTTTCAGGGATACCTCCATCTTGCTGTTCACCTGTACTTATTTCCTCTTCCTGGCGAGGAGCCAAAACAGATGCAACGACTTCTTCACCATCGTTGCCGATTGTAACTTGTTTATTCGTTTGGATATCGGATATGTAGATTGTATCTCCTACCTGAAGTTCGGTAACGTCAACATCGATGGAGTCAGGAATGTCATTAGGTTTAGCTGTAACCGTCACTTCATGAAGAGACTGCTGAAGGACCCCGCCGTCTTTCACGCCTTTACAAACACCGACAAGGTTAATGCGTACTTGTGCCTGTAATTGGGCGGACATATCTACAATTAAAAAGTCTGCATGATAAATGGAGTTCTTTATTGGATCCTTTTGATAGTCAGAGAGCATGACTTTGTAATTCTTACCTTCCAAGTCCAAAGAAATGATTCCATTACGGCCTATTTCTTTAATTGTCTTTTGAAGCTCAATATTATTGACTGAAATGGCCGTACTGTCATTTTTATTGCCATATACTATCGCAGGGATTTCGCCGTTTTCTCTCAAATTCCTTAAATTAGAGTGTTTTGAATCCGTACGTTCTTTTGCAGCTAATATATTACTCATACATCCTCCGCCTTCCTGAATATGAATTGCAAGTTTCTCTATATTTAACATTTCCCTAAATGGCGAATCATTAAACATGAAAGGTAAAATCCGAAGGGAGCAAGAAGGTGATAAACATATGGTAAACATAGGAATTTGCTGCAAAATCTTTTTTCATTTTTTTCTCTGATTCAAGCGCGAATCGCCTTTTTTTCCATTTCCCCCTCAACTTGCATCACCCGGTTAAGGATTTGGGCTGCTAGTGATGAATATTGAATGCTATCCTTTTTCCGCGGTCTCGGCAGATTGATTTCCTTATTCATGACGACTTTGCCTTCTTTGATTAATATGACACGGTCGGCAAGCATTACAGCTTCTTCAACATCATGTGTAACAAGCAAGGCAGTAAAGTCCCTTTTCCTCCATAGTTCTTCAATAAGCCTTTGCATGCCAATTCTCGTCAAAGCATCCAATGCCCCTAACGGCTCATCCAAGAGGAGTATGTCAGGTTGGTTCACCAATGCCCTCGCTAATGCCACCCTTTGTTTCTGCCCCCCAGATAAAACGGACGGCCACTCATTTGCTCGATCTGCAAGACCCACTTGCTCCAGTAATTCCATAGCATTTGGCTTCCATTCCCCTTTTAAGCCTACACCAATATTTTCAAGGATTTTTTTCCAAGGAAACAGCCTTCCATCCTGAAACATCGTACGTGACGATTTATTTAATCCATTCAATGGCTTTCCATTCACCAGTATCTGCCCGTCCGTGGGCTTTTCCAGTCCTGCCACAAGACGAAGCAATGTGCTCTTTCCACATCCACTCTTACCGACAATGGCTACGAATTCCCCTTTTTTAAAAGTAAGGTCCATTCCCTTTAATACTTCAAACTCCCCAAAATCCTTTCTTACACCCTGCAACTCCAACGAATTTCCACTTTTCATGCAAATGACCTCCTCATTGGTATGATGGATGCCACTTTAAGCATCTTTTTTCAATTATTTTGGCCGCAACGTCCGATATTTTTCCCAATAAGGCATATAAGAGGATACTTAGAACAACAATATCCATCCTCATGAATTCCCGGGCATTCATAGCCATATATCCTATTCCGGAATTGGCGGATATAGTTTCTGCGACAATTAATGTGACCCACATGATTCCAAGGGAGAAGCGGATACCCACCAAAATGGATGGAAAGGCTGCAGGGAGGATCACATTCCAGAATAAAGAAAAACCACTTAACCCATAAACCCTCGCCGCTTCGATTAATTCCCTATCCACCGATTTCACTCCATGAAATGTATTTAAATAGATAGGAAACAGAACCCCTAAGGCGACAAGGAAGATTTTCGCTTCTTCTTCTATACCAAACCATAGAATCACCAGCGGTATTAAAGCTAAATGCGGAATGTTACGCAACATCTGAAGCGAGGTATCGAATAAGGTTTCAGCAATGGATGATAATCCATTTAATAAACCCAGTACAAAACCAATGACCCCGCCTATTAAAAAGCCGATGAAGGCACGCTGAGCACTGATGCCGATATAATCAATAAGTTCACCTGTCCCCAATAAAGCGACACCTGCTTGAAACACTTCAGTCGGGGCAGGCAATATCCGATCCGACAAAATTCCCCACAAAGACAGCAGCTGCCAAGTTACCAAAAGGAGAATGGGCACAAGCCATGATATGAGGTGGAACCTATTGAACTTTTTGTTTAACTTTTTCTGCATCTTCAATTTCACTTCCTTTTGTAGGGTAGTGGTCATTAGCCAGTATTTCCCCGAATGGGCTCGTAGCTTTTGAAACGGGACCTTGCAGCCGTTCAACAGGGAGCAAAGGGAATAATAATTCCGCAACTCTATACGCTTCTTCAAGATGAGGGTATCCAGATAAAACAAAGGATTCTATTCCGATTTCTTCATATTCCTTCATTCTGGCAGCAACATTTTCCGCACTCCCGACTAGTGCCGTACCGGCGCCCCCGCGCACAAGACCTACACCTGCCCATAGGTTAGGGCTGATTTCAAGCGAATCCCTGTTTCCGTTATGGAGTTGCGACATCCGCTTCTGGCCCACCGAATCAAATCTTTCAAAAATATTTTGCGAATTTTCAATCATTTCATCATCCACATATTTAATGAGTTCGTCCGCTGCCTGCCAAGCTTCTTCTTCAGTTTCTCTTACGATGACATGCATCCTTATGCCAAACCTGACCTCACGTCCATGTTCTGCTGCCTTTTTACGTACCTTTTCAATTTTTTCAGCCACTTGCACCACGGGCTCACCCCAAGTCAAATACACATCAATATGCTTTCCTGCTATATTGATGGCCGGGTCGGATGAACCTCCGAAATAGAGCGGTGGGTACGGTTTTTGTACAGATGGCAACAGGATATTCCCGCCTTCAACCTTTAGGTGCTCCCCTTCAAAGTCCACATTATCCCCGGACATTTCCTTTCTCCATATATCAAGAAATTCATCTGTTTGCCCATAGCGTTCCCCATGATTCAGAAATACGCCATCACCTGCCAATTCGACCGGATCCCCTCCAGTCACTACATTGATCAAGAGACGGCCATTCGACAGCCGGTCGAAGCTCGAGGCCATCCTGGCAGCCAAGGTTGGCGACATTAAACCTGGACGGATCGCAACTAAAAATTTCATTCTTTCCGTTGCGGAAATCAATGAAGAACCCACTACCCAAGCATCCTCACAGGATCGTCCCGTCGGAAGCAAAGCCCCTTCAAATCCCAAATGGTCGACAGCCTGTGCTATTTGTTTTAAATAAGGGAGCGTGATTGCCCTCCCTCCCTTTGTCGATCCTAAATAACGACTTTCCCCATGTGATGGCAAAAACCAAAATACTTTCATTTTATTTCCCCCTTAATTTTTTTTAACATCTGCAGATGCATCTTGAACATTAATCTTGCTTGGTATTAATTTAAGATTGTAAAAAGTATCGGCAATCTTTTGTTGATCATCTAAAACCGTACTGGAAATCTCCTCAAGTCCATATTCTTTTCTTTTTAATGTTTTTTCCAATGCCTCCACACTCATTCCAATTTCCGGAGATAAAAACTCAGCGACATCCCTTGGGTTTTCTTCAATCCATTTATCAACTTTTATCAGTTCTTCTTTAATAATCTTCAAAGCCTCTTCGTTCCCGGCAAATGAATCAGCTGCCAAGAAGAATTCACGATTCGCCACCAGTCCTTCTCCATCCCGGATCGTTTTCGTTTCAAGTTCCAATTCCGCCGCTGATAAAAATGGATCCCATATTACCCAGGCATCAATTTGGTGTCCCTCAAAAGCGGCCCTCGCATCTGCCGGTGGCAAGTAGACCGGGGTAATATCATCAAGAGTAAGTCCTGCTTCCTCTAAAGCTTTGACCAATAAATAATGAACATTGGAACCTTTATTCAAACCAACCTTCTTTCCCTTTAAATCTTTCACATTTTTAATGGGTGAATCCTTTTGTACGACTATGGCCTCTCCCGATGGGTTTGCCGGTTGATTGGCAATATAGACAAGCGGAGCCTTGGCTGCCTGTGCAAATATCGGCGGCGCCTCCCCTGTGTGCCCAAAATCAAGGCTGCCGACATTCAAGGCTTCAAGCAGCTGAGGTCCTGCAGGGAATTCAGTCCAATCGACGGTATATCCCACTTCTTTTAAACGTGTTTCCAGATTCCCTTTTGATTTTAAAATATTTAATGTCCCGAATTTTTGATAACCGATTCGGATGGTTTTCTCTGATTCTTTTGCGTCAGCACTTGTGGAACTGTTCTTTTCCTGCCCACATGCACTTACTATCAGCATGAAGATGCTGAAGATGGACAGCAGCCATATCTTTCGTTTTTTCTTCATATTCTGCACACCCTTCTTAAACTATTTATATAAAAATAAAAGGCTCCTTTCCTTCACCGATAAGACAATAGGGCAAAATGATGCCTAATGTTCTATTGGTAAGTGAAAAGGAGCCTTCGGTAGTCCGATCGGCGTTAACCAGTATGTACCTGCGTTAGTACGATTTTCATTCCATGAATATGAATTGAATTTGTATAGCTATTTTATTATTACTATTCTCATCTGTCAACTAAGAATTAAGTATATTCTGAAACTTTTAAACAAAAACACGGCGAGCCCGATGGCCCGCCGTATTTTTGTTTATTATGTTATCAATCGAATAATGTGCTGACTGATTGTTCCTCATGCACACGAATAATTGCTTCTGCAATCAAAGGTGCTACAGAAAGTCCAACAATTTTATCGATTTTCTTATCTTCAGATAGGGCAATCGAGTTAGTCACGACCAATTCCTTGATCGTTGAATTTTGAATCCTTTCGATGGCAGGACCTGAAAGGACTGGGTGTGTACAACAAGCATACACTGCTTTAGCGCCATTCTCCACAAGGGCATTGGCCGCTAGTGTAATAGTTCCTGCAGTATCGATGATGTCATCAATCAGTATTGCTGTCTTCCCTTCAATATTACCAATGATGTTCATGACTTCAGCCACGTTCGGTCTTGGACGGCGCTTATCGATAATGGCGATCGGCGCTTTTAGGCGATCGGCCATTTTACGGGCACGTGTTACACCGCCATGATCTGGGGAAACGATGACGATATCACTTAAATCTTTTTCCTTGAAGAAATCAGCTAAAATCGGAACAGCAACTAGGTGATCGATCAGAATATCGAAGAAACCTTGAATTTGTGGTGCGTGAAGATCTAATGTGATTACACGGTGGGCACCAGCCGTTTCTAAAAGATTTGCGACAAGTTTAGCTGTAATTGGTTCACGCGCACGCGCTTTACGATCTTGTCGGGCATAACCGTAATATGGCATTACAATATTGATCGTTTTAGCTGAAGCACGTTTAAGAGCATCGATCATAATTAAAAGTTCCATTAAATTTTCATTGACTGGTTGGCTTGTTGATTGGATTACGTATACGTCACAGCCACGAATACTTTCTTCAATATTAATCTGAACTTCACCGTCACTGAAACTTGTTACGCTACATTTTCCAAGTTCAACACCGATTGCAGCAGCAATTTCCTGAGCTAAATCGAAGTTTGAATTTAAAGAGAATACTTTTAAATTAGGATCTAAATACTGATTTGACATGATGACCTCCGTCGGTTATTTATTAAATTTCAAATTCTTTACATAATCTTCTTTGTTAACTTGACGAGCCCGAGCAACGGATAGGGCATCCTGCGGTACATCTTGCGTGATGGTTGACCCAGCAGCTACATATGCTCCTTCTCCTACCGTTACAGGTGCAACTAGATTAGAATTACAGCCTATGAAAACATTGTCTTCAATCTTCGTCAAATATTTATTTTTCCCGTCGTAATTCACGGTAATAGATCCACAGCCTATATTAACATTCTCCCCAACCTCTGCATCACCAATATAACTCAAATGCGATACCTTGCTTCCTTTGCCAAAAACGGTCTTTTTAATTTCGACAAAATTACCGATCTTAACGGAATCCTTAATATCTGATTGAGGTCTAACATGTGCGAATGGACCGATTTTTACAAAACTTCCAATACTGCTTTCATGTACAACCGATTGGAGGACTTCCGTTCCATCACCAATTTCACAATTACTGATTTCCGAATTTGGGCCAATTAAGCAATCCTGCCCGATAATACTTTTTCCTTTAATGAATGACCCAGGGTTAATGACTGTATCCTGTCCGATTTGCACATCCGCTTCAATGAACGTTGTAAGCGGATCGATGATCGTTACACCATTCCTCATATGCGTTTCATTGATGCGTTTCCGTAAAACTTGCTCAGCCTGCGATAAAGCTACACGGTCATTCACACCCAATGTCTCTTCGAAATCACTGGATTGGAAAGCCGTCACCACTTCGCCTTCTTCTTTTAAGATTTCAATAACATCCGGTAAGTAATATTCTCCCTGGACATTTTCATTTGAAACTTTTTTCAGCGCGCTAAATAATGCTTGATTGTCGAAGCAATATGTACCGGTATTTATTTCCTTAACATATCTTTCTTCATCAGAGGCATCCTTATGCTCGACGATTTTTTCTACAAGTCCGCCTTCACCGCGAAGGACCCTTCCATAGCCAGCAGGGTTATCTGCATATGCTGTTAAGATTGTTGCTTTCGCCTGACTTTGCTCATGCAATGCTATAAGCTCTTTCATCGTTTCCGCTTTAATCAGAGGTGTATCACCGCAAATAACAAGGGTCGTACCACTTTTTGCGGATAAAACGCTTTCCGCTTGCATTACAGCATGTGCCGTACCTAATTGCTGTTCTTGTAAGGCATACTTGCATGAATCACCAAGTTGTTCTTGAACTTTTTCAGCTCCATGGCCGATGACTGTTACAATTTCTTCTATTTGAAGTTGATTGACTTGATCGATAACATGTTGTACCATTGGTTTCCCGCAAACAGGGTGCAAAACCTTATAAAGCTTAGATTTCATCCTAGTACCTTGCCCAGCGGCCAATATTATTGCATAGCGATTACTCATAACAGGCCTCCATTTTCACCTTTTTATCCACTAAAAATATTATCTCAAATAGTGATTCTTTTCAAGGTAACAATTAAAAGTACATATAATTGTCAACCGATCAGGTGAAAAAAGTTCGATTTCCGACAAGGTTAAAAATGTTATTATTGGACCTTGGAGAATTATTTTACATCATTTTCGATGTCATTTTCATTAACAGCATAATACAGAAACAATGTCTCCTGCCTTTTATAACACCAGCCAACCCCCATTATCCCAAAACACTGCCATGGTGCGCCATGCCCTATGTACAAGCCATTTGGGCATACTTCACCCTTTGTTAACTCCCATTCCGAAATCAGGTTACCAATTCATTTCATCTTCAGCCAGATGGCTAGAGTAAGTGGTATACCTTAAATCCCGCTTACAGGAATTTCAATATCTTGGTGGACAAAAAGGTTTAAAAATTAAAAAGAACGGGTACTTAAACTTTTGAAGATAACAACGTAGGTTTAACAATTCATTAAAGTAAATGTCTGCGTGATGAGCGGACAAGTTCTAAACTTATCCGTTTTTGAATAAATAAAAAAGAGCACTACTTATGAAGTAGGCTCTAGATGCACGAATTATAAATTTAAAGTTTAAAAGTAAAGTTATTTTAAGAAGCACCTGCTCCAGCTTCCTCTAATTCAGTTTCAAGTTCTCCCAATCGATGATATTCTGTCAAGACAGCTTCTTGAATTTTCCCGCGTGTCGATGAATTGATTGGATGAGCGATATCCCGGAATTCTCCATCTGGAGTTCGTTTACTTGGCATTGCTACAAATAAACCATTGTTTCCGTCGATCACACGAATATCATGAACCACAAATTCATTATCCAGTGTAATTGATGCGATAGCTCTCATACGACCGTCCGTATTCACACGGCGTAATCTTACGTCAGTTACTTCCATTTAAGCTCACCATCCCTTTTTGTTGTTGTTAAAACTTAAAGTACATATTCAACAAAAAAACGTGAACTCCTTCTATTATCTGTAATTTTTTTAGAAAATTCAGCCTAGTTTTTTAAAACACTAAAAATCACCCTTATATTAAAGGAAAATTACCCATTACGAATTGCCCTTTAAAAAAATAAAAAAACGCCCGTTTATTTAACGAGCGCTACCACTTCTATTTCCACTAGTGCGTCTTTCGGAAGCCGAGCAACCTCTACACAAGAGCGAGCAGGTTTGTGAGCAGAAAAATATTCTCCGTATATTTCATTAATCGAACCGAAATCGTCCATACTTTTAATGAATACTGTAGCCTTAATGACAGTTTCCAATGAAGCCCCAGCTTCTTTCAATACAGCTTGGAGATTCTTAAAGACCTGGTGTGTTTGTTCCTTGACATTCCCTGTCACCATCTCACCAGAAGCAGTAAGTGGGATCTGTCCTGAACTGAAAAATAACTTATCCACGATCACGCCTTGTGAATATGGTCCGATTGCTGCCGGTGCTTCATCCGTATGTATCGTTTTCATGATATGATTCCCCCTATTCCTTTTTCGTAAAATAATTCCCTCGGCTGACATTGATTTTCTTGTCTCTTTCGACCACCTGCGTCAACTTGATTAATGAAACATAGTCCTCGACAAGACACTCCTCCGTATGTTCGGATTCGACCAGCACCGCAATTCCGGCAACTGTTGCCTTGAATTCATCCAATAGACTGACCATACCGTTGATGGTACCCCCAGCCTTCATGAAATCGTCTACAATTAATACATTCGAACCCTCAACCAAGCTTCTCTTAGAGAGTACCATAGTCTGAATCCTCTTTGAAGAGCCAGAAACATAATTGATGCTCACTGTAGAACCTTCCGTTACTTTATTATTCCTTCTTACAATGACAACTGGAACATTCAAATAATTTGCCACGGCGTATGCTAATGATATCCCTTTGGTTGCCATTGTCATGATGACTGAGACATTTTTCTTGGCATACATTGAAGCGATTATCCTTCCAACCTTATTCACGGTTTGCGGATGTCCTAATATGTCTGTCATATATAGATAACCGCCAGGAAGCAACCTTTCGGGACTAGCGATCGTATCGCATAATCCGTCAATGAAGGCATTGGCTTCTTCTTCCTTGATGGAAACAATATATTTCACTCCACCGGCCGCACCTGGAACGGTTGTTAAAGATCCTATCCCGCGTTGTTCAAAGGTATCTTTGATGATCGTCAAATCTTCACTGATCGAGGATTTTGCCGAACTATACCTTTCAGCAAAATAAGTCAGCGAAACAAGTTCCCCCGGATGTTCTAATAAATAATTGGTCATATCGACTAGCCTCTCGCTGCGACGAAATTTCATTGAGACACCCCCTTTGTGAATTCCGAATATTATATAGCAACTATACCACTAATGTACGTTTCTATTCAAGATTGTTTCGATCACCCAGTAAACGGACTGCATAGACTTGATCACAAAATCCGCGAAGTCCATTATAAATTCTTTGCATGCGCGAATCATGTTCCACCAAACCAAAAACGGTCGGACCACTTCCGCTCATCAAGACCGAATCTGCTCCAAATGTCTTCATTTGATCTTTAATGTTCGCAACCTCTGGGTATAACTGCAATGTCACCTGTTCCAGAACATTGCCCAACCCCTCGCATACATCGTGATAATTGTTTTCCATAATAGCCGTAATCATTCCAGGTACATCCGGATGCTCCATTTTTGAAGTTTGGAGCCTTTTATATATATCCGCTGTCGAAACGCCAATCGTCGGTTTGGCCAAGATGACCCAGCATTTTGGCGGTGCAGGAAGATGCGTGATTTTTTCCCCGCGCCCTCTGGCCAATGCCGTACCTCCGTATACACAAAATGAAACATCGGAGCCAATTTCAGCTCCTATTTCCGCAAGTTCATCCATGGAAAGACCTAGCTTCCACAGTCTATTTAAGCCTCTCAATGTAGCTGCGGCATCACTGCTTCCACCAGCAAGCCCTGCGGCTACAGGTATATTTTTCTCTATAGTTATAGAAACACCTTTATTGATTCCAAAACGTTCCTTTAGAATAAATGCAGCTTGATAAGCTAAATTCCGATGATCATCCGGAACAAATCGATTATGGGATAGAATTTGGATATGATTTCCCTTTATTTCCTTTAGTTCAATTCTATCGGCAAGGTCGACTGTCGTCATGATCATTTCCACCTCATGATACCCATCAGGCCGTTTGAAAAGCACATCCAAAGCCAAATTAATTTTAGCCGGGGCTTTTTCCATAAGCTTCAATATGTCCACCTACTTTAACGTTCTTAAAAGTTCTTGTCCTATTCTATCATATTTGTTTATATTCTAAAGGTTTTTTCATCGTAATTTCAATGTAATGAAGCTAAGATTGGCCTTTAGAGTGGAATAGACACATGTAGGCACATGGGAGAGCAGCCACTTCCTGAACCCCAAAAGACTTGCTACATATCCAAATAGCAATTACCGATACATAAAAAAACCAGACTCCTTAACTACAATGTAAGCAAAAATGAATAGAGCTATACATTGCATAAAGAGTCCGGCTACTTTCAACATGACGGCATGATACAATTAAGTGTGTTTATCTTACTCCTTGTTCACCAATTGACGTTGTGCTTTTTCGATAGCAAGTTTTACCATGTTCCCTGCGTCCCTGGCCCGGATTCCTCCCCAGCCTTCTTTCTGGACAACATCGTAAAATCCAAGTTCTTTAGCCAATTCCTCTTTAAGACCATTTGACATAATCCCTTTTTTCCTGCTCAAGCGAAGCAACCCCTTTCACATGCCGTCACATGCCTAGTGTTTGCATCATACACTATTTCATTACATCCTTTTTAAGCCTTTATTGGGGCTCACAGGATATTTTATACAAAACAAAAAGCAGCAAACATAGTTGTTCGCTGCCTCGTCTAAGTTAAATCTCTTGTTGTTTGTTTAAAAATGTTAGTTCTACGGTTTCCGTTAAAACATCCGCATAGCTGTAAGATACTCTTTCAAACGCATTTTCATCTTGGTCGAGCTCAATTACAAAAACAGCCGGATAAGTTTCCGCCAAAGTTCCAAATCGTTCTACAGTCTTTCTTCTTCCACCGTTTGCTTTTAAGAGCAATCTTTTACCTAGGTTTGAATCAAGTGCAGTTTTAATATCAGCTAGAGTTTTTGGCATTTTCGGTCCACCTCACTAAGTTAAGTATATCACAATTTACAAATATACGCAAACAAAATAATAAATTATATCAGCACTTAAAAATGTAGTCAATATATTTTTATCTGAAATCCGGCAAAATCGCGAACAATTTTATTATATCCTGGGAAATGAAAAATTATGTAAACGAACTATTTCATTAATTATTAAACCGAATTTTCGTAGTTAAATCATTACTTAGTGACATTACCAAACAAAAAACCCGTTTTTTTGTGAGGATATCCGAATTCTTCCCCACCAAAAGCAAGCTGCATTCTTTCAAAATGCAGCTCGTTCATTCTTCCTGAAATGGCTTGAAAGGCAACCCAGTCCGGAGCACTCCTTTTGTCTCAATTCCCCCTAACCCCTTCTCTCCCGTTAATGTATTCCGAAGGACATCCCATACATGAATATGCTCAGAAAAAGGCGTAAAGCTTATCTTTCCGACAATATATACTGGATCAAGAGCATGTATATTAACACGGGAAGGGGAACTTGCAAAATTTGCCCCCGCTTGTATTAGCGATTCAAAATGCGATTGACAAGCTCCGGCAAATATAATCAGTTGGTCTAAATGAGAAACCTTCCTTCTCGCTTCTCTTACTGTCTGTACAAAATCCTTTGAGTGACGGTAGGCGTTGATATCGGACATTGGTCCTTTTGATTTTGAATAGGCATCATGACCGGTGACAACAAGGATATCCGGCCGATAGTGGTCCAATAACCCCCCGATTCTTTGGGGCATTTCCTTTTCATTGCAATAGATACCATTGACCGGAATACCGAATTTCTGATATAGATCCATGCATTTCCTTAAGTATGATGCATCCCCATCAACATGGAGGACCCTCCCTGGTATCTGAAAATATTCACCGCTATAACGATATCCATTACTGGATTGATAGCCGTTTTTTTGTTGTTGTAACTCTAAATCTTGTGTTAATAAGCGGTAAGATTGTTCTTGAAGTACCTCATTCGACCTTTGTCGATCATGTCTTTCATTATCATTTATGATTATTAAATCTTGAAAAGGTGCATCTGCAATCAATCGGATATCTTCCCCATAAAGAACAGCTTGGCGTCTTCCGTCAATATCATGGATATCGATTACCCGGAACAACACGTCACATTTATAAGAAACCCGACCAACAATATCGTTTATTTGAATATTCATGGCCCCACCCCATGAGAAGACTTATTTTCAGCCCGCCCTAGTTTATTTTCATTCTTAAGTTATGCGAACCATTCTTGAATGGTGAAAGGTGGGATTGACTACATTTTGGTTACGTTCCATTCATGGTAGGCCAATTTAAAAATGAAAAAAGCCGGAAGCTGGGAGTGACCCCGTTCCGACTTTAAATTTTCACATAACATTTATTTGAAATTTGGCAATAACGCATCACTCAAGCGTCCAAATTCTTTGATGCTCAGTGTTTCACCACGTCTGGAAGGATCCACTTCCGCGGTTTCGAGAGCGGCAAGTATGAGTTCTTTTTTCGATTTACCATCTGGCAGCTGACTGGTTAAGTTGTTTAAAATCGTTTTCCGACGCTGCGCAAAACTCGCCCGGGTCACAATGAAGAGGAAATCCTCATCCAGAACCTCGACGATTGGCTTAACCCGCCTAGTAAGGCGGATTACAGCTGAATCAACATTAGGTTGAGGCATGAATACCGTTTTGGGTACGATCATCACTGTTTCAGCTTCGGTATAATATTGAATGGCAATGGATAAAGAACCATATTCCTTTGTCCCAGGTTTTGCGGCAATTCGATCAGCCACTTCCTTTTGCAGCATGCACACGATGCCTCTAATGGGTAGGTCCTCGGACAATAGCTTTAAAATGATCGGCGTCGTGACATAGTATGGCAGATTTGCAACAACCATCAGATCCGAGAAGCCCGCGAATTCCTCCTCGATTACCTTCTTGACATCAGCCTTGAGAACATCCCCGTGAATGATGTTTACATTGTTATAGGGAGACAGTGTATCCGATAAGATGGGCAATAGACGCTGATCAATCTCAAAGGCCGCAACCTTTTTGCTGCTTTTCGCTAGTTGTTCCGTCAATGCCCCGATTCCCGGCCCAATTTCGATGGCGCCGCTTTCCTCTGTCAAATTGGCATGTTCGACAATACGTTTCAAGATATTCGTATCGATTAAAAAGTTTTGTCCTAAGCTCTTTTTAAAGGAGAATCCGTATTTCTTTAATATTTCTTTCGTTCTGACAGGGGTTGCAATATCCTTATTCATTATTTTCCTCCTGAATTATCTGTACCATTGCTTTCTCAAAAGCATCAGTTGATATTTGGAACATTTTTAGTCTCTTATATAACTGTTTACCATTGGTAAACCCGATTTTCAAAATAGATCCAAGTTTTTCCCTTCGTTCTTTGGCACCAGACCCCCCGATTAAACCTGCATCTATTAAATCCTGCTGTGAAATCTCTTCTGAAGCCTCTTCATCCATTAATTGGGCATCCTTTAAAGCATTACGAATCGCCTCAGGAGAAGCATGTTCCACACCAATTCCTCTACCTGACTTAGGAAGGGCTTCCTCCTTCGTTAAAAAGGCGTGTTTACAGCCTTTTACTTGTTCTGAAATGATGTTCCTGATTTTTTGACCAGGAAAATCAGGGTCTGTGAAAATGATGGCTCCACGCGTCTTTTGTGCAAGCCTCACCTGCTCGATACAGGACTCATTCACCGCGGAACCGTTGGTTTCTATTGTATCAGCATTAACAGCCCTTTTTATCGCTACCGTATCGTCTTTTCCTTCTACAACAATAATTTCTTTAATCTTTTTCATGGTTTCCTCCATACAGAAAAGCGCAAGCGCTTTGATTAGCTCTTGGATAAACGTAACCGGTCCCCCGTAAAATTTTTCTGGATAGAGAATCCAGTCAAGATCATTTATGAAAGTTTACACACATAAATTGAAATCTTATGGAATAGTGAGACGTCTATCTTATTAAAACAGTTTTACATAGGGTTTTTCAACAAGTGGAAAATAAAACGCAAAAAACAGGAGACGAATTCATCTCCTGCGAGAGAAACCTTATTAGTCCAATACGCGAACCTTTACTCTCTTTACACCCCAACGATAGGCATCATTTTTTGAGGAAAAGAAGACATCAATCCTATTTCCCTTTATTGCTCCGCCTTTATCAGCAGCTACAGCATAGCCGTATCCCTCTACATATACTTTCGACCCCATAGGAATTACGCTCGGGTCGACAGCAATGATCTTCGCACCCGGATTACTCTTAAGGTCTACGCCTGTAGACGTGACACCGGAACAGCCCTTACAACTGGCAGTATAAGCTGTTGATGATACGTATATTTCTTTTCCGCTTGAAGAACTAACGTTAGTTACTCCGCGTGATGCCTGGGCAACTGTCGTTCGAGTTCCGACCGTTACAACTTTATCCTGCTTTTTATTAACTACTTTTTCTGAAAGTAATTCTCTTTTGACCTCTTTGCCATTTTCCTTAACAACTTCATATTTCTTGGAAATGAGTCCGTCTTTTCCTTCTTTGACAATTTTCTCTTTCCCTTTTGATAAAGAGTCATCTTTTTTTGTTATGACAGCAAAGTCAACTGGTTCTTCCACTACATCGGTGACTTTTTCAATTCGAACTACGTTTACCGTATTCTCAGCTTCAACTTTTTCGGTTAATTCTGGCTCAACTCGATCCAAATCATTGAGTTTTACTCCTTGTTGCTTTAAAAAGTCAGCGACAGTAGTCGAAGTTGACCATACCTGCTTTTCGTCTCCACCTACCACTAATTTCAGTGAAAAGGCTTTGTCTATGGCAACTTCCATATTCGCTTTCAGCTTCGTATTTTTTGAAGGGGTGATCTTATCCTGTTCCTTCACACTAAGATCTTGATCTTTTAAAAGTTCATCTACCGTTTCGGCAGTGGACCAGACTTCCTCCGTCTTACCATCCTGTACCATGACGATTTTTTGTGCAGGCTTCCAAACCACCTCTAAATCATCATCAACCTTCGTGGCTCTTGATGGATGGACATAGTCTGCGGCTTGAACGGTAATCTCTAAATCTTCCAACATATCATTTACAGTAGCCGCGTGTGTACGCACTACCTCTTTTTTTCCGTCTAGCATGATTGTTACTGTATCCTTTGTACCTTGATATATTAGTATTCCCAATGCTGTAGAAACAAGAATAGCACTGCAAATGGCAATTGCCATTCTCTTCTTCCCAAAAGGTTTGGGAATAAGGTTTTTCATAGTTTTTAATAGAATGAAAAACTCCTCCTTCCTCCCGGTGATTATATAGACTTAGTTATCAAGCTGTCAACCCATTCACTTCTCATTCAGGAAATTACTACCTATTATGCATATTCCATATTGAAAAGGAAAGGGCGACTTCTCGACATAATAAGAGCGAGATTTGTAGAAACTTTAAAAAAATGCGATCCTAGCTAGCGAACCCCGGAAGATATTGTAAAATAAAATGTCAGTTAATGCCGAATAATTTCTTGGCATTTTCAGTTGTTGCCTGGGAAACTTCCTCTATTGTGAGTTGTTTGATTTCTGCAATTTGTTCAGCAACGAGCTTCACATACGAAGGTTCATTACGCTTCCCTCTATAAGGATGGGGAGCCAAATATGGACAATCGGTCTCTATCAGTAAACGGTCTAAAGGTACGGCTGCTGCCACTTCCTTTGGTTTTTTTGCATTCTTGAAGGTCACAGGGCCACCCAATGAAATATAAAAATTCATATTAATGCATTCTAAAGCCGTTTCCGCACTTCCGCTAAAGCAATGCATGATGCCTCCAACCCTTGATGCCTCTTCTTCCTTGAGAATATTCACGATATCCGCGGTCGCTTCCCGATTATGGATGATAATGGGCAGCCCCACCTTTTTTGCCAATCGGATTTGCTTTCTGAACACCTCCATTTGAACATCTTTCGGTGATTTATCCCAATGATAATCCAGGCCCATCTCACCAATGGCCACAACCTTTGGATGGTTGGATAATTCCTCGATCCATTGTAAGTCCTCTTCTGTCATATCTATAGCATCGACAGGATGCCAGCCGACTGCGGCATACATGAAATCATAAGCTTCTATCAATTCCATTGCCCTTTTAATAGTAGGCCGGTCAAAACCAACAACTACCATATTATTGACTCCTGCTTCCTTAGCTCTTTCTATTACGTCTTCGAGATCCTCGTTGAATTGTTCCGCATTAACATGTACATGTGTATCAAATAACATTATTTTTCTTCCTTTCTAGCACTATTTTATAAAAAAATGAAAGTTTTATGTTTCACATTTAGGTAACAAACAGATTACAAAGGATCTTATATGCCCAACAAATAAATCCAGCACCAAAAACAAAACCTGTATAAAAGTACTTTTTCCAAAAGCATAAAGAAAAAAACATAAAAATGTTTCATATGAAACACCTTTATGTTTTCATCGGTTTATTTCACCTTTGAACCATTTGGAATCGATGAGTCTATTGTAGCGACTGAGAGTACACCATCTTGGCTTCCCGCCAAAATCATTCCTTGCGAGAGCTCGCCACGAAGTTTAACAGGTTTCAAATTCGTTACGCATATTACTTTTTTGCCCACTAAATCTTCGGGTTTATAATGCTGTGCAATGCCTGAAACGACTTGCCGTTTCTCATAGCCCAAATCAAGCTGAAGTTTAAGAAGCTTATCCGCCTTCTTTACTGGTTCAACTTCCATGACCTGAGCAACACGAAGCTCCACTTTTGTAAAGTCATCAATAGTGATCTCATCAACCTCGGGAATCGCCACTTCCACTTTTTCCTCGGCCTTAGGTGCATCACCCTGCATTTGTTCTTTAATATATAAAACTTCCTCTTCCATATCCAAACGAGGGAAGATCGGGTCTCCCTTCAAAACTTTTGTTTCAGCAGGAATTTGACCGAACTCCGCTAAACTGTCCCAGGATTTCAACACATCATCTTTGATGCTAAGCTGAGCAAAGATTTTTTCCGGTGTTTGCGTCAAGAACGGTTTCAAAAGGATTGCCGTCCTGCGTAATGATTCCGCCAAATGAACCATGACACTAGCAAGGTCTGCTTTCCTTGATTCATCTTTAGCAAGAGTCCATGGCTGGGTTTCATCAATGAATTTGTTAGTTCTGCTCACGAGTTGCCAAATGGATGTTAGTGCAACTGAAAATTCCATGTTTTCCATTGCTTCCTCATACTTGCCTACCGTATCTTGATTCATTTCAAGCAAAGCCTTTTCGAATTCACCATTGGATCCATCGTAATTTGGAATTACACCATCAAAATACTTATTGACCATTGCAACTGTTCGATTTAATAAATTCCCTAAATCATTTGCCAGGTCAAAATTAATCCGTTCAACAAACCCTTCCGGTGTAAATACTCCATCAGAACCAAATGGAACTTCACGCAATAAATAGTAGCGTAAAGAATCCAAACCGTAACGATCAATCAATGTAACGGGATCCACTACATTCCCTTTTGATTTGGACATTTTACCATCTTTCATGAGAAGCCATCCGTGGGCAAAGACTTTCTTTGGAAGCGGCACATCAAGAGCCATTAACATGATTGGCCAATAGATCGTATGGAAACGCACAATTTCCTTTCCGACCAGATGTACATCGGCCGGCCAATAATTCAAGTATTTAGAATCATTATCCGTTCCGTACCCTAATGCCGTTATATAATTGGTCAAAGCATCTATCCAGACATAAATAACATGCTTTGGATCTCCCGGCACCTTGATGCCCCAATCGAAAGTAGTACGTGAAACGGCCAGATCTTCCAATCCAGGCTTGATGAAGTTATTGATCATTTCATTTTTGCGGGATTCCGGTTGAATGAAATCCGGGTTTTCCTCATAAAACTTCAGTAACCGATCCGCATATTTACTCATCTTAAAGAAATAAGATTCCTCTTTCACCTTCTCAACAGGCCTGCCGCAATCAGGACAGTTTCCATTGCTTTCTTCCACCTGACGTTCCGTGAAGAAAGATTCGCAAGGTGTACAATATAGCCCTTCATATTGGTCCAAGTATATATCACCCTGGTCCAATAGCCTTTTGAATATCTTGGCTACAACCTCTTTATGGCGATCTTCCGTCGTCCTGATGAAATCATCATATGAAATATCAAGCTTTTCCCAGAGCTCTTTAATCCCTGATACGATATTATCTACATATTGCTGTGGAGTGATTCCTTCCTCAGCCGCTTTACGCTGGATTTTTTGACCATGTTCATCAGTGCCTGTTAAATACATGACATCGAAGCCACGCATCCTTTTATAACGAGCCATGGCATCCCCTGCAACTGTCGTATACGCGTGCCCTATATGTAAATTACCACTCGGATAATATATGGGTGTCGTGATATAGAATGTTTTTAATTTATCTTGCACTACGTTCCCTCCTCATCTTTTGAAAAACCAGCTAAAGGACTTGCCCAAGCCATAAGAATATATTTAAGTTATTATCTCTATTTTAACGCTATATGCGACAATAATCACTAATCTAATCATCGTGTTAATAGAATTAAAAAATTATATTTAAAAATAAGTGATCTGGACGTGAACTTCCCTTATGACAGCATTACCTCTTACCTCAACAAAATATACCTAAATTTCTTTTTTTGTGCAACAACTCACATATTCGTAAACTTTTTCAGAAAATTATCCTTAATTCAGAACTTTTGTTTTGAAACTAAATTATATTTAATCATATAATAATGAAGTATGTTTTATATGCACACTTTGTCGAAATCTGGTGAAGTGAGGGGTTCTTTGTAGCCTAGCTATTTCTTTACTTTTAAAGGCATAACCGATTTTTTCTCTTTAAAAGCCTTTTTGTTACACGAAATGAGCCATGCTATTTCTTACAAAAAAATGAAAATAAATCATTGACGAATTTGGGAATGGCTGGTATTATAAATTTATAAAAAAATTTGTCGAATAATGGCGAAAAAAATAGAAATAGGGTACTAGATTGTAACTGAGAGGAGAAATTATAAAAATGAAATCTACAGGTATTGTTCGTAAAGTTGATGAGTTAGGCCGGGTGGTTATTCCAATCGAACTTCGTCGTACATTGGGTATCGCTGAGAAAGACGCTCTTGAAATCTATGTTGATGATGAGCGCATCATCTTGAAAAAATACAAACCAAACATGACTTGCCAAGTTACAGGTGAAGTTTCCGATAACAACCTTACACTTGCTAATGGTAAATTGATCCTTAGTCGTGAAGGTGCAGAATTACTTATTCAAGAAATTCAACAAAACTTCACTGCTTCTAAATAAATGATATAAAAAAACTTCCGGCCTTCGGAAGTTTTTTTATGTTTATTATTCTTGTATATCAATATGATACGCTTGATATACATCCCGTTTTTGCATATTGCGATCTTTTGCGACCTGCTTGATTGCGTCCTTTGAAGTGAACTGCTTGGTTTCCATATAATGATTAACATGACCGACGATGTCAAGGGCCATCCACCAAGCTTCTTCAGGTTCCTCCTCCGACCATTGCCCTCCTTCTATTATTAAACAGAACTCTCCGCGAATTTCGGATTCCATCGCCCACGTCAATGCTTCACTCACAGTCCCTCGAATGAACTCTTCAAACTTCTTGGTCAATTCCCGGCATAATACTATACGACGGTCACCTAAAATTTCATGCATATGTTTCAATGTTTCTTTCAATCGATGTGGCGACTCATAGACGATCCAAGTCGACTCCATTTTTTTTAATTTTTCCAGCTCCTTCTTTTTTTCTTTTGCTCCCCGCTGTAGAAAGCCATAAAAGTAAAAAGGCTGCGGAGTCAGTCCAGATGCGATCAATGCAGTTAATGCAGCATTTGCCCCAGGCAACGGGATGACTTTAAACTGTTCGGCAATGGCTTCTTTGACCAGTTCATATCCCGGATCGGATATCGTCGGCAAGCCCGCATCACTTACCAATGCAATGACCTCTCCAGATCGAAGCCTCTCAAGCATCTGCTTCCCGCTATATTCCTTATTATGTTCATGGTAACTGACGATAGGTGTCGAAATTTCAAAGTAGTTGCATAATTTCTTCGTATTTCGCGTGTCCTCAGCAGCAATGACATCCGCTTCCTTTAAGATTCTTAAAGCCCGGAAACTCATATCCTCTAGGTTTCCTATCGGTGTAGGAACCAGATACAGAGCTGGCTCCAATCCTTCTTTTTCAAAACTCTTTTGCTGCCACATATCATGTATCCTCCTTTGCCATCCACTTTTGCTTTTGTTTTCTTGTTAATTGCTTGAATTTATATTCAGCCTGCATGGCCAATGTCTGTGTTTCGAATATTTCATGATAAATCAGTTCAACAGGGGTCCGGCCACGTGTATACTTTGCACCCCTGCCTTGATTATGAGCATCAATCCTGCGGTCCAAATTATTTGTATACCCCGCATAATAGCTGCCGTCCCTGCATTTTAAAACATAAAAATAATGCTTATTCCTCTCCATATAAAATCCTTCTTATTTCCGGATTATACTCATTCTGATCATTATAGACTACAAGCGGAGGAAGAATCTTCAAATCAGGGTTGCCGTCCTTTATCCCTTCAATAAGAATCGTATTCGCTTCTTTTGAACTCTTTGGATAAACGAATTGCAGTCGCTTCGGTTCAATTCTGTACATCCTCATGAAATGCAGGATATCCATCAGACGTCCCGGTCTATGAACGAATGCCGCTTTCCCACCTTGACGCAGCAACTGACTTGAAACACGCATGACGTCCTCTAGATTACACATTAATTCATGTCGGGCAATTGCAAAATGTTCATTTTTGTTAATTTCCTCGATAGATGGCGTCGGGAAATAAGGTGGATTGCAAGTAACGACATCATATTTGCTATACCCTATCTGTTTTGGTATTTCCTTTATATCCCCATGAATCATCTCGATCTGCGAGGATACGCCATTATATTCCATGCTCCTCTGGGCCATATCATATAACCGCTCTTGAATTTCAACACCGGTAATTGTCCCTTTCGTTCTTGTACTCAGCAGCAAAGGTATGACCCCATTCCCTGAGCAAAGGTCTACGATTTTCCCTTTTTGGATCGGGACATTTACGAACCTTGATAATAAAACGGCATCTAATGAAAAAGAGAACACCGATGGGCTTTGGATGATCCTTAAATTCTCAGCCAATAGATAATCCAGGCGCTCATCTCCTTTAAGTTCTACCATTGCTGTTACCCTCCTAATCATGTATGGAAAAAGCATGTTTAGGGACCATGCTTCTATGTTACTGTCGTACAAAAAGGGGCCTGACTCATAGTATGCGTCAGACCCCGAATCACTATATATTGTAAACGGTCTATCTATCACGTAAAAGAGATGGAACATCTTTTATATTATCCATTATCACTTCTTGTTTAAAAAAGATAAACAGAACAGGCAATCCCCTTCTTTTCGTAAACTGCCAAAATGCAGATTGCAAATATGAAAGCCTTCTTGATAGATACGGGCTAAGTTATCATAGCCTTCCCCGATATCCATAACCTTTTCCGCACTTGGAGTACGGTTTTTCACTTTTTGTTTGACCTTAACTGCAGCAGGCGCACTTTCGACTTCCACAAGGCCCAACCGATGGCGCAAATGCTCGTTTTCCAGCTTGATCGACTGATTTTCCTCAAGGATTTCAGCTAAGTTCTGCTTCAATTCTCCAAGCTGCTTATATAATTGGCCTATCTGGGTTTCCATATTGGTCACCGACTCAAAAATATCTTTCTTGTCCACGCTCTCCCACCACCTTAATAATCTGTGGCTTGAATAGAAACGGCTCCCTCTTTTAGAATCTCATCTAGAGTATACTCTAATACTCTTTCTTGCTCGATTAGTTCAATCTGAAGTACGCGTTCTAGAATATTAAGCCCCACTACCTTGCCTTTGCCACCAGGCGTATTAATCATTTCACCTAAATCAGGAAGCATTTCCTTCGCACTTTCATACTCATCATTTTCATATTTCAGACAGCACATCAATCGACCGCATAAACCTGAGATTTTTGTAGGGTTTAATGATAAATTCTGATCCTTCGCCATTTTGATGGAAACCGGTTCAAAATCTCCAAGAAATGTGGAGCAACAAAGCATTCTGCCACAAGGTCCGATGCCACCAAGCATCTTTGCCTCATCCCTTACCCCGATTTGGCGCAGTTCTATGCGAGTTCTGAATATGGCAGCTAAATCTTTGACTAAATCACGGAAATCCACGCGACCATCCGCTGTAAAATAAAACACGACTTTATTTCTGTCGAAAGTATATGACACATCAACCAGCTTCATATCCAGCTTATGTTCCACAACCTTTTGACAACATATAGTGTAAGCCTCTTCTGCAGCCGCCTTATTCTCGTCTACAATCAGCTTATCTTTTGCATCAGCGACCCGAAGTACTTTTTTCAATGGCAGGACAACATCGTTTTCATCTACTTGTTTACGGGCTGTAACGACTTTACCGAATTCAACACCGCGGACAGTCTCCACTATTACAAAATCGTCCTTAGGAATTGCGAATTCACCCGGATCGAAGTAGTATATTTTGCCCGCCTTTTTAAAACGGACACCTACAACATCATACAAATCATGATCCCTCCTGCAAATTCAGCACAAGCTGTTCCATCAACAGCTGTGGATTCGTGTTGGACATCAGCTTCCTTTTTGCTTCCAAAATGCAACCCATATGTTCAGCAAGGCGTCTTGGGGAAAGATGAAGAGCGTGAGTTTCAAATTCCTTCAGTTTATTTTGGAACACAACGAAGTCCTTTTTGTCCAACTGAATGTATAATAAATCCTTATATATAAGAAGTAACAAATCAAGACCTCTGTCAACCTGTTCTCTTTCTTTAAAGTGTGTGAACCAATCCGTCTGAAGGTACAGCATTGCCTTCAAGGAATTAAGTTTTAACACTTCATATAATTTTACCACTATTTTTTGAGCTTGTACAAACCATTCATCATGGCTAAGCTCAATTCCGGCTTCCACATTCTGTGTGATGTGGGCGATGACCGAGGCCAGCTGTGGTTCTAACTCCTGTTCTATCAGCTTCCGTTTCACATTCTCCGGAGATAATGGCTTGAACGAAATCACTTGGCACCTTGATAATATAGTCGGCAGAATCCTCTGAAGCTGTTCGGTCATCAATATTGCTACAGTATCAGCCGAAGGTTCTTCTAAAAATTTCAATAGACTGTTGGCTGCCCCCACCGACATTTTGTCAGCATCGGCAATCATATAAACCTTCCGATCTGCCTCTACGCTCTTTTTCGAAAATTCTTCCTGAAGCCCCTTGATTTGCTCTTTCTTTATTGAGAGACCGTCTTTTTCTATCAAATGGACATCTGGATGATTCCCACTTGAAATCCGTTTGCAATTCCGACAAAGTTCGCATGGCTCATAACCTGCTGTCGGGGCTTCACATAGTAAGCTTTTGGCAAAGCCATAGCTTATCTCTTGCTTGCCAGTCCCTTTTTCCCCTTCAAATAAATACGCATGAGCCACCCTGTTCTTCGTTATGCTATTTTGCAGCATCGTCATTACCTGCGGCTGAATTTCACTCATGTCCTGCCATGTTTTATCCAAAACCATCAACTCACTTAAGTATATAAATTAATCAGAAGACCTTTAATCTCGCCAATAATTTCCAATATTTCAAGCGAACTTTTCTCTTTATTAAGAATTTCCTCGCTTAACTCGACTAATTTTGCATCTATCGTTTCCACGGTTTTCAATGGCCGGCTCTGTCCATATTCATTCCAGCTCGTTGATTGCTTCAGTTCCAGTCCATATTCAACCGCTTCTTTAACAAACCGTTTCACCAATGCTTTATATTTTGCCAATTCCCTAAAAGTACGTGACCTTACTAAACGCTGCCCCGCCCCTTCGATATCGCCTATCAAACGGTTTAATGTTTGGATTTGCATCTTTTGATCCTGTGTTTGGACCATTTGTTGAAATCTGCCATTTCCGGTTTGAAATTGTTTGGCATCCTGACGCGATTTATCCAGCTTAATAGGGATATCATGGTTGATTTTCATAATGAACCTCCCTGAAACTAACCGTTAAAATTGTAAAAAGTTTTCAACCGGCAGAACAAAAATGGTCGCACCGCCCACTTGAATCTCCACTGGGTAAGGTACATATGACTCGGCATTCCCGCCCATCGGTGAAACCGGTGAAACTAATTGGGATCGTGACTGACAATTCTGTTTGATGATCTGGATGGCTTGGTCAACACGTTCATCCTCTGTTCCGATCATAAAAGTCGTATTACCTGATTTTAAAAACCCGCCAGTGCTGGCTAGTTTGGTCGTTCCGAAATTATTTTCCACTAATTGATTCAGCAGGCGATGACTATCCTTGTCTTGAACGACAGCAATGATCATTTTCATTCTCATCATCCTCCGGTTACTCTGAATTTTTACTAACTACATTATATCAAATAGTATTGGTTGAATAATATGGAAACCTATATAATCAGTTTCCCGCTTTCGCTAAAAAATCCAATAAGCTGGCTTTCGTTTCCTCAAAGACTTCATCTATTGTCCGGCCTGCATCCACGATAATGAAACGTTCTTTCCATCTATTTATAATGAACTGATACCCTTCACAAACTTTTTTATGAAAGTCGAGGGCTTCAAGATCCAGCCGGTTCACTTCCCGTTCCCCATTGGACTGGATGCGCCTCAATCCCTCTTCTGGGTCGATATCAAAAAAGAGCGTGGCATCTGGCATCATATCTCCAATTGCAAATTTATTGATATTGTAAACTTCTTCTATATCCAAACCCCTTGCATGACCCTGATAGGCTAACGAGCTATCTATAAATCGGTCACAGAGGACAATTCCCCCTCGTTCCAGCTCAGGCATGACCACTTCCACTAAATGCTGACGCCTTGCTGCTGCGTATAATAAAGCCTCTGTCCTCGAGTCCATGGCTGTATTATCTTTATTAAGGATCACTTCCCTAATTTGCTCCGAAATGGGAACTCCCCCTGGCTCACGGGTTAATAGAACTTGATAGCCTTCTTGTTGCAGAGCCTTGCCGAGCATTTGGGTAATGGTTGTTTTCCCGGCACCCTCAGGCCCTTCCATTGTTATAAAAATACCACGTTTCATCGATGTACCTCCAAGGTTCTTTGTATGTAGTATATCATTTTAACCAGTCTGCCTGCTTTCATAAACGATTAATTCTCCGTTTGAAAGGGAGGAACCACCATGAAACCTTGATCCCATTTCCAGCAGTCTCCGCAAATTGGATATATGTTCAGGAGTAATCATTTCCCCGGACATAATTAAAGGGATGCCCGGCGGATAAGGAATGACCATCTCGGCGGATACCTCTCCGACTGCTTTCCGTAATTCGACAGGTCTTGCTTTGCTATGCTTCATGACGGAGTAGGGCATTTCAAGCCCTGCCATTGACCTTCCATCAGGCCAGAGGACCCGAAGATCTGCTCCCTTGTTTCCAGTTCTGTCTTGAGTGGCACTTTTTATAGTTTGTATGATTTCATGAAAAGGAAAATCGGTACCCATTTTTAATAAGGGTAAAATCATTAATAAATTATCAGGATCAGCCAACTCCGTAAAAATGCCTTCGGCTTCACATAGCTGCTGTAACTCAAATCCGCTTAAACCATTAGTTGATTGAATGACTACTTTTAGCGGGTCTGCCAAGGTGCCTGGCGGCGACTCCAGCACCCTTACTGTTTGCAGGGCACCTAATTCTCCTCTGAAATCCGATATCTTTTCAATAAGGAATTTTTTATCTTCTGATGTAAAAGCGGCTAAGTAGGCCCTGGCCAAGTCGAGCGAACCCATAATTGGGTAAGATGGACTGCTGGACTGAAGCATTTGTAAATAGAATGATGCTTGATCGACATCAATTAAGGATGAATTCACATGAAGAAATGACCCCATCGTCATGGCCGGCAGTGTTTTATGCGCTGAATGGACAACGGCGTCTGCCCCTGCCAAAATGGCCGGCTTGGGAAACGGACTTCCTATCTGAAAATGAGCGCCATGTGCCTCGTCCACCAGCACAGGGATCCCCTTTTGATGTGCGAGCCTTACCATTTCCGTCAAGTCTTCACCAATTCCATAATAATTAGGATAGGTAACAATGATGGCTTTTACATCTGGATGTACACTCAAGGCTTCTTTAATTAAATTTGATCCCACACCGCCGGCAATGCCCCATTTCTCATAATAATCCGGTTGCAAAAAAATCGGTTGTACATTCGCTAACATCAATCCATGTAAAATTGATTTATGGCAGTTTCTTTGGACAAGGACCTTATCACCTTCCCGGCAGGCAGCAAGAATCATGGCAATGTTGCCTACGGTTGACCCATTAACGAGAAAATAACTCCGCTTTACCCCATATAGGTCAGCGAGTAGTTGCTCGGACTTTAAAATGGCGCCCTCTGGAGCATGCAGGTCATCTAAACCGCTTAACTCCGTGGCATCAATACCAAGCAGGGGGTTATATAAAGCTTGGCCCTTTTTACTAAATACCCATCCATTTTTATGTCCTGGGACATGCAGGGATATTGGGCTTTTTTTATGAAATGCACTCATTGCATCGAACAATGGTGTCTGAGATTGATTCATTTTTCTCTTCCCTCACGTCATAGTATTTTTTCATTTTATCAAATAAGTTCAATTTTATCTCATATTGCGACAATAGGAAGGCGATTATGTATCCCCAAACAGTCTGGTTGCAGCTTGAAGCGTTTTGGCAAGCATTCTTCTAAAGTACCAAAAAAAGAATCAGAGACTAAAGAAACACACCATTTCTTTTTTCTCTGACTCTTTAACTTTCCACAAACTATTTTTTCATGATAATATTTCAGGATTAGTGATTTTTCTCAATTTCTTTAAGTAATATTGGTACTTGGGATCGTTCGTATCCGTCCCGATCATATCCCTTTCGCATTCCTCGCAAATAAAAGTCGTATATAGATGTATACCCATTCCTTTTATTTGTTCACAAACCGCGCATGTTTCCCCTGCCGTTGTTTTGGTTGTTGTTGTCCCCAACATCTCCACCTCCATACCTGCATTCTCCCCAAAAACCATTGTTCGCATACATTAATTTAAATAGTTTAAGAGAACCGGGGATGCTTTTAACAATGTATGATGAAGAATTTCAATACGTGTATGTCTTCATAAAAGTTTCCATAATTGATAATCCCTTTATATCCAATGATTTTTCTTTGCATTAAGCAAAAAAAGACCAGCCTTATGGCTGATCTTTTGAAATGGCTTGGCGGCGTCCTACTCTCACAGGGGGAAACCCCCAACTACCATCGGCGCTGAAGAGCTTAACTGCCGTGTTCGGAATGGGAACGGGTGTGA
>NZ_JAZHFU010000018.1:0-62423 GCF_036541465.1 Bacillus sp. CFBP9009 | reverse complement strand
AAGAAATGTTTGACTTGCTCATTTGCTTTTTTGATAGTGTGTGCTCACTTAAAATTTAACGTTGGCGCTTTGTTTTGTTCAGTTTTCAAAGAGCAATTTGTTTGCCGCATCTCTTAGCGACTTTAATATCTTAACATCTTATTACTACTTCGTCAATAACTTTTTTAAAAAAGTTTTTTCATTCTTTTTCAAAAGCTTTTACGTTGCAGCAACTTTTATAATATACCAGCGTATAAATCAATAGTCAATAGATTTTTTTAATATAATTCACTTTTGAATCTCATGACTGATTCCACTTGGACAAATTCTTTTTTCCCCTCATATACATTAGGCATTCCTCCTCGGTGCTCACCCTTTTAAACAGTCTGAAAAGGATGTTATATTTCTCGTTTATTGCCCTTTTGACTAAGTGATCGATTCTGTCATCCTGCAGATCGAATAGTATTTCATCCATCTCTCTTTTTAAAAGGTACTCCAATTCCATCTTTTCCTTGTCATTAATCAATAAACCGAGCATAGTTCACACCTCCACCAGACAGCATTCCCCATTGCCAGCATTTTTATGAATTTTCAACTGATTTTTTTGCATAACAATAATCCTCGCGCATAAATTTGAAGACAAGAGTACTTTGGACAAGGGGATGGATTAATGAAATTTTTCATGGTGCTTCAAGCCAAGAAGATCAAATATTATTCGTTAATATTACTTACGGCACTTTTTACCGCTTGGTTCCTTTTTGTACAAAACATTCTTCATGCCCCCGTTTTTTCTACAGAAGATGGGCCGAAAGCGGTTTATAAAGGGGAAAAGAATGTTGCGATCACGTTCAATATCGGCTGGGGTGATGAGAAAGCCGCTCCGATAATAGAGACATTAAAAAGGGAAAAGATTAAATCCGCCACCTTTTTCCTCTCGGGATCCTGGGCTGAACGTCATCCGGACATAGTTGCGGAAATTGTGAAAGAAGGATATGAAATCGGCATCCTTGGTTACGATTATAAGGATTATTCCGAAATGGAAGATCAGGAAATCATCCGGGATATTTCTAAAGCCCAGGAAGCATTTAAAAAACTTAATATAAAGAATATAGAACTTTTACGCGCTCCCACCGGTCACTTTGATAAACGCCTCTTAAAGATTAGCGAGAAATTCGGATATACCGTTGTCCATTGGAGCATCGATTCAAAGGATTGGACCAATCCGGGTGTGGATCGGATCGTACAGAACATCACCAAGGCCCAAAAGGGTGATATCATCTTATTACATGCTTCAGACTCAGCAAAACAAACGAATAAGGCTTTACCGGAGTTAATAAGTGAACTCCGATCAAAAAATTTAAACTTCGTTAACGTTTCAGAGATGATTTCCAATTCATCAGCAAGCAGTGAGGAAATTCGCTGACTGAAAAAACTGCGCACTAATGGTCTCCATGAACCTTTAGTACGCAGTTTTTATGTTTTGACTTCCTTATGTATGGCCCGGCTTACATATAGATTAGCTGCCTTTACCAAGTTCACCGGCTTTCATCTTTCCCTTTGCCGGAGTTTGCTTACGCCCTCTTTTACTAGCCAATTCCTTTTGTGAAATTTCAATCAATTTGCTCAGGACCAATAATTGATAAGCATTGCAGACCAGCAATGGAAACAGCATGAAGTAAAGCCAGCTTTCATCATTGGCACTTAGGACAGGTATCCACTCCAAAACCGTGAACACGACCATGAAAAATAAGGCTGGTATGAACGACTGTTTATTCGTTTGTTTCATTTTGAAATAAGCCGTAACAATCCCTGAGGCCAATACAACCAATGCTAACACGATGTAGGAACTGATCCCCTCGCCTGAACCAAAGCTAAGATATCGTAGGTAAACAAGATCGAAAACAACAAAAAGAATGAGTACAAGTTGAACGGCATTCCATAAAGAAGCGCTTTTAAATATTCCCAGACCAAAACGATGTATCGTTAAATAGGCAAAAAAGCCGGCTTGGCTTATGACACTGAAAATTAATCCAACACCGAATAACCAAATAAAAGTTGATAGGATGGCACTGACATCAAAAGAAGAGAAATAAGGTTTAAACTCACTCCACCGAGCCAAGAAACCTACAACTCCGCCCGTTACACCACCTATAAGCAATGTTGTTAAAAACAATTTAACTAAATTACGGCTGTTCATTGTTTTCCTCCATACATTTCTATTTCATTTCCTTAATTGTACCAACCAAATTTGGAAAAATCCACTTATTCCACCAAGGAATAATATCGCCGATTGGAACCATATTAACAGTAAGAAGGATGAAAGGGGCCCTGCGTATGAGAGTGGGAGTTGCTTTGCTTTTCACGTCATTCTTACTCGTTTGTTCCGGTTGTGCTCAAAATGGAGCAGGCGCAGAAAAAATGGAATATGAAGAGACAAAGAAGATGGTCGTCGATATCTTGAAGACAGATGATGGAAAAAAGGCAATCCAGGATATCATTACTGATGATAAAACGAAAGCTGAACTTATTATGGATTCGGATGACATTAAGAAATCCATTGAAGATATGGTCACTTCAGATAAAGGGAAGGAATTTTGGAAAAAGACATTTAATGATCCCGAATTCGCTTCCGCATATGCTAAAGCATTAGAAGACGAACATAAAAAGGTATTGAAGGACTTAACTGCTGATCCTCAGTATCGTGGAATGCTCATGGAAATAATGAAAGAACCGGATATGGAAAAAGAAATGAATAAGTTATTAAAAACCAAGGAGATGCGGTCGGTCTATAAAGAGCTGATCATCGAAACCATGGAGAGTCCTCTCGTCCAAGCTAAAATGCAAGAGAAATTGGATAAAGCAGCCACTAAAGCGGCCGAGAAGGAGAAAAAGTAAAAAGAACGAAATAAGGCTGATTCCAATCGGAATCAGCCTTATTTTTATTGTAGTTTTTCAATGACTTTTTTAGCAATATCTTCGTAAATCCTGCCTAGCCTATGGTCCGCTGCGTAAATGGATGGAGCAAAGTCCTCTTCGTTCCAATCCGGCTGTTGCAGGGGAAGTTGACCTAAAACTTCTGTACGAAGCTCTTCTGCAAGCTTCTGTCCGCCGCCTTTTCCGAAGACATATTCTTTTTCACCCGTCGTTTTACTTTCGAAGAATGACATGTTCTCTATGACACCAATGACTTCGTGTTCTGTCTTGATGGCCATGGCACCAGCTCTTGCAGCAACGAAGGCTGCAGTCGGATGCGGTGTCGTAACGATGATTTCTTTACATGATGGGAGCATCGTATGAACGTCCAAAGCAACATCGCCTGTACCCGGCGGTAAGTCAAGGACCAAATAGTCCAAATCTCCCCATTCCACTTCATTAAAGAAACTGTTGAGCATTTTTCCCAGCATCGGCCCTCTCCATATGATCGGCGCGTTATCCTCTACAAAAAAGCCCATTGAGATAACTTGAACGCCAAACCGTTCTACAGGAATGATTTTTTCCCCGCGAACAACCGGTCTTTTTGTTATCCCCATCATATCAGGTACGCTGAATCCATAAATATCGGCATCAACCAGTCCGACCTTTTTACCTAAACGAGCAAGTGAAGTGGCGAAATTCACTGAAATCGTAGATTTTCCCACTCCGCCTTTACCGCTGGCGATCGCGATGAATTGTGTCTTGCTGTTAGGGCCAAGCAAACCTTGGTCCGCTCCATCCTGAGGAATGCTTTCACGGTGCTTGGCTAACTCCTCTTCTGAAAGCTCCGCGAAACGGATGCCTACCGATTCCGCTCCGTTTGTTTTCAGCAAGTCCACAACTTCCGATTGCATTTGCATTTGCTCGGCAGTCCCCGTTTTCGCAATCGCAAGTTTAACGCTTACATGATTCTTTTCAGGTTTTATTTTGATCTCTATAATTCCATTTGTCTCTTCAAGGCTTTTATGTAGAAAAGGGTCTTTAAGATCCTTTAATAAATTCAGTACTTTCTCTTCTGTTAACAAGTCGAGCACCCCTTTGAATTTTATTTTCCCATTTTTCAGTATAACATATTACGGAAAAAAAGATTATTATCTGCCCCGCATGAGAAACCTGATTATTTCCCCATAATAAAGAGGCCTTGTACCTTACAAGACCCAGACATCACTTTTCTTCCGATAGTTTTTCCTCTGTAAAGTACCGTAAAATCCCCATATAAATTGAGCTGGCAACCTTTTCTTGATACTTATCACTGATAAGGCGTTCCCTTTCCTCGGTATTGGAAAGAAAGCCAATTTCCACAAGCGCTCCCGGCTTCTTAGCATAATTCATCAAATACACATGATTAATCGTTTTTGCATCACGCTTTGTATTTTCCAGGTTTCTGATGATTTCAGTCTGAATGAATTTTGCCACCTGTTCATTTTCCTCAAACCTGCTTGTATAAAAGGTCTGGGCACCTTTCGATGACGCTGATGGAAAAGAGTTCAAATGAATGCTTAAGAATAAGTCCGCTTCCGAATTATTGATCATTTCAACCCGATTCCGTAAGTCCTCCTGTTTTCGCTGGCGGATCCCCTTTGTATTTCCAGCCAAGTCCTCATCCTTCTCACGGGTCATGATGACAAGGGCACCCTGTTCCTGCAAATAGTCCCTGACCTTTAATGAAACGGAAAGGGCAATTTCCTTTTCCATAATCTCTTGTACATTTGCCCCGCCGTCCATTCCTCCGTGACCTGCATCCAGAATGATAACCTTACCTGCCAACGGAAGGTTCCAGGAGTCCCAAGAATCATCTTCAACAAATTTAAATGTCACAATTAAAAAAAGGACAAACAATCCCATAGCGATTCCTGTATATTTCAGCTTTCTGCGCATGACCGTTCCCCTTCCATGATCTCTCTACTAAAAAGTATGGGACAAACCATGGAATTAGAACAAGGAATGGGAATTTGCCTTCTTAATGCAGTTTCATTTTATATCGTTTTTCACCAGTCTTAAAGCCGTCCAGCCACCAATCCCCCACAAATCCTTCACAGCAATAAAACAAACCTTCATCAAAAGCATTATTCGCCGTAACTTCCCGCCAATACAAAATGAAGTTAAAAAGAGTATCTACCAAAAACTTCTCTTCCTTCCAGCACCTGGATCTAACATCTTCTTCCGACTCACCATAATAGCCAAACTTACTATAGTTAGCTCCTAATAAATAAGCCTCGATGGCAACATCAAAGTAGCCTTCCTCCAAAACATCCATCAAATCCTGTCCGAAGTAACGCTGAATCCTTCCCTTCATATCCTCGATAGAAAGTTCCCTGAGCAGCCTGCGTTCGAACTTCAATTGCCTTTCCCTTTGCATCTCCTGTAAACCTAATATCACAGCCATAATTCACCTCCGGGGCAATTCCCCATTTCCCAAAATTATTTCCCAAGACATAATTTAGTTTTAGCGTTCTATTTTGAACCATTCATTTATTCCATTGGCAAAAAATAATGAGGATAGGTTCGGCAAGTAAATTAATAATGCCTATCGATATGCAATATGCTATCTTCCATAAGCCTGTCAAAGGGCAGACTGCACTTATCAGATGATGTTTAATGGCAGAAAACTTGGAACTATCACCCATAACTCGCCACTCAGGCCGCTACCTGAGGCTGACCTTGCCGACTTGGGTCGCTCACTGCGCGTGTCTCTTTGGACCTTGATCAATACTATTTGAGATCTATTAAGATAAAAGGACATCCATGGTAAACGGATGTCCTTTGATATAACTTTTAAACTGTCCGAAATTCAATCGGTGATGCCTACACAAAGTTTTGAAATGGTTTCCCATTTTTTACTTTATATCTGTCCAGCTCTTTTCTTTAATCGTCCAGCAAGCGGCACTACAATTATACCGGCTATTACGACCTGCATTACGTTTCCAGGGATGGAGCCAAATGGCTGTATCCAGTTACCATAAAGAATAACTTCGACAAAATAGTAGCCGACGATTTTTATAATCAATGCAACGGCAACGGCGATAGTGTATACAAGTTCTCTTTTGCCTGGTACCTTTTCGGATATAAGGCCGGCTAGAAAGCCCATTGCTCCTACGATGACGAATGTAAACGGTGCCCATGCTGCCCAACCAGAGAATAGATCGAAGAAGGCCATTCCGAAGGCGCCTGCTATAGCCCCTGTTTTTTTGCCATATACCAAGGCTGCTATAAAAAGGGGAACGTTACCCAGATGGATCAGGCCTCCGTTACCCATTATTGGGAGCTTGATGTTGATGAACATTGTCGCTACAAGGGTTAATGCAATGAATAGCGCATTGATGACCAAGGCTTTTGTTTTAGTTGTTTCAATCGGTGAGTATGTTGAATTCATATGAAGTCCTCTTTCTTTTTTAAGTATTATCATACTCCTAAACAGGAACTAAATAAATATGGATTTTACAAAAAATTCTGTATTACATAAATAAACTCATGTGTAAACAAATGGAACATACCGTCACCAACGTCGCCGCGGCGTTTCATTTGGATCCCATGCTGAAAATGTGGTCAAATCTTTTTCCGGACATAAAAAAACACACCCAACATCATTGCACCCTGTACATTAAATAAATTTGATTGGCAATATAATCTGAACTAAAATGAAGCCCCTTTCTTAACCACCATATTATAATGCCTACCAATGAGGCTGTTTTAATGTCAATGTCAACATAATCAGCAAGTAGATCCTTTTTGGTATTCTTCCTTCTAATTTCTACTAATTGCTTTAACAATGAAAATAACTGGTCCTCAAACTGATTTGTTTTAAATAAAATAAGTAAATAATTCTGATGAATATATAAATAATCAAGCAATTGTGTTAGCTGTTGTTTTTCTGATAAATCTTTTGCATGTATTAAAGCAAAAATTTTATCGGAAAGCTCATTTAAAATCTCATCGGTGATTTGCGTTAGTAAATCTTGTATATCCTGATAATGTAGGTAAAATGTTGTCCGATTTAATCCTGCTTTGGCTGCGATTTTCTGAACCGTTAAATTTGAAATAGCAGGGTCCTCGCATAACAGAGCAATGACAGCGTTCTTAAACATTTCTCTTGACCGAATTGACGAGGATCTTCTTTTTTAGGTATAGACATTTTTAACTCCTTTATAGATTTTCTTTGACTTTCTCAACAGCATATATTTCTATGTCGATTAGTGAACAGTTTCAAGAAAACTGTACATGGTAAGCAACATATTTTTTTGTTGCCATCGATTTTATCGACACGGTGTTGAGAATGCAAGTCAAAAATGAAGGGGTTTACGAATGATCATAACGGAAAGAAATAAAAAAGTTTTATTAATTGTACTGATTGCCGGCTGTTTTTTATCAACATTAAATGAGTGGGACGTATTTCATGTAACGGCTGCAACTGTACAATGGTTATCAACAGGATTTATGCTAGTGAACGGTGTTTTAGTGCCGATTACTGCCTTTTTAATGAAACGGTTTACAACAAGGCAGCTATTTATTAGCTCGATGTTCTTTTTGTTCATCGGATCTTTACTTTGTGCATGTGCAGGGAATTTTGGTGTGCTGTTAACGGGAAGAATGATTCAAGCAATTGGTGCCGGGATTATTATGCCTCTAATGATGACAGTTATTTTATATTTATATCCTAGCGAAAAGCGTGGAAGCATTATGGGGACAATTGGCTTTGCGATGATTTTCGCTCCAGCCATAGCCCCTACATTATCTGGTTTTATCATTGAATATGTTTCATGGAGATGGCTATTTATTGGGTTAATCCCATTTATATTAATCGTCATAGCTCTAGCTTTCAAATATTTAATGAATGTTGCCGAGACAACAAAAGCAAAATTGGATATCATAAGTGTCATTTTATCGACGTTTGGTTTTGGCTGTATATTATTTGGATTTAGTAGCGCAGGAAGCAAGGGATGGGATGATCCCGTTGTCATTACTGCAATACTCGTCGGAATGATCGTGTCGACTCTATTCTGTTTACGACAAATGAAATCCAGCGATCCATTATTAAATTTATCTGTATTCAATTATAAAATGTTCACTCTCACATCTTTCATCAATGTACTAATTACGATGATCATGTATGCGGATTTAATTCTTTTACCCATTTACTTGCAAAATGGAAGGGGTTTTACAGCATTTGAAGCAGGTTTACTGTTATTACCTGGAGCTGTGATTAATGCCTTCTTATCCCCTGTCACAGGTAAAATGTATGATAAACATGGTGCTAAACCACTCTTTATTACAGGTTTGGTATTTATCATTGTTTCGATGTGGGGAGTCATAGATATAAACGAATCCACAACCTATAGCTATTTAATGGTTCGTACCATTATATTACGAATTGGCTTGAGCTTTATTACCATGCCATTAAATACAGCAGGGTTGAATGCTTTACCAAGAGAATTGGGTTCCCATGGTTCAGCTGTAAATAATACCATTCGCCAATTGTCAGGTGCTATTGGAACAGCAGTTGTCATCACAGTGTATACAATGCAGGCAACTTCACATGCTTCTGAGCTATCAATGAAAATGAAAATATATCAGCTATTCAACTAAAGGCATTAGCTTCCATCTTTGGCTCAAGTGATGCCTATGTTTTCATGTTAATCTTATCTTTTGTGGCGTTAATTTTTACATGCTTCATGCCGGGAAAAGCCGTAATCAAAAAAAGCCAAGGTGAATCTCATAACTAAAATTATTAAATGGAGTATTTAAATAAAAGCATATCCGGGAGATCCCAGATATGCTTTTTAATATTTCAGTTACACACATTTTTCGGGCATAAAAAAGACCCCCAACCGAAATGGTTGAGAGTCTTTGAAACGGTAATAGAATTAACGTTTTGAGAACTGAGGTGCACGACGTGCGCCTTTAAGACCGTATTTTTTACGCTCTTTCATACGTGGGTCACGAGTTAGTAAACCAGCAGTTTTAAGAGATGGACGGTATTCTGGATCAACTTGAAGCAATGCACGAGCGATACCGTGACGGATTGCTCCAGCTTGACCAGTGTATCCACCACCGCTAACGTTTACTAGAACGTCGTAATTTCCAGTAGTTTCTGTTGCAACTAGTGGTTGGTTTACAACTTCACGTAATGCTGCGAAAGGAATATATTCATTGATGTCACGACCGTTAATAACGATGCGACCTTCGCCTGGTACTAAACGTACACGAGCTACTGAGCTCTTACGGCGACCAGTACCATAATATTGAACTTGTGCCAAGATAGTAACCTCCTTAGTAATTATCCGCGTAATTCGTATACTTCTGGTTGTTGAGCAGCGTGTGGGTGCTCAGCTCCAGCGTATACGTGTAATTTTTTGTAGATTTGACGACCAAGAGAATTCTTTGGAAGCATACCTTTGATAGCAAGTTCAAGCATTCTCTCAGGGTAGTTTGTACGCATTTCAAGAGCAGTTCTAGTTTTAAGACCGCCTGGATGCATAGTGTGACGGTAATAAATTTTGTCAGTCAATTTTTTACCAGTCAAGTGGATTTTTTCAACATTGATTAGAATTACATGATCACCAGTGTCAATGTTCGGTGTAAAAGTTGGTTTATGTTTACCACGTAAGATGGATGCTACTTCAGTAGAAAGGCGACCCAAAGTTTTGCCTTCAGCGTCAATCACATACCATTTACGTTCTACTTCATTAGCTTTCGCCATAAATGTCGTACGCATGGTTAACCTCCTAAAAAACTTTTTAATTTTTTATATTTATTTTCAATCACAATAAACTTCCGGGGCTTATCGTGGGATTAAAATACATACCATATTATATTAACTTCTCCCAGATTCATTGTCAAGGGAATGTTACACTAGGATAAGTTGTCTATAAAACACTCTCTGCAACTCCATGAAAAGGTCAGTGTAGCGTCAAACCGCTCCATTACTGAGTTCATCTCGTTTCCCAGTTGTAAAAAAACTGGTATCACTTCGAAAATAATTTTATTTGTAAAATACTTTCCATAAATATAAGCCTTGGGCTGGTGCTGTTTTCCCTGCAAAACTGCGGTCCTTTTTGGCCAAAATCCCGCTCATATCACGGGGTGACATCTTGCCGCTGCCGACATCCAGAAGCGTCCCAACCAAGATACGCACCATGTTATACAAAAAACCTTCGCCAACGAAGCGGAAAACCATGAAACCATCGCTCTCTTCAAAATCCATCACTTGTATCTTTCGAACTTTATCGACCACTTCCGTTTTAGCCGAACAAAAACTTGTAAAGTCATGTGTCCCGATCAAGTAGGAGATTGCTTCCCTCATCGCCTCCCCATCTAATGGGTAGGGATAATGATAAGCGTAATTTCGCTGGAACGGATCCCGCAGTTTCGAGCGGGCTATGATATAACGGTACTCTTTCCCAGTCGTATGGAACCTTGCATGAAAATCGTCAGGCACGATGTCAACTTCCATAACGATGATATCGTTCGGAAGAAGGGCGCTGAACGCCTTTACCCAATTTTCCGTAGGGAATGTAAGGGGCGATTCAAAGTGAAGTACCTGCCCCTTTGCATGGACCCCTGAATCTGTCCTGCCTGAAGCAGTCACTTTTATAATTGTGCCTTTATGCATTTGGGCCAAGACTGCCTCGAATTCACTTTGTATGGTGCGCTTCTCAGGCTGCACCTGATAACCAGCAAAATCCGTGCCGTCATAAGCGATCACACATTTATATTTTGGCATAGTTCTCTTCCTTATTATGAACGTAATAAAAATAACATGACCGTTAGAACACCGATTGAGACCATCAAAAGACTATCACTCATCTTCCAGTTCAATTGGCGATATTTCGTACGGCCTTCCCCGCCTCGGTATCCTCTTGATTCCATGGCAGTTGCCAATTCCTCAGCCCGTTTGAACGAACTAACAAATAAAGGAACAAGCAGCGGTACAATCGATTTAACCCTGTCCTTTATCGGGCCAGATGAAAAGTCAACGCCCCTTGCAGTTTGTGCCTTCATGATTTTTTCCGTTTCCTCCATTAGCGTTGGAATGAAACGAAGGGCAATGGACATCATCAATGCCAGTTCATGTACAGGCATCTTCCACTTTTTCAAGGGTCCCAACAGCTCTTCCATCCCATCTGTGATGGATATCGGGGATGTCGTCAAAGTTAAAAGTGACGTAACAAGGATTAATAAAGTAAATCTTACTGATATGAAAAAACCTTGAATCAGACCGCCTTCATAGATTTCAAACCAACCGTATTCAAAAAGCAAATCCCCTTCTTTCGTAAAAAATATATGGAGAAGGAATGTAAATACGATCAAGAAAAAGATTGGTTTTAACCCATTATAAAGATAACGAAGCGGTATTTTGGAAAGAATGATCAAAAGGATGGTGAATACAGCAAGCAAACCGTAAGAAACGACATTATTCGCCAAAAAGACGACACAAACAAACAGGAACACGAGGAGCAATTTAGCCCTTGGATCCATCTTGTGCATCAGTGAATTTGCAGGGACATAACGCCCGATAATCATTTTATCCAGCATTAGCGGTTCCCCCGTTTCATGGCTTTATCTATTTCTATCGCTAAATCACCGATATTAAGACATGGATGATCAAATCGAACACCAAGTTCCTTCTGGAGCTTTAGCTGAAAACGGACCGTATCAGGAACATCCAGGCCAAGCTCCATTAATTGTTCCGGCTCTGAGAAAATTTCCTGGGGGGTTCCCTTTTTGAACACCGTACCCTTATGCATGATAATGATGTCATCCGCGTACTTGGCTGCATCCTCCATGCTATGAGTCACCAGAATCGTTGAAATTCCTCTTGCTTTATGCAGATCATAAAACATATCCATGATTTCTTTGCGTCCTCGCGGATCCAGACCCGCTGTAGGCTCATCAAGCACCAATACTTCCGGCTCCATGGCAAGCACCCCAGCGATGGCCACCCGTCGCATTTGTCCGCCGGATAAGTCGAATGGAGATTTTTCAAGAACTTCTTCATTCAAACCGACTTGCGCGATGGCTTTCCTGGCCAGTTTCTTCGCATCGATTTCAGAAACGCCAAAATTCATCGGACCGAAACATATATCCTTTTCAACCGTTTCATCAAATAACTGATGTTCCGGAAACTGAAAAACAATTCCGACCTTTTGTCTTATTGGCCGCAAAGCCTTTTCTTTTCTTCCGGCTTCAATCGTCCGATCCCCAATGAAAACCCGACCCTTCGTCGGTTTTAAAAGAGCATTTAAATGCTGCAGTAGCGTGGATTTCCCGGACCCTGTATGCCCGATGATTGCGGTATAGGTTCCCGGCTCCATTGAAATATTGACATCATGAAGGGCTAGATGTTCAAAAGGAGTATTCACCTGATAGCGGTATTCTACATCATCGAGTGTAATTCGCATAAATCCTTCACCAACTCTTCCTCTGTCAAATGCCCATCAACTACACGAACACCATTTTTTTGTAACTCCTTGGTTAGTTTCACTGAAAAGGGAATATCCAGACCAAGAGCAATCAATTCTTCCTCTAACTCAAAAATATCCTGAGGCGATCCTTCACGATATAGCCGACCTTGGTTCATGACTATCATTCGATCAGCTTTCGCAGCTTCCTCAAGATCATGGGTGATTGATATGACAGTAATATCGTTTTCCTGCTTTAATTCCCTAACTGTTTCAAGCACTTCTTCACGGCCTCTTGGGTCAAGCATGGAGGTTGCTTCATCTAAGATGATTATGTCTGGCTGCAGGGCTATTACACCTGCTATGGCCACTCTTTGCTTTTGACCGCCGGATAGATGGTGCGGCTCTTGATTAAGAAAGGCATTCATTTTAACCTTATTTAACGCACCATGAACACGCTCCACCATAACCTGCTGAGAAACACCGGCGTTTTCTAAACCAAAAGCCACATCATCCTGAACTGTAGTGCCTACAAATTGATTATCTGGGTTTTGAAAAACCATGCCAATTTTCTGGCGTACATCCCAAACGGATTCTTCTGTCAAAAGTTGATCATTAATCGTAATGGTACCTGAGTTAGCGAACTGTAGACCATTCAGTAACTTCGCTAATGTCGACTTGCCAGAGCCATTATGTCCGACAATCGCAAGCCACTCCCCCTGATGAATATCAAAAGAAACATCATCCAAGGCGTTTCGAGACTGACCCTCATATTTAAAAACAATATTATTTAAAGAAACCAGCTTCTTCACCATGTGGCCCTCCTCATTCTCGACTGCACTCGTCTAAACTAAACTCTGCTCACTCAATATAAATTTAGTAGTTTTTCCTTCTGAAAATATAAAAAAACGCTGCACCCCTTCCACCGAAAGAATTTTCGGTAAATTAAGAGCAGCTAACAGCGGGCCTGTTACGAAAAACAGGTTATCTTATAATCGCTTATCAAAAGCGGGAAGGGATGCTTGAGCTAGACGTGAAGGCTCCCTGCATGATACAGGTTCCGCCAGCCATCGTAACACTCAATGCGAATTTCTAAATGACAGAATTTCTATTTTAAAAAAAAGAAAAAGGGCATAGAACAAGTGAGTATATTCATTTGTCCCGCCCTTTTTCATCGTTGTTATTAAACTAATTCAATAACCACGACTGGTGCACCGTCACCGCGGCGTGGACCAACTTTCATGATACGAGTGTATCCACCTTGACGTTCTTCATAACGTGGAGCCACGTCACTGAATAGTTTTTGAAGGGCATCTGTGCCATTCTCAGCGTCAGCGATTTCGTTACGGATGAAAGATGCAGCTTGACGGCGTGCATGCAAGTCACCACGTTTACCAAGAGTGATCATTTTATCTACTACAGAACGTAATTCCTTTGCACGTGCTTCAGTAGTTTCAATGCGCTCATGGATAATAAGATCCGTAGCTAAATCACGAAGTAATGCTTTACGTTGTGCGCTAGTGCGTCCTAACTTTCTGTAACCCATTAGAGATTCCCTCCTTTGTTGAAGTTCTATATTGTGTGTCTATAACAAGGCTCACAACATAATGGATTGATTCCGCCATGTTATCAGTCGTCTTTACGAAGACCTAAGCCTAATTCTTCTAGTTTCGCTTTCACTTCTTCAAGTGATTTACGTCCTAGATTACGTACTTTCATCATATCTTCTTCCGTTTTATGAGCTAGCTCTTGAACGGTATTGATTCCAGCACGCTTCAAGCAGTTGTAAGAACGAACAGAAAGGTCTAATTCTTCGATCGTCATCTCAAGAACTTTTTCTTTTTGATCTTCTTCTTTTTCAACCATGATTTCAGCATTTTGAGCTTCATCGGTTAAACCAACAAAGATATTTAAATGCTCTGTTAAAATCTTAGCTCCAAGTGCTACCGCTTCTTGCGGACCAGTACTGCCATCAGTCCAAACATCGAACGTTAACTTGTCAAAGTTAGACAACTGTCCAACACGTGTATTTTCAACTTGGAAAGATACGCGTGAAACTGGAGTGTAAAGAGCATCGATTGGAATTACACCAATTGGCTGGTCTTCTCTCTTGTTTTGAACAGCAGGAGTGTAGCCGCGGCCGCGACGTGCAGATAAACGCATACGCATATGACCGTTTTTACCAATTGTAGCAATATATAAATCCGGATTAAGAATTTCTACATCACTATCATGAGTGATATCAGCAGCCGTGATGACTCCGTCACCTTGAACGTCAATTTCCAGCGTCTTCTCTTCATCAGAGTAAATCTTAAGAGCTAGTTTTTTCACATTAAGAATGATAGATGTTACATCTTCCACGACGCCTTCAATTGTTGAGAACTCATGTAGCACTCCATCAATTTGTATAGCTGTGACAGCAGCACCTGGGAGTGAGGATAAAAGGATACGACGTAAGGAGTTACCCAATGTAGTACCATACCCACGCTCTAGTGGCTCTACGACGAATTTACCGTATTTGGTATCGTCGTTGATTTCAACCGTTTCGATTTTTGGTTTTTCTATTTCGATCATCAATAAACCCTCCTTCAAAACGTCAAAACCCCGGCAAGTAAACGAAGTCACTTAACCGAAATTCCCCATGTATACGTTCCCGCTGTGCGCAACAACTGAAAATTAATCCTCTGTAAGAACGCAAACTCAGTATTATATCCCATTATTGACAGGAATACAAAATCTATACAGAAAAATTAAACACGGCGACGTTTTGGTGGACGGCATCCGTTATGTGGAACTGGAGTTACATCTTTAATTGCAGTTACTTCTAGGCCAGCAGCTTGAAGTGCACGAATAGCAGCCTCACGTCCAGCACCAGGTCCTTTAACTGTAACTTCAAGAGTTTTCATACCATGTTCAATTGATGTTTTAGCAGCTGTTTCTGCAGCCATTTGTGCAGCGAACGGAGTGGATTTACGAGATCCACGGAATCCTAGAGCTCCAGCACTTGACCAAGAAATAGCATTACCATGAGAGTCAGTGATCGTAACGATAGTGTTATTGAATGTTGAACGAATATGTGCAATACCAGTTTCTATATTCTTTTTCACACGACGTTTACGTGTATTAGTTTTACGTGCCATGAAAAGTAACCTCCTTTACTAATTATTTTTTCTTGTTAGCTACAGTACGACGAGGTCCTTTACGCGTACGAGCATTGTTTTTTGTATTTTGACCGCGAACAGGAAGACCACGACGGTGACGTAAACCACGGTAAGAACCGATTTCCATTAAACGTTTGATGTTTAGGGAGATTTCACGACGAAGGTCGCCTTCTACTTTAAGCTTGTCAATGATATCACGAATTTTGTTCAATTCGTCTTCCGTTAAGTCACGAACGCGAGTTTCTTCAGAAACGCCTGCTTCTGCAAGAATCTTGATCGCTGTTTGTTTTCCAATACCATATATATATGTTAATGAGATAACAATACGTTTGTCACGGGGAATATCTACTCCAGCAATACGTGCCATGCTTGAGTGCACCTCCTTCTATTTAGCCTTGTTTTTGTTTATGTTTAGGGTTTTCGCAAATAACCATAACTTTACCTTTTCTGCGGATAACTTTACACTTTTCGCAGATTGGTTTGACTGATGGTCTGACTTTCATTGCTATCTAACCTCCTTATACAGATCGGAGCGAAACCGGATTATTTGAACCGGTATGTGATTCTGCCGCGAGTTAGATCATACGGGGAAAGCTCAACCGTAACTTTATCTCCAGGCAAAATGCGAATAAAGTGCATACGAATTTTACCGGATACATGAGCTAAAACAGTATGACCATTTTCTAATTCTACCTTAAACATTGCATTTGGCAAAGTCTCTTGTACTGTGCCTTCTACTTCAATTACATCATCTTTCGCCATTAAAGTGATTCTCCCTTCTCTATGCGTGAACCTATTAAAGGTACACATCTTTCCGTCAACATTACTACAGTCCAATCATCCTCATAAGTCTTACAATTCTGCATCAAGTATTCACCATTTTGTAGAACCAGGCTTTAACTGAGGACCTTTATCAGTTGGACCGAAATGAGGATTTTATGGGCCCTCATGTAAGTCTTGACCGATTCCGTGACCGACATACTCTCGAAATAGAGAAGCAATTAGTCTCGACATAGGTTTGAATAGCATGGGAGATGTTTGAAAGGCGCACGCCTGACATAGCTTCTTTCAACCCTCTATATCACGACTCTTTAGGAATCCCAATAGAGTCACTGCATTTCTTCATCAATTTTGCCGACCGGATATGTCCATGAAGATCACTTAAAAAGTAATCGCCCAATTCAGGGAATACCAAGTACAAGAACCTGATTAATAAATGTGCGAATGCTCTCGCGAAATCCATTATACCCTTTGTATTATAGGAATGCACCAAGTTTAACTAGTAAGTTATAAAAATGGTATGAATTTCATAAATCAATACGAATGATTAATTTTGTAAAGCACCAAGCAACACATCGATATTTTCAAATACCTTATTAATATCTTGCTGTCCGTTAATGTTGACCAAGTATCCTTTATCTCCGTAGAAATCAAGAAGTGGCTTGGTTTGTTTCAAATTCACATCTAAGCGATTTTGAACCGTTTCTGCATTATCGTCGGCACGTTGATATAATTCTCCGCCGCAGCGGTCGCATACATCATCTTTAGCAGGAGGATTGAAAACAAGATGGTATGTCGCACCACATGATTTGCAAATACGACGTCCTGTCAATCTTTCCATTAAGATGCTTTTATCAACATCGATATTAATGACAAAATTCATTTTGCGATCTAAATCAGTAAGAATGCCTTCAAGTGCTTCCGCCTGTGCCACAGTACGTGGAAATCCATCAAGCAAAAATCCTTTGAGGCAGTCTTCCTTGCTTAACCGTTCACGTACGATGCCAATGGTAACTTCATCAGGTACCAATTCGCCTTTGTCCATGAATGATTTCGCCTTTAGACCTAATTCTGTTCCATCTTTGATAGCTGTTCGGAACATATCTCCAGTAGAGATATGAGGGATATTATATTTTTCTACGATTTGTTCAGCTTGAGTGCCCTTACCAGCACCCGGCAGACCCATTAACACTAGATTCAATTTTCTTCCCCCTCAAACTCTATAATGGGTAAAGGGAACAAGCCGTTCCCAAAACTCATTACTTTATAAAGCCTTTATAGTGTCTCTTCACAAGTTGTGATTCCAGCTGCTTCATCGTATCAAGGGCAACCCCCACTACGATCAGCAAACTGGTTCCACCAATCTGTGCAGATTGAGGCAGATCAGCAAGCTTAATGAAAAATACCGGTAAAACGGCAATGATGGCTAAAAATATAGAGCCTACAAACGTCAGACGGTATAAAACACGTGTTAAATATTCTTGTGTACTCTTACCTGGACGAATCCCCGGCACATAGCCACCTTGCTTTTTCAAATTCTCAGCCATTTGTTCAGGGTTAACCTGAATGAATGCATAAAAATACGCAAAAGCAATGATAAGAGCAACATATATGATCATACCAATTGGCTTGGTATAATCAAGATTTGTTGATATCCAACTAGTCACGCTGTTCTTTCCAAAGAAAGAAGCGATTGTAGTGGGAGTAATGATAAATGCCATTGCAAAGATTACCGGAATAACCCCCGCAGCATTTACTTTCAATGGTAAATGAGTAGACTGGCCACCCATTTGTGTACGACCTACCGCAGCACGTTTCGCATACTGAATAGGAATTTTACGTAATGCCTGCTGAATGAAGATAACAGCAACCACGATTGCTAATACTGCTAAAACAATGAGGATAATCGTTATGATTCGTAAGAATAATTGATCACCGGCATTTTCAAATTGTTGGGCGTAAATCTGATTTGCCGTAGTTGGCAAACTAGCTACGATACCAGCAAAGATAATGATGGAGATCCCATTACCCACACCCTTAGCAGTGATCAGCTCCCCTAACCACAAAAGAAAAGCTGTTCCTGCCGTTAAGACAGTCGCAATAAGCAAGTATGTTGCAATTCCAGGATTTTCAATCAACTGTCCACCTGACATATTATTGAACCCATAAGACATTCCAACAGCTTGGATAAATCCTAGGATAATAGTGAAGTAACGAGTGAATTGAGCTAATTTACGGCGCCCTGCTTCCCCTTGTTTAGACCATTCAGTGAACTTAGGAACAACATCCATCTGTAACAGCTGAACGATGATGGATGCCGTGATGTAAGGCATGATACCCATCGCTAATATCGAAAAGTTTTGCAGTGCTCCGCCGCCAAAGGTATTTAAAAGACCGATGACGCTCAGCTGGTCCTGTTCAGCGAGAAAATCGGCATTCACATGCGGTACAGGTATAAATGTACCGATGCGATAGACGATTAACATTAGAAGGGTAAAAATAATCTTATTCCTTATTTCACCCACGCGCATAAAATTGGAGATCGTGCGAAACATTAGATCACCTCTGTATTACCGCCAGCAGCTTCGATAGCTTCTTTAGCAGTAGACGAGAATTTGTGAGCTTTAACAGTAAGCTTTTTCTCAATGCTTCCTTTGGCAAGAATTTTGATTCCTGCTTTTTCTTTACTTACAACCCCAGTCTCAAGTAAAAGAGCTGGTGTTACTTCAGTACCGTCTTCGAAAAGATTTAACGTATCAAGATTCACGATAGCATAGTCTTTACGGTTGATGTTGGTAAATCCACGTTTAGGTAAACGTCTGAATAGAGGAGTTTGACCCCCTTCAAATCCAAGACGCACACCGCCGCCGGAGCGAGCGTTTTGTCCTTTGTGTCCTTTACCTGCTGTTTTACCGTTACCAGATCCAATACCGCGACCTTTACGTTTACGTTCTTTACGAGAACCTTCTGCAGCTTTTAACTCATGAAGTTTCATGTTGGCACCTCCTTGTTAAGTTAAAAATTATTTTATTGTTCTTTTACAGTAACAAGATGAGCAACTTTGGTAATCATACCGCGAATCGCAGGGTTATCTTCTTGAACAACCGTTTGATGCATTTTGCGTAAACCCAAAGTGTTAACTGTAACACGTTGATCTTCAGGACGACCAATCAAGCTGCGAGTGAGGGTGATTTCTAATTTATTAGCCATAATTCGATTTCCCTCCTTATCCTAACAGTTCTTGTACTGATTTTCCACGTAACTTAGCTACGTCTTCAGCACGTTTCAATTGCTTCAATCCTTCAATTGTTGCGCGAACCATATTAATAGGTGTATTAGTACCTAGTGATTTAGACAAGATATCACTAACTCCGCCTAATTCAAGTACCGCACGAACAGGACCACCAGCAATTACTCCTGTACCTTCAGAAGCTGGTTTCAATAGAATGTGACCTGCGCCATAGCGACCGTTCACAAGGTGAGGAATAGTAGTACCAACCATCGGTACAGTAATTAGATTTTTCTTAGCATCCTCAATAGCTTTACGGATAGCATCCGGAACTTCTTGAGCTTTACCAGTACCAAATCCAACATGACCATTTTTATCACCAACAACAACTAGTGCAGTGAAACGGAAACGACGTCCGCCTTTAACAACTTTAGCTACACGATTTACTGTAACTACGCGTTCTTCAAGTTCTAATTTATTAGGATCAATGCTACGCATCTGTTATGTCCCTCCTTATCCATTAAAATTCTAAGCCGTTTTCACGAGCAGCGTCAGCCAATGCTTTAACACGACCATGGAAGAGGTAACCACCGCGGTCAAATACCACAGCTTTGAAACCTTTTTCAACAGCACGTTTCGCAATAAGTTCGCCAACTTTTTGAGCTGCTTCAGCATTGCTACCTGCTTCGATACTGATCTCTTTATCAAGAGTTGAAGCACTTGCCAATGTTACGCCTTTTGCATCGTCAATTAATTGTGCGTAAATGTGTTTGTTTGAACGAAACACATTTAAACGAGGACGAGCTTCTGTTCCAGAAAGCTTAGCACGTACACGCGCATGTCTTTTCTGACGAGTAGCATTTTTATCAAGCTTCGTAATCATTTACGTCACTCCTTTCGTTTACTTATGCGGCATTACTTACCAGTTTTACCTTCTTTACGACGAACGAATTCGCCTTCGTAACGGATACCTTTACCTTTATACGGTTCAGGCGGGCGAACATCACGGATATTAGCTGCTAGAGCTCCTACACGTTCTTTGCTTGCACCTTTGACGATTACTTTTGTATTAGAAGGAACTTCGACTTCAACGCCAGCTTCTGGCTCTATTTCTACAGGGTGGGAATATCCTACGTTAAGGACAAGCTTGTTACCTTGCTTTTGTGCACGGTACCCAACCCCAATAAGTTCAAGTGATTTTACGAAACCTGTTGATACACCTTCAACCATGTTAGAGATAAGTGCGCGAGTAGTACCGTGTAAAGAACGGTGAGTCTTCTCGTCAGACGGACGTGTAACAGTTAACACGTTCTCTTCAACAACGATTGAAAGGTCAGGACTGAATGATCTAGTTAATTCACCTTTAGGTCCTTTAACAGTTACTTCACTTCCAGTAACAGTAACTGTTACGCCTGCAGGGATTTCAATAGGTTTTTTACCTATACGAGACATAATGTGCACCTCCATTCTTGTGAAAATGTATTACCAAACGTATGCTAAAACTTCTCCGCCAACTTGTTTAGAGCGAGCTTCCTTGTCTGTTAAAACTCCGTGAGAAGTAGAAACAATTGCGATACCTAAACCGTTAAGAACGCGTGGTACCTCTCCAGTTTTTGCATATACACGCAAACCAGGTTTGCTGATACGTTTTAGACCAGTGATAACACGTTCGTTGTTTGCACCGTATTTTAAGAAGATACGGATGATACCTTGTTTGTTGTCTTCGATTAATTCAAAGTCACGTACGAAGCCTTCACTTTTTAAGATCTCAGCAATTTCCTTTTTGATCTTTGAAGCAGGAACTTCCAGTTTTTCGTGACGAACCATATTCGCATTACGGATGCGAGTAAGCATATCTGCAATAGGATCTGTCATGACCATTATATTTTACCTCCTTCCCAAACTCGGGTTTTACCAGCTAGCTTTTTTAACGCCAGGAATTTGTCCTTTATATGCAAGTTCGCGGAAACAAATACGACAAAGTTTAAATTTACGTAATACTGAATGTGGACGTCCGCAACGTTCGCAACGTGTATATTCTTGTACTTTAAACTTCTGTTCGCGTTTTTGCTTTACGATCATAGACTTTTTAGCCACGATTTCGCCTCCCTTTATTTAGAGATTACTTTTGGAACGGCATTCCAACTTGAGTAAGTAGTTCACGAGCTTCTTCGTCAGTGTTGGCAGTCGTTACGATAACGATGTCCATACCACGAACTTTGCTCACTTTATCGTAATCAATCTCAGGGAAGATAAGTTGTTCTTTAACGCCTAATGTATAGTTCCCACGTCCGTCAAAGGATTTCTTTGAAACGCCGCGGAAATCACGTACACGCGGTAAAGATACAGATACTAGCTTATCAAGGAATTGATACATACGCTCTCCACGTAATGTAACTTTCGCTCCGATAGGCATACCTTCACGCAAACGGAAGCCTGCGATTGATTTTTTTGCTTTTGTTATAACTGGTTTTTGACCAGTGATCAATGTAAGTTCTTCAACAGCTGTATCTAAAGCTTTCGAGTTAGATACTGCGTCACCCACACCCATGTTAATAACGATTTTCTCAATGTTTGGTACTTGCATTACTGATTGATAGTTGAATTTACCCATCAATGACGGTGTAATTTCACTTTTGAATTTTTCTTTAAGGCGGCTCATTGCTTAGTGTACCTCCCTTCATTTATGACTTATTTATCTAAAGATTCACCTGAAATTTTAGCTACGCGTACTTTTTTACCATTTTCGATCTTATATCCAACACGAGTCGGTTTACCTGATTTAGGATCAAGTGGCATTACATTGGATACGTGAATAGCAGCTTCTTTGCTGATAATTCCACCTTGTGGATTAAGTTGAGATGGCTTGGAATGCTTTTTCACGATGTTAATTCCTTCAACAAGCACACGATTTTGTTTCGGATATGCAGAAAGAATTGTTCCTTGTTTGCCTTTGTCCTTACCAGAGATGACTACGACTTTGTCACCTTTTTTAACATGCATTAGCTTGGCACCTCCTTGAAAGGCTTTATACAAATTTTACATATTATAGAACTTCTGGAGCAAGAGAAACGATCTTCATGAAACTATTGTCACGTAATTCACGAGCAACAGGTCCAAAAATACGTGTTCCACGTGGGCTCTTATCGTCACGGATAATTACACATGCGTTTTCATCGAAACGAATGTAAGAACCGTCAGGACGACGCATACCACGTTTTGTACGGACAACAACAGCCTTAACGACTTCACCTTTTTTAACAACGCCTCCTGGTGTTGCTTGTTTGACTGTACAAACGATGATATCACCGATGTTTGCAGTTTTACGGCCAGAACCACCTAGGACTTTAATTGTTAGCACTTCACGAGCACCAGAATTGTCAGCGACTTTTAAACGAGATTCTTGTTGAATCATGTACGGTACCTCCCTTCGGAATTAGCTTAATCCGAACTATATTAAATGATTACTGCTTTTTCTACTACTTCTACAAGACGGAAGCGTTTTGTAGCTGAAAGTGGACGAGTTTCCATGATACGTACTACGTCGCCTGCTTTAGCTTCGTTTAGCTCGTCATGAGCTTTAAACTTTTTAGAGTATTTCACGCGTTTACCGTATAAAGAATGCTTTTTATAGGTTTCTACAACAACTGTAACTGTTTTATCCATTTTGTCGGATACTACGCGTCCAGTGTAGATTTTGCGTTGGTTGCGTTCGCTCATTCTGCAAACCTCCATTCATTATCGATTAGTGACACCGATCTCTCTTTGACGAACAACTGTTTTCATACGAGCAATCGATTTGCGAACTTCACGGATGCGAGCTGTATTTTCAAGTTGTCCAGTAGCTAACTGGAAACGAAGATTAAATAGTTCTTCTTTAAGAGATTTTAGTTTTTGTTCAATTTCAGCAGTGGTTAGATCTTTGATTTCATTAGCTTTCATTTGTTTCACCACCAATTTCCTCTCTTTTTACAAACTTGCATTTGATTGGAAGTTTGTGTGCTGCAAGGCGCAATGCTTCTCTTGCCACCTCTTCAGATACACCAGAGATTTCAAACATAACTTTGCCGGGTTTAACTACTGCTACCCAACCTTCAGGAGCACCTTTACCGGAACCCATCCGTACTTCAAGCGGCTTAGCTGTGTAAGGTTTGCTTGGGAAGATTTTGATCCAAACTTTCCCTCCACGTTTCATATAACGAGTCATCGCAATACGAGCTGCTTCGATTTGGCGGTTCGTGATCCAGGAAGCTTCTTGAGCTTGAAGTCCAAATTCTCCAAAATGAACTTCAGTGCCGCCTTTAGCCATCCCTCTCATCTTACCGCGGTGTTCACGACGGTATTTTACGCGTTTTGGCAATAACATATTATTTTCCTCCTTCCTCAGATTTCTTCTTAGTAGGAAGAACTTCTCCACGGTAGATCCAAACTTTCACGCCTAGCTTACCGTAAGTAGTATCTGCTTCAGCATGAGCATAGTCTATGTCTGCACGAAGTGTGTGAAGTGGAACTGTTCCTTCGCTGTAATGTTCAGCACGAGCAATATCAGCACCGCCAAGACGACCAGAAACTTGAGTTTTGATTCCTTTTGCTCCAGAACGCATAGTACGTTGGATAGCTTGCTTTTGAGCGCGACGGAATGAAACACGGTTTTCTAATTGACGAGCGATGTTTTCTGCAACCAATTTTGCATCAAGATCTGCTCTTTTAATTTCGATGATATTGATATGAACTCTTTTGCCAGTCAACTGGTTCAAAGCTTTACGAAGTGCTTCGACTTCAGTACCGCCTTTACCGATAACCATTCCTGGTTTAGCAGTGTGGACAGATACATTGATACGGTTAGCTGCACGTTCGATTTCAACTTTTGAAACAGAAGCATCATTTAGACGTTTCGCGATATATTCACGAACTTTGATGTCTTCATGCAAAAGAACTGCGTAGTCTTTATCAGCGTACCATTTGGATTCCCAGTCACGGATTATCCCGATACGCATACCGATTGGATTTACCTTTTGACCCACAGATTACCCCTCCTTCTTTTCTGATACAACGATTGTAATATGACTAGTACGTTTGTTAATTGCACTCGCACGACCTTGAGCGCGAGGACGGAAACGTTTTAATGTTGGTCCTTCGTTAACGTATGCCTCTGAAACGACTAGGTTATTAATATCCATTTCGTAGTTGTGTTCTGCATTTGCGATAGCAGATTTCAGAATTTTTTCTACGACTGGAGAAGCAGATTTTGGTGTTAAGCGAAGAATCGCTACTGCTTCACCTACTTGTTTTCCTCGAATTAAATCTGCGACTAAACGCACTTTACGAGGAGCAATACGAACTGTTTTAGCGACAGCTTTAGCTTGCATGAGATGCCCTCCTCTCATTAACGTCTTGTTTTCTTGTCATCACTTGCGTGACCTTTATAAGTGCGTGTAGGCGCGAATTCGCCTAGTTTGTGACCTACCATATCTTCTGTTACATAAACCGGCACATGCTTACGACCGTCATAAACGGCGATTGTGTGTCCGATGAATTGCGGGAAGATTGTTGAGCGACGAGACCAAGTTTTTACTACCTGTTTCTTGTCAGCTTCATTTAATTTTTCAACTTTTACCAATAAATGATCATCAACAAAAGGCCCTTTTTTTAAGCTACGACCCATGCGAGTACCTCCCTTCGTGACTGTTCTACGGTTCTATATATGAACCGTAGGTCAATCCCGTTATTTTTTACGACGACGTACGATAAATTTATCGGATTTATTTTTCTTCTTACGAGTTTTGAATCCAAGAGTAGGTTTACCCCATGGAGACATTGGTGATTTACGTCCGATTGGCGCTTTACCTTCACCACCACCGTGTGGGTGATCATTCGGGTTCATTACAGATCCACGAACTGTTGGGCGTTTACCTAACCAACGGTTACGGCCAGCTTTACCAATGTTGATAAGTTCATGTTGTTCATTACCAACTTGACCGATTGAAGCACGGCAAGTAGCAAGAATCATACGAACCTCACCTGAGTTTAAACGTACAAGTACATAACGACCTTCTTTACCAAGTACTTGAGCAGATGTTCCTGCTGAACGGACTAATTGTCCACCTTTTCCTGGTTTAAGTTCGATGTTATGAATTACTGTACCAACTGGGATGTTAATAAGAGGAAGTGCGTTACCCACTTTGATGTCAGCTTCTGGACCTGACATAACTTCCAAACCTACTTCTAGGTTTTTCGGAGCTAGGATATAACGTTTTTCTCCATCAACGTAATTAATTAATGCAATGTTTGCAGAACGATTTGGATCGTACTCAATAGTAGCAACGCGTCCTGGTATACCATCTTTATTCCGTTTGAAATCGATGATACGGTATTGACGCTTGTGGCCGCCACCTTGATGACGAACTGTTAACTTACCTTGGTTATTACGGCCGCCTTTGCTGTGTAAAGGAGCAAGTAATGATTTTTCCGGTTTGTCTGTAGTGATCTCAGCAAAATCGGAAGTTGTCATATTACGTCGACCGTTAGAGGTAGGTTTATACTTCTTAATCGCCATTTGTATTTCCCTCCTTCTCTAATGAATTAAGCCTCGAATAGCTCGATTTCTTTGCTGTCAGCAGTTAATTTAACAATAGCTTTACGGCGCTTGTTAGTATAGCCTGCATGTTTGCCCATGCGTTTGAATTTACCTTTGTAGTTCATGATGTTTACTTTCTCAACTTTAACGCCGAAAATTTCTTGAACAGCATCTTTAACTTGAGTTTTATTAGCTCTAACATCAACTTCAAAAGTATATTTCTTTTCAGCCATTATGTCTGAAGAGCGTTCAGTGATTACGGGGCGCTTAATGATATCGCGTGCATCCATTATGCAAGCACCTCCTCTACTTTTTCGACAGCTGATTTAGTCAAGATCAATTTGTTGTGTGAAACAACATCAAGAACATTAAGACCATCAGCTTCAACTACAGTAACACCAGGGATGTTACGTGCAGAAAGAGCAACTTTCTCATCTAAACCGTCAGTAACTACTAACGTTTTAGTATCAACAGAAAGGTTTTTAAGTACAGCTACAAACTCTTTTGTTTTTGGAGCTTCGAAAGACAAGCTTTCAAGTACCAAAATGTTCTCTTCCAATGCCTTTGCAGACAATGCAGATTTAATAGCTAAACGACGTACCTTTTTAGGTAGCTTGTAAGCGTAAGATCTTGGAGTTGGTCCAAAAACAACGCCACCGCCACGCCATTGTGGAGAACGGATAGAACCTTGACGCGCACGTCCAGTTCCTTTTTGTTTCCAAGGTTTACGTCCACCGCCTGCAACTTCAGAACGGTTTTTAACTTTATGAGTTCCTTGACGTAAGGAAGCTCGTTGCATGATGATTGCTTCAAATAATACGTGATTATTAGGTTCGATACCAAAGATGGATTCATTTAGTTCGATGTCGCCAACTTGTGAACCTGTTTGGTTGAACAATGTAACTTTTGGCATTCTATTGCTCCTCCTTTCTCAGAAATTACTTTGCTTTAACAGCAGTTTTAACTTTGATCAATGCTTTTCTAGCACCAGGTACATTACCTTTGATCAATAGTAGGTTACGTTCAACATCAACTTTAACGATAGCTAAGTTTTGAACAGTGATTTGCTCTCCACCCATACGTCCTGGTAAAAGTTTACCTTTGAATACGCGGTTTGGAGCTACAGGACCCATTGAACCTGGGCGACGGTGGTAACGAGAACCATGAGACATAGGTCCGCGAGATTGTCCATGACGCTTGATAGAGCCTTGGAATCCTTTACCTTTTGAAATTCCTGATACATCTACTAAATCGCCTTCAGCGAAAATACTTACATTGACTTCTTGACCGATCTCATATTCAGTAAGATCCGTTCCGCGGAATTCGCGAATGAAGCGCTTAGGAGTAGTATTTGCTTTTTCAACATGGCCCTTTTCAGGTTTGTTAGAAAGCTTTTCACGTTTGTTTTCAAAACCAACTTGAACTGCTTCATAGCCATCAGTTTCAACAGTTTTCTTTTGAAGAACCACGTTATTAGCAGCTTCGATAACTGTTACCGGAATAAGTTCACCGTTTTCAGCAAAAACTTGAGTCATACCGATTTTTCTTCCTAAGATTCCTTTGGTCATAAGTCACACCTCCTAGAGTAATTGTTCATATTTATATGAATTATAATTTGATTTCAATGTCAACGCCTGATGGTAAATCTAAACGCATCAATGAATCAACTGTTTGTGGAGTTGGATTAACGATGTCGATTAGACGTTTATGCGTACGCATTTCGAATTGTTCACGAGAATCTTTGTATTTATGAACCGCACGTAGGATCGTATATACCGATCTTTCAGTAGGTAATGGAATTGGACCAGATACAGCCGCACCAGAACGTTTTGCAGTTTCAACAATTTTCTCAGCAGATTGATCAAGAATTCTGTGATCATATGCTTTTAAACGGATACGAATTTTTTGTTTTGCCATAATTTTCCCTCCTTTTCGCCTATTTTGAAATAGACCTTCTCAATGGAAATTTCCCACACACTCGCCATGGCAAAGCGGCCGGGTGTGTCAGCAACCTTCCATATCATCGCAGTCAAAGACCAACATTGTCTATTATACATAAAACACAAGCAGAATGCAAGTTAAACTTGAATTTTTCTTGTGCAGCACACTTTTATTATTATACATACTATCACAAGTATTTACAAGTACATTCTATATGGTCTTTGATATCCATTTTCTTCAATTCGGAAATTCTCGTGATATCCATAAAATACACTTCATTATTTACAGGTATTATAGAAGAAAAAATTCTTTAAAAATAAAAAAGAAGCAGATGGCGTCCCATCTGCTTCTCCCGGAAGGCGTCCCTTCCAATATTGTTTTATGAATCAATTATTCTTGGATTGTAGCAACTACGCCAGCGCCCACAGTACGTCCACCCTCACGGATAGAGAATTTAGTACCTTCTTCGATAGCGATTGGAGCGATAAGTTCTACAGTCATTTCGATGTTGTCTCCAGGCATAACCATTTCTACGCCTTCAGGAAGGTTACAAATACCAGTTACGTCAGTTGTACGGAAGTAGAACTGAGGACGGTAGTTTGTAAAGAATGGAGTGTGACGTCCACCTTCTTCTTTAGAAAGAACATAAACTTCAGCTTTGAACTTTGTGTGTGGAGTGATTGTACCTGGTTTAGCAAGTACTTGTCCACGTTGGATATCTTCACGGGATACACCACGAAGTAGTGCACCGATGTTGTCACCAGCTTCAGCATAGTCAAGAAGTTTACGGAACATTTCAACACCAGTTACTGTTGTTGGTTTAGACTCTTCGTTGAAACCGATGATGTCAACAACGTCACCGACTTTAACTTGTCCACGCTCAACACGTCCAGTAGCAACAGTTCCACGACCAGTGATTGAGAATACATCCTCAACTGGCATCATGAATGGTTTTTCAGTGTCACGAGTAGGTTCTGGGATATACTCGTCAACAGCTGTCATTAATTCATGGATTTTCTCTTCCCATTCAGCGTCTCCTTGAAGAGCTTTTAGAGCAGATCCTTTGATAACTGGAATGTCATCGCCAGGGAATTCGTATTCAGATAGAAGATCACGGATTTCCATTTCTACTAATTCAAGAAGTTCTTCATCATCAACCATGTCGCATTTGTTCATGAATACTACTAGGTATGGTACACCTACTTGACGAGAAAGAAGGATGTGCTCACGAGTTTGTGGCATTGGGCCATCAGCAGCAGATACTACTAAGATACCGCCGTCCATTTGTGCAGCACCAGTGATCATGTTTTTAACATAGTCAGCATGTCCTGGGCAGTCAACGTGTGCATAGTGACGAGTAGCTGTTTCGTACTCAACGTGCGCAGTAGAGATTGTGATACCACGTTCTCTTTCTTCTGGAGCACCATCGATTTGGTCATAAGCGCGAGCTTCTGCGCCACCAGATTTAGCAAGTACAGTTGTGATTGCAGCAGTTAGAGTTGTTTTACCATGGTCAACGTGACCAATTGTTCCAACGTTAACGTGCGGTTTTGAACGATCAAATTTAGCTTTTCCCATTAGGAATTCCTCCTTAAAATTATAAATAAAAGATTAAGTATATAGGGCTGTGAAAGAAGACTAATTCTTCCATCACAGCTTACATAAGATAGTTATACTTTAATAAGAGATGAAAATCAATTATTCACCTTTATTTTTTTTGATGATTTCTTCAGAAATGCTCTTAGGTACTTCTTCATAATGATCGAAGTGCATAGAGAATGTTCCGCGTCCTTGAGTGTTAGAACGTAAAGATGTAGCATATCCGAACATTTCAGATAGAGGAACCATCGCTTTAACCATTTGCGTGTTACCGCGAGCTTCCATACCTTCTACACGACCACGACGAGATGTGATATCTCCCATGATGTCGCCTAGGTAATCTTCTGGAATAACTACTTCTACTTTCATGATTGGTTCAAGGATGACAGGACTACATTTAGATGCTGCATTTTTAAGTGCCATTGATGCAGCGATTTTAAATGCCATTTCGTTGGAGTCAACGTCATGGTAAGACCCGTCAAATAATTTTGCTTTAATGTCGACTAGCGGGTAACCAGCAAGTACACCACGGTCAAGTGAATCAACTAATCCAGCTTGTACAGCAGGGATATATTCACGTGGTACTACACCACCGACGATAGCATTTTCAAATTCGAATCCTTTACCTTCTTCGTTTGGACCAAATTCGATCCATACGTGTCCGAATTGTCCACGACCACCAGATTGGCGAACGAATTTACCTTCAACTTTAGCTGAACCACGGAAAGTTTCACGGTATGCTACTTGAGGAGCACCAACGTTTGCTTCCACTTTGAATTCGCGACGCATACGGTCAACAAGGATGTCCAAGTGAAGTTCACCCATACCAGCGATGATTGTTTGACCAGTTTCTTGGTCAGTATGCGCACGGAATGTTGGATCTTCATCTTGAAGCTTTTGTAAAGCTTGAGACATTTTGTCTTGGTCTGCTTTTGATTTCGGTTCAACAGATAGAGAGATAACTGGCTCTGGGAATACCATGGACTCAAGAATTACTTGGTTCTTGTCATCACAAAGAGTATCTCCAGTTGTAGTATCTTTCAATCCAACTGCAGCTGCGATATCTCCTGCATATACAGTAGAAATTTCTTCACGGCTGTTTGCGTGCATTTGAAGGATACGTCCAATACGCTCACGTTTTCCTTTAGTTGAGTTGATTACATAAGATCCTGATTCTAATGTACCAGAATACACACGGAAGAATGTAAGTTTACCAACGTAAGGGTCAGTCATAACTTTAAACGCTAAAGCAGAGAACGGTTCAGAATCATCTGAATGACGTTCTACTTCATCTTCTGAATCCGGTAATGTACCTTTGATAGCTGGTACATCCAATGGAGATGGAAGGAAGTCGATAACGTTATCAAGCATTAATTGAACACCTTTGTTTTTGAATGCTGATCCGCAAATAACAGGGAAGAATTCAACATTAACGGTTGCTGTACGAATAGCTGCTTTCAATTCAGCAATGCTGATTTCTTCGCCGCCAAGGTATTTTTCCATTAAGTCTTCATTAACTTCTGCTACTGCTTCAATTAACTTCTCACGGTATTCTTCAGCTAATTCCCGGTGTTCTTCAGGAATTTCACCGACAGTGATATCAGTTCCTAGGTCATTACCGTAGAAATGAGTTTTCATTTCAATAAGGTCGATGATTGCAGAGAATTGATCTTCTGCTCCGATTGGCAACTGAACTGGGTGAGCGTTAGCTTGTAAACGGTCGTGGATTGTTCCAACTGAATACAAGAAATCTGCACCGATTTTGTCCATTTTGTTTACGAATACGACACGTGGTACACCGTATGTTGTAGCTTGGCGCCAAACTGTTTCAGTTTGAGGCTCAACACCTGATTGGGCATCAAGTACAGCTACAGCTCCATCAAGTACGCGCAAAGAACGTTCAACTTCAACTGTGAAGTCTACGTGTCCCGGTGTATCGATGATGTTTACACGGTGACCTTTCCACTGTGCAGTTGTTGCAGCGGAAGTGATCGTGATTCCGCGTTCTTGTTCCTGTTCCATCCAGTCCATTTGTGAAGCACCTTCGTGCGTTTCACCAATTTTATGGATTTTACCAGTGTAATATAGAACACGTTCTGTTGTTGTCGTTTTACCAGCATCGATGTGAGCCATGATACCGATATTACGAGTGTTTGCTAAGGAGAACTCTCTTGCCATTTGTCTTTCTCCTTCCTTCTATAAGGATTTTATAGTGTTTGATCTTACCAGCGATAATGTGCGAAAGCTTTGTTGGCTTCAGCCATTTTGTGAGTATCTTCACGTTTCTTAACTGCTGCTCCAGTATTGTTGGCAGCATCCATGATTTCATAAGCTAAACGCTCTTCCATCGTTTTTTCTCCACGAAGGCGAGAGTAGTTTACTAACCAACGAAGTCCTAGAGTCGATTTACGGTCTGGACGCACCTCAACTGGTACTTGGTAGTTAGCTCCACCCACACGGCGTGCTTTTACTTCTAGTACAGGCATGATGTTTTTAAGTGCTTGATCGAAAACTTCGATCGGCTCATTGCCAGTACGTTCTTTGATTAAATCAAATGCAGAGTAAAGAATTTTTTGTGATTTACCTCTTTGTCCATCAACCATTAATTTGTTGATTAAGCGAGTCACAAGTTTTGAATTATATATTGGATCTGGTAATACGTCTCTTTTCGTTACAGGTCCTTTACGAGGCATTATATTTCCTCCTTTCAAGAAAGTTCAATTTTTGTTTAAGATTATTTTTTTGCTGCTTTCGGACGCTTAGTACCGTATTTAGAACGGCCTTGCATACGATTGTTAACTCCAGCTGTATCAAGAGCACCACGTACGATATGGTAACGTACCCCTGGTAAATCTTTTACACGACCGCCACGGATAAGAACCACGCTGTGTTCTTGTAGGTTGTGACCGATACCTGGGATATAAGCTGTTACCTCGATACCGTTTGTTAAACGTACACGCGCATATTTACGTAACGCGGAGTTTGGTTTTTTCGGTGTCATAGTACCCACACGAGTGCAAACACCACGTTTTTGCGGAGATGATACGTTAGTTTGTGCTTTTTTAAAGCTGTTGTAGCCTTTGTTAAGTGCTGGAGATTTTGAATTAACCTCTTTAGACTCGCGTCCTTTACGCACTAATTGATTAATAGTAGGCATTACATTTTTCCTCCCTTCACGTTTTCATTTCTAGTACCACACATCCAGGTGGTTCATAAATGGGTAAAAACAAAGTCTTTGCAAATATTATTGCAAAAACATTTTTACTTTTTAATGGCAACAGTTGCTGCTCCGACATCAATACCACATGCTTTGCCAAGCATTCTCATCGAATCAACATATGTGATAGGAACATCCAATTCTTTGGCGGTCTCAACGACACGCCCAGTCAAGTATATATCTGCATCATCAGCGATGATAACTTCTTGAATTAAATTGTTTTTAAGAGCTCTAACTGCTTGCTTCGTCCCTATAATCACTGACTTTGCCTGTATTACTTTTTCATAAGACATGGTCCATATCCTCCAAAGTTACAGGGTAACATAGGAGCACCTTTGCTATAGTATCATTATTAGTCGGATACTGTCAACTTCTTTCAAAAAAATAATTCAAGCAAAAGGTTTTCCTTACATAATTCTATTAAGATTATCAATTTGCCTAAACGGAATTTATCAAATTCTCATAGGCTTTTCAGCCTGCCATGAGTAATAAGAGAGACCAGCTCAATAAATTCTGATCCTTCATCTCCTCCAATAGGAAACAGGAGTGTGGTTTTCAGTTTACATTATTGAGCTGGTCCTTTTTCCATTAATCCACTGTTACTGTATCGGCACTTTCATCTACAACGACAGGGTTTGCTTTTCTGTATCTAAGCATTCCTGTTCCTGCAGGGACAAGTTTACCGATGATAACATTTTCTTTAAGCCCAAGCAATTCATCACGTTTTCCTTTTATTGCTGCATCAGTCAAGACTCTAGTTGTTTCTTGGAATGACGCTGCGGACAAGAAGGAATCCGTTTCAAGAGATGCTTTTGTGATACCTAGCAATACAGGACGGCCTGTAGCCGGTAATTTGTTGGTCAGCAATGCATCAGTGTTTGCAGTAGTGAACTGGTTGACATCCAATAATGTTCCTGGAAGCACTTCAGTTTCACCTGCATCAAGCACACGGACTTTACGCATCATTTGTCTAACCATTACCTCGATGTGCTTATCACCGATTTCAACACCTTGCATCCGGTATACTTTTTGAACTTCATGAAGCAGGTATTCCTGAACAGTAAGCACGTCTGTAACCTTCAGCAATTCTTTCGGATCGATGGAACCCTCTGTCAACTCTTCACCACGACGGACAGGTGTATCAACAGTTACTCTTAAACGCGCTGTGTACGGCGCAGTATATGTGCGTGATTCAACAGCACCTTGAACAACGATTTCCTGTTGTTTATCCCGAATTTCATTGATCGAAACAATCGTTCCTTCAATTTCAGAAATGACAGCTTGACCTTTAGGGTTTCTCGCTTCAAATATTTCTTGGATACGAGGAAGACCTTGAGTGATATCGTCCCCAGCAACCCCACCTGTATGGAATGTACGCATCGTCAACTGTGTACCAGGCTCTCCGATTGATTGAGCGGCAATGATACCGACTGCTTCGCCCACTTCAACTTCTTGACCGGTAGCCAAGTTGCGTCCATAACATTTTTTACATACACCATGGCTGGTATTACATGTAAAGGCAGAACGGATCCATGCTGTTTCAATTCCAAGTGATTCAATATAGTTAGCAAGATCTTCAGTAATAAGATCGTTTTCAGCCACGATTACTTCATTTGTTTCTGGATGTCTGATCGCTTTTCTTGCATAACGGCCAACTAGGCGCTCTTCAAGATGCTCAATTATTTCAGTACCCTCTCTCAAGGCTGAGATTTTCAAGCCGCGATCCGTTCCACAATCGTCATCACGGATGATGACATCTTGGGCAACGTCAACAAGTCGACGGGTAAGGTAACCGGAATCGGCCGTTTTAAGCGCTGTATCGGCAAGACCTTTACGCGCACCATGTGTAGAGATGAAGTACTCCAACACCGTTAAACCTTCACGGAAACTTGATTTGATCGGTAATTCAATGATACGTCCAGCCGGGTTGGCCATCAAACCACGCATACCAGCAAGCTGCGTAAAGTTGGAAGCATTACCACGGGCACCGGAATCACTCATCATGAAGATCGGGTTGCGTCGGTCCAGTGAGTCCATAAGTTTGGACTGGATTGTATCCTTGGCAGCACTCCAGATCGAAATGACGCGATCATAACGCTCATCCTCTGTAATTAGACCACGTCTGAACTGTTTCAAGACGTTATCCACTTTGGTTTGAGCCTCAGTAATGATTTCTTGTTTTTCTTTTAAAACGACAATATCAGCCACACCAACGGTAATACCGGCTTTTGTCGAATATTTGAACCCAAGATCTTTCATCCGGTCAAGCATTTTGGATGTTTCGGTAATTTTAAAGCGTTTAAAGACTTCCGCGATGATATTTCCAAGAATTTTTTTCTTGAAAGGATCGATAGCAGGTTGAGCCTTAATCAATTCAGGGATATTAGCGCCTTTTTCCACAAAATATTTCTCTGGAGTTTTGGTTTCCAAATTATATCGTGTCGGCTCGTTAATATACGGGAATGATTTTGGTAAAATTTCATTGAAGATCAGTTTACCGACAGTGGTAATAAGCAGTTGGCGGTTTTGTTCTTCAGTGAATGTTTCATTATTCAGTGATGATGCATGTACGGCACAACGGGAATGTAAGTGTACATATCCGTTTTGGTATGCAAGCAATGCTTCACTTGTATCTTTAAAGATCATACCTTCGCCGATAGCGCCTTCTCTTTCCAATGTTAAGTAATAGTTACCTAATACCATATCTTGAGAAGGTGTAACGACAGGTTTACCATCTTTAGGGTTCAAAATGTTCTGTGCTGCAAGCATAAGCATGCGTGCTTCGGCTTGGGCTTCAGAAGATAGAGGAACGTGGACCGCCATTTGGTCACCGTCAAAGTCAGCGTTGTAAGCTGTACATACGAGCGGATGCAAACGAATTGCGCGACCTTCAACCAACGTTGGTTCAAACGCTTGGATACCAAGTCTATGAAGAGTCGGTGCACGGTTCAATAGTACTGGGTGTTCTCTAATAACTTCTTCAAGCACATCCCATATTTCAGGAGATAAACGTTCAATTTTGCGCTTAGCGGATTTGATGTTATGCGCTAGGCCTCTTTGAACAAGCTCCTTCATAACGAATGGTTTGAATAATTCAATCGCCATTTCTTTAGGAAGACCACATTGGTACATCTTTAAGTTTGGTCCTACTACGATAACGGAACGGCCAGAGTAATCAACACGTTTACCAAGAAGGTTTTGACGGAAACGACCTTGTTTACCTTTTAACATGTGAGATAAAGATTTTAACGGACGGTTACCAGGTCCAGTTACCGGACGGCCGCGACGGCCATTATCGATAAGAGCATCGACAGCTTCTTGCAGCATACGCTTCTCATTTTGAACGATAATGCTTGGTGCTCCAAGATCCAGTAATCTTTTCAAACGATTATTACGGTTGATAACACGGCGATATAAATCATTTAGATCAGATGTGGCAAAACGTCCTCCATCAAGTTGAACCATAGGACGAAGCTCCGGTGGAATGACCGGAAGCACGTCAAGGATCATCCATGAAGGCTCATTTCCGGAGTTACGGAATGCCTCAAGCACTTCCAAGCGTTTGATTGCACGGGTTCTGCGTTGTCCTTGAGCTGTTTTAAGCTCCTCTTTCAACGACTCTACTTCCTTTTCCGTATCAATATCTTGTAAAAGTTTTTTAATAGCTTCCGCACCCATGGCAGCTTGGAATTTCTTACCGTATTTTTCACGGTATGTACGATATTCTTTTTCAGAAAGAAGCTGTTTCTTTTCTAAAGTTGTATCGCCCGTTTCAGTTACGACGTAAGATGCAAAGTAAATAACTTCTTCCAAAGCACGTGGAGACATGTCAAGTACAAGTCCCATACGGCTAGGAATTCCTTTAAAATACCATATGTGTGAAACTGGAGCTGCCAGCTCAATATGACCCATACGCTCACGACGCACCTTAGCACGAGTGACTTCAACGCCACAACGGTCACAGACTACGCCTTTATAACGAACACGTTTATATTTTCCGCAATGACATTCCCAGTCCTTTTGAGGTCCAAAAATTCTCTCACAGAATAAACCGTCTTTTTCTGGCTTTAGCGTACGATAGTTGATTGTTTCTGGTTTTTTAACTTCTCCATGGGACCAAGAACGAATCTTGTCTGGTGAAGCAAGACCAATTTTCATATACTCAAAATTATTAACGTCTAACAAGGGGCCTACCTCCCTTTTAATCTCCAGGTTTAACCCTTGATTGCCGTCAAATATCAGGCAATCTTACACCGGATGATGGTTGATTGAATCAATAAGGCTCTAACAAGGCAGCATGATCTTCAAATGAACATCTCGCTGCCAGTCAGAGCGGGTAATATATAACTAGATATGTTTATATTTAATTTTATTCTTTGACAGGTGCCCCTACTTCGGAAGCAACCATATCTTTAGTTTCTGAATCAAGGCTTAATTTGTCTGCTTGGTTGGCTTCATCTTCATCTTCCAAATCACGCATTTCGATTTCACGATCTTCGGCATTGAGGATTTTAACATCCAATCCTAAACTTTGAAGTTCCTTAATCAATACTTTGAAGGACTCAGGTACGCCTGGTTCAGGGACATTTTCACCTTTGACAATCGCTTCGTACGTTTTCACACGACCCACGACATCATCTGATTTAACGGTTAGGATTTCTTGTAATGTATAAGCAGCACCATAAGCTTCAAGTGCCCATACTTCCATCTCACCGAAACGCTGTCCACCAAATTGCGCTTTACCACCAAGTGGTTGCTGCGTAACAAGGGAGTAAGGACCAGTTGAACGTGCATGAAGTTTATCATCGACCATATGTGCCAGTTTGATCATATACATGACACCAACTGATACACGGTTATCGAATGCTTCACCTGAACGGCCATCATAAAGGACAGTTTTTGCATCACGGGACATCCCGGCTTCTTCAATCGTACCCCAAACATCTTCCTCTGTGGCACCATCGAATACAGGAGATGCTACATGGATGCCCAGTGCGCGTGCAGCCATACCTAAGTGAAGCTCAAGCACCTGACCGATGTTCATACGTGAAGGTACACCCAATGGGTTTAACATGATGTCGACTGGAGTGCCATCCGGTAAATAAGGCATATCTTCTTCAGGAAGAATCCTGGAGATTACCCCTTTGTTACCATGTCGTCCAGCCATTTTATCGCCTTCATGGATTTTACGTTTTTGAACGATATATACACGTGCGAGTTGGTTTACACCAGGAGGCAGTTCATCGCCGTCTTCTCTGTTGAATACTTTAACATCAAGAACGATTCCGCCGCCGCCGTGAGGTACACGAAGTGATGTATCCCTTACTTCACGTGCTTTTTCACCGAAGATTGCATGTAATAGACGTTCCTCGGCAGTCAGTTCCGTTACACCTTTAGGCGTTACTTTACCAACGAGAAGGTCTCCGTCTTTCACTTCAGCACCCACACGGATAATTCCGCGCTCATCAAGATTACGAAGCGCATCTTCCCCTACGTTAGGGATATCGCGGGTGATTTCTTCAGGCCCTAATTTTGTATCGCGTGATTCAGATTCATATTCTTCAATATGAATAGAAGTGTACACATCATCTTTAACCAATCGTTCACTCATGATGATGGCATCTTCATAGTTATATCCATCCCATGTCATGAAGGCAACCAATACGTTACGTCCAAGTGCCAACTCACCTTTTTCCATTGAAGGACCATCAGCAAGAATTTCACCTTTTACGACGTTGTCGCCAACACTGACGATAGGGCGTTGATTATAGCACGTTCCTTGGTTGGAACGAATGAATTTTAATAGACGATATTTATCAAGATTTCCTTTTACTTGCTGTCCGTCTACTTCACTTACCCTACGTACCCATACTTCACGTGATTCAACGTGCTCTACGATACCGGGGTGTTTACAGATTACAGCAGCACCGGAGTCTTTCGCTGAAACATACTCCATACCCGTTCCGACTCGAGGGGCTTCCGGTTGAAGCAAAGGAACTGCTTGACGTTGCATGTTCGCTCCCATAAGGGCACGGTTGGAGTCATCGTTTTCCAAGAAAGGAATACATGCAGTCGCAGCAGATACAACTTGTTTAGGAGATACATCCATGTAATCTACGCGGTCACGCGGAACAACGGTATTTTCACCGCGGAAACGTGCAACAACATCATTATCAAGGAATGAGCCGTCATCTGACAGTCGTACATTCGCTTGGGCAACTACATAATTATCTTCCTCATCAGCTGTTAAGTAATCGATTTGGCTTGTAATTTTACCTGTTTCAGGGTCCACACGACGATATGGTGTTTCAATGAAGCCATATGGGTTAACCTTTGCAAAACTGGATAACGAGTTAATCAAACCAATATTCGGTCCCTCAGGCGTTTCAATCGGACACATGCGGCCATAGTGGGAATAATGAACGTCACGTACTTCAAAGCCAGCACGCTCACGTGTCAGACCACCAGGTCCCAATGCAGATAGACGACGTTTATGCGTCAATTCAGCAAGCGGATTCGTTTGATCCATGAATTGGGAAAGCTGCGAGCTTCCAAAGAACTCTTTAATTGATGCAATGACCGGGCGAATGTTGATTAGTTGCTGCGGAGTGATTGTATTCGTATCCTGAATGGACATTCTTTCACGAACAACACGCTCCATACGGGATAAACCAATTCTAAATTGGTTTTGCAGCAATTCACCAACGGAACGCAGACGACGGTTACCTAAATGGTCAATGTCATCCGTGATTCCCACACCATGCAATAAGTTAAAGAAATAACTGATGGAAGAAATGATATCAGCCGGTGTAATGTTTTTGACCTGGTCGGTCACATATGCATTACCGATGATATTGATCACTTTTTCGCCTTCAGCATCGTTTGGTGCAAACACTTTAATAGGTTGTAGAAGAGTTTCTTCTTCCACTACACCACCTGATGGATGGAATGTTTTGAATCCGATTCCACCTTCGATATGAGGCAGGATCCTATCAAGAGTCCGACGATCAAGCATTGTACCTTTTTCAACGATGATTTCACCTGTTTCAGGATCAATCAAAGTCTCTGCAATACGTTGTCCGAATAAACGGTTCTTGATATGCAGTTTTTTGTTTATTTTATAACGGCCTACATTAGCTAAATCATAACGTTTTGGATCAAAAAAGCGTGATACTAAAAGACTTTTCGCGTTTTCGACAGTAGGCGGTTCACCTGGGCGTAGACGCTCATAGATTTCCAGTAATGCTTTTTCCACACTCTCGGTGTTATCCTTTTCAAGAGTGTTGCGAAGGTATTCGTTGTCTCCGATCAAATCGATGATTTCTTGATCTGTTCCGAATCCAAGGGCACGCATCAATACCGTGATCGGTAATTTCCTGGTGCGGTCGATTCGAACATACACAACATCCTTGGCGTCTGTTTCATATTCGAGCCATGCGCCACGGTTAGGAATAACGGTCGCAGAAAACCCAAGCTTACCGTTTTTATCCATTTTCCCATTGTAGTAAACACTCGGTGAGCGCACTAATTGGGATACAATTACCCGTTCAGCACCATTGATGACAAATGTACCTGTTTCAGTCATCAGCGGGAAGTCACCCATAAATACATCCTGGTCTTTCACTTCCCCTGTTTCTTTATTAACAAGGCGCACTTTCACACGAAGTGGTGCAGAATACGTAACATCGCGTTCTTTTGTTTCTTCCACAGAATACTTCGGCTCAGCTAAGCTGTAATCGATGAATTCTAACGATAAATTACCTGTAAAATCCTCAATAGGAGAAATATCCTGGAACATTTCCTTTAAACCTACATCTAGAAACCATTGATAAGAAGCTGTTTGAATTTCAATCAGATTCGGAAGGTCCAAAACCTCACTGATTCTTGCATAACTTCTACGTTGGCGGTGTCGTCCATACTGAACAAGTTGACCTGTCAACTGATTCACCCCTTAAATCAAGCGTTATAAGGATCCATTTGCCTCGGAAAAGGAACATTTCCATAGACAAAAAGAAAATGGTTTTTATTTTAAAAACCACTATTTCTCATAAAACGAACTATTATTTATATATTTTTCCCATATTATCCATTGATTATACACCAATGGTATAAAAATTGCATAGTTACGGAATTATATATATGCATTTTATAATACTAACATAGCGAAAATTTAGAGTCAAACCTTTTTGGATAATAGTATATAGTAACCCTTTTTCTTAACGGGCACTTCAATATTTCCAAATAATTGCTCCATTTTATCCATTGCGGATGGAGCTCCTTGTTTTTTTTGAATGACAACCCATAATTCTCCACCAGCTACCAAACTGCGATAGCTTTCTTCTAAAATTTCGTGGACTACACTTTTACCTGCGCGAATGGGAGGGTTCGTAAGAATCGCTGCGAATTGATTGGAGGCAACTTTGTCAAAACGATCACTTTCGTAAATCTTCACGTTTGCGATCCCATTAGATGCAGCATTCTCTTTTGACAATTCAACTGCCCGGCTATTTATATCAATCATTTCTATCGTTCTATCGGGATAAGCTGCCGCAATCGATATTCCAATTGGTCCATAACCGCAACCAACATCGAGGATATTTCCTTCCACAGCCTCATTAAGGTTAAAACTCTCAACCAAAAGACGCGATCCGAAATCAACTTCCTTTTTCGAAAAAACACCATTATCACTTTTGAAGCGAAATGTACGTCCCTTTAATGTGAAATCCCAAAATTTCGGATTGCTTACGACATCCGGTTTTTGTGAGTAGTAATGCTCTGTCAGAGTCATCTCCCCCTATCAGAAAGGAATATTGAAGATTTAATGAGAGAAGAGAATTGAAGAATGGATGCTTGCATGCCGGAATGTCGGAATAACGAAATCCTCGTTATCAAACCATTAACGGCTAATTTCCGTCATTTCTTTAAAAATGAAGAAAAAAAGCCCGCCAGTGATAGCGAGCTTTTTGTTTATGCAAGATTACTTAACTTCAACGCCAGCTCCAACTTCTTCAAGTTTAGCTTTGATTTCTTCAGCTTCTTCTTTAGAAGCAGCTTCTTTGATTGCTTTTGGAGTGTTGTCAACAAGTTCTTTTGCTTCTTTAAGTCCAAGACCTGTAACTTCACGTACAGCTTTGATAACTTTGATTTTTTGATCTCCAGCAGATGTAAGGATTACATCAAACTCAGTTTTTTCTTCAGCAGCAGCGCCACCAGCAGCAGCTACAGCTACAGGTGCAGCAGCAGTTACGCCGAATTCTTCTTCGATTGCTTTTACAAGGTCGTTTAATTCTAAAACAGTCATATTTTTAACTGCTTCAATGATTTGATCTTTAGTCATTTTTATTTCCTCCTCGAAATGGTTGGTTTTTTTTGAATCAGCAGGCTAAATAAGCGGTCAGCTTACGCGCCTTGTTCTTCTTTTTGCTCTGCAACAGCTTTTGTAGCAAGAGCCAGTCCGCGCATAGGTGCTTGTAGCACGCTGAGTAGCATTGAAAGTAGGCCTTCGCGTGAAGGTAGTTCTGCAAGAGCTTTAATTTCTTCAGCAGTTGCAACATTTCCTTCGATAACTCCAGCTTTGATTTCTAAAGCTTCATGTTTTTTCGCAAAATCGTTAAGGATTTTTGCTGGCGCAATAACATCTTCAGTTGAGAATGCAATTGCGTTTGGACCTGTTAATGATTCGTTCAAAGCGCTAAGTTCAGCACTTTCAGCAGCACGGCGAGTCATAGAGTTTTTGTAAACTTTAAACTCAACGCCAGCTTCACGAAGTTGCTTACGAAGTTCTGTTAATTCAGCAACAGTCAATCCACGGTAGTCAACAACTACTGTTGATTGGCTTGAAGTTAACTTATCAGAAATCTCAGCAACGATTTTTTGCTTTTGTTCAATAATTGCGTTCATCCTTACACCTCCTGTAGATTTGCTTGAAAACATTTATACCGTTTCAAAGAAAAAGCCTTCATCTCTATTGCAGACATGAAGGCAGTAATTTCAAAAGTCATAGTCCAGGACTATTATTATCGAATTACCTCGGCAGGGAATTAAGCTCGTAATGAGCACCTACTGTCTACGGTACAAATAGTATTCATTTATTCACAACAAAACTTATTATAACAATAATAGTTTTGGTATGTCAATTATTTATTTGAAAGAAGAAGGATCAACTTTCACACCAGGGCCCATTGTAGTTGTTACAGAAACGTTTTTCATGTAAGTTCCTTTAGCAGCCGCAGGTTTAACTTTCAATAATGTATCATAGATAGTAGTGAAGTTTTCCACTAGTTTAGCATCTTCGAAAGATACTTTACCGATTGGAGCGTGGATGTTACCAGCTTTATCTACGCGGTATTCAACTTTACCAGCTTTGATTTCATTAACAGCTTTCGTTACATCGAAAGTTACTGTGCCAGTTTTAGGGTTAGGCATTAAACCTTTAGGTCCTAATACACGGCCAAGTTTACCAACTTCACCCATCATGTCTGGAGTCGCAACGATTACATCGAATTCGAACCATCCTTGTTGGATTTTGTTGATGTAGTCAGATTCGCCAACGTAGTCAGCACCAGCAGCTTCCGCTTCTTTTGCTTTTTCGCCTTTTGCGAATACTAATACGCGTTGAGTTTTACCAGTACCATTCGGAAGAACAACAGCTCCACGAATTTGTTGGTCGGCTTTCTTAGGATCTACGCCTAAACGGAAAGCAACTTCAACAGTCGCATCGAATTTTGCGAAGTTTGCTTTTTTAGCAACTTCGATTGCTTCAGTTACAGCATAAGCCTTAGATACTTCTACAAGCTTAGCTGCTTCAAGATACTTTTTACCTTTTTTAGCCATGATATAAATCCTCCTAAATTGTGGTTTTAACGGAATGACCTCCCACGAATAAAGGTTGCGAGTATCAATCGCAACCCCGTAGAAACAAATAGCAATTACATGGATTAGTCTTCGATGACAATACCCATGCTGCGAGCAGTACCTTCAACCATACGCATTGCAGCTTCAACGCTTGCAGCGTTTAGGTCAGGCATTTTAGTTTCAGCAATCTCGCGCACTTGATCACGCTTGACTGTAGCAACTTTATTACGGTTAGGTTCACCAGAACCAGACTCGATACCAGCTACTTTCTTAAGCAATACTGCAGCCGGTGGAGTTTTTGTAATGAATGTAAATGAACGGTCTTCAAATACCGTGATTTCAACAGGAATAATTAGACCAGCTTGATCTGCTGTACGAGCGTTGAACTCCTTACAGAATCCCATGATGTTTACACCAGCTTGACCTAATGCAGGACCGACTGGCGGTGCCGGATTCGCTTTACCAGCAGGAATTTGCAATTTAACCATTTTAATTACTTTTTTAGCCACGAGACACACCTCCTTATAAGTCCGTGATGTGGTAATAGGGTAATACCCTCCCACTCATCTTGAATTCTTTATATATTAATAAAGAATGCTTGTATCGTTGAGGCCTAAAAATTGAAACATACTGACCTTTGAAATTTTACCACTTTCAAAAGGCAATTTCAAGTTTTTTTCCGTTTATAATTTTTCCACTTGATTAAAATCAAGTTCAACCGGTGTATCACGGCCGAACATATTGACTAGAACCCTTACTTTACCTTTATCTTTATCAAGTTCTTCAATAGGGCCTGCAAATGTTGCAAATGGTCCTTCCTTAACTTGAACCGTATCACCGATTTCAAAATCAACTTCGATTTTGCTTTCATCTACGCCCATTCGCTTAAGAACGACTTCAATTTCTTCCGGCAGCAATGCTGTCGGTTTTGACCCAGCTCCAGATGAACCTACGAAACCTGTTACTCCAGGCGTATTCCGGACAACATACCATGAATCATCAGTCATGATGATCTCAACCAACACATATCCTGGAAATACTTTCTTTTTGGTCACTTTCTTTTTGCCATCTTTCACTTCTGTTTCTTCTTCTTCTGGAACTACAACGCGAAAGATCTTGTCTTCCATCCCCATAGTTTCAACACGTTTTTCCAAGTTAGCCTTAACTTTGTTCTCATAACCTGAATAGGTGTGAACTACATACCAATTCTTTTCCATGTGTTAGGACTTTAACGTCCTTCCCTCCCTGCAATCAATCATTTTCTTTATTAATCTTTATCTTTGAACGTTTTAGCCAAAAAACCATACGGCGTCATCCCGACTTAACTAGAATATATTGTGATGAACATATTACAGCATTGCTCGATTTTGTACTTCTTCACTTATTAAAAAAGACAAATTAAAAAACCCGTTTCCGGGCTTTTCTGCTGACACATATTATTCTATCACTATTATACCTTATTTTCGAATCTCTTATTCAATAACTAAGCGAATTAATTCGGAAATGCCCAAATCCACCACTGTAAAGAATAAAGCCATAAATACTACAGTCGTTACCACCACGATTGTATATTTGGTAAGCTCCTTGCGTTTCGGCCAGCTTACTTTTTGCATTTCGCGAGCGACTCCGCTGAAAAATTCGGTAAAACGTTTCATGAATGTACCTCCAAGCATTAGAAGCTTCTGTCAATCTATTTATAGAACGGTTATTTCGTTTCTTTATGAATCGAGTGTGAGTTGCACGTACTGCAAAATTTCTTGATTTCCAGTCGTTCGCCGCTTGTCGATTGTTTGCTCTCATAACTATAATTCCTTGTACCGCAATCAGTGCAGGCAAGAACTATTTTTTTTCGCATTAGATACACCTATCCTATCTACTATATCCATAAAACCTTATCACGGCTGTTTTTTATTGTCAATATCAAAGCGGGTTTCGACGATTATGGACACCGGAAATCAGAATATCGGTTTACTTGACATCCATTAAAAATCTTTGTGAATAATAAACTTCCATGTGGAGAAGGGACAGATGAAATTAAGCGGAAAAAGCGGAGGGATTATAAACTGATTTCCCTTACTTCCAGATAGCGCTCGAGCTTTCTTTTCACCCGTTGAAGGGCGTTGTCGATTGACTTAACATGCCGGTTCAACTCTTCCGAAATTTCTTGGTAGGTTTGTCCATCCAGGTAAAGAGCTAACACTTTTCTCTCAAGATCACTCAGGAGCTCGGCCATCTTTAATTCGATATCGTCAAACTCTTCTTGGTTGATGATCAGTTCTTCCGGGTCCAAAACTTTCGTACCCGATATAATATCCATTAGAGTTCGATCCGATTCCTCATCGTAAATGGGCTTGTCCAGGGAAACATAGGAATTGAGCGGAATATGTTTTTGACGTGTTGCTGTTTTGATAGCTGTAATGATCTGCCTCGTAATGCATAGTTCTGCAAATGCTTTAAAAGAAGATAACTTATCCCCTTTAAAATCACGGACGGCTTTATATAAACCAATCATACCTTCTTGCACGATGTCTTCCTTATCGGCACCAATCAAGAAATAAGTCCTTGCCTTAGCTCTTACAAAATTACGATACTTTTGGATCAAATAATCCAGCGCTTCACTGTCTCCAGTGTGCACCAACCCTATCAATTCATCATCCTCAAACTGCAGATACTTTTCGTTCAGCTTCATTCCGAATTTGAGACCCACATTATATCCCCCTGACCTGACTCAGATAGAAATATTATACAGCAGGTAAAATTTACCCGTCAATGGTTCAAATTTTACCCCGGCGCCATTTTTCGAAAATTTCTGCCACTTCTTCACTTAAAGGAATTTTAGCCACGGGTCTTATCGTCGTTGTTTTTCTTACATCTTTCTTGATTTCGCCTTGAATTTCTTCCATTTCAATAAGCAGTTCACGAGCGGATTTCCTTAGGGCCCCTTGGCCGAAGATCACCCACTGTTCCGTGAAGTCAGAGGTTGCCACTTGAATTTGCGTTTTGACATTATTCAGTTCAATGGCCATCTTTTCAATTCTTTCATCCGCAGTTTCATTTTCTTTTGTAAAAATTACGTCAACTTTGTGATTTTTGAATATGCGGGCAATTCCCTGAACATATTGAGCGTCAAATACGACAATTACACGGTATCCGGTAAATGCTTGATATTCCGCCATCATTTCTATCAACCGGTCCCTTGCAGCAGCAAGATCCCGTTCCTTTAATTCTCTCAGTTCCGGCCAAGCTCCAATAATGTTATAACCGTCCACCAACAGAATATTCATTTCATCATTGCCCTAGAGGATTTCTTTTTCTATAAACCTCATACATCAATAAACCGGCTGCTACCGATGCATTTAACGAAGTTACTTGACCTGCCATAGGGAGACGGACGAGAAAATCACATTTATCCTTCATTAATCGTGCCATGCCTTTTCCTTCGCTGCCGATAACAAGTCCGATAGGCATCTTTCCATCCATGTTACGGTAATCATCACTGCCTTTCGCATCGGTACCGACTATCCATACCCCGCGCTCTTTCAACTCTTCCACCGCTCTTGCCAAATTTGTAACGCGAGCTACCGGAATATATTCAATTGCACCCGTCGAGGCTTTTGCCACTGTTGCCGTCAAGCCCACAGCTCTCCTTTTTGGAATGATGATTCCATGGGCACCGACAGCATCAGCCGTCCTCATGATCGACCCTAAATTATGCGGATCTTCAACTTCATCAAGAATCATGAAAAAAGGTGCTTCGTCCCGTTCAGCCGCTTTTGCGAATAAATCATCCAGCTCCACATATTCATATGCAGCCACTTGTGCGATAACGCCTTGATGGATGCCTTCAGCCATTTGATCAATTTTTTTCTTCGGTACGATTTGCACGAATACCTTCTTTTCCTTCGCCAGACCGATGAGTGGTTGCATCGAGCCTTTTTGCGAGCCTTCGGCTATCCAAATTTTATTAATATCCCGTTCGGAGCGAAGAGCTTCCAATACGGGGTTTCTGCCAATGATATATTCTTCGCTCATGGGTTACTCCCCTTTTCTTCTTCAATGTATTCAATGGATTTTTTGATGAGTTCTTCCATTCTTTCTATTCGGCCGGATAAATACAAAAATCCCATAAGTGCCTCGAAGGCTGTACTGTAGCGATACGTTTGCACATCTGTATTCTTCGGTACCGTACCGGATTTTGCATTTCGGCCGCGCCTAACGACTGCGGATTCCTCTTCCGATAACCAACCTGACTCCAGGAAAAAGTGGATGACTTTATTTTGCGCTTTAGCCGCTACAAAAGATGTAGCTTTTTTGTGAAGTAGATTGGGCTTGACCGATCCTTTTTGAATGAGGTGATGCCGTATATACGTTTCGTATACGGCATCACCTATATATGCTAAAGCAAGACTGTTCAGCATTTTTGCATCTACCTTACTATCGTAATGAAGCATTAATTACCCTCTTTTCCATCTTGTACCTTGAGGGGTATCCTCTAATATGATATTCATGTTTTTCAAGCGATCACGAATTTCATCAGATAACCCAAAATTGCGGTCTTTCCGCGCTTGAATTCTCTGCTGTATCAACCCTTCAATTTCTTCATCCAAAAGCCCCTCTTCTTCAAGGGATAAACCGAGGACAGAAAATAAGATGTTGAATTTATCAAGGAAAGCATTAATCACTTCCTTGTCTGTGTTTTTCTCCATCAAGTAATAATTCGCCTGTTTGGAAAGTTCAAAGAGCATGGATATTGCATTAGCTGTGTTGAAATCATCGTCCATTTCCTTAATGAATTGTTCATGTAATTCATTAAGCTTCTCCAACCAAACATCATTATTCTCAGTCAATCCATCACTTACTTGAAGGCGATGCTTTAAGTTTTGATAAGATGTCCTTAAGCGTTCTAGGGACGCTTTTACATTTTCAAGCACTTCTTCGCTATAATTGATTGGATGACGGTAATGTACAGATAACATGAAGAATCGTAACACTTGTGGATCATGCTTCTGTATGATGTCATGCACAAGGACGAAATTGCCTAAGGACTTAGACATTTTTTCATTCTCAATATTTATATACCCATTATGCATCCAATAATTCGCAAAGGTCTTACCCGTCAATGCTTCGGATTGTGCAATTTCATTTTCATGATGCGGAAAAGCCAGATCTTGACCCCCTGCATGAATATCGATCGTATCGCCCAAATACTTTTTGACCATTGCGGAGCATTCAATATGCCAGCCTGGACGCCCCTTACCCCATGGGCTCTCCCAAGATATTTCATCATCCTTGGCCGTTTTCCAAAGGGCAAAATCAAGGGCATCTTGTTTTTTCTCCCCTATTTCAATACGGGCCCCCACTCGCAGCTCATCGATGGACTGATGTGAAAGCTTTCCATATCCCTCAAACTTACGAGTGCGGTAATACACATCCCCTTCAGATTCATAAGCGAATCCTTTCTCAATTAATGCCGAAATGAATTCAATGATTGCATCCATGTTCTCCATTACGGTTGGGTGAGCATCCGCTTTTTTGCAGCCCAATGCCGACACGTCTTCAAAATAAGCCTTGATGAAACGCTCTGAGATGGTCGGGACATCTTCACCCAATTCTTTTGCCGCGCGAATCAGCTTATCATCCACATCCGTAAAGTTTGAAACGAATTGCACATCATATCCACGGTAATCCAAATACCTACGAACGGTATCGAATACGATTGCCGGTCTTGCATTACCTATATGAATGTAATTATAGACAGTGGGCCCGCATACATACATCTTCACCTTTCCCTCTTCGATCGGGACGAAGGTTTCCTTTTTTCTTGTTGCTGTGTTATATATTTTAATCGCCATTTTATAGACTCCTTTCTTCCTGCTTCTGTTCAGCCAGCTTCTCTCTTAAGGCCCTGAGTTCACTATCCAATTCCTTAAAGCGATCAGCGATTGGATCAGGAAGATCACAATGATTTAGGTCTTTGTTGATTTTGATACCATCTTGAATGACCACTTTACCTGGAATGCCCACCACTGTAGAATTAGGTGGCACTTCCTTTAAAACAACCGATCCTGCACCGATTTTTGAGTTTTCCCCAACAGTGATGGAACCAAGCACTTTTGCTCCTGTAGCAATCAGGACATTATCCTTTATCGTAGGATGACGTTTTCCCTTTTCCTTTCCTGTTCCCCCAAGGGTTACACCTTGAAAGACAGATACATTGTCGCCAATTTCACAAGTTTCGCCAATGACGATCCCCATTCCATGGTCAATGAAGAAACGACGGCCAATCGTAGCCCCTGGATGAATTTCAATTCCGGTAAAAAACCGACTGATTTGAGATATACTTCTTGCCAGGAAAAAGAATTTCTTCTTGAATAGTGCGTGAGCCATCCTATGACTCCAAATTGCATGTAAACCCGCATACGTCAATATGACTTCCAAATAGCTACGCGCAGCAGGATCTTGATCAAAAACCACTTCGATATCCTCTTTAAACATCTTTAACAAAATGATTCCCCCCTATGTTCCGTCCTTTTCCAAAATCCCCTTTTGAAGCTTTTAAAGCATATAAAAAAGCGTCTCTGTCCAAATAGACAGAGACGCTTGAAGCGCGGTTCCACTCTGTTTGGAATGTAAAAACCAGATAAAGCTTTTTCCTGTTTTTTCATCCCCAACTTTAATCCCTGTAACGGAGGAAATTCCGCCTGTGCCTACTATAAGTTAGTTCAGCAAAGGACTCAAGGGTGCATTTCAGAAAACGAGAGGCTTGAACCACTTTCAGCAGGTTATGGTTCTCTCTAAAAAGCTTCGTTTACTTACTTCTCCCCATCTACGCGTTCTTTTGTAAGATTATTAAATACTATATTACATTTTCGACAAATTGTTAATATAAAATACTCTGAATACGCTGTTTAATTTTTTCCTTGCCCAGCAATGAAATCGCCTTAGGCAAGTCAGGACCATGTGTTTGACCCGTGACGGCAGCCCTTATCGGCATGAATAATTTTTTTCCTTTATGACCTGTGCCTTTTTGTACGGCTTTAATCGACTTCTTGATTTCATCCGCGTTAAATTCTTCAAGTCCTTCAATCTCCTGAAGGAAAGCTTTCATGACTTCCGGTACCTGTTCTTCAGCCAGCACTTCCTTAGCTTCTTCCTCGAACACGACCTCATCCTTGAAAAACAGTTCAGATAGCTCGACTATTTCCGCTCCATAGCTCATCTGCTCTTGAAAAAGGGAAACTAGCCCATGTACCCACTCTTCTTCTTCGGCGGTCAGTGTCTCTGAAACCTTCCCGGCTTTAATTAAGTGAGGCATTGACAATTCCACTGCACGATTGACGTCCAATTGCTTCACATATTGGTTATTCATCCATGTAAGCTTTTGTTTATCGAAAAGTGCAGGTGATTTAGACAGCCGGTCAGCATCAAAAATATTAATGAATTCTTCCTTCGTGAAAATCTCTTCCTCCCCGACCGGAGACCATCCTAGTAATGTAATGAAATTGAATAACGCTTCAGGTACATAACCAAGCTCTTCATATTGCTCAATGAATTGAATGATCGACTCATCACGTTTACTCAGTTTCTTCCTGCTTTCGTTTACTATCAGCGTCATATGTCCGAATACCGGCGGTTCCCAACCGAAAGCTTCATAAATCATCAATTGTTTTGGAGTATTGGAGATATGATCATCACCGCGAAGGACATGGGAAATCTTCATCAAATGATCATCGACGGCCACTGCAAAGTTATAGGTTGGAATGCCATCTTTTTTAACGATAACAAAATCACCAAAGCCATCTGTTTCAAACGAAACCTTATCCTTGACCATATCTTTGAAAGTAAGGACCTTCCCAGCCGGAACGGCAAAGCGAATGCTCGGTTTTCTTCCTTGAGCCAATAGTTCCGCTTGCTCTTCCTCAGTTAAATGCTTGCACTTCCCTGAATATTTTGGTGTTTCATTGCGTTCGACCTGTCCTTCACGCTCTGCTTCAAGCTCTTCTTCCGTACAATAGCATTTATATGCCAAACCCTTATCTAAAAGCTCTTGATACAATTCCTGATAAAGGTCGTTCCTTTCGGATTGACGATATGGCCCGTATTCACCGCCAACATCAACACCTTCATCCCAATCCATACCAAGCCATTTCAAATATTTAAGCTGACTATCCTCTCCGCCTTCAATATTTCTCTTTTGGTCGGTATCTTCAATACGAATGATGAATTTCCCGCCTTTATTTCGTGCGTATAAATAATTAAATAAAGCAGTCCGTGCATTACCAATATGTAAATGTCCAGTCGGACTCGGTGCATAGCGAACTCGAATATCACTGCTCATGATATATATAGACCTCCCAGTCGTTCTATTCTATTGTATATATTATCATTTAAATACATTGGGATAAAGGCATCCACCCTAAAAACGAATTTAGTTTGATTTAACCAATAAGACTACTGCCTGTGCCGCGATTCCTTCGCTCCTGCCTGTAAATCCAAGTTTCTCGGTAGTGGTCGCCTTTACATTAATTCTGTCTATCGACGCATCTAAAAGTTCAGCAATCCTGCCTCGCATCTCCTCAATATACGGTGCCATTTTTGGGCTTTGTGCAATGATTGTACAGTCCGCATTGCCTAGGGAATATCCTTCTTTTTTTACAATTGCCCAAATATACTGCAGCAGTTTTGCCGAATCGGCATCTTTAAATTCAGGATCGGTATCCGGAAAATGCTTACCGATATCCCCTGCACCAATTGCACCCAAGCAGGCATCAGCAACAGTATGCAGAAGGACATCCGCATCAGAATGCCCTAGCAAACCTTTCTCATACGGAATCGTAATCCCGCCAATAATCAAAGGTCTACCCTCTACAAGCTGATGAACGTCATATCCTTGTCCTATTCTAAACATATCATTCTCCCCAATCATCTTTTTCCATGTTGTTGTTTATGTAAAATCGCTTCTGCAAAATAAAGGTCTTCCTGAGTCGTAATTTTAATATTATCATAATTGCCCTCAATAATAACTACCTGTTCATTGATCCGCTCTAGCAAACTTGCATCATCCGTCCCTAAAAATGCTTCAGCTTCTGCCTGTTCATACGCACTTTTTAATATGGATACACGAAAAGCTTGTGGAGTTTGCACCGCCCACAAGCTTGATCGTTCCACTGTTTCCACTACCTCTTTGTTTGCCGCTTTTTTAATCGTATCCTTAACGGGCACTGCAATTACGGCACCTCCATGCAGGGAGGCGGCAGTAGTCAATTCACTGATTTGCCCAAGATTGATAAAAGGGCGGGCACCGTCATGGACCAGGATGATGTCTTCTTCTGCATGTTGCAGTCCATTATACACGCTTTGTTGGCGCTCCTTGCCACCCATGACCAGTTTCTTGACCTTTTTAAGCCCATACGCTGCTATCAATTGATTGAAATAATCCTTTTCTGCCGGGTTTATCGAAAGGATAATCCCCCGACAGTCAGGATCTTCTTCGAAGACACGCAGTGTATAAACAATGATCGGGATACCCGATAGTTCAATAAAAAGTTTATTCTTGCCCGCCTTCATTCTTTTGCCTTGTCCAGCTGCAGGTATCACTACTTCATAAAACATAACGGTTTCTCCTACTCTTCTTTATAATGCTTTTTCTAATAGTTTCGGCTTAGCGAATATCATCCGGCCTGCAGAGGTTTGCAATACACTTGTGACAAGTACATCGATCCGTTTCCCGATATGGTCACGGCCACCCTCGACTACGATCATGGTGCCATCGTCCAAATAAGCGATGCCTTGGTTCTGCTCTTTCCCGTCCTTGATGACTTGAACATTCATCTCTTCCCCGGGAAGTACAACAGGTTTAACGGCATTGGCCAGGTCATTGATATTAAGGACCGCCACATTTTGAAACTCGCATACTTTGTTTAAATTGAAATCATTGGTAACGACCATTCCGCCCGATATTTTGGCAAGCTTCACTAGTTTACTGTCCACTTCCTGGATGTCTTCAAAATCCCCCTCGTACATCTCCACTTTAATCGGTAGGTCTTTTTGAATCCGATTCAAGATATCCAAACCGCGTCTTCCGCGATTCCTTTTCAATGCATCAGAAGAATCGGCAATGTGCTGCAGTTCGTTTAATACGAATTGAGGAATGACTATGGTACCCTCCAGAAAGCCCGTCTGACAGATATCCGCAATTCTACCATCAATGATGACACTAGTATCGAGAATCTTCAGCCGCTTGCTATACCCCTCTTCATCCTCTTCGCTTGCTTCACCATCAGTATTCTTTTTCTTATTGCTTTTCATGAATAAACTCAATAGCTCATCACGTTTTTTAAAGCCCACCTGAAAACCAAGATAACCAAATAAAAGCGTAAGGATGATAGGTACCACTGTATTTAAAATAGGAACCTTGATGGCACTGAAGGCGGAGCCAACCAAGAACGCCGCAAGCAGTCCCACTAAAAGGCCGACGCTGCCAAAGATTATATCCGTAATCGGTATCTTAACAAGCTGTTCCTCCAGCCACTTCATAAAATAGATCACATGATCTACTGCCCAAAAAGTTATAAGATAAAAGATAATGGCACCCAACAGTACACTTACATAAGGATTGTTTAATAAAGCAATATCGTCTGCATGTAAAACAATTAATAATTCAGGAATTAGTAACATACCAAGTGTTCCGCCGACTATTAAGAAGCATGCTTGTATAATGCGTTTTAACATCCCTTTCACCTCCCTCTACTCATTATTGACCAATAAAATAAAATGAAACCTTCGAAAATTCGTTTTCATTATATACGTTAAATTCACTTAAGGAATTAGTGGATTTACAAATACGACTTCTTCTCTTTTTCGTAATATTAGCCTAGCACCCTGAGTTTTGAGTGTCAAAAATAAACACCAATCAATTTCAAGCTGGTTCAGGTGAATGTTAAAAGGCCAGCTGCTCCTTACATCCTTCTATTTGTGACCAGCTGATTTTTTAAAATGCGGAGTCCTTCTTTGATTTTATTGGCGCGGACTTCGCCTATACCCTCCACATCGTCAAGGTTTTCAACCGTAGCTTTATTGACTTCACTAAAGCTTCCGAACTGTTTCACTAAATTTTCGATGATCAAACCCGGCAGGCGTGGGATTTTATGAAGAATACGGTAACCACGGGGATGTACTGACTCATCAAGATGTATGTATCCATGATAGCCCAGCACCTTCAGAAGAATGCTTTCATCCAGTTTTTCCTGCATGGCCAACTCTTGAAGCCTAAAAATGATTTCCTCGGGATTTTCATCATTACTGGAGGTATAATCCTTGATAAGCCATTTTCCTTCCGTTTCAATATCCGCCAGGATTTCATTCATTTGCAAACGGATCAATCTTCCTTCCGTACCAAGCTCATTAAGGTACGTTAGTAGCTCGGCCTTGATTCTGAGCACCATTACATAACGGTGAAATACCTGCAAAAGGTCGGCATAGGTCACGATTTCCTCAAACTCGAGCGCTCCTAAAACCGATATGCTCTGCTGCAGGACCACCTTGTATTTTTCCAGGGTCTGGATGGCCAAATTAGCCTTAGCGAGTATGACACCTATATCTTTAAGGGCATACCGGAAATTGCCCTGATATAAAGTGATGACATTCCGGCGTTGTGAGATTGCGATGACCAACGACTTGGTCTCCCTTGCCACACGTTCCGCTGTCCTATGCCGCATTCCCGTTTCAGTGGAAGGTGTGCTATTATCCGGCACTAATTGGGCATTTGCAAAAATGATCTTATCGGCCGTTTCATTTAAAATGATGGCCCCGTCCATCTTCGCCAACTCATATAATGTGCTGGGGGTACAGTTGCAGTTGATTTCGAAGCCGCCATCCACGATCGTTCGCACCTTCTCGTTATATCCGACCACTATCAAACCACCTGTATTTGCCCTCAGGACATTTTCAATGCCCTCCCGAAGCGGGGTACCCGGTGCTACAATTTGCAGAATTTCCAATTTTGTTTTCTCATACCCTTTTTTATCTGTCATACTTAACCCCCTAACGTTTGTTTAAGAGCCTCCGAAACCGATGAAACACCAACGATCTTAATACCTTTCGGGGCGGTCCATCCCCCTATATTATTAGCCGGTATGATAACCCGCTCAAACCCTAACTTCGCTGCTTCCTGCACCCTTTGTTCTATCCGTGACACCCTTCTAACTTCCCCAGTCAGCCCCACTTCACCAATGATGCAATCGGCAGGGTTTGTTGGTTTATCACGGAAGCTTGATGCAATGCTTATTGCGACAGCGAGGTCAATTGCCGGTTCATCAAGCTTGACCCCACCAGCAACCTTTAAATACGCATCCTGGTTTTGGAGCAGCAAGCCCACTCTCTTTTCCAGAACAGCCATTAAAAGCGAAACTCGATTGTGGTCAATTCCCGTGGCCATTCGCCTTGGGTTTCCAAAACTCGTAGGTGAAATCAATGCTTGAATTTCGACAAGCACCGGCCTTGTGCCCTCCATGGATGCGACGACCGTGGAACCCGAAGCTCCTTGCGACCGTTCTTCAAGGAAAATTTCCGATGGATTCGCAACCTCTTCCAATCCATGTTCTTTCATTTCAAAAATACCCATCTCATTCGTCGAACCAAAGCGATTTTTGACCGCGCGTATAATTCGATATGTATGGTGTCTTTCTCCTTCAAAATATAAAACGGTGTCAACCATGTGCTCAAGCAGCCGCGGCCCCGCAATGGCCCCTTCCTTTGTAACGTGACCGACGATAAAAATCGCGATCCCGTTCGTTTTAGCTATGCGCATGAGTGAGGCTGTGCATTCCCTCACTTGTGAAACGCTTCCCGGGGCAGATGTAACCTCCGAATGATATACCGTTTGAATGGAGTCAATAATGACCAAATCCGGTTTTACCTCTGTAATGGCCTGTTGGATATAGTCCATATCGGTTTCAGCATAAACGAATAGATGTTCCGACATGGTCCCAAGCCGGTCCGCTCTCAATTTGGTCTGCTTGACTGATTCTTCACCTGATATATATAGCACTTTTTTCTGTTTATGCGCCAATTGTGATGATACCTGTAAAAGCAGGGTGGACTTACCGATACCCGGGTCCCCTCCGATCAATACAAGTGACCCCTGTACGATCCCGCCCCCAAGAGCACGATTCAATTCCATTAAATCCGTCTTAATCCGTGGTTCTTTTTCTGATTGAATGGTCGTTATGGGTGCTGCCTTCTCCCGTTCCCCGGAACCTCTAACCTCTGAATGGGTAAAAGCGCCCTTTCTAGCAGGTTTAACGATTTCGGTTTCCTCGACCATTTTGTTCCATTCACCGCAGCCTGGGCATTTCCCCATCCATTTCGCGGACTCATATCCACAAGACTGACACATAAATTTTGTTTTCTTTTTTACAGCCATAAATTACTCCTCTTCCTTTGGAAAAAATATCTATATTAAGGATATTATATCTCTGTTTTATTTAAAACTTCTTAAGGCTAAGTTTTTTTAAAAAAATATTCACTTTGCTTGTCCCGTTTATACTCATATCTGCCTATAGATAAAAAACAGAGGTACACTGCAAAAGAATCTGCGTGTACCTCGAAGTTTAGGATCAGGTTATTCACTTACATTAACAGGCTCGCCTTGCCGGATTGCAAACTCATTATTCACGACATCCATTACGACCGTTTGCCCTTTTTTCACGTTGCCCTTAAGCAACTCTTCGGATAGATAATCTTCTACATGCTTCTGAAGCGCCCTGCGGATTGGCCTTGCCCCATATTCCGGATCAAAACCTTCCGTAGCAATTTTTTCTCTAGCCGCATCTGTCAGCTCCAAGTATATCTCCTGTTCTTTCAAACGGGTAGTAAGCTGATTTGACATTAATGTAACGATTTGTTTCAAATGATCCTTCTCTAATGAGTGGAACACGATGGTTTCATCAATACGATTCAGGAATTCCGGACGGAATGCACGTTTGAGTTCTTCCATCACTTTCCCTTTCATATTTTTATAGTCCTGGCCAGTATCCTGGATGTTAAAGCCGACATACTTATCGATTTTCAAGGCCGACGCACCTACATTCGATGTCATGATCAGAATGGTATTCCTGAAATCGACAGTACGCCCCTTGGAATCTGTCAGTCTTCCGTCTTCCAATACTTGAAGAAGGATATTGAAGACATCCGGATGCGCCTTTTCTATTTCATCAAGCAGAACGACGGAGTATGGTTTCCTCCGCACTTTTTCCGTTAACTGACCGCCTTCTTCGTATCCAACATATCCTGGAGGGGATCCAACAAGACGTGAAGTCGAATGTTTCTCCATATATTCGGACATATCGATGCGAATCATGGCATCTTCATCACCAAAAATGGATTCAGCCAAAGCACGGGCTAGTTCGGTTTTACCGACCCCTGTAGGTCCCAAGAAAATGAATGAACCAATTGGACGTTTAGGATCTTTCAAACCTGCCCTGGCACGTCGTACTGCTTTAGAAACCGCAATCACGGCCTCTTCCTGCCCAATTACACGATCATGGAGGATTGACTCCATATTAAGCAATTTATCTGACTCTGTTTGCGCCAATTTAGTGACCGGCACTCCCGTCCAGCTGGATACGACATGTGCAATGTCATCCACAGTGACTTCACTGTTCTCCTGCCCTTGTTTTTCTTTCCAAGTTTTTTTCGTTTCTTCCAATTGTTCTCTTAAGCGTTGTTCCGTATCGCGAAGCGAAGCAGCTTTTTCAAATTCCTGACTCTGAACGGAAGCATCCTTTTCCTTGCGAACATCATCTAGCTTCACTTCAAGTTCCTTTAAGTTAGGTGGCGTTGTGTATGAGCGCAGTCTAACCTTGGAGCCAGCTTCATCAATCAAGTCAATTGCTTTATCCGGTAAAAAACGATCGGAAATATAACGGTCGGATAATTTGACTGCGGCATCAATCGCTTCGTCAGTAATCGATACGCGGTGATGTGCCTCATAACGGTCACGCAGCCCCTTGAGAATTTGGATGGATTCCAAAATAGTCGGCTCATCGACTTGGATTGGCTGGAAACGACGTTCAAGCGCAGCATCCTTTTCAATATACTTACGGTATTCATCCAATGTTGTAGCACCGATACATTGTAATTCACCACGGGCCAATGATGGTTTTAGGATATTGGAGGCATCAATGGCACCTTCTGCACCACCTGCACCAATCAAAGTATGCAATTCATCGATGAATAGGATGATATTACCCGCCTGACGTATTTCATCCATAACTTTCTTCAACCGGTCCTCAAATTCACCACGGTATTTAGTACCAGCCACAACAGTACCCATATCAAGTGTCATTACGCGTTTATCGCGTAAAATTTCAGGTACCTCATTATTGATGATCTGTTGGGCAAGCCCTTCAGCAATGGCTGTTTTACCTACCCCAGGTTCACCGATCAATACTGGGTTATTTTTTGTACGGCGGCTTAATACCTCAATGACACGCTGTATTTCCTTACTTCTTCCGATAACGGGATCCAAGCTTCCTTCCCTGGCAATCGCCGTTAAATCACGGGCTAGGCCATCCAGTGTCGGTGTGCTCGCATTTGAAGCGGCAGAACCTTGATGACCACCTGATTCATTGCTGCCCAAAAGCTGTAATACTTGTTGTCTGGCTTTATTTAAACTTACACCAAGATTATTCAATACGCGGGCAGCTACACCTTCCCCTTCTCGTATAAGACCTAGAAGAACATGCTCTGTCCCAACATATGAGTGACCTAATTTTCTTGCCTCATCCATGGAAAGTTCAATGACTTTCTTGGCTCTCGGAGTATAATGTATCGTTTGAGCCGTATCCTGTCCACGGCCAATTAAATTTTCCACTTCTTTCTGAATCTTATCCGGACCCAACCCAAGAGCATATAACGCTTTGGCTGCAATACCATCACCTTCTCGGACAAGACCCAGTAAAATATGTTCCGTGCCAATATTATTATGACCTAAACGGATTGCCTCTTCTTGGGCTAATGCTAATACTTTCTGGGCTCTTTCAGTAAAACGACCAAACATCATAGGGAATTCCTCCTTAAGAATTTTCGTTTTGAATAAAGTTGCTGGCAATTCTCTAAGTAATGGCAGAAGCTTATTCTTGCTCCATATCTATTACATGAAATTTGATACTCCCTAAAGAGGTCAATGACCTCTATGAGGAGGAAGATTCCGTGAAATTCAAGCGTTCCCGGATAAGTGCTGCTCTACGAATATCCCTTTCATGGGGTCTTAAAGGGCCGCCTGCGTACTTTTGTAAAAATCCTGACTGCGTCAAAATCATCAACTCATTTAGAATGCTTTTGGAAATATTTTTTATATACCCAAGATCTATCCCTAACCTAACATCGGAGATACAGGTAGCTGCTTCCTTGGTCTCGATGATTCGAGCATTGGACAAAATCCCATATGAACGGAAAATTCTATCTTCTAATTGTATGTGGGAAGTCCTCGCTAATGCATCCCTCGCTGACCGTTCCTGGGCTATGATTTGTTGCACTACACTTGTTAGATCTTCAACGATATCCCTTTCCGACTTTCCAAGAGTAATTTGATTGGAGATTTGAAAAATATTCCCTAACGCTTGACTGCCCTCTCCATAAATCCCTCGAACCACCAACCCCAATTGGTTGATAGCCGGTATGATATTATTCATCTGCTGTGTAAGGACCAGGCCGGGAAGATGCATCATGACTGAAGCCCTTAATCCTGTTCCCACATTAGTCGGACAACTAGTTAGGTATCCTCTTTCTTCATCATATGCATAGTCTATGGATTCTTCAATCCAATCGTCAAGAACATTTGCAATCTTTAAGGTTTCCTTCAGCTGCAATCCCGACATTAAACATTGAATACGGAGATGATCCTCTTCATTTATCATGATACTTATTTCTTCATTTTCCGAAAGGAGACATGCGCTTTTCGCTGAATCTTCAACTAAATGAGGACTGATTAAATGTTTTTCAACGAGAACGCGCTTTTCCAGTGGCTGCAATTGGTCAATCTCTAAAAGTTCCAGTTTCCCAATCTCTGGAGTCACTTCCTCTTCAATTCTTTTTTTGACCAATTCAATGATTTTTTTAGCTTCTTCGTTAGAAAAGGAGGTTGGGAAGGTAAAGTCTTTGAAATTCCTGGCCAGCCGAATCCGCGAACTCAATACAATATCGATTTCCGGCCCTTCGGCACTCATCCAGGAACTCAAAGCATTTTCTACAAACTTTTCCAAGCTCATAATTCCTCGCCCCCCTCTTGGGCTTCAAACCTTTTTTCAAGGGAACGTACCTTATCTCTTACCTCTGCCGCTTTCTCGAATTCCTCTTGATCAATGTGGGCCTTTAAAACTTCTTTCAAATCTGAAATTTGCTTTCGAAGATAGATGGTGCCACCGATCCTTTTTGGAATTTTCCCTATATGTGCTGTATTGCCGCTATGAACCCTCTTTAAAATGGGATTTAACTGTTCATTGAACGTTTTATAACATTCGGCACAGCCAAACTTACCAATATGGACAAATTCTTTATAAGAACGATGACAATGCGGGCAACGCCTCTCTTCCGTTTTAGGAAATGCATTTGCCTTCGTCTGTTGAATATTCGACTCCATATTCAACAATCCTGCTAATAAATTATTTATTGAAAAACCAGGTCCACCTGCATCCATGAATATTTCGCCTTTTTCCTGAGCACATTTCTCACAAATCATGACTTCAGTCTTTTTTCCATTGATGATTTTGGTGAAGTGCAGGGTAGCAGGCCTTTGATGACATTCTTGGCAAATCAACGTTCATCACCTCTGCCAGTTTCATTTATATTTTAAAGTCGTAAGCATCGCAGTTAAAATTCTTGCCCTAAGTTCATCGCGGTCAGGTAGGTCGATATAAATCACCGATCTATCTATGACGCTCATCATAATCTTTGCTTCTCTTTCATTAATGACGTCTTCATTCATCAGCCGTGAAATTACTCCTTCAGCCATCGATTGAGTTACCCTGGAACCAATAAGCGATAATAATTGGTTGATAAGTTGCACGGAATCCTGTGATTCCACCTTCATGATGCGTATATAACCGCCGCCTCCACGCTTACTCTCTACAACATAACCTCTCTCGATGGTAAACCTGGTATTGATTACGTAATTGATTTGAGAAGGAACACACTGAAATTTATCTGCTATTTCACTTCTTTTAATCTCCAAGATATCTTTTTGACTTATTTCAAGTACTTGCTTCAAATAAGTTTCGATAACATCAGATATGTTTCTCACTCAGCCTCCTCCATTCTGACTTTGACTATATTTGACTATTATTATACAAGGAATAATGCATTTTGCAACTTAAACGCACTTTCTTTCTGTAATATCCATTTTCTCCAAATTATATGTAGTTACATACCCCATTGAACATTAAAGTTGAAATATCTTACATTAATACCCTAAAAAGATAAATGCAAAACCTGCTATTTTATCTTCTCCTTAAGGTTTCACAACTTAAATTCTGCCTAAACCCCAGCCACCAAAAATAAGGCCAGCCCATGCTGTCCCTGAAATAAAAAACTTTTTAATTACGAACATCAAAAAAGACCAGCCGGATGGCTGATCTTTTTAAATGGCTTGGCGGCGTCCTACTCTCACAGGGGGAAACCCCCAACTACCATCGGCGCTGAAGAGCTTAACTGCCGT